>OMWJ01000007.1 GCA_900314725.1 uncultured Bacteroidales bacterium
CTTAATATCATACCTTGTACTGCTTCTTCTACACCATTATTTATTCCTTGCTCTGATTAGTTTTAGAAATAATAATTAAAAAATAACAATTTAAAAAGTAACAACTATGAAACGAATATTTATTTTAACAGTAAATTTACTGCTGGTTGCATTCAGTTTGTATAGTCAAGGATATTGGATGTATAATTTGGATAGTTTAAATCTTAGACATTATGAGAGTCAATATCTTTTACCCGAGATAATGGATAATTGTGCAGATATAAGCTTAGATGTGTTTCCAACTGAATACGAAACAGGATTTTTGGATTATATGTCTCTTTGGAATAGGGGGTATTTAATGTTGACACACTCTTCAGGTCTAACGTCTTTGGCTCATTCGTCCTGGACTACAGAGGAATATCATTTGTTGTTTAATGTTAATTTTTTAGCTGATTTTGCACAGCCTTTTAGTAGTGATACAACTATAACTATTGTCGGGGTATCAGGATATATAGAAAATAGTTCTGATAAATACATTAGCTCTCAGACATATTTTGCCGATGGTAAGTTTTATTTAGAGATTTGGGATTCCACTCTTACCGAGGTTATTCGTAGCGTAGATGTTTCTGATACCACAGGTAGATTTATATATAGTCATATTACTCCTCATTATACAGAAGTATTTTTTGATTCTGCAATAAATATGAATGGAAAATTTTATGTTGTGTACCATACTCCTGATAGTGTGCTGGATCGGGAAAATGCGTCTAAAGTATCTTTTACTTCGAATGTCTATGCGACTATATTTTGTGAGCATGATATGTTGACATACCATTCCAATATGTTGCCATTAAGAAGGGAGTGCAAGCAAGTTTCTTGGTTACCTTTTCAAACTTATGATGCGACCCATAATTATGCCGCAGATGTGTCTTCATTTATTACCATGATTTATTTGTTTCCGATACTTGGGGAGTATAATCCAAATGCAGAGGAATGGCATGGAGTTGGGTTGAATGAAACAAGAGATATTTCACAATTTACTCATGTTTTTCCAAATCCGACAAAACAAGAAGTGAATATCAACTGCGGATATAAGATAAAGAGTCTGCAAGTCTTTGATGAACAAGGCAAACGCTTGCTTGAAAAAGAAGTAAATGCATATAACTACCAAATCAATTTGGAGAACTATCCAACAGGAACATACCTAATAAAAGTCCTAACCAACAGCGGACAAGCAACCAAGAAAGTTATCAAAGAATAATTTTTATTGTTCATTTTCTTTAGAAGAAAATAGAACCAAAAGAAGCGTTCTTTTTAGGAAAAGAACCAAAAACAAAAACATTTGAATTGATACTTGGCGAATAGGGTAGGTTAAACGTGCTTCGCACGAATGTACAAGAATGTCTATTAAAGAATGTTTATTAAAAAAAGAAGTTCATAGACGAAAAAAGTTATCAACGAATAAAAGTTTATTGTTCATTTTCTTTTAAAAAAAACAAAAATTTTTCTTAGTGAGAATCAATAGATTAAAAACTTTTTGAAAAAATAATTGATTTTTAACTGCAAGTTTTTACCCTTTTTGCGTATTACTATATATAAGCTATTAAGAAAGGAGGAAATATGAATAGCAGTTAAAATTTATTGCAAAGCAAAATAAAGCGTGTTTAAAAAACGCTTAAAAACAAAAGGAGGATTCCGAAAAGCCTTTAAAGAGTAGGAAAAAAATAATTATAAAAGATGAAAATACAAAAACTCGCCATATTATTTATGGCAATAGCAATAAGCATAACAATATTTACAAGTTGTAATGATGAAGAAGATTTTAGAAGTTTAGAAATAAACAAGAAAGGTGTGCATTATACTAATAACAAAAACCCTTTTAATATTTTTGGGGAACTGCACAATGAAATTTTGGATAAAATGGGGGATAGTATAAAGTCGGAATTAGATACATTGATTAAAGAGAATTATATTTCAACATCTTCTCTTAGAAAAATAAGTGATAGTCTAATTTCTATTTCAGTAAATATTCTAAAAGATGATTATAGAATAAATATAGACGACAGTACTTTAACTTGTGATATAAACACAACAGTAGATAATATGAGTATAGAAGATTTCCCTATCAATGATTCTATAAAGCAAATAGTCTTCCGTTATAATAACTATGATTCTATAATGTTTTATTTATGTGAATGGGAAAATGATTTAATAAAGCAATATGAAAGTGGAGATACGTCAATACTCTTCAATTTATATAACATAACAATGTTTAAGTATAGTTTTTCATATTGGTATGGAGCATTTTTGAATAAAACAAATACATGGTATGATTTCTTATCTGCTGCGTATATTAACAAAACTTTAACCTATGTGTAATCCTTTATTTTAATATGAAAAAGAGAATAGTTTTAGTTGCAGTTCTATTACTTTCCATAATAGCAGTAGCACAAGAAAAGAATGACGGTTATAGGTTTTCTATGGCTGTGGACTTAGGTGTTCAAAACTTTTTGGGCAGGTCTGGAATCTCTATGATAGATTACAATCAGAATGATTTTTCTTCTATGAGATACAATTGTCTGTTAGGTTTTAATAATTCAAAGAGATTTTTTGCTTTGGAATTATCACTTTCATCTATAGAAGCCAAGTACGACAATACTTTAAGAGAATCCATAAGTATTTATGGTCTTGGTTTATTGTCTGAAAATAAATTACCTGTACAGGAAAAACTATTTATAAACTATACGATAGGTGCAGGTCTTTTAGCTTCTTCTGAATGTATAAGGTATAATTCGTTGGACTTGGATAGTTTTCATAGACTTGGTGCTTATATAAAATTCGGAATAGGCTTAGGCTTTGATGTGAATAACCTTACTATTGGAGCAAAGGAGGAAATAGTGGAGGGATATTTACAGTCAAAGGATTTACCTTCTCAGATAAAGCTTTATCAAACACCAGAAAACAGGATTATATTTAGCTCTATAACTTCTTTGTTTCTAAAGATTAGATTGTAATAGAAAGGAGGAAAAATTCTTAAGAATTGATAGTTAAATGTAACTTTTGGGGTCTTTAATTGTTATACGATAAAAGAAATATAAATAAACAAATAAAACATTATAAGAAATGAAAAGAGTAAAGTTTTTTATCGGAGTCCTTTGTATAGGATTGTTATTCACTGCATGCAGTGATTCAGACGAAGAGACTACAAAACATGTAAGCAATGCTTATTATGTAGAGTATGAGACACTGAAGAGTCTTTATGAGGCGGGCAGTATTGACAACGTAACGGCGTTTTTGGAGTCCAAAGGTTTTGAACGGTATTCACAAACTGCAATAACTCAGACTGAGGACAAAGTTGTGTATATGAAAGTAAATGACGGAGGAACTGTTGTTTTCCATCTTTGTGTGGATAATACCAACAATACAATCAAATCTTTGCATTATTATATCCCGGATGAAAGCAAATCAGAACTGCTAAACGTCTTCAACGCCTATTCTTCTGCTTTGCAAAAAGTCTATTCATCAGCAGGGTATAATGGAGTTTTATTAACCTACAATTCTGGAGAAAAGATGTATGGTTCTCATAGTAGTTTCCTCAATGCACTCAACAAAAGCAGCGTCTCAACAATCTATATGGCACAGGAAGTATATACTCTTGCGAATGACAGGATAGGTCTTACCTATGCACCAATGGATGAACAAGACATCCTGCCTGCCGAGGAGAGTAATCAAGAAAAGAAGCCGATAATCGGACGGTGCGACCGTAGCGTTTTTAATAAAATCCGATCATCCTCTCAATCATACTATGTTTATATTTTCATAGAAAAGAAATAAGTCTTGTTTTACTAAGATTTATGTAAAATACAACGAGGAGAACAAAAACTCCTCGTTTTTTTTGTGAAATATATCAAAAAAACAAAAATTTTCTTAGTGAGAATCAATAGATTAAAAACTTTTTGAAAAAATAATTGATTTTTGTCTGCAAGTTTTTTTCCTTTTCTGCGTCTTACTATATATAAGCTATTAAGAAAGGAGGAAATATGAATAGCAGTTAAAATTTATTGCAAAGCAAAATAAAGCGTGTTTAAAAAACGTTTAAATAAAAAGGAGGATTCCGAAAAGCCTTTAAGTGTATAGGAAAAATAACATAAATATATAAAAAATGAAGAAATTAGAAAATCTCGCAAAGATATTGTTTCTATTCTTTGCAGTAGTAAGTTTAGGTTTAGTAACCGTTAGTTGCAGTGATGATGAAGAAAATTGTGATTCGCAATCTTTTTTTGAATGTTATTTTTGTACGGGACCTGTAATAGAGCAGAACACTCATATTGATAGTTGTATTTTAATTATATATGAAAACCATTACTGGATTAAGCAATCTGATGACATCATTCATTATGTTTGTAATATAAAAACTATACAAACATTATTAAATGATATGGACATGTCTTTAGAGTATATTATCGATAACAAAATGCAATTAGATTTAATAGTTGATATTAAAGAGAATGAAGCCCCTCAGGCAGATCATGGTCCTTCATATGATGATGTGATAGTTAAAAATATAAAAATACACGAATGATTATGAAAAGAATATTTATTATGATTATGTGTTTGATAACTCTTAACTTATCAGCACAAGAGACAGATGATAGTTATAAACAAACAAGGAAATCAGACATGGGTATATGACACATGGGAAGGAGAAGGACCTTCAAGTTATAACCGTCTTACTATGGATAATCAGGATAGTGTCATAGATAGAGTATCTTATATCGTTGTCCATAGCTACAGATACGACACTTATTATCACTATCAAGGGATTGAGGATACTGTTGTTGAAGAGGATTTTCTTTTGATGAAAAAAGTCTTCGTTTTAATTTTTTAACTCTTGATGTTTAGGGTGTAAAGAGTTGGTTTTAATTTTTTAAAACCAACTCTTTTTTCATTAAGTCTAAAAAGTGTTTTTTCAATAGTTTTTTTGTAAAAAATAAGTTTTACTGATAGAAGAATTAAAGAAAAAGGCAAAAAAAGATAGGATTATTTGCTCAGTTTAGAAAAAAGTTGTAATTTTGACGGCTGAAAAAGGGGATATAAATTATGAGTTTAACAAAGATTTACACAGCGTTTGCGGTTCTTGTATGCTTACCATTGTTTGCTTTCTCTCAAGTTCATGAGAGGGGAATGATGAAGAATCGTACTAACGTGGAAAAGGAAAGTTCTGATTATACACTTGGAATATTTAGAGATACTAATCAGTATAGGAATCTATTAGAGTTTGGTACATACGGCGAAGATGCTTCAGTGGAGAGTGAGGAAGATATTCTTTATGCGTCTTTTGACAATAAAATAGTTCATTATCTTAATAAGTTTGATTATGCTAACATGACAGGTTCTATTCCTGTTCGTCTTACTAATGAAAAACAGAAGAAATATTTTACTTGTCCTGTAGAAGGAATGCTTACTTCCCATTTTGGACCAAGAAGAAATAGATTTCATTATGGTACTGATATAGGATTACGTACAGGTTCTCCTATCAAGTCTATGTTTGATGGAGTCGTTCGTTATGCAAAATGGTGTGGCGGATATGGCAATCTTGTTGTTGTAAGACATGACAACGGATTGGAGACCTACTATGGACACATGTCAAAGATTAATGCTAAGGAAAATCAGAGAGTAAAAGCAGGAGATATCATTGGTTTGGTTGGTTCAACGGGAAGAAGTTCAGGGCCACATCTTCATTTGGAGATACGTTATCTTGGAGCTGCTATGAACCCTGAGCATTTTATAGATTTTAGTGACTATACTCTTAAATGTGAAAATGAAATATATCACATAACTCGTTCCGATTTCAAATCAACTTACTCAAAAGGGACCTCATCAAGACAACTTGCTAAGACTTATTCAAAGAAAAAGTCAAAATCTTCAAGAAAAACTGTCGCTTCAGCTACTCATAAGGTGAAGAAAGGTGAATCTCTTGATAAAATAGCTAAAAGAAATGGTACAACTGTTGCTAAGCTGAAAAAACTAAATGGAATAAAAGGCAACAATATAAAAGTTGGACAAAAAATAAAAGTAAAGTAGAAGAAATATTTAGTCGTTTAAGGTTGCCCAGAGTTTAATGGCGTTGAAAGATACGTTGAATTGACCTTGAGCAACCTTAATTTTTATGGTTATGATAAAGAATTTTGTTTTTAATCATTTTGCAGAGAATACTTATTTGGTGTTCAATAAGGAAAGGGATTGTGTTATAATAGACCCAGGCAATAAAGTAGAGGCAGAAACCTTAGAGTTAGAAACCTTTATTAAAGACAACAACTTGAAAGTTCATGCAATACTTCTTACTCATCCTCATTTAGACCATTTTTGTGGTGTGAAAGAACTCTCAGAAGACTATAATGTTCCTGTATATATGAGTAAGGAGGGGGTAAAAGTTTTTGATAATTATATAATATCTGCCGGGGTGTTGGGTTTTCCTGAAAAAGATTTTTCAACGGTGGAAAAGAGGTTTTTGGACTATGGTTCTGAGGTTAGGTTTGGAGACTTGAGTTTTAAGATATTGGATGTTTCGGGTCATGCCCCGGGAAGTATTGCTTACTACTTTAAAGAGGAAGATGCAGTATTTGTCGGTGATGCTGTATTCTTTGAATCCATAGGAAGAACAGACCTTTATGGAGGAGATCTTGATTTATTGATAAGCAATATCAGAAAAAATCTGTTTTCATTACCAGTGGATACTGTTATTTATTCTGGACACGGTCCTAAAACAGATGTTGATTACGAGGCAGCAAATAATCCATATATAAACGGTTTTGATTTCTAAACAAAAAAACGAAGAACAGTGAAAGCAATAGATAGAAGAACAATAAGAAGATATACTTCAGAAAAGATAAGTGAAAAAACACTGAACTACATTCTTTCTTGTGGTCAGCGAGCTTCAAATTGTGGGAATATGCAACTCTACAGCATAATAATAACACAAAGTGAAGAGGGAAAAAAACGTCTTGCCCCTTTACATTTTAATCAACCTATGGTGGAAGAGTGTGATGTTGTTTTGACAGTCTGTGTAGATGTTAATCGTTTTAACAGATGGTGTGATATAAGCCAAGCAGATAAAAGTCTGAATAATTTTCTTTTTCTTAATGTAGCAACCATTGATGCGACTATCTGTACTCAGGCTATGGCAAGTGCAGCAGAAGAAAAAGGATTAGGTGTATGTTATCTTGGAACAGTCAATTATATGGTTGAAGATATTGCTAAGGCGTTGAACTTACCTGATGGAGTCATCCCGGTAACTACTCTTACTATAGGCTATCCAAAAGAAATGCCTCCAATGACTGAGCGTTTGCCTTTGTCTTCCATTGTTCATTATGAGGAATACAAAGACTATACAGATGCAAACATAAAGGCAATGTATAAAGACATAGAGAATAATCCTACGAACAAGGACTTTGTGCAGGAAAACAACCTTAGCAACTTGGCACAGGTATTTACTCAGGTGCGTTACCCTAAGCAGATGAATGAAGAGTTTTCCAAGAAGTATGAAGACTATCTAAAAGAGCATTTTTTTGAGAAGTAAATATGCAGCCTTTTAATACCATAGGAGAAGTTTTTAAACTGACAGTATTAGGTTCTTCACATGGAGAATATGTTGGAGGATTGTTAGAAGGTTGTCCTGTAGGTATGAAGGTTGATAAGGAACTTCTAAGCAAAGACCTTGAAAGAAGAAAGCCAGGTCAATACGGCACAAAAAGAAAAGAAGAAGACAAGGTCGTTTTTGAACAAGGTGTTGATGAGGAAGGTAAAACAGTTGCTTCTACTATAAGGTTTATAGTGAGAAATACGGATGTAAGGAAGGAAGATTATGATAAGTTTAAAGATTATTTTCGTCCTTCTCATGTGGATTATGTTTATTATGAAAAATATGGTGAAGATATTCTGAGATATAAAGATGAAGCTTCTGCACGAATGTTTCTCCCTTGTGTTGTTGCAGGTTCTTTGGCGAAGATGTTTCTAAAAAAATACGGTTATCAAATAAGAGCGGAAGTAGAAACTATTGGTAAATATCAGTATCCTCAAGAAAGAGACGAAATAGCAAGAGAATTGGAAAATCTGAAAGGCACAGATACCGTAGGAGGTAAGGTTTCTTGCAGAATACAACATCCTCATATTTCTTTAGGAGAACCTATTTTTTATAAAACTCAAGCTATGCTTGCTAAGGCTATGATGAGTATTCCTTCTGCTGTAAGTTTTGAAATGGGAGATGGAATAAAAAGGACAGAAAGAAGAGGAAATCAAGATATAGACCAATGGACAGGAAAGAAAACAAATAATGTTTTAGAGACTTCAACTAATCATTGTGGAGGAATAAATGGGGGAATAACAAATGGCAATGATATTGTTTTTTACGTAGGTTTTCATCCTGTATATACTCTTCCAGCAACAATGAAACTGATAAACAAAGACTGTGGAATAAAGACAATAAAAATAGAAGGAAGACACGATTTGGCACATGTTTTACGTTGTCCTATTATAGTGGAGAATTTGTCTGCAATGGTGATGTTGGATTTATTATTGATGAACAATAAATATAAGATAGATACTTATGAACAATAAAACACAAAAAAAGAATAAACTTATCTTCTTTGTTGGACTTGCAGTTGTAGTGATTGCTTTAGTATTATTCCTTTTGCTTAGAGGAGGCAAGACATATACACTCAAAGGAAAATTAAAAGGAGGAGAAAATAAGTATTTAGTGCTTTTGGATATAAGCGGTGAAAATCCTAAGACAGTAGATACAATATATCTTTCTTCTAATGGCAGGTTCTCAAAGAAGGAAATATTTACAGAACCTTCGCTTCTTATCCTTCAAGCTGATAAAGATTTTATAATGCTTTGTCCTGCAAAGAAAGAAAAGATTAAGATAAAAGGAGAGTTTAATAATTTTTCTTCAACGTATCAAATCAAAGGCTCAACAGAGAGTGAAAAACTACATCTGTTGGCAGAGCGTCAGATAGCAATAGGTAACCTGTTGAAAGAAATACAAACACAATATGATAATGCTTCAGAAGATCAAAAACCTATGCTTATAAAAGAGTTTCGTTTAAGGTTTAAGAAAATAGCACAAGAAGAATATGTATTTCTGAAAAAGTTTATCTCAGAAAATATAGGCTCATTGGTTACTCTTCCTGCTTTATATTCAGAAGTAGTAGATCAGCCTTTGTTTAATCCTTATGAAGATGAAAAAGTTTATAAACAAGTTCTTCAAGGTTTAGAGAAAACTCTTCCAAACAATCCTAACACAATTAAGTTTAGAAAGTTTATGGAAGATTTTGAGCAAAGTAAAAAAACTACACCAGCACAATAATGGAAGAAAGAAGAAACATATACTTCTTATCAGATTTCCATCTTGGAGTGAAAGGAAAGACATCTTCTTTGGAGAGAGAGAAGAAAGTTGTCCGTTTTCTTCAAAGTATAGAGAATGATGCAAAACAGGTTTTTCTTTTAGGAGATATTTTTGACTTTTGGTTTGAATATAAAAGAGTTGTTCCTAAGGGCTTTGTCAGACTTTTAGGGCAGTTAGCAAGGATGACAGATAAAGGAATAAAAGTGGATTTCTTTTGTGGAAATCATGACTTGTGGCAAAGAGATTATTTTCCAAAGGAAATGAATATTACTCTACATAGAGAAAAGACTAAAGAATTTGTTTTCAACGGTAAAGTTTTCTTGCTTGGGCATGGCGATGGTTTAGATAAGAAAGACTATATGTATAGGCTGCTCCGTTCTATATTTAAGAATCCTTTTTATAATGCTGTGTTCTCTTGTCTTCCGTCAAGGTTCGGACTTTGGATTGCTAACTTTTGGAGTTCTACTTCCAGAGGCTCACACAACAAACCTCGCCAAAAAGGTTCCACTATTGAAGAGCCTATGACTATGTTTTGCAAACAGTATCTGAAAACAAAACACATTGATTATTTTATTTTAGGACATAGACATAAGGTTATAGAAGAACAACTTGAAGACAATAGTTATTATATCAATATAGGTTCTTGGTTAGACGAAAGTCCTTATGCTGTTTTTGATGGAGAAAAAATAGAAATAAAACAATACGATATATGAATAGATTTTTGATTGTTACGCTTATTAGTGTATTGATGTTCTCTTGTGGAAAAAAGTCGGGAGAATCCTCAGACATATCTTCAGTAAATTATGCAGATGTTAAGATACCGGACTTTTCTGCTGACTCTGCTTATTATTATGTAAAGAGACAATGTGATTTTGGTCCAAGAACACCAATGAGTAAAGCTTCAAAAGAATGTGGAGATTGGCTGATAGATTTTTTAAAGGACAAAGCAGATACTGTTTATGTGCAGGAATTTACTTCTAAACTATGGAATGGAGAGCAAGTGAAAGGAAGAAATATTATAGCTTCTTTTAATCTGGAAGCAACAGAGAGAGTTCTCTTTTCTTCTCATTGGGATTCCCGCCTATGGGCTGATCATGACAAAGATTCTTCTCTTCATAAGCAAGCAATAATAGGGGCAAACGATGGAGCAAGTGGAGTAGGTATTCTAATGGAAATAGCCAGACTTTTAAAAGGGAAAACCACAAAACAAGGTTTAGATATAGTCCTTTTTGACTTAGAAGATCAAGGAACACCAGAATGGGCAGAAAGTGATATAGAAGACCAAACAGATTGGTGTTTAGGCTCTCAGCATTGGGCTTCCAATCTCCATGTTCCTTACTATACTGCTAAATATGGAATCCTTCTTGATATGGTAGGGACTTCAGATATACGCTTTACTAAAGAATATGCTTCTATGGCTTTTGCACCAACTGTTATGAATAACGTTTGGAAGATTGCTAAGGATTTAGGATATAGTAATATATTTGTTGATGTACAAGAGGGTAGCGTAATGGATGACCACATATTTATAAATCGTTATGCTAAGATACCTACAATAGATATAGTACAAAATTCTGCTAATGGTTCTTTTTTCCCTCATTGGCATACTACCTTAGATAATATAGACTGTATTAGTAAGGAATCTTTAAAGATAGTAGGGAGAGTACTCCTAACATCTTTCTTTACAGCTGAAGAATAGAAAACATGTCTAATAGATTAAAACATATTATATTCTTTTTCGGAGTCCTCTTTTCATTCTTTTCCTGTAATGATGAGTTTGACGAATGGGGTTACGTAAATATGTATATAGACCCAGAAAGTACAGAATACTTTGATTTAAACACAGGTCGTAGAGGATGGGTTTATCTTCATGGTGGAAACAGAGGAATACTTGTTGTGAGAAATGCAGGCTATGAAAATACAACTGATGCTTTTTTTGCTTTTGAACGTTCTTGTGTTGCCAAAGGGTGTAAAGGAATTGTGGAAATGGATGAAAGCAATGTGCTTATAGTTTGTCCTGATTGTAAAAGTACTTTCTTGACTTATGAAGGTTTGCCAGTTAGCGGAAAAGCTAAAAGAGCATTGTATGCTTATCGTACTTTTTATGATGGTATTTATCTTTACATAAAAAACTAATAATATGTATTGGTTAATAACCTATATTAGAAATCTTTTATTTAATAAAGGTCTTTTGCGATCCTATTCTTTTACTGATGTGTTTGTTCTTTGTGTTGGCAATCTTCGTGTAGGAGGAACAGGTAAGACTCCAATGGTAGAATATCTTATAAGAAATTTACATAAAGAATATAATCTTGCAGTTCTAAGTCTTGGCTATAAAAGACAAACTAAAGGACTCAAAGAGATAACGTCAGCAGATGACTATAAAAGTGTAGGGGATGAGCCAAAACAGATGAGTGAAAAGTTCCCCGATGTACGCTTTTTTGTTAATAAAGATAGAAACCAAGCCATAGAATATATAAAACAAAAATATCCATCAACACAACTAATCATTTTAGATGATGCTTACCAATATAGAAAAACAAAACCAACAAAGACTATTCTCTTGACCGAGTATCACAGACCTTTCTATTCTGATTTTGTTCTTCCTTATGGTCGTTTAAGAGAAAGAAGAAAAGAAAAGAGGCGAGCCGATTATATAGTCGTTACTAAATCACCTAATGAGATAAGTGTTAAAGACAGACAAATTATTATTTCAAGCATAAAACCATTGAGTAACCAACAGATATTTTTTTCTTCCATACAATATAATGAAGATTTACAATCCGAATTAATGGGAAAAGATGTCGCATTACTTGTTGGCATAGATAATCCTCAGCCTTTAATATCTTATCTTAATACCTTCTGTAAAGTGAAACAAGTTTTAAAGTTTCCTGATCATCATTCTTTTTCAGAAAAAGAGACACAAATGATTTCAAAAATCAAATACCCAATCATAACTACAGAAAAAGACTATTCCCGATTGAAAGACTTTAACAAAAAACTATATGTTCAAAAGATAGAACTTGAGGTAGATAACAGTTTTCTTAATATGCTAAAACGAGATATAGAAGATTTTATTCTATAGTGTTTTGTTTGTGAAAGAAAATTTTGTAATTTTGCAATCCAACAAAACGAAAAACAAAGCAAAGTATTTTAATCAATAAAAAAATAAACATACTATGGAAATTCATCATATTTCACCAGAACTGCTTACCTTAGATAGAGTAAGCGAGATAATGGAAAAAGGTTTAAAACTTGAACTATCAGAAGAAAGTAAAAAACGTATAGTAAAGTGTAGAGAGTATCTTGACAAAAAAATGGAAAATCAAAAAGAACCAATTTATGGAGTAACCACAGGTTTCGGTTCTTTGTGTAATATTTCCATTAGCAAAGAGCAACTTTCTCAACTACAAAAGAATCTTGTTATGTCTCATGCTTGTGGCTGTGGAGAAGAAGTTCCTCACGAAGTTGTTAAGCTAATGCTTTTAAACAAGATTCAGTCTCTTTCTTATGGTCATTCAGGCACTCAACTTGTTACTGTTCAACGTTTGGTAGATTTCTTTAATAATGATATTTATCCTGTAGTTTATCAACAAGGTTCATTGGGAGCAAGTGGTGATTTAGCACCTTTAGCAAATATGTGTCTGCCTCTTTTAGGTTTAGGAGAAGTGGATTATAAAGGCAAACGTATAAGCGGAGAAGAGTTAAACAAACAAATGAATTGGCAACCGATAGAACTTCAAAGTAAAGAAGGTCTTGCCTTGTTGAATGGAACTCAATTTATGGGTGCTTTTGCGATGTATTCTATTATTAAAGCAAAGCGTTTGTCAAAACTTGCTGACCTAATAATGACAGTTAGTTTAGAGGCTTTTGATGGAAGAATAGAACCATTCTATGATAATGTTCATTTAGTAAGAGCTCATGCAGGACAACTTGCAACAGCAAGACGTATTCGTTCTTTATTAGAAGGAAGTGAGATAATAAAACGTCATAAAGAACATGTTCAGGATCCTTATTCTTTCCGTTGTGTTCCTCAAATACATGGTGCATGCAAAGATGCAATAAACCATGTCTCTGATATTATCACTACAGAAATAAACGCTGCAACAGATAACCCTACTGTTTTTCCAGATGAAGATATGGTTATTTCTGCAGGTAATTTCCATGGAGAACCATTGGCAATTAATTTAGATTTTCTTGCTATTGCGGTAAGTGAATTAAGTTCTGTTTCAGAAAGAAGAACATACCAACTAATAGGAGCTAAACGTAATTTGCCTTCTTTCCTTGTTGCAAAACCAGGAGTAAATAGCGGATTTATGATTCCTCAATATGCAGCAGCAAGTATAGTTAATCAAAACAAAATGCTTTGTATGCCAAATTCAGTAGATACAATAGATTCTTCTCAAGGGCAGGAAGACCACGTATCTTTTGGCTCAAATGCAGCAACTAAGACATTCCGTGTTGTAAATAATACAGAAAGAGTTCTTGCAATAGAACTATTTAACGCAGCTCAAGCTTTAGACTTTAGAAAAAAAGAGACAGGATTGAAGTCTTCACCAGCAATAGAAGAGTTTGTTAAAGAGTATCGTAAGAATGTTCATTTCATAGAAAATGATGAAGTGATGTATACTTTAATACAAAAGTCTGTTAAGTTCTTGCAGGAATACAAACTTTCTTTCTAATATTAATAATGTATATAAAGCAGGACGAAGACTTATTTTCTGAGTCTTCGTTTTGTTTTTGGAAAATGAAAAGTAAATTTATACTTGTTAGCAATAAAAAAGTAGATTCAGCGTTCTATAAGGTAGTAATTTAAAAAAATAAGAGTATTTATGGAAAACTATATTGGAATGATGGGGGGCAGTGGTTTATATTGGATGATATTTATAGGTACTGCCGTTTTAAGTTGGTTAGTTAGTTCTTCGTTGAATAAAGCATTTAAAAACTATTCTAAGATTCCAACAACAGGAAACCTTACAGGAAAGGAAGTAGCAGAAAAAATGCTGAGAGATAATGATATATATGATGTACAAGTTACTTGCATACAAGGACATCTTACCGATAATTATAATCCTGCAAATAAAACATTGAATCTTAGTCCAGATGTTTATAATAGTAATTCTGTTGCAGCAGCAGCTGTTGCAGCTCATGAATGTGGTCATGCTGTTCAACATGCGACTATGTATTCTTGGTTACAAATGAGAAGTAATCTCGTTCCTGTGGTTAGTTTTGCAAGCAAATGGGTTACTTGGTTGTTATTAGGAGGAATGCTTTTACTTCGTACGTTTCCTCAACTTCTTTTGGCAGGAATAGTTTTGTTTGCTCTTACTACTCTGTTTTCTTTTGTTACTTTACCTGTGGAGATAAATGCATCTAAACGTGCATTAGTATGGTTAGATAGAAGTGGAATAACTTCTATAGAGACACATCCTAAAGCACGAAGAGCATTGAAACTTGCAGCTTATACATATGTTATAGCAGCTCTATCCTCTTTAGCAACATTATTATATTATGTAATGATATATCTTGGCGCAAGCAGAAGAGATTAGTTTTGTTTAATTCAGAAACAATAGTTTTACCATGAGATTAAGAGATTTCTTGAAAAGTAAGTTGTTCTTCAAACATTTGCTTTTAATAATTTTATCTTTCTTTGTATTGTTGTTTTTAGTTATGCAATTGCTAAAGATATACACTCGTCATGGTAAAGAATATGAAGTACCAAAAATAACTGGACAGTCTTTGCAGGATGTTATGTCAAGCCAAGAAATGTCTTTGTTTGATATAGTAGTTATAGATTCTATTTATAGAGAAGATATACAGGCAGGAACCATTCTTACTCAAGACCCTAATCCGGGAAGTATGGTTAAGCGAGGAAGAAAGATTTATGTTACTGTTGTTGCATTTTCTGGCGAGATTGTTAAAATGCCTGTTTGTGTTAATGTATCTTTGAAAACAGCTGTTCAAAATCTTGTTGATAAAGGCTTGAGAGTAGGTACGCTTATGTTTAGAAGTGCAGATATAGGTGGAAATGGTTTTGTTGTAGAACAGAGATTTAATGGACAAAGCATAAAAGCAGGGACAGATATTCAAAGTGGAGAAGCGATAGATTTGATAGTTGAAGTTCCTTCTACAACTACGATAGTAAAGATTCCAAATATTCTTGGTAAAACAGAAAAAGAAGCAGAACTATTGTTGTGGCAAGTAGGTCTAAATGTCGGATTTAAGCAGTATGATGGCGAAAAAGACAGAGATAAGATGAGAGTTGTCTCTTATTCTCCATTATCTAATAGTGCTACTTTGGGGACAAGTATTTCTCTTAACTTTATGAGTTCTTCAAAGAAAAAATACCAAAAAGAAATGGATAATTTCAATAGAGAAAAGAACAAAAAAGCCGAAGAAGAAAGGATAAACCAACAGATAGAAGAACAAATAACATCTGATGAGGTACAAGAAAATTAAGATGAGAAAGATTGTTTTCAATATATTGTTTGTCTTTAGTATTTTTTTAGTCTTTACTTCAAAAGGACAAGAGATTTATCTGCCTTTTTTGGATGATTTTTCTTCTTATACAGGTATGCCGAAGGCTGAATTGTGGGAAGGAAATAATTGTTTTGTTAATCAAGGCTATCAATATTTACCTCCAAGTATAGGTGTTGTAACTTTAGATGCAATAGATAAAGATGGTAGTTTATATCCCGATGCGAGTTCTTTTGGTTTTATGGGCGATACTCTTTGTTCTAAAACTATTCGTTTAGATTCTCTTCAAAGTCCGATAGTAAGAGCATTATCTGTTAGTGATTCTATATATCTATCCTTTTTTGTTCAACCAGGAGGAGGTGCAGGAGATATGTGGGAAAGAATAGGCTCACAACCTTCAAGTAAAGATTCTTTAGTCTTGCAGTTTTTTTCTGCAACAGAAAACTCTTGGAATACTGTCTGGAGTATGAAAGGAATGAGTGTTGATTCTTTGTTTGCAATGGATAGTCTTTATTTTCGTTATGTCTTGATACCAATAAAAGAAGATAAATACTTTAATGCTTTCTTTAAGTTTAGATTTCTTACATATTCTTCTTTGGATGCTAATCCTGATGCAAATTATGTTATGAATTGCGATCAGTGGAATATTGATTACGTCTATATTAATTACAATAGGTCTTGTAGTGATAGTAGTTTCAGAGATATTGCTTTTGTTAATCCTGCCACATCTTTATTAAAAAATTATACAGCTGTTCCTTATAAACAATATAGACCAGATATGATGAAGGCAAACCTTGCTACAAAAATAATCAATCTATATTCTTCAGCATTATCTTCTTCTTATAAATATTCCATAACAGATAAAAATAATATTGAGTTAGCAAGTTATGATGGAGGTTTTGAAAACATATTGCCTTTTATGACTTCACACGAATTCCAGACTTCTCCTAATCATACAACTCCTCCGTTACAGTATGCTTTTCCTCTTATGACTCAAGAAGAAGAATATACAATAACTCATGTTGTCAGAGAGGGAGTAGGACAAGATGACTTATCAACAAATGATACTATAAAGTTTAAACAAGTTTTCTCAAACTATTTTGCATACGATGATGGTACAAGTGAAGGAGGTTTTGGAATAAATCCTTTAAAAGGGAGTAATCTCGCCTTAGGATTCAATCTTACTCAAAGTGATACTCTTTCAGCAATAGATATATATTTCAATCAAACCAATAATCAAGATACTAATGATAAAAAGTATTTCTTTTTATGCGTTTGGGATGCAACAGCTGGAGAAAATCAAGTTCCTAATAATCTCGTTTATAAATCTGAAAGGCTTCTTCCAATAAGCGATTCTTTAAACAAATTTACAAGATATTCACTTACCGAACCATTAGTCTTACAACCAGGAACATTCTTTATTTCCTTAGAGATAAAAAACAGAGGTGATTATGTTAATATAGGCTTTGATAGAAATAATAATGCTTCTTCTCATACTTATTCAAAGATTTCTTCAGGAGAGGAATGGAAACAATCCTTTATAGTAGGAGCATTGATGATTAGACCTTATTTTGGATATAAGGCAGTTGGTTTTGAGAATATACTAACGGAAAGCGAATTAGTTATATATCCTAATCCAACAAAGGGTATTGTTCATGTTAAAGTAGGAGAGGAAAAAGTAGAAGAATGTTACCTTACTTCTGTTTTAGGAGCAAGAGAGAAAATATATCCAGTGCAGCAAAGCGAGTCAAATTATATTTATGATTTGTCAAAATATAAAGATGGTGTATATATACTTAATGTCATTACATCTAACTCAAAGATATATTCAACAAAAATTATAAAGCAAAACTAAATAATGGAATACCCATCAGTCTATTTGGAGAATGTCGTCAATGAGTTTTCTAAACTACCAGGAGTGGGAGAGCGTACCGCTTTAAGGTTTGCCCTTCATTTACTTTCACAAGATAAACAAGTAACAGAAAGACTTGTCAATTCTTTGGTTGCAATGAATGAAGATATAAAACTTTGTAAGAGGTGTTTTTCTATTTCTGATGCTGAAGAGTGTGAGGTATGTAAAGACGAGAAAAGAGATCATAGCATTGTTTGTGTTGTAGAAAACATGAGAGATGTAATGGCGATAGAGAATACAAACCAATATCGTGGAATATATCATGTTTTAGGCGGAGTTATCTCTCCAATAGACGGAATAAGTCCTAAAGATATTCGCATCAATGAACTTGTCCAAAGGATATGTTCAGAAAATATAGAAGAAATTATTCTTGCTTTGCCAACGACAATGGAAGGAGATACAACATGCTTCTACATTAATAAGATAATAAAAGAAATGAATGTAAAGGTATCTGTTTTGTCGCGAGGTGTTTCTATTGGTGATAATATAGAATATGCAGATGCGATAACTCTTGGTCGTTCTATAATGAATAGAGTTCCTTTTGAAAAGATTTATTCTAAATAAATCTACTATTTCTTATCTTTAAGACCTGTTGTAACAAAGGTTGTAATGTCTTTTATGCTAAATACTTTGAAAACAAAAGCCAAGATGATAATTACAGTAAGGGTTATAACTATTCTATATCCCCACATCAGTTCTACATTATAAACCAAATAAGACATAAGAGTTATACACAGAACAAAACTGATAATTTTTGTAACGTACTTAGCATTAAAACTGATATTAAATATTCTAATTGCAATCCAAACTTGTAGTATTGCGGTAACTACCTGAGAGACTAAAGAAGAAACGGCAGAACCATTTTGCTGATATTTTGGAACGAGTATTATATTAAGCACAATGTTCATAACCATTCCACAAGCTGCAACAATATTTAGTTTTTTCATAGAACCGTTAGCAGTGAGCAGTGTTCCAAATATATATGTTGTGGAAACAGGAATAAAACAAAAACAAAGAATGCGATAAACTTCAGCACTTTCTTCTATATTTTTGTTATATAAAAGCGTCATTAGTTCATTAGAATACAAAAATGAAACTAAAACAAATCCCATACTTAGAACCAAAAGTAGATGAAATGAAATCTTAATAATATCTTTGATATTCTTGTTTTTTTCTCCAACAAAATCAGTAGGCAGTAGTTTAGAGTCCTTTATTAACTTAGCAAAGAAAGGAAGCAGTATAACAGAAAAAAGATAAGAAACCATATTTGCACTATCTACAAGTCTAAATCCCGAAGCATAGACTCCTGCTGCAAAACCATTGTCATCCAACAATCTTTCCAAAAACACGCTGTCTATTCTATTGTAAAACGACATAAGAAGGCTTAGTAAAGCAAATGGGAAGCCATATTTAAGTATGGCAAGCATAAAGGCTTTATTCCAAACAAGTTTGATAAATCCTGTTTTTGTCAAACAAATGGCTAAGGCAACCACACATGATATGAATATGCTCAGCACTTGTACATAAACAAAGTACTCTACCTTAAAATCTTCTTTCAGAAAACTTGTCCAAAGCAGGATAGAACAAAAAATAATCGTAAGACTTTTGTCTAATATAGACAGGATAGAATCTGTTTTAAAGAGTAGAAGTCCGGATATATTGCTGCGGAAATAAGTGAGAAAATAAGTGAGAATCTGAAACAAACATAGCCACATAAGCATATTAAATGCTCTGCTTTTATAACCTCCAATTAGTGCCACAACAAAAACAGCTACAATATACACACCTGCCAAGATAAGTTTTAGAGGAAGTATTCTTGCAAAGTATTTCTTTAGAAGAAAAGTGTTTTGTGCAATGGTTTTATTGTTGAAGTTGTTTATTCCAAAGTCAAGAATGATATTAAACAAATAACTGAAATTCAATAAAGCATAATAAACTCCATATTCGCCACTTGGTAAAGCATTTTGTACACTTCTATCTATTCCCAAAATCCAAAATGATTTAATCAATAGATTTAGGCTAAGCATAAATAGAAGATTGACTACAAAAAACTTTTTCATCTATTTCTCTTTGATTTTTCAAAAAATGATATGATATATTAGAACGAAAACAATGGTGATAAATTATTTCTTTCTCTTTTTTTTATTCTTGTTTGTTGAAAAAAAATAATCAAGACTTGGTGAAAAAAGATCAACTCTTTACACCAAAAAGAGTTGGATTTGAGAAAAAAAGATCAAGTCTTTTTTTCTCAAAACTAAGTCTTTTTACATCAAACATCAACTCTTTTTTTGAGTAAGTCTAAAAGTGATGTGTTCAGCATTTATTTTCAATATTATAAAATCTTTTTTCTGAATTTGCGTTAATAGTTGTATGGAAAAGATAGAAATGGTTAATCTAAAACAGCAGTACTTGAAAATCAAAGATGAAATAAACTTTGAAATAGATAGTGTTTTAGAAAGTTCTCAGTTTATAAAAGGGCAGAAAGTCTCAGAGTTTGAATCTCAACTTGGGGAATATCTGAATGTAAAACATGTTATTTCTTGTGGAAACGGAACAGATGCTTTGATGATTTCCTTAATGGCGTTAAACCTGAAGCCTAATGATGAGGTTATTTGTCCGTCTTTTTCCTTTATTTCTTCAGCAGAAGTCATTGCTTTGTTGGGTTTTAGACCTGTTTTTGTGGATGTGGATTATGAAAACTTTAATGTAACTGCTCAGAATATAATTCAAGCCATATCAAATAAAACACGAGCAATAATTCCTGTACATCTTTTCGGTCAAGGTGCAGAAATGGAGAGTATAATGGAAGTTGCTTCAGATTACAACCTTGCAGTGGTAGAAGATAATGCTCAATCTTTAGGAGCAGAATATACATTCAAAGATAATACGACAAAGTTTTTAGGAACAATAGGTGATATTGGTTGTACTTCTTTCTTTCCTACAAAAAATTTAGCTTGTTATGGAGATGGAGGGGCGATGTTTACTAATGATGATTACTTGGCAGAAAGGCTACGTTTGATAGCAAACCATGGGATGAAACAGAAATATAGAAATGAATGTATAGGCGTTAATTCTCGTTTAGATACTTTACAGGCAGGTGTTTTAAAGGTAAAATTAAAATATCTTGACAAATATATAGCCGAAAGAAGAAAAGTGGCAGAGTTTTACAACAAAGAGTTGGAGGATATTAAACAAATCATTGTTCCTAAGCAACAATGCCACTCTACACACACTTACAACCAATATACAATAAAAGTTCTCAATGGGAAAAGAGATAATTTAAAGCAATATCTATCTGAAAACGGTGTGCCAAGTCAAGTGTATTATCCTATACCTCTTCACAAACAGCAAGCATTTTCTTCTCTTGCACGCAGTGGAAATGAAATGACTAACGCAGAAAGACTATGCGGAGAAGTACTTTCTTTACCTATGCACACAGAACTCTCTGTTGAACAATTGCAATACATTGTCTCACAGATTAAAACATTTTTTCAATAAAACAGAATCTTGTGTTTATGATTCTCTTTTTAGATTTTTTATTTTAGGATAGACTTTTCTGATATACCAGCGTTTATAATCTTTCTTCAATCTTTCTAAAGAGGACATATTTTGTGCTGAACGAGAAAGGCGTAGGGCTTTTTTACCGTTTTCATCCTTATTGTTGAGCGCTCGTCCTTGAGTGTAAGCGTCAGCAATAGAAGCATTAAGTTCAAAACCAATCAAAATAATGTATGAATTTAAATATATCCACAAAAGAAATATAATCATAGCACCAATAGAACCGTATAAAGCGTTGTAGCGTGAAAAATGGATAATGTACCAATTGAATCCTTGAGAGAAAAGAATAAATAGGACAGTTCCCAAACTTGCTCCGGCAGAGAAAAACCTATATCCTCGTTTATCGGCAGGAGCAACGTAATATATCATTGCAAATACTAAATAAAGTATAATAACTATTATAACCCATTTTAATACTCTTAGAATATAAAACTGCAACAAACTTTTGATAATATCATTAGCTAAAAGATAGACTATTAAACGTTTTGCAAAGATAATCAAGAGTATGCTTATAATAATACCTATAGCAATGCCAATAGTTAGACCTACGCTTATTAATCTGCGTTTGAATGCAGAACGTTTTTTAGTTGTATGTTGTGAAGCGTTTAATGACAAAAGTAAAGCATTGACTCCCGAGGAAGCAACAAAGATAGAAGAGAAGAAACCTATAGTCATCAATCCTTTATGTTTGTGATGCATAAGGTCGGAAATAGTATTGGAGATATAATCTCCTGCACTGTTAGGTGCAAACTCCTGCACAAGACTAAGCAATCTTTCTGTTAAAAAATCCAAATGCAAGAATGGCAACAGCGAAACTAAGAACAATATAAGAGGAAACAGAGAAAGAAAGAAGTGAAAACTGATTGCTGCACTTCTTTGGTTTAATGCACCTTTGGTAAGTCCCTTTATAAAGAAGACAATCACATCAAATATAGGCACTCTTTGAAATCCTGGCAACACAACAAGACGAGAATAATGCAGAACATTTCTCACAGGTCGCCAAAACAGAAGTCTTCTAAGAAACTGTTGCCACTTTTGTTTATTCATCATCTGCTACTAAACTTATATCTAAGGCAGAAATATGATGAGTTAAAGCTCCTACAGAAATATAATCTACTCCGCTTTCTGCATAAGTTCTAAGAGTGTCTTTATTTATTCCTCCTGAAGCCTCTGTTTCATATCTTCCGTTAATAATATCTATGGCTTTTGTTAAATCCATTGGAGAGAAGTTATCTAACATTATTCTATCTACACCTCCAATCTGTAAGACCTCATCTAATTCTTTGAAGTCTCTGACTTCTATTTCTATTTTCAGGTCAAGATTGTTTGCTTTTAGATAATTATTAGTTTGTTCTATTGCCTGCTTTATGCCACCTGCAAAATCAATATGATTGTCTTTAAGCATAATCATATCGAAAAGACCAAATCTATGATTGTATCCCCCTCCTATTTTTACAGCATATTTTTCCAAAAGTCTAAGACCAGGAGTTGTTTTTCTTGTATCTAAAAGTTTAGTGTGCATTCCTTCTATAAGAGAAACATATTCTTTTGTTGTTGTTGCAATACCTGAAAGAAGTTGCATATAGTTTAGTGCCGTTCTTTCTCCTGTTAATATTGCACGAGCATTACCTTCCATTCTTAGGATAATATCTCCTTTGTGTAATTCTTCACCATCTTTTTTGTATTTTGTGATTTTGATATTATGTGATTTGTCTAATAAATCAAAAACCAAGCAAAATACGTCTATTCCACAAAGTATTCCATCTTGTTTTGCAACAAGTTTAACTTTTTTTGTTTCTCCCTCTTTTACAGATGCAAGAGTAGAATAATCTCCTTGTTGAACATCTTCTTCTAATGCAGCAAGTATGTGTCTCTTTATTTCTTCTTTCATAGTGAAAACTATTTAGAGGTTATTATAAGTTTTGTTTTCCAGTCAATATTTTCTCCTTGTAGTCTTATAATATACGTTCCTGTTTCCAAGAAAGAAAGATTTAGATTATTATCCCCTTTAAATAGTGTTGTTTGATTAGTATATACAATAGCACCATTAAGATTAGTAATAACTATGCTTATATTTTCTTGAGAAGAAGAAGTTATATTAATATTACCATTAGATGGGTTAGGTGAAAGATAAATATTGTCTTTACTATTCTTTATATCATCTAAACCAACACCTTCTGTTACTTGTATTACTTTAGAACTTGATTCTTCCATATTGCATACTCCATTTTGTACTATGGCTTTGAAAGTATGTTCTCCCTCAACTGTTGGAACGTAATTTATGCTTGGAGAATTCTCAGAGTTCTCTATTGTATCCCATTCTGTGAAAAATAGAGATGGTTTCTTTACTTGCCAATAAAGAACAGTTCCTGTGTAAGCTCTAAGTTGCAAAGACAGGTTCTCATTTACTGCTACACTATTTGAATTAGAAAAGATATTACCTCCACGTGTAGGATCATCTATAAGAATAGTAACATAGTTGCTTGTATCTATTGTTAAACCAGAAGTAACTACACGAGCATAATAATAAGTTCCAATAAGAGATGCTGGACGTGGTTGATAAGTAGGTCTGTCATTGAATACTCCTTCATCGCAAACGTCCCATGTTATCAAATCTCTACTCATTATCCATTGATAAGAGAACTCTCCATTACCACCTGTTGGATTTTGACCTGTAAGAATTTCAGGATATTCATTGCATACTCTTTGGTCAGAAGAAATAATATTATTATGAACAGAGTAATATCTTGTAGAAATAGGAATTATTTCACCATACGCAGTACCAAAAGAATTTGTAGCAAAAGCTCTTACATAATATTGTGTAAGAATTGGTAGGTCTGATATTGTAACATCAAAACTGCTTTCATTAGATGTAGAAACAACAACATTATCTTCTATTGTAGGATTGCCAGAAAGAGAATAGCAAACACCTTTTGAAGTAATATCGGAAAGACCATCATAATGTATTGTTGCAGAAACTTTTATTTTGTTATATTCTGAAAGAGAAGCACTATCAGTTGTAATTATAGGTATCTGTAATATGGCTTCTACTTTTATATTTCTTATATCTATTTGTGAATTTGTTGTGCCACTATATTCAAAAGCAATGAAAGATTGTTCGCTGACAGTTATAGGAGCAGTGATAGAGTATTCTGTATGTTGATAAGAACTGTTAGAAGCATTTATACTTGCGATTTCTTGCCAAGAAGAAGCAATGTTTTCTTTCAATAAAACTCTTAGATTAGCTGTTCCTTTGTAATCAAAACTAACTTTCATATCACTCTTATAGGAAAGATCTAATAAAGGAGTTATGATTTTTGTATCCTCTGCTTGACCTTGACATCTATAACTATTTTCTGTTGTATTTGTTCTCCACAATCCTTCTTCATTTATAAAGCAAAGAGTATCTTCACCGTTTAATTGAGGTTGATAAGTAAATTCTGTTATGCGAGGGCAAAGAGTAGTGAAAGAAATCTGTTCTCCGTATGAAACAAGAGCGTGGTTTCTTGCAAATGCTCTCGCATAATAAGTAGTGGAAGAATTAAGTTCTGATAAATCAACTTCATATTCTCCCAAAGCATTATCAGTAATATAATAAACCATATCATCAACCGTAGGCATAGGGTTTTCACTTACAACAAAGCCTTTTTGAACTATCGGAGTATAACCTGCAGAAATAAGATTTGCTTTTGCTTTTGCATTGTTGTCAATTATGTTTTCAGCAGCAGATGTTACTACAATAGGGAAAGCATTAATATTTTTTTCTATTACTTGAATATCGTCTAAGTATATTCCTCCTGCTCCTTTTACATCTGCTTCAAACATAATGTATAGGTTAGTACTTTTTACTGTAAGATCTATTGTGTCTTTTGTCCAAGATGTTGTTCCAGAAGAATAAGTTTTCAATAAAGACCAATCACTATTCAAGGATGTTTTATAATAAACTCTTAGATAATCTATTCTATTTCCTACACGTTTTTGGTCGTAAGCAAAGACTAAAGCAGGTTGAGAAAGATTAGTAGTGTTAAAAGGGCGAAGAAGCAATTGCATTTGGTGTGAAGACAAAAGATAATCAGTAGTTAGATAGGCAAATCTATTGCCATCGTATGCTTGTATTGTACTCTCACTTATGTTATCAACAAACTGCCATTGATTTGTTGATAACGGAGAATTTTGACTAAGACAAGAAATATCTTCATCTGTTTCTTCAAAGGAAAGGCTATAAGGGAAAGTCTGTACAACTTCACACGGCGTCTTTACTTTTATTATTTCTCCATATCCAACATAGTTTCCTCGTTTTGCAAAGGCTCTTACATAATATGTGGTGTTAGGATTTAATCCCGAAACATCAACGTCTATACTATTGCTTGCGACAGAAGATATAACGGTTTCATCATTTACAGTAGGAGTGTCGTTGTCCATAGAGAAGCAAACACCGGTTTGAGTTATGGAATTGTTGTTCTGTGTTATTTGAGCAGTAAGATTGAGTGTGTCTGTTTTGAAATCCACCTGAGTGTTTGCTATATAAGGATATGTGTTTTCATTCATAAGAACAAAAGTAATATTGCCTGTAGAAGTATTCTCTACTATATTATATATAGGTTTGTTTGTATTTGTTCCATCGTAAGCCTTACTGTTTGGAGTAGTGTTGTCAGTAAAAGAAGTTTTGTTGTTTGTTCCAGGGAAAGGATTTGTAGCATTTATATTTTGAGAAGCAGTTACAACTCTGTAACCTTCGTGTCCTGGTTCGCAATTCACACAATTGCCTTGAAGATTCCATACACTTTTATCCACATGATAAATAAGCATTCCGTGTCCAGGCAGTTCTGTATCAAATCCTCTCTGCTGACGATTTTCAAGAACAAAATATTCATTTTCAGAATTAATTATTTTGAATACTTTATTATCTGTATCTAACGGAGGAAGAGTATAAGAACCTGCATCTGTGATTTCTTCTATTTCAGTGTAGCCTCTAAGTTCTCTTTCCGTAGCAGACCATAACGGAGGATAACCACCATTGCCATTATAATTACCTCCAGCCATAACATCCCATACACCAGGATGAAAAGATTCATTTTGATGTTGTCCATTTTGATAAGAAACATCATAGTAGTCAGGTTGTCCAAGTACGTGAGAGAACTCGTGACAAATAGTACCTATCATAAGAGGTTCTCCTGTTCCTCCCCATCCTTCATTGTTGTATCCTCCTAATTCAGAAGAGCATCCATAGTTAAAGAAGCTAACATTATCAATCATTATTCTTTCATTAAGACGACTTCTATGTGGCCAAATAGTATATGAAGCGTTTCCAGAAGATTGAGCATAGCCAGCATAGATAACATACACACATTCTACTTCATTATCAGCATTACCATTAGTGAAAGGAGTGAAATCTACATTGTCATTATTTGCATCATAAATCGCTTCCAAAATTAATGCTCTCACATTTATGTCTTTTGCAGGATATTGATAACCTTGCCATTCATATACAGTATCTTTTCCATAATATTCCAAATTGTGTGTAGCTGTGTATGGTCCAAATACAGATGCGGTAACGTTTAGATTATTAACAGTGGAGGCAACGAAATAATCATGCACACTTCCTGCATTACCGTTAGCGGAATAACCAACTTGATTATATAATGCTTCTACTTCTTCTCTTGGTGTTTGGAACTCCCTGTCGGCAAACGACATCAAGATAACAAGCATTTTGTAATCTTGAGTACTTACTCCTGTTTTTCTTGTAAAACTCTTTTGTTTAAAATCATATAAGGCTTCATTGTATTGACGTACAAGACTTAACTGTTCTTCGGAAAAGAATAAATTTTTAGAAACTGTTGATAAGAAAGCAATCTCTTCTTGACTTCGTTCTCCTTCGTTATGGGCTACAACATTGGAAGGTATCATTCCTCGTTTGCCATCCGACATAGCATAGACATAGTCCTGATTTTCTGCCCTAAGCAAGGTGTATCCATCAAGACTTGATGCCCAATTCAATCTTTCATCTCCAAATAATTTTAGTGTCAGAGTTGTTTTGTCTGATTGCTTAACATCTACGGGTTTAGGATCTGCAACAGTTGCAAAAGTGTTTTGAAGGTTCAATACCATCACAAACAGGAATAAAAAAAATGCTCTTTTCATTTTATGACTCAATTATTGATTATATACATTAATATATAAGGGTGCAAAATTAATAATAAAATCTTAATTTAAGAAAATTAATTGGTAAAATGAAGCTTTTTTGCCTTTTAAGGCTGATTTTTTCTTACTTTTTTGCCACAAAAAGCACCTTAAAAAATAAAACGAAGACTTGGTGAAAAAACATCAACTCTTTTGCATGCAAACATCAAGAGTTAAGAAAAAAAGACTTGATCTTTTTTTCTTAAAATCAAGTCTTTTTTTATGTATTTCTATTTTATGTGTAACTTATTGGGAAAGAGAAAGTCGTAAGCCATTATTGCCATATCTGGAAGAAGGAGTGTCATGCATACGGTAAGAAATACGAGATCTTTTTGGTACTGAAAAATAGCAACCTCCACGAATTATACGCTCATAACCAGAAGAAGGTCCTTGAGGATTTTTTTGAATTTCACTATCATAGTCTCCGAACCAATCAGAACACCATTCTTCTACATTTCCAGTCATATCATATAAACCTAATTCATTAGGTATTTTTGTTTTTACAGCATGCGTTTTATTATCACTATTATCTTTATACCAAGCAACAGCATCAATATCATTGCTTCCTGCAAATTTAAAATTAGATGTTTTCTTTCCTCCTCTTGCAGCGTATTCCCATTCAGCTTCAGTAGGCAGGCGGAATTTCTTTCCTGTTATTTCATTTAGTTTCGCAATAAACTCATTTGCATCTTCATAACTGATGGATTCCACAGGAAGATCATTCCCTACAGAAGCAGAAGGATTGGTTCCCATTACTGCTTTCCAAAGAGCTTGTGTTACTTCTGTTTCGCCTATGTAATAATTGGATAGAGTAACTTGATGAGCTGGCTTTTCATTATTTGAAGCGTCATCACCTTGCTCTGGAGTTGCTCCCATAGTAAAAGTTCCCCCTTCAACAGCAATCATAGTAAATTCTATTCCTCCAACAGTGAAGGTTTTGTTAGTAAAATTCTTCTCTACAGATGTATCATCGTCATTCCCACAAGAAACAAAGATTACTCCAGCTATTAATGCAAACAAAATAAGAAAGATTTTCTTCATGATTTTTTATACTTTTATTATTTATAACTCTATTTGTTCTGCAAAGATAAAAATTTTTATTTAATTGACGGCAGTAGATTTTAATTTTTTTATTGAAATATAATTCATGCGGCTTAGTTTGATGAAAAAGGAATAAAACTTCTTTGAAGAATTTTCTTCTCAGCAGACTTTTCAAAAAGATGTTTTTGCCATTTTGTCTGATATAATTAATGAATTACAGAGTGAAAGAACTTTTATTTTAAACTTGTAAAAGAGAGAAGGTGTTTTTTTATTCATATCTCTACATTATTAAAATTTAGGAAGAAAAGTTTTGTCTGTTTTTTGAACTAAGAGAAGAAAAAACACGATTTTTTTTGCTATTCAAAAAAATTAATTTAAATTTGCAACTTTATTATAAGTAAAGTATTAACCCACTTAAAACAATAAAAACAATGGCAATAAAAGGAGCAATTGTAGTTGATAAAGATAAATGCAAGGGCTGTGGCGTTTGTGTTAGCGTTTGTCCTAAGCAGGTTATAGCTTTATCAAAGAACGTAAATGCTAAGGGTTATAACTATGCTGAGATGATTAACGGCGAATGTATTGGCTGTGCATCTTGCGGTATGGTTTGCCCAGACGGAGTAATAACGGTTTACAAAGCTAAGGTCTAATTAAAAACTAAAAAAGAAATGGCAAAAGAGTTAAAATTAATGAAAGGTAACGAAGCGATTGCTGAGGCAGCGATTCGTTCCGGTTGTGACGGCTATTTCGGATACCCAATAACCCCACAATCCGAAGTAATGGAACACTTGATGGCAGAAATGCCTTGGGAAAAAACAGGTATGGTAGTTTTGCAGGCCGAAAGTGAAGTTGCATCTATCAATATGGTATATGGCGGTGCTGCAACAGGAAAAAGAGTAATGACTTCTTCTTCTTCACCTGGTATGTCTTTGATGCAAGAAGGTGTTACTTATCTTGCAGGTGCAGAACTTCCTTGTTTGTTAGTAAATGTTATGCGTGGTGGTCCTGGTTTAGGAACTATTCAACCTTCACAAGCAGATTATTTCCAAACAACTAAAGGTGGTGGTCACGGAGACTATCAACTTTATACCCTTGCACCAGCAAGCGTTCAAGAAATGTATAACTTTGTTTTCAAAGCATGGGATATAGCATTCAAATATCGTAACCCTGTTATGATTCTTTCTGATGGTGCTATAGGTCAAGTAATGGAAAAAGTTTATGTTGGAGATTATCTTCCTCGCTGGACAGATAAAGAGATAGCAGAGAAAGCTCCTTGGGCAGCTTTTGGAAAACCTGCAACAAGAGATCATAATATCATTACTTCTCTTGAACTTGATTCAGCAAAACAAGAACAAAACAACCATCGTTTCCAAGCAAAATATCGTGAAATGGAAAAGAACGATACTTTGTACGAAGAAATTATGTGTGATGATGCAGAATATGTATTCGTAGCATACGGTTCTTGCGCTCGTATAGCTCACAAGGCTGTTCAACTTGCAAGAGAAAAAGGAATAAAAGCAGGTTTGTTGCGTCCTATTACATTATTCCCATTCCCAAGCAAACCAATCAAAGCGTTAGCTCAAAGAGTTAAAGGTATGCTTTCAGTGGAAATGTCAGCAGGTCAAATGGTACAAGATGTTAAACTTGCATCTGAGTTTAAATGTCCTGTAGAATACTTTGGACGTTATGGTGGTATAATTCCAACACCACAAGAAGTTGTTGAAGCATTGGAAAATAAATTAATTAAAGGCTAAGATTATGTTTAACGAAGAAATAGTAAAACCGGAAAATCTTGTTTACAAAAAAACAAGTGTTCTTACCGATGCCGTTATGCACTACTGCCCTGGATGTCCTCACGGAACAATTCACAGAATAATAGCAGAGGTAATAGATGAAATGGGCATTCAGGATAAAACAATAGGTATTGCACCTGTTGGTTGTTCAGTTTTAGCCTATAATTATTTTAATGTAGATTTCGTTGAAGCTGCTCACGGAAGAGCTCCTGCTCTTGCTTCAGCAATTCAAAGACTACATCCAGAACATCACACATTTACTTATCAAGGAGATGGTGATTTGGCTGCTATAGGTACAGCAGAAACAATTCACGCTTGCAACCGTGGAGAAAATATCATTATATTCTTTGTAAATAATGCTATTTACGGTATGACAGGTGGTCAAATGGCTCCTACAACATTGGTTGGTATGAAATCTGCTACTACTCCATACGGACGTAGAGTTGATTTGAATGGTTGGCCATTACAGATAACAGAGTTAGTTGCACAACTTCCAGGAACAGATTATGTAACTCGTCAAAGTGCTTCTACTCCTGCTGACGTAAGAAAAGCTAAAGCAGCCGTAAGAAAGGCATTTGAAAACCAAGCAGCAAAGAAAGGTACTCAGTTTGTTGAGTTCGTTTCTACTTGTAACTCTGGTTGGAAGATGACTCCTGTTGCTGCTAACGAATGGATGCGTCAAAATATGTTCCCTAAATATGTTTTGGGCGACATTAAAGCTGACGGACAAATCGTAAGAGAATACAATCCAGCAGACAGCAAAGTTATTAGAGAATTAATCCCAGTTAAATAAAGTATTAACCCAATAAAACAAATTACAACAATGACAGAAGAAATAATTATCGCAGGTTTCGGAGGACAAGGAGTTTTATCTATGGGTAAAATACTTGCTTACTCTGGTGCAATGCAAGGAAAAGAAGTTAGTTGGATGCCAAGTTATGGTCCTGAAATGCGTGGAGGTACAGCAAACGTTTCTGTTATTATTTCAGACGAAAGAATATCTTCACCTATCATTAGCCAATTTGACACAGCTATAATTCTTAATCAACAATCTTTGGATAAGTTTGAAAGTGCAGTTAAGCCAGGTGGTCTTCTTATATATGATCCTAATGGTATAACAAAAGCACCTACAAGAAAAGACATTAATATTTACAAAATTCCTGCAACAGAAAAGAGTGCAGAAATGGGAATGGCAAAGGTGTTTAATATGATGGTATTAGGAGGATTTTTGAAAATCAAGCCTGTTGTTACAGAACAATATATTGAAGAAGGTTTGAAACACTCTCTTCCTGAAAGACATCACAAACTTATACCAACTAACCTTGATGCAGTAGCAAAAGGTAAAGAATTAATAGAAGGTGTAAATGTACTTTAATATAAAGTATATAAACGAAAAGTCCGCTACAACAATGTAGCGGACTTTTTTTTGTATGTTCTTTATTTTGCTTAAATATCTGTTATTTTTGCTATTTTTTATCTATTTTTTTTATTCTTCAGGCTTTTGGTCCCAAAGGATAGGAACATTATGGAAATGATAAGAGTCTGTATCACCGTCTATCTGAACTCTGCATTTAACATCTTCTAATTGCTTTACAGAAGAAGGAACATTTTTCAAAGGAGTTTTCTCTAAATTCATTTCCACTGCCACACCTTTCACAACCTGAAACTCTCCGCTGTTGAAATTATCTCCAATGTTATATATCTTGCCTTTAGATGTTACTCCTAACTGCTGAGTAACAAACATTTTTGATTTGTCTATTTTTATTTTACCCTTTATGACCATATAGACATCACCGCTTTGACTGTCGCCATAGCAACCTACAAATTCAAAACTTACCTTATCGTTCAGCCTTTTGTTCTCCATAGTGATGGAAACTTTATCTAAATCGGCAAGGTTTGCAACTTTTTTCTCGGTTTTCTTTACCTTTTTCTCTGCTTTTTCAAGGAAAGAACCAGCCTTTGAGCTTTTCTTTTCTTTCCTGTTGTTCTGTGAAAATGTAACACCGAAACTCAACAACATTACCATTAAAAATAAGAATAATTTTTTCATCTTTTGTTTCTCCCTTTTTAGTTTTTGTTTGTTAATAATTTCTGAAAATTTATTTTTATGGGGCAAGGGTAGTAATTATATTTTAATAAACAAAGCAAAATTTAAATATTTTTTGTTATGAATTAATTATTGAAAAAAAAGAGTTGGATTTGAGAAAAAAAGATCAACTCTTTAGGGTAAAAAGACTTAGTCTTTTTTTCTCAAAACGAAGACTTTTTTTGATGGAAGTCAGACAAGTGAAACCCATAAGCAAAAATCATAGAATACACACCTGAAGCAGAGGGAGGCTGATAAGCTCTTTTCTCTTTTTCATAAAATAAATTTATTAAAATCTGTCTTTATGTGTTACTTTGCTTAAAAATATTGTAACTTTGCGAAAATTTTCAAAAGAAATAGTTTTAATATTATGGATAACAATAACCTTAACAATCTTAAAGAGCAAATAAGAGATATTTACGATAATATTCTTGCTCTTCAATTACCAGAAAAAGAAGATAATCCTCTTTACATTCAAAAACTTGATACGCTTTTATCTAACGTGCAAGAGTTAATCAATCAGAATAAACAGATTATCAATCAGAATGAAAAGACACATTCTTTGCTTGAGAACTTGATAGAGAAGCAAAAAGAAGTTGTTGTTTTGAATGCTAAAAAAGAAGATGAGCAACCTATTAATATAAAGGAAGAAGAACCTTTGGATATTTTCGTTTTGCAGGAAGAGAATTTGGAAAATATCAAGCAAGAAGAAGTTGAAAAGAAAGAAGAGCCTCAACAAGAGGAAGTAAAGCCAAAGCAAGAAGAAGTAAAGCAGGAGCCTGAATCTCAACCAAAGCAAGAAAAAGAGACTTCTTCTGTGTTGGAATTCTTACACAAAAGAGTTATAAAAGACAATCCGTCTAAAAATATCTCGGAATCAAAAAGCAAGGAAAGAAAATCTGAAAGTGTTACCGCAACTTTGAATAGTTTGTTTGCAGACAGTGAAGAAGAAAATATTGAGACAAAGGAAGAAAAACCTGTAACTCTTTTTGACAATAAAGAAGAAAAAGACAAAGCAGATGTTCTTGTGGATAAACAAGAGTCAATAGGAGACAAATTTGCTTCACAAACAAAGAATGATTTGCGCGTTGCCATAGGAATAAACTATAAGTTTATGTTTATAAACGATTTATTCTCTGGCGATATAAAAGAATATGAAAACTTTATCAACCAATTGAATGAAAAAACTTCTTTCTCTGCTTCAATGGAGGTGATAAATCAAAAGCGTTCTGTTTTCAAGTGGGCTACTACTTCTCCTGCATACGCAAACCTTGTTGATATAATTCAAAAAAGATTTGAGTAGAATGAAAGAAACTACATCTCTTATCATATCAGCTCCTTCAGGGACAGGCAAAACAACAATACTGAATTATCTTTTTGAAACTTTTCAAGGTAGGTTCTCCTTTTCTGTATCTGCCACTACGCGCAAACCAAGACAGGGAGAAGAACATGGTAAGCATTACTATTTTATATCACAACAAGAGTTTGAAGAAAAGATAAAGAACGATGAGTTTTTGGAATATGAAAGCGTGTATGAGGGGCTGTATTATGGTACCCTCAAGAGCGAGATACAACGAATTAACGATGAAGGCAAGATTGCTGTGTTTGATGTAGATGTTAAAGGTGGTGTAAATATAAAAAACAACTTAAAAGACAAGGCTCTTGCTGTTTTTTTGATGCCTCCTTCAATTGAAGAACTAAAAAAACGTCTTCAAGGTCGTAATACCGAATCAGAAGAAACTCTTAACAAACGTTTGCAAAGGGCAGAAATGGAAATATCTTACTCAAAACATTTTGATAAAATTATCATCAACGATGATTTAGATTTAGCCATAAAAGAATGTACAGAACTTGTCAAAGAGAAATTTAATATCTGACAAAGTATTATATAAATTTTGTAAAAAACGAAAAAAGATTTACTTTTGCAAAATAATATTTTTGGGAAAATGGAAGAAATAATTAACAAACATATTGAAAAGATTAAACAAATATCTTCCGCAACAAAGGAAGAATTAGAAAATCTTAGAATAGAATATCTTGGAAAGAAAGGTGTGATGAGCGATTTGTTTGCAAAGTTTAAGGAAGTTGCACCTGAGAAAAGAAAAGAATTGGGTATAAAACTTAATGAACTTAAGCAGACAGCACAATCAAAGATAGAGGAACTCAAAGAACTTACGGAAGCAAAAGCTGAAGAAATGAGACCAAAAGAAGATCTTACCAAACCATTGGAAAGTATTTCTTTGGGATCTACTCATCCATTGACTTTAGTTAGAAAAGAGATTGTTGATATATTTTCTCGTATCGGATATATTGTGCAGGAAGGTCCGGAAGTAGAAGACGATTGGCATGTTTTTTCTGCTCTTAACTTCCCTCCTGAACATCCTGCAAGAGATATGCAAGACACATTCTTTGTAGAAAATGGCCGAGCAGACGGTAATGATATTCTTTTGCGAACTCATACTTCTTCTGTTCAGGTACGTACAATGGAAAGAATGAAACCTCCTATTCGTATTATTGCTCCAGGTAGAGTTTTTAGAAATGAAGCAATATCTGCAAGAGCTCATTGTATCTTCCATCAAGTAGAGGGATTATACATAGATAAAGGTGTTTCTTTTGCTGACCTAAAACAAAACCTGCTTTACTTTGTGAAAGAGATGTTTGGAGAAAATACACAAATACGTCTGCGTCCATCTTATTTCCCATTTACAGAGCCAAGTGCTGAAATGGATATTTCTTGTACTATCTGTGGAGGAGAAGGTTGTAATATCTGTAAGCATACAGGATGGTTAGAGATAATGGGTTGTGGAATGGTAGATCCAAATGTTTTGGAAGCATCTGGCATAGATAGTAAAGTATATTCAGGCTTTGCATTCGGAATGGGAATAGAAAGAATTGCGATGTTGAAGTATGATGTAAAAGATTTAAGGCAATATTTTGAAAATGACATCCGTTTTTTAAATCAATTCTCTTCAGAGATATAAGAAAGGGGATTAAATTACAATATAAGAAAAGAAAGGACAGCGTTATTGAATCGTCCTTTCTTTGTTTTTTTGATAATAGGAGAAGAAATTCCCTAAAACTTTATTCTATCAAAGAACATTTTTAAGTACATCTTTATTGTAATCTTATGCAAAGGAACTTGTTTCCAACCTTCTGCTTTTTTGTATTTCCTTAAAGCATAAAAAGGAACAAAAACTCTTATCTTTGAATTATTAATATCAAATATAGAGGTCCGGGCTCTTGGAGGTGTTTTGCTTTTTGAAATTAGCGTCTTAAAATTATCACATCCCCAAAAAATTCTTTTTCCTACTCCTTCTATATGTTTAGGTAATACTATGCGTTCTAAGGAAGGACAGTCTTCAAAAGCGTAACTTCCGATATATGTTAGTTTTTTCAATCCCATGATTTCCTGCAACTTGCTGCAACAAGAGAAACTTAAAGCACCTATCTCTTCTAAGCTTTTAGGAAAAGTAACCTTTTTTAGATTGCAACAGAAAGCAAAGGCAGCAGTTGAAATGTTCTTATATCCACGAGGTATGCTTATCTCTTTTAATGAGTAACATCCAACAAATGCATACCGTTCTATCTTGGTGGCTTTCTTAGGTAGGTTAATCTCTTTCAAATTAGTGCAACCGCAGAAACAACCGTCGCTTACTAATGTTAGGTTATTGGGCATTACAACTCTTTCCAATTTTGTACAATATTCAAAAGCACTTTCGCCAATATAGGTTACACTCTCCGGAATAACTATTTCTTTTAAATTATCACACTTGGCAAAAGCGTAAGCTCCAATTCTTTTTATACCATAATCAAGTTGTATTCTCTCTAATTTCTGACATTTACAAAAGCAACTTGCGGGTATAATCTCTAAATTTCCTCCTAAATGAACTTCTTTTAGTCCTGATTCTTCAAAAGCAGAAGAATACATTACTTTAACTTTTTCCAATCCGCTTACTTCTGTAAGATTTTCACACAAAGCAAAAGCCTCCCTACCTACAGCTGTTGCTCCTGTTGGAATAGTGAAAGATGTTATACCCTTATCGTTTCTAAAGGCTTTAAAAGGAATACTCTTTGAACTCATTTAACACTCATCTGTCTTTTCTTCATTAGGTTGCGTGCCTGGAGCAGCTTTTTCTATTGTGCTTTTCTTGATATTGTTTCCACCTTCATAACAATCTCCATCACAAGAGGAGATCAATGAAGCAGCAAACACAAAAGCAATAACTACAAAAACAGATTTAATAAAAACTAATCTTTTCATATCTGTACATTATTTTCTTTTATAACGCTAATAAGGCTCAAAAATTTTAATCAATCTTTATTTTCTATATAAATTTTCTTCGTTTTTGAAAAAGAAAACACCGTTTTTGTAATCGAAAAAGCTCGTTTTTAAAAAAGAAAACGCCGTTTTCAGATTAGAAAACGGCGTTTTTTGTCTAAAATTGGGCGTTATTGGTTTAAACAAGATTAACACCAATCAATCTTAAGAATTCTGCTCTTGTTTTTTCGTCTTTTTTGAATGCACCTATAAAATCAGATGTGGTAGTTATGGAGTTCTGCTTTTGAACGCCGCGCATACTCATACAAAGATGTCGTGCCTCTATTACGACAGCAACACCTAAAGGATTAAGAGTGTTGTGTATGCAAGTAAGTATTTCTCTTGTCATTCTTTCTTGCACTTGTAAGCGACGAGCAAAGCAATCTACAACTCTTGGAATCTTACTTAAGCCGACAATAGTCCCGTTTGGAATATAAGCAACATGAGCTTTGCCAAAGAAAGGAACCATGTGGTGTTCGCAAAGAGAATAAATCTCAATGTCTTTTACGATGACCATTTGTTTATAGTCCTCCTTGAACATTGCAGAACGAAGTATTTCTGCTGGATTTGTATCATAGCCATGTGTGAAAAACTCCATCGCTTTTGCAACTCTTTCAGGAGTTTTTAACAGACCTTCTCTTTGAGGGTCTTCTCCCAAAAGTTTAAGTATCTCTCTATAATGAGAGGCAAGCTGTTCGGTAGTTTGAGAATTATATCTTTCTATCTTTTCGTATCCGTGTTGAAGATTGTCGTTCATGTTAAATATTTCTTATAAAATAATTTGCAAAGATACAAAAACCCGCCTTTATACAATAATAAAGGCGGGAAAAATTTAAAAAATTATGATAACAACTTATTTGCTAATGTTAAGTCTGTTGCTAACCATACCGTTGTTTGTAACGATACGAACGAAATAAACTCCATTTGTTAAGGATGTAGTATTTATGTTGATATTGTTATCTCCTGAGTTAAGATTGTATTCTCCTAAATTTAATACTTCTCTACCCATAACATCTACAACAGATATTTTTGCTCTATCTGACTTTCCTAAGTTTATTGCTAAGACAGTGTTGTTAGTTGCAGGATTTGGATAAAGGATAGATTGGCAAATGTTGTCATTAGCCTCATTTATACCAACAGGAATATTGGAAGCGTAGAAGTCAATAGTTTCACCAGCACCAAATTTTCCATTAGAACGATACATTTCTTCTCCTGCTCCATTTAGTATAGAATAGTTTCCTGTTCCTTTTGTATTGTTGATACCATCGCCACCTGCATCTACTATTGAGAATAGATAACAACCATCAGAAGGAATATTTAAAACAACTGTATCTTTTCTTATTGCACCGTCAGCATAAGGACCACCTTGTTGAATTACGTTGTTGTTCATATCATAAACAAACCAAGTAACTTCACTTCCTTTTTTATCTGTTTTTAATAACAAGGTTGGACGACCAGAAGTTTGACTAATAGCCTTTTTTGTATGTCCTTGAACAGAAGTTTGTCCATTATAATCAACTCCATTTATTTTTGTTATAGTAATGGTATAGTTGTTATTTGTACCTAATGTAGCAAGAATATATCCAAAATCAACTGTTGTTGTAGCAAATGTTGCTACATTCTCATTTACTGTTATTGTTTTTGAATCGTTAGTTAATTGATTTGTACAGTTCAATTCCAAAGATGTGATAGGAACACCAATATTCTTTATAATTGCTTTTACGGAAACAGAGTCTATACAACCCAAAGGGTCAGTAAAAATAACATCATTGACTGTTGCATTTTCACTATCAATATTTGTATAAGTAGGCATAACTTTTACTCCATTATAAATATTTGGAGAATTCAAAGAAGAACAGCCTTCTTGACTCAAGTCTGCAACAAAAACAGCAAGATTCATATTTTCTATATCAACATTAACATCACCTATTGTTTGAGGTAGAGTGTATGTATAATCTTTTGAAACAAATGTTCCAGCAGGTATTGTTCCTTCTGTATTTGCTGCTATAGTTTCACCCCATTGTCCAGTAATAAGATCTCTAAGCATATGCATGTGCATATATTGTCCATCTTCTGTTATTTGAGATTGATTATAAGGACCATAATTTGCTTGAGGACCTTTAACATAGTCTTGTAAAAGAGCTACATTAAGACTACTACCATTTTGACCAGTAACATCACTTGTGTAATAAACTTCTACATGAATAGTCATTACTCTTGTTAAAAAATCTATTTCTGCAGTAGCAGCAACATTAACAGGAGAAGTTGTGTTTACTAATGAGTTAGCCTCAGTTGAAACATTGTAATCATTAGAATAATAATTGATGATTTTGCAATTATTATTTGTTTTTCTATTCATAGTAAAAGCAGGATAACCACTTAATGCAACTTGATTCGCAAGGGAATTTCCCCATTGTGTTGTATATCTTGCAGCATACACACCTTGATGTATGTTTATTACAACTGTTCCTGGATAATAATCTGCCATTTCGTTAAGCCATTCATGACCAGCAGGGCAATAACCACAATTTACTCCTGTATATTCTTCAAAAACAAGGTGTTTGTTTTGAGGATTTGTGCTTACTATTGTTGGAGTTTGAGCAAATAATACTATAGCAAGCACACTAAAGATTAAAGATAAAAATAATTTTTTCATAAATTTAATATTTAATAAATGTTTATAATTCAAAGCACAAAAATAGTACTTTTTTTGCTAATGAATACTTTTTTTTGTAAAATTTTGATTTATTATAGATAAAATGGAATAAAAATTGTAATTTTGCCTTTTGGAAATTAATAATAAATAAATGAATAAAAAAATGAAAAAGCTAGTTTTAAGCATTGGAGTTTTAGCTCTTATCGTTATGGCAGGTTTTTCTGCAATGGCTCAACAAGGAAAATGGGCAGGATTAGTAAAATACAAACTTACTTGGACAGGAAATGTTCCTCAAGGAGTACCAGAGGAATGGGAGGTAAAAGTTTTTGAAAATCTTGCAGGTCAGGTTGATTTATCTACTATGGGTTTAGGTAAAAGCATAGCAAATGCTAACAATAATGTTGTTATGACTTTGTTTGACTTTTCAATGATACCAGATGAAGGACCATACGAAGGAATGTCTGGTAAGTGGTATGTTAAGAGCAAAATAACAGAAGAAAAACTAAAAGAAATGCTTAAAGACACCAAATATGAATATACAGGTAAGAAAAAAGAAATAGCAGGATTACAATGTGAAGAAGTGCTTGCTATATTCAAGGATGCAGAAGGTGAAGAAGTAAAAGAAACTATATATGTTACCAAAGAGATAGGACCAAAAATGGATCTTACAACTTATCCTGGTTTAGATGCTTTTCCAATGGAGTATCCTTTGAAGTTTTCCGATGCATTGTCTGTTACTTTTACAGCATCAGAACTTTTGAAAGGAAAAGTGAAAGATACAGACCTTATGCTTGAATCTGGATATGAAGAAATCAGTCAAGAAGATTTAAGCGATATGCTTAGAGTTCTATTTGGTGGTGGCGGAGAAGACGAAGAAGATATGTAATTACATTTTAGAGACTTTAAAAGATTAATTTTTTTAAAGTCCCTAATAAAATAGAAAAACAATGCCCTCAAAAACAAAGACTACAAAACGAAAATCTACTTCAAAGAAAACTAAGGAGACAAAACCAAAATCCGAAAGTATCTTTTCTTTAATAAAAAGAGGTATTCGTTCAGAGCAATTTCCAAGAGTTGTTGCTGTGTGCTTGTTTTTGTTTGTGGTATTTTGTTTTATATCATTTGTTTCTTTTTTTGTTACATGGTTTTCAGATTATTCTCTTGTAGAAAACATTACTCCTTATTCTCTATTAACGAAAATCAATGACATAGATAATTGGTGTGGGAACATAGGTGCTTTCACAGCATACGTGTTTATCAGATATACTTTTGGAATAGGAGTATTTGGTTTCCTTATTCTTTTTGCACTAATAGGCTTGAGATTATTTGAAGTTCAAATAGATAACTTTGCTCATAAGATAGTAAGTACTCTGCTTGTTATGTTGTGGTTTTCTTGTATTTTTGGTTTTATAGTAGAAGGCTGTGGAGTGCAGAGAATGGAAGATTTTGCAGGTAATGTCGGCGTTGCTATCAATAGTCTTTGGTGTTCTTATATTGGTGTTATAGGTTGTGTTTTAGTTCATATTGCATTTACCATTATTGTGCCGATGTTTGTTTTCAATGTTAAATATTCTTCAATTGTAGAATTTCTTTCTCGCAAACAAACTCAAGAAGATGATGATGAAGATTTTGAAAGCGGAAGACCAATATCCGTTATTCCTGCAGAAAAGATGAATCTTGAAAGAGGTTATAGAGAAAAAGATGTCTTTGAAGAAGAACAATCTTTTCCAGGTGCTTTTGAAGAAGAAAAGGAACAAGAAATAGATATTCCTGTTAAACTTGACCCTAAACCAATAGTAACTAAAAAGGAGATAAATACAAATCCTGATAAATTATCACCAGAAGAGATAGATAGACTAACCACTTTTACTGTAAAAAGAGACGGTAAGACTATAACAGTGGAAGATAATCAGCAAGAAACATCTGAAGAAGAAAAACAACAAGAAGATATACCTTTTAGCATAAAAGCAACAGATGAAAAGGTGGCAATTACAGAAGAAGAACAAAGTGAAGGACCTCAAAGCCATTATAGTGTAGATGAACCTTTTGACCCTCGTTTAGAATTGAGTAGTTTTGTCAGCCCAACGACTGACTTTTTAACCGACTACGACAAAAAGAATAAAGTAGTAAGTGAAACTGAACTGTTGCTAAATAACAGAAGAATCAAGGAAACTCTTAAAAACTATGGCATTGCTATTACAAGTATAGAAGCAACGCCTGGTCCTACCGTAACTCTTTACGAAATAGTTCCTGCTCCTGGTATTAGAATTTCAAAGATAAAAGGGTTGGCAGATGATATTGCTTTAAGTTTAGCAGCTTTAGGTATAAGAATTATTGCACCTATTCCTGGAAAAGGAACAATAGGTATAGAAGTGCCTAACTCTAATCCTCAGATTGTTTCAATGAAGTCTATGATAGAGTCTCAGGAGTTTCAGAATAGTAAAGCGGAGCTGCCAATAGTTATAGGAAAGACAATAGAAAATCAGCCTTTTGTAACTGATTTAGCAAAAGCTCCTCATTTGCTTATGGCTGGAGCGACAGGACAAGGAAAATCTGTCGGTCTAAATGCAATAGTTACTTCTCTTTTATACAGGAAACATCCGGCAGAGTTGAAATTTGTCTTTGTAGATCCAAAGAAAGTAGAATTATCCTTATATTCAAACTTAGAAAGACATTACTTAGCAAAAATTCCAGGAGGAGATGAGGCTGTTATAACAGATGTTAATGATGTAGAAAAGACTTTGCGTTCTTTATGTGTTCTCATGGATCAAAGATACAACCTACTTAAAGATGCACAATGTAAGAAGATAACAGAATATAACGAGAAGTTTATTGCAAGACGTATTCCGATGAGAGACGGGCATGGCTATATGCCTTATATTGTTGTTGTGATAGATGAATTTGCTGACCTTATAATGACAGCAGGAAAAAGAATAGAAGAACCAATATGTCGTCTTGCTCAGTTAGCTCGTGCAGTAGGGATACATCTTATTATTGCAACTCAAAGGCCAAGTGTTGATATAATAACAGGAAAGATAAAAGCGAATTTCCCTGCTCGTGCTGCTTTCAAAACAAGTAGTATGGTTGATTCAAAAACTATTCTTGATACTCCAGGAGCAGAACAATTAATAGGAAGAGGAGATATGCTTTTCTCTGCAAGTGGAAAACTTACACGTTTGCAGTGTGCCTTGATAGATACACCAGAAATAGAAAGTCTTGTACAAGCTATTTGTGAACAACAAGGTTATCCTGATTGTTTTGAACTGCCTGAACCTCCAATAGAAGAAGCAGGAGAGCATGAAACTGTAGATATTTCCAACGGAAGATTAGATCCTTTGTTTGAAGATGCTGCTATTTGCATAGTAGATACTCAACACGGCAGTACTTCAACTCTTCAACGCAAATTTGCAATAGGTTATAATCGTGCAGGAAAGATAGTAGATCAATTGGAGTCTGCAGGAATAGTCGGACCTTTCAGAGGAAGCAAGCCACGAGAAGTATTGGTTCAGTCTCGCGAACAGTTAGACGTTATTTTGGAGCAAGTACTTCATCGTTAATAATAAAAAAAAGAATATAATCAAATCTAAAATCTTAAATAATATGGCAAAAGAGCAGAATAATGGTAATGTGGAGAAATTGGAGAAACTAAAAGTTCTTCAGGCAGCATTAAGTAAAATAGAAAAGAGTTATGGTAAGGGTTCTGTGATGAAACTTGGAGATAAAACAATTCAACAAGTTGATGTCATACCTACAGGTAGTCTTTCTTTGGATATAGCTCTTGGAGTTGGAGGTTTGCCAAAGGGAAGAATAGTAGAAATATATGGTCCAGAGTCTTCTGGTAAAACAACTTTAGCTATTCATTGTATTGCAGAGGCACAAAAGAATGGCGGAATAGCTGCTTTCATAGATGCTGAACATGCTTTTGACAGTGTGTATGCTCAAAAACTTGGTGTTGATGTAGAAAATCTTTATATATCACAACCAGACAATGGCGAACAGGCTTTAGAGATTGCAGAAAACCTTATTTCTTCAGGAGCAATAGATATAATAGTAATAGACTCTGTTGCTGCTCTTACTCCAAAGAGTGAAATAGAAGGAGAAATGGGAGATAGCAAAATGGGATTACAAGCTCGTCTGATGTCTCAGGCTCTTAGAAAGATGACCTCAACAATAAGCAAGACAAAATGCTGTTGTATATTTATCAACCAATTAAGAGATAAGATAGGAGTAATGTATGGCAATCCTGAGACAACAACGGGAGGTAATGCTTTGAAGTTCTACTCTTCTGTTCGTTTAGATATAAGAAAGATACAAACACTCAAGGATGGAGACAAACCATACGGTAATCGTGTGAGAGTAAAGATAGTAAAGAATAAGGTTGCTCCTCCTTTCAAGCAAGTGGAGTTTGATTTATTGTTTGGTGAAGGTATTTCCAAATTAGGAGAGATAATAGATGTAGCAGTAGAACATGATGTGATAAAGAAAAGCGGCTCTTGGTTCTCATACGGTGATACAAAGATAGGACAAGGAAGGGATTCTGTTAAACAATTGTTGCAAGATAATCCAGAACTTGAACAAGAAATAGAGGAAAAAGTAAGGGAAATTCTTTTACAGTAAAATCCTGATAAAAAAGAGTAAGTCTTTTGCATATAAACATCAAGACTTAGCAAAAAAAGATCAAGTTTTAAGAAAAAAAGATCAAGACTTTTTTTGCAGGAATCAAGACTTTTTATAATTTTATCTAACCATCTGATTATATGGTTATAAAAACACAGAAGCGGACACTCTATATAGCAGAGTCCGCTTCTCTTTTTAATGGTTTTGTTTAGTGTCGTTGCACCAAGGCCAACCAATCGTTAATCAAATTTTCTATATTGACCATTCATTAGATTATGCAGCTTGTGCAATTTCTTTTTCTTTCTTTTTCTTTGGTGGTGGAGGAACAATCATATCTATTATCTTACCTTCTATATAAACAAGGATGATTGAATAGATAGGAAAACGGAAATCATGGTTGATTAAGAAAGAAGTACAAGAAATAGTTGTATCAACGATGATTACAAGTGTTCCAAGAGATATATTAGTGTATTTGTGGATAATCATAGATATAATATCACTTCCGCCAGATGTAGCACCTGCTTTAAATATCATACCAATACCAATACCATAGATAACACCAGCAATAACAGTGTTAAGCATATAATCAGGCATAAACCAGAAAGGTTCCATACCTAAGTTTTCTCTCTCAACTTTTAAAAATAGATTAGAAGCCCATGAATATTCACCATTTTGCAATGAAGCTGTAGGATCTTTGCTAAACAATTCACCAATCTTTATAACAGGCTCGTATGCCAAATGAACTTCTACTAACCATATAACAAGAAAGCTTACAATTACAGAAAGCATTGTTTTTATACCAAATTTAGGTCCAAGAACAATAAATCCTATAATAAATAAAGGTATATTCATTGCATAATAGTAGTAAGAAACTTTCCAAGGGAACAAAACATTTAATACATTTGACAAGCCTCCAACTCCACCTGGAGCAAGATTGTAAGGATATGCGAAGATAATGTCCGCTCCCACGTACAAAGCTGTTCCTATTATGATGAACAGATACGACTTAAAGAACTCTTTAGAACCAAATCTTTCTGAGCCTTCTTGTGCTAACCAACTTTTAAATTTGCTATTTGCCATTTCTATCTTTTTATTTTTGTTATTAATTAATTTTCTTTTATTTACTTCCCAAATAAGTCTTAGAAATGAGTTTGCAAAAATAGTGCTTTTTTATAATTTAGCAAAATTAAACAATAAATAAGTCGTGTTAAATTATTTATTTAGCGTATCCATACGATTTAAAATCTGTTTATACATTACAAAACAAAGTAGTGAAACAAAAATAAAGTGTAAATTTTCTTTATTTTTTTCTATTTCTATAGAAAATTTTTTATCTTTGCAATTGCTTATTGTTTAATGAGTGTCAGTCTTGAAACTTTTGCTTCGTAACTAAAATTAAAGAAAAGATAAAAAAGCGTTGTGCTTTAGAATAATCTGAAACACGTGTGATTTCACGCTTTTAGTGTATTAAAAAACTTGGTTGTAAAAGGAACAACCCCTTTTCTATGAAATCACGGAAAAGAAAACAAAGAATATGGAGCAGAATAAGGTGGATATGTTTATGATGACGAACAGAGACAAGTTTAGTGTGGGTGATTTAATGATGGTAAAACAAAAATTAGAAGAACTTAGCGATGACAAGTTTATGGCTCTTCAAACATTGGATCTTAAAAGTCCAACAACATTATTAATTATTTCTATCTTGGTAGGAAGCCTTGGTATAGATAGATTTTTGTTAGGTGAAACAGGTTTAGGAGTTGCTAAATTACTTACAGGAGGTGCTTGCGGTATTTGGACAATAATAGATTGGTTTACCGTACAAGATAGAACAAAAAAATACAACTACAGAAAATTCTTAGAAGCAACAATGATGTTTTAAATAGAATGCAATCAAATATTGCAAGATTATGTAAGATGACAGGTATATTTTTACTTGTAGCATTGTATTTATGTTTCAGTAAATATATGCCTGTTGTTTGTATATTTAGGAAGATAACCAATATTCCCTGCGTTGGTTGTGGAAGTACAAGAGCATTGATTTGTCTATCAAAAGGAGAAATTACTGATGCATTATATTATAATCCTGTAACAGTTATTTTGGCATTAGCCTTTCTTGTACTTGTATTTATTGTAGTAAAAGATATTTTTTGTAAGACAAATACGGCAGATAAGATTTTGCATAAACGCTTGAGTAAATTAGAATATGCAACAATTATTATAGTTTTTATTGCTAATTGGGTGTTTAATATAATAAAATTTAAGTAAGAAGTCAAAAGAAGTTCTACTTGCGAAATTCTCAATCACGAAGATTTAAACTTTTATAGCCTTTGTGGCTAATGAAGAATAAGGTTTGTATGTGGCTGAAGTTGTTGTTTCAATTCAGCAATCTTTTCTTTATGTTGAGAATATAAAGTAGTATCTGAATTTAACGGTCTATGGTTTTGCATAGTCCAAAGTTTATAGAACAGTTTATTTAGTTCTTGTGTTTGAGAAGAAAAGTATGTTTGCGAAAGCTTTTCCCAAATGTAATTAACCGCTGTTGAATTAACGTGCAACATATCTTCTGCATAAAAACGATAGTCTCTAAGTTCGTCCATTACTATTTCGTATGAAGGAAAATAAGAAACAAGGTCTTTTTTCTTCATTTCTTCTATAGCAAGAACAAGATGAGACTTGCTAACAAGATTATCTCTATATCCTTCTCGCCAATGTCGTATTGGAGAAAGAGTAAAAATGATTTTGTATTCTTTTTTGAAAACTGTTTTTATTGTTTGTATAGCTTCCAATAAAGCTTTTGAAGATTCATTATAAGGAATAAGGCGTCTTTCTATAAGTTTATTATCTATTTTATGGCAGTTCCCCATAAGATAGTTCAAAGGCTTATACCAATAAGTCCAAGAAGTTCCAAGAGTTAAAAAGATATAATCAGACTGTTTTAGGAATTCGTGGTTTAGTTTTATACTTTTGTTGATTTTTTCTAAGCATTCTTCTTTTGTTTTTGCTCTATAATCACCATGAGCAGAGAAAAGGTAATAGTATTCATTGGAAAGGATTAAGTCTTCTTCACTAAAAAACTCTTGCTTTGCGATTCTGTTTAAGCAAGTGGCTATAGATAGAGGATTATATAGTATTCCAAATGGATTTTTTAGAGTATTGAAACCGCATATTTGAAACTTTCCTCCTATTTCATCAGTAAAACAAGAACCAATCAAAAGAATATTATCCTTATGAGAGATTTTACTATCAGAAGGTTTAATTTTGACCTCTGTAAAAAGACCATTCATATTTATAAACTATATTATTCCTTCTTTAATAAGGTCATGCAGATGAATTACTCCAAGATATTTTTTGTCATTATCAACAACCAAAAGAGAAGTTATTTGATTTTCTCTCATAATTTCTAAAGCCTTTACAGCAAAAGCATCATAAGAAATACATTTTGGTTGTTTTGTCATTATATCCTTAGCTAAGATATTAAGAGGTATAATGCTTTCTTGTTTGTTTAGCATTCTTCTAAGGTCGCCGTCAGTTATTATTCCTTCAACTATTCCATTATCAATAACAGCAGTAGTGCCTAATCGTTTAGAAGTTATTTCCATTAACACTTCATTAAGAGGTGTATTAAGACTAACTTGAGGTTTTTCATTGTTGGGGTATATGTCGGCAACTTTAAGATAAAGTCTTTTTCCTAAAGAACCTCCTGGGTGATAACGAGCAAAGTCTTCTTTCGAAAAGCCTTTCATTTTTAAAAGAGCAACAGCCAAAGCGTCGCCTATAACTAATTGTGCAGTTGTAGAACAAGTAGGAGCGAGATTATTAGGGTCTGCTTCTTCGCTTACATGGCAGTTTAGTACATAATCAGCACTTTTTGCAAGAACGCTTTCTTCTTCTCCTACGATAGCAATCAAAGGAGATGATGTTGCTTTAATAAGAGGAACGAGAACTTTTATTTCTGGTGTGTTACCACTCTTTGAAATACAGATAACAATATCTTCTTTTTGTATCATTCCTAAATCTCCATGAATTGCATCAGCAGCATGCATAAAGATAGCAGGTGTTCCTGTGGAATTAAGGGTTGAAACAATTTTGTTAGCAATGTTCGCACTTTTTCCAATACCTGTTATTATAACTCTTCCTTTTGAATGATAAATGAGTTCAACAGCTTTGGAGAAATCATCTGTAACATAGTTCGTAAGGTTTGAAATAGCTGACGCTTCTTGCTCAATTGTATGTTTTATTAAATTTTTTATGTCAAATATTTTGTCCATATTAAATATTTTTAATACTTTTGTTTATCTAAAAGTAGGAGTTGCAAATTTATAAATATTTTTTGGTATAAGGAATGAATGACAACGTAAAAAAATATGAAGGGATTGATTTGTACGCTGAACTAAAAAGGATTTTCGGCTTTACAAATTTCAAGGGTTATCAAGAGAAAGTTATTAAAGACATCCTTAGTGGTAGGAATGTAATGGTCATTATGCCTACGGGAGGAGGTAAAAGTTTATGCTATCAACTACCAGCTTTGCTAATGGATGGTACTGCAATAGTAATCTCTCCACTTATTTCTTTGATGAAAAATCAAGTGGATGCTATTCGACAGATGCTCAACGATGATTCAGTCGCTCATTTCTTGAACTCTTCTCTGTCCAAGCGAGAGATGGATACTGTGAAGAGTGATATAAGAAACAAAAGGACAAAACTATTATATGTTGCACCGGAATCCCTTACTAAACAAGATAATGTTGATTTCTTTTCTAAAATACAAATCTCTTTTTATGCAATAGATGAAGCTCACTGTATAAGTGAATGGGGACATGATTTTCGTCCAGAATATAGAAGGATAAGAGAAATAGCTAATAATATTGGTCAAAATGTTCCTCTTGTTGCTCTGACTGCTACTGCTACAGATAAAGTAAGACAAGATATAATAAAAAATCTTGAAATTCCAGATGCTGCTGTTTATATTGCATCTTTCAACCGTCCAAACCTATATTATGAGATAAGACCAAAACCACGAGATGAAAAAGATGTAATAAAGCAAATCCTACGTTTTATAAAAGATAATCAAAACAAAAGTGGTATAATATATTGTTTAAGCCGAAAGAAAGTAGAAGAAGTTGCTGAAATTCTTAACTTAAATGGAGTAAAAGCTTTGCCATATCATGCAGGTTTAGATGCTTCAACAAGAGCTTTGAATCAGGATAAGTTTATTTTAGAAGAAATAAATGTTATTGTTGCAACTATTGCTTTTGGGATGGGAATAGATAAACCAGATGTTCGTTATGTTATTCACTATGATATGCCAAGAAGTTTAGAGGGATATTATCAAGAAACAGGACGAGCAGGAAGAGATGGAGGAGAAGGGAAATGCATTGCTTTCTATTCAGAAAAAGATATAAATAAGTTAGAAAGGTTTCTTGTAGATAAGACAGTACCAGAAAGAGAAGTTGCAGCAGGTCTTATAGAAGCGACAATGTCTTATACTGAAAGTGCTGTTTGTAGAAGAATAAACCTGTTAAAATACTTCGGAGAAGAATATCCAGAGGGTTCTTGTAATAATTGCGACAATTGTCTTCATCCAAAAACAAAAGTAAATTCAAAAGATGATATCATAGCTGTCATTGAATTAGTTTATGGAGTTAAACAGATGTTTAAAACTTCTCATCTTTTGGATATAATTATGGGAAGAAAGACAACTGCCATAAAAACGTGTAAGCATGATAAGTTAGAGTGGTTTGGTATTGGAGCAAACGACAAAGAACTTCATTGGAAAGCAGTTATTAGACAATGTATTTTGGAAGGTTTCCTTAGAAAAGATATTGAAAGTTATGGGCTTTTGAAGATACAGAAGGAAGGTTATAATTTTCTAAAAAAACCTTATGACATACTTGTACCAGAAGACCATGATTATAATGAAGACATTGCAGAAGAAGAAGCAATAATGACTTCAAGCGGAGAGAGTGCCGCTGTTGATAGCGTATTGTTCTCTATATTGAAAGACATACGAAATTCTATTGCACAAAAAGAAAAGTTACCGCCATACGTTATTTTTGAGGAGCGTTCTTTAAGTGATATGACTATTCAGTATCCTACAACAATAGAAGAAATGAAAAATATCGTTGGTGTAGGAGAGGCTAAAGCAAAAAAATATGGGCAAGAGTTTTGTGATACTATAAAAAGATATGTAGAAGATAATGATATAGAAAAGCCACAAGAAATGGTTGTAAAAAGCCTTGTCAATAAGAGTGGCTTGAAAGTATATATTATAAAAAGTATAGACAAAAAACTTGCCTTAGAAGACATTGCTCGTGGCAAAGGTCTGACAATGGAAGAACTTCTAACAGAAATAGAGTCTATTATTTCTTCAGGAACAAAGTTAGATATATCCTATTATATTAATGAAGTAGTAGATCCTTATCATCAAGATGAAATCCTTGAATGTTTAAAAGAAATGGAAACAGACGATATTCAAGAGGTGATGGAAGAATTAGGTTATGATGAATACACAGAAGAAGAAGTCAGACTGATGAGAATACAGTTTATCTGTGAATATGGTCATTAATTTTTATTATTTTTTTCTTTATTTTTGATTAGGCTTCGCGCTGGCGAGTGCCCATACGAGCTTCTACTACATTAACCACGTAATCACCTAACTTCTCACACTCGTTCACAAGGTCTATGAAGATAGTCCCCTCGGCATAGGTGTAGAGGTGGTTGTTGACATCAACAATGTTCTGGGCTCTTAACTGATTACGACAGTTGTTGATGTTGTTCTCTATATCGAAAGTGAGATTAACATCGTAAGCCTCCTTGCGGCCACCCATCAGTTTGTTCATCTGGGTAAGAGCTTGATCTATGAGTTCCATCATTTTGTGAAGATCGCTGTACTGTTTCTCTATAAAATGATCTTCTCTCTTTGAATATTTACGATTGATAGTGCGAGCCATGTTGAAACAAGCATCACCTATAGATTCCAGTTCGCTAATCTCACGAAGCATAGCACGAATCTTGCCCTTTGTATCGTCAGAAAGGTGAGCGTCGCTAACGCTCTCAAGGTATTTGGCTATCTCAAATTCCATGTTGTCGGAGATTCCTTCGTATTTCTCAATGCGTGCGTAAAGCTTGTTGAAATCAGCCTCGTTGTTCTTCTCCTTACTACGCTCGCTTGAAGAACGATCAAGTAACTCCTGTACCATACCAAACATACGTTGCATTCTATTAGAGAAAGCTTGAATCTCTTTATGTGCTTCAAGTACGGAGAGTTCTGGGGTTTTCATAAAACCAGCTGTAATGAAATGTAGGCGGAAGTCCTCCTCCTCGTCCATCTTCTTAGGCTTGATGACCCAGCATACAAATTTCTCAATCTGAGGTATAAACCAAATGAGGATAGTTGCGTTGATGACATTGAAACCTGTGTGGAAGGCTGCCAACACAAAAGTTAGATATGTTTCTTTTGGCAGGCTGTTCATGTCTTGATGCATTACTCCGCCACCAACACGTTGTACCATCCATTCTATACCATCTACGAACCAGTAGAAGACCACGAGTATCCAAATGACGCCAAAGACGTTGAAGAACATATGAGCTAAGGCTGCTCGGCGTGCCTGTGTGTTGGCTGAAAGGGCAGCTAAGTTAGAGGTAATAGTAGTGCCGATATTCTCACCCAGTACTAAGGCAATACCCATAGAAATAGGCATAGCACCGCTACCGCATAGTAGCATGGTGATGGCCATTACTGCTGCTGAAGATTGCACACAGAATGTTAGTATACCGCCTAAGAATAAAAAAGTGAAAATAGTCCAATAGGAATGCATGTCGAACGATTTGAAGAATGACAATACGTTTTCGTTGTGTCCTAAATCCATAGCTTGGCCTGTAAGACGTAGCGTAGTTAGTCCCAAGATAAGCAATCCTAAACCAAAGAGAAAGTCGCCGATGTAGCGGTGCTTTTTCATATATATCATGATGATACCGATAAAAAAGCTGACATAACTTACGATACTTATATCGAACGATGCACCTAAAGCCATAATCCAAGCTGTAAGCGTAGTGCCGATGTTGGCTCCCATTATGACCGAGATAGCTTGTGCAAGAGTAAGTAAGCCGGCATTGACAAATGAAACAGTCATCACAGTAGTAGCCGTTGATGACTGTACAGAGGCTGTAACAATAGCGCCTGTTAATAATCCTGTAAAACGATTTGAAGTCATGGCTCCAAGTGCGTGTCGCAACTGTGGTCCAGCCATTTTTTGCAAGGCTTCACTCATAGACTTCATACCAAACATAAGAAGTGCCAGTGAGCCAAGCATAGTGAATATTGTAAGTATCATCCAAATAAATGTTAGTTAATAATCTAAATTCGTTGCAAAGGTAACAAAAAAGTATGATATATTGAACTTAATTTATGAAACTTTTTTTGTGAGTCTGCCTATAAATTATTGAAATAATAGGAAAAATGAATAGGTAGCATGGATATATTTAGATGAAAAAAGGAATGTATCAAAATTTACGCATATTTTTCAAAATGATACAAGGTATATTCTATGTAGAAAAAAACTCTTCGTTTTGAGAAAAAAAGACTTGGTTTTAAATTTTTAAATCTTGATGTTTATAGTATAAAGAGTTGGTTTTAATTTTTTAAAACCAACTCTTTTTTTTGTAGGATTAAATGATAATTTTTATTCTCTTTCCTGTATGGTTACATGTATTGTGTCTCCGCCTTGTTTGCCTAACTTTTTGCGGATAGATTTCAGAACTCCTATGATATGTTGTTCTGTTCCCATTTTAACAAGTGAGCCATCGTACTTAATACCATCAAATGTAGCCCGAACCTTCACTCTTCCTTTGCCAAATTCTTGTCTTACATCAAAAGGAAACTCAACCCACGCCGCATCAATCTCATTGTCGGGAATGATGACGGCGTCAAACTCATAGATTTTGGGATTAATCATCTTCAAAATCTTCTCTTTATGATTTTATCTCCTTGTAGAACGTGTTGAAATATAGGTTTATACAAGATTTAACTCTTTTTTGATTTGTTCTATCTTGTTTTGAGATTGTTCTAATAAGTCTGCGAAGTTATCATTTGCATTAAACTCAGACCTTACTCCAAAGTAGAATTTTATTTTAGGTTCTGTGCCGGAAGGACGGACAGAGATTTTGCTTCCGTCTTCCAAATAATATTGTAGAACATTAGATTTAGGAAGAGAAAGTTTTTCTTCTTTGTTGTTGATAAGGTCTTTGCTTATTTGCAGTTCTATATCATTGATTTTTACAACCCTTTTTCCGATAACAGTCTTTGGAGGATTGTTTCTGAAGTCAGACATCATTTTTTCTATCTCCTCTGCTCCCGTCTTGCCTTTGCGGACTATGGAAACAAGGCCGTCTTGGTAGTAACCATATTTACGGTATATCTCTAAAAGAATATCATAAATAGTTTTGCCATTTTGTTTTGCCCATGCACACATTTCTGCTAAAATACAGCAAGTTGAGACTGCATCTTTATCTCTTACGAAATCACCTAACAAATAGCCATAACTTTCTTCACCTCCGCCGATATATTGCTCCTTACCCTCCAAGTTAAGTATTTTGTCAGCAATCCATTTGAAACCAGTCAAAACATCATAGCATTTTACTTTATAGTCTTCAGCTAAAACTTTGATAAGTTCAGATGTAACTATTGTTTTTATAATAAATTCGTTGCCTTTCAAAAGACCAAGCTCTGTATATCTTTGAAGGATATAGTAAGTAAGGAGAGTTGCTGTTTGATTGCCGTTGAGCATCATTACCTTTCCTTCGTTGTCCCTTATTGTCAGAGCCTCACGGTCAGCATCTGGGTCAGTGGCAAGAAGAATGTCTGCTTTTTCTTCCTCCATTAGTTTTATGCCAAGTTCCAATGCTTTCCTTTCCTCAGGGTTTGGAGAGACAGTTGTTGGGAAATTGCCGTCTGGAATGCTTTGTTGCTTTTCAGTAACTATGTTGTTGAAACCGTATAGTTTAAGTGCTTCTGGTACAATCCTGAATCCTGTTCCATGCAAAGGCGTATAAGCAATTTTAATGTTCTTGTAGTTCTCCAATCCTTTGTCTGCAAGAGACAAAGTTTTGATTTTTTCGAAATATATTTTGTCAAATTCGTCAGGAAGTATGGTTATGTTATCCATATTCTCCTGCATGATGACTTGAGAAATATCATTTATTGCATCAACTCTTGTTATTACGTTCTCGTCATGAGGGAATACTAATTGAGCACCGTCATTCCAATATGCTTTGTAGCCATTGTATTCTTTAGGATTATGAGATGCAGTAAGCATTACTCCTGCATCGCAATGCAGTTCTCTTACTGCGAAACTCAAAAGAGGAGTAGGGTGAATGTTCTCAAATAGAAAGACTTTGAAACCATTGCCAGCAAACACTTTAGCAACAATTGTGGCAAAATCTTTGCTGTTGTTTCTGCTATCAAAAGCTATTGCAACTTTTATTTCTTGTTTTGCGGAATTCTGTTCTTTGATATAAGTGGCAAAACCTTGAGTAGCCATTGCAACAACAATGCTATTCATTCTGTTTGTGCCGACTCCCATCACGCCTCTTAAACCTCCTGTTCCAAAAGCAAGTTTTTTGTAGAAAGCGTCGTTGAATTCGTCAATGTTTTCTTCTTTTAGACGCTTGATTTCTTTCTTTATATCTTCGTTGATGCTGTCTGAGTTTAACCACTGTTCAGCATTTATTAACGCTTGTTTGTCCAATTCAGCCATGATCTTATCTCCTTTTTTTATTGTTCTTTTGATTTTCTAAATATTCTTGTGCTTCTGCATTGCCCATTGAAGCTGCTTTTGTGTAGAATTCCAATGCTTTCTTTTTGTTCTTCTTTACACTTTCGCCATTTTGGTATGCTTTTGCAAGAATGAGGTAACTATCTGCTTTATAGATTTTCTTTAGGTTTAAGATTTCGTTGAGGTCATCAGTCTTTTGATAGTTCTTTAAGGCAATAACTTCTTTTGCTTGCAGGATACCATTATTGGCCGCAAGTTTGTAGTACTTTAGGGCTTTGTTTTCATCTTTTTCTCCTGCATATCCATTTTGTAATAATTCGGCATAGACATACTGAGCCATAGGAATATCTTTTTCCAATGCGATGTTTGTAAGTGTGTATGCTCTTTCATAATCTGGAGCGATAGAACCGTTGGATGAAAGTATGTAAGCTAAATAAGCCATAGCTACGGTGTCGTTATTCTTTATCGCTTTTTCGTACCAATAGACAGACTCTTGCCAATTTTCTTCAACAACTTCGCCTGCTAAATAGCAATCTCCGATACGTCTTTGTGCCAAGCCTTCTTCTCTTTCAGCACATACTCTATACCAAAGATAAGCACGCGAAAGGCTTTGACGAGTTCCTAATCCTGCGTCAAACATAGTTGCAACCTTTAGCTGAGATCTTTCATGGCCTCGTTCAGCTGCTTTTATATAATAATTGAAAGCATTAGTGTAGTTCTGATTACAGCCTAAGCCTTCTTCATACATAGAAGCTGTCATATAACAAGCTTCCAAATTACCTCTGTCTCCTGCTTGCTTGTACCAAACAAAGGCTTTCTTGTAGTCTTGAAGCATTCCAACTCCTTTATAATACTGTTCTGCTAAGTTATACATAGCAGTAACGTTGCCAGAACGTGCTTTTAGTTCTAAATTCTGTTGAGCTTTTACATTGACATTGCATAAAACTAATGCAAAAGCAAAGAAAATGATGATATTATTTAAGTTTCTATTCTTCATATTGCCATAATTGTTTTTCATTCCAATATTCTAATGCTGTAGGATAGCCTTCGCGATAAGCCATTTTTACATAGTTAAGGCTTTGAGCAACATCTTTTTTGCAGCCTGTTCCTTCGTAATACATAGTTCCAACTTTGAACATAGCTTTTGCAAGACCTCCGTCATCTGCTGCTTGTTTATAGTATTTGAAAGCCGTAGGAAGATGTTTCGCAACACCGACTCCTTGCGAATACATTTCACCTAAAGAATAACATGCTTCATAGTTGTTTAAATCTGCAGCCTTTTTGTAATAAGTAAAAGCAAGATGAACATTCTGTTTTACGTCTGTACCATAGTAGTACAAGTCTCCAAGAGCCATAATAGCGTCTTTTTGATTTTGTTCTGCAGCTTTTTTGTACCAGTATATTGCTTTCTTTATATCTTTTTGCATTTTGCCGTCTTGAGAATACATTCTTCCCAATTTATATTGAGCAACTGGGTCCCCATCTTCAGCAGCTGCAACAAAAGTTTGGGCATGTAAAGAACCGATACTCAAAAAAGTAATCACAAAAACGAATGCTCCCAAAAGCAATCTCTTTATTTTTATGTTGTTCATATAAGTTGTGTTTTAAAAATTGGACTACAAAAATACTTAATTTTTATAATACAACGATGATAAATTCAAAATATTTACAAAATATCTTGTTTTTTTGCTTGAAGACTTTGTTTTAGTTGAAAAAAAGTGAGCTTTTTTGTTCAGAATTTAAAATATTTTGTAAATAAAATTGGTAGGAGAATAAAAAGTTGTAATTTTGGAGCGTCTTAATAAACAGTATATATAAAAAAGCTATGAAAAAACTACAGATAATATTATCATCTATACTTGGAGCATTGTTTTTTTTTGCTTGTGATGACTATAATGAACAAGAATTTCTAAAACCTGCTGGCACAGAAATAGAAGAAGATATAGCAGTTACAAAAAATCAAAATTCTCAGGCTGTGTTGTTGGAAGAACATACAGGATGGGGTTGTAATAATTGTCCCCGTGCAGCAGAAAAGTTAGAGGATTTAAAGAAAGCTTTTGGGGATAAACTGGTAGCAGTTGCGATTCATGCAGGGACTCTTGCTCAGCCGGGCAAGTCAAATAATTATCTTGATTTAAGAACAGACTATGGCAACACTTTGGCAGATTTTTTTGGAATAAATGCAAGACCCGCTGGAATAATAAACAGAAATAACACTATGGTTCAGTATTCTGATTGGGAAAGTGTAATAAATTCAGAACTTTCATCAAGTACTCATAGCATAAACATAGGTTTAGGTGTTAAAGAATCAGGTAACCAAATATATATAGGAACAGAACTGTCATTTATAAGAGATGTTAATAGTGAATTATTGCTTACTTTGATTGTGGTAGAAGATGATATTGTCGGAGTTCAAAGAGATGGTACAGAAAAAATAGAAGACTATGTGTTTAAAAATGTACTTAGAGCAAATCCTCTTATAGAAATGCAGATAAATACAGAAAAAGTTTCTGCCAATGAAACTCTGAAAAAGAACTATGCAATAAAAATTGACTCCACTTGGAACTTGGATAATTGCAGAGTAGTTGCCATTGTAACAGATAAAAATACAGGTAAAGTTTTACAAGCAAATGAAATTTTTGTAAGAAATTCTTGATTTTGTTTGTTTTTTCTAAAAAGTTGTACTACTTTTGCAACTCGGATATAAAGAGGTTAATTAAATAAAAGATATAGAGATGAAAAAGATATATTTGTTATGGGTTTTATTGTTCAGTGTGTTTGTTGTCAATGCCCAAGTATTTAGATTGTCATACATAGACAGAGAGAGTGGAGATTCATTAGTGTTTGACAATGTTTGCCATGTGCTGTTAGATTCTGATGAAGATTTTAACGCAACGTTTATTTATTTTGAAAATATTTCTGGACAGGAGATAAATTATAGAGTTCAATTGACAGAAAAAAATCTTTCTCAAGGTGCTACTGTTCAAATGTGTTTCAGTGGTTCTTGTCTTGAAACAGATTTATCTGATGTTAAAACTTTGCAAGCAGGAGAAGTAATGAGGGATTTTGATTTGACTTATCTTTATCCTACTTTGGATGTCTCTCGTGTGAAAGTTAGTTTTGTTTCTGCAGATAATGATGAAGTATTACAATCTTTTGATGTAACATATAGCGAAACATTAGAACAGGTATCTGTTCCAAAGGTAGAAAAGAATGTAGGTCTGTCTTTATCTGCTTCTCCAATACCTGCTGCTTCTTATACTAATATTCGTTATTCAATACCTACGCAATACAAAAATGCAAATATAGTTATAAGAAATCCTCTTGGAACTGTAGTCGCAAAATATAGTGTTCCTACAGGAAAGAATGGAAAGGTTAATGTTAATGTTTCTAACCTGAATTCTGGAATGTATTTCTATTCTATTGTAGCTGACGGTAAAACTCTTTCAACAAAGAAACTTATTGTTAAACATTAATAAATTATTTTTTCATAATTGCATGAACAAGTGTGATTTCAAATGTTGCACTTGTTCGTTTTGTTTTAAAGATTAAGAATAAATAGTATAGTATTTCAGAAATTTGTTGTTGATATGTTGCTTAATAGAATAAAACGTAATATACTATACACCATAATCTCCATATTTGCTGTTACGCTTTTGTGGTTTGTTTTCATTGTTCTACATCCTCATTTTCAAGTAGCCTCTTTTGAAAAAAAAATCAATGAAGTATATGAAAATATAGAACAGGAAGGCGAGAAATTTCAGTTTAAAGGAGATAGTCTCATATATTGGACAACAAACAACATACCTATTAAATATCCAATCTTAGATACTAACAAGATAGTATTTATTTCCAATGGTATTTACTTAAAGAAAACTCTTCATTCACAAGACACTACAACGCTTTATTTATATCTTGTAAAAAATAACTATAAAATTCTAAATGCGTACAACCAAAATAAGTTTAATAAGCCCTTTTCTCTTAACGATAGCATAGATATTTCTCTTCAGAAAACAAACTTACCAATAAAGATAGGAGGTCAAGAAGTTTTTTATTTAGATTTTTCACATTACGATTATCAACCTAAGTCATACCAACTATTTATTCTGGATTTATTAGTCATTATTTCAGTTTTCTTTACCTTGATGATGCTCATATCATTGATAAAAAAGAAGCCTAATTCTAAGATTATAGCTTTTCTTATACTACTGCCTGTATATATTATCAATGTTTATTTGGTGTATTTTCTTTGTTCGCACAATCCAAATATTTCTTTTTATCTTTATTCTTCAGAACTTAACTATAACAATATCTTATTTTTTATAATACTGACTGTTTCTGGTTTTATTGTTTATACTTTAAGTAATAAGTTTTTCTCATTTCAAGAGAATAAAAGGTTTGCTTTGTCCAGAAAGATACTTGTTCTTTTGATGATCTCCATTATTTACGGAACAATAATGGAAGTTTTCAATCATAATAACATAGAAAGAATAGCGGAGCAAAAGGCTTTATCTTTAGCCAATAGGCGTAATCCTGAGACGGAAGCAAATTTTGTTAATCATATTCTTTCGTTGGAAAGCGATGAAGAGTTTGCAAAATTTATAAACAACAAACAATATGCATTGGCAGAAGACTATGTAGTAAATGATTATTTTAAGAGTATAGCAGAAAACTATCACGTGGGGACTTTGATATTCAAAGACAATGACTCAATGTTGGTTGAGCCGATGCACTATTATGTTAATATACTTTCATACGTAGAAAATCGTATCCGACAAGCACGAAGAATAGACTCGGTTATGTGCTGGGTGGAGGATAATGAGAACGATAATAACAATACATATATCTATTTGTGTAAGAGTGATGATGTTAATATATTTGTAGAATGCCTAAAGAAAAAGAATTCTAAGAATATGAATTACTCACTTTTGCTTTCGCCTAAAGAAAATAGAGAAGATAATCTTTTTAGTTATGCTCGTTATCACAACCAACATCTTATTTATTCATACGGAGAAAGAAATTTTGAAAATACAATAAAAAACACTCGTTCTATATGGAAAAATGAAAAACAATATCGTACTTTCTATCTGCAAGATGACAATAATACTTACCTTGTTTGCTATCCTTATCGTTTGCCATACAATATTCTTGGAGCAATATCCTTGTTTTTCCTTTTGCTTATCATTATTTCTGGTATAGATTTTCTTATATCTTCATCCACTCGTTTTAAGAGTTTTTCTCCTGGTATTCGTTCTTCCATTCTTCTTTCTTTAGTCGGTTCATTTGTAATCGGAATTATAATATCAGGCTTCTTTAGTATAAGGAGTATAAACTCTTTCAACAGAACATTTAATCAGGATATTTTAAAGGAAAAAACAACAAGCGTAAAAATAGAAATAGAGAATTTCCTAAAGAATAACAGTAAAGATGATTTACAAGCTTACATAATAAATCTGTCAAATACTTTTCTGACCGATATAAATCTATTTGACACCAATTATACTCTGGTTTATACTTCACAAAAATCTGTTTTTGAACAAGGATTCTTACTTGATAAAATAAATCCAAAGGCTAAGGATGTCAAGAATGATGTTTTTAATCTATATACAACAGAAAAAATAGGAGAGTTAAACTTCTCTTCTTCATATGCAACTATAACAGATGACGCAGATAGGGCTTTGTATTATCTCAACATACCATTTATTAACCAACAAAAGAGAATGGAGGAAAACATCAACAATCTTATAAATAACTTTATAAATATGTTTTTGTTTTGGGTCAATATCTCCATAATAATCTTTATTCTTGTGAGCGATTTTATTACTAAGCCACTTCAAATACTTAAAGACAAGCTTAAAAAGGTAGATATTGACGGCAAAAACGAAAAAATTATCTGGGAAAAAAATGATGAGATTGGCGAACTTATCAAGACTTATAACCAGATGATAGAAAAGATAGAAGAAAGTTCTATCCTTTTAAAGCAACAGGAAAGAAACACATCTTGGAGAGAACTTGCTAACCAAGTAGCTCACGATATTAACAATCCTTTAACTCCAATGAAACTCTCTATTCAATATCTTCAAAAAATATATAATGAAAAACCAGAATTGTTTGAGAAGAAATTTGCTACACTTGCTCCATCTCTTATCTCTCAAATAGACTCTATTTCAACAATAGCTTCAGAACTCAATAATTATAGCAAGCCTTCTACGTCAAAGAAAGAGAAAACAGATATAATTCATTGCTTGACCACTGCCAAAAACTTGTTTGAAAACACTAACGATATAAAAATAAATATCTCAACTCCAAAGGAACACATATTTGTTGTTGGAGAACTTCAACCCTTTGTGAGAATATTTAACAATCTGTTGAAGAATGCTTATCAGGCAATTAGAGAAAAAGAAGATGGAAAGATAAATATCACAGTCAAAGAAGAAAATTCTCTATGTATAGTTTCTATATATGACAATGGTTGTGGGATAAAGGAGGAAGATTTTCCAAAGATTTTTACTCCACACTTCACAACCAAACAAGATGGCAATGGTATAGGCTTGACTATAGTGAAAAACATAATAGAAAGTTATGATGGTACGATAAGTTTCTTAAGTAAAGAGAATGAAGGTACAACATTTAACATAAGCCTAAATCTTTTTGAAAATTAAAACAAGGAAAAACAAGATAAAAACAACTTCAATTGCGATGAAAAAAGTAATATTTCTTATACTCATATTATTTGTATCATACTCATATAGCCAAGATACTCCTCAGAGAAAGAAGGTAGCTCTCGTACTTTCTGGTGGAGGAGCAAAAGGAACAGCACATATAGGAGCGTTAAAAGTATTGGAGCAGGCAAATATTCCGATAGATATGATAGTAGGTACGTCTATGGGAGCATTAATGGGAGGTCTATACTCCATAGGCTACAATGCAGATATGTTAGATTCCTTAGTAAGGGTACAAGACTGGGCTTTTTTGTTGTCTGACAAAATAGACACAAGAGAGATGAACATAATTCAAAGAGAAAAGAGAAATACCTATCTTCTTTCCTTTGCTTTAAATAATATAGGCAAACTTTCTATAGGCAACCCCGGCTTTATTAAAGGTAAAAACCTTGCCAATCTTTTTTCAAAACTTACTCTTGGCTATCATGATAGCATAGACTTTAATTCATTACCAATACCTTTCTCCTGCGTAGCAACAGACATAGTCAAATTTGAGGAGATTGATTTTCATTCAGGTAATCTTGCAACTGCGATGAGAGCATCTATGAGCATTCCTGCAGTATTTACTCCTGTGAAAATGGACTCTATGATTTTGGTTGATGGAGGATTGAAGAACAATTTTCCTGTTGATGTGGCAAAACAAATGGGAGCAGATATTATTATAGGCGTTTCTGTACAAAATGAAATGAATAAATCACCTGAATATTTTAATAGCACGTTTGCTGTCCTAAATCAATTGATGGATGTTAATACTCAGGCAAAAGCAGATGAGAATATTTCTCAGTGTGATGTATTTATAAAGGTAGATATAACAGGATACAGTGCTGCAAGTTTTAATTTGGAGGCGATAAACGAACTTATCAAGCGAGGAGAAAAAGCCACCAATGATCATTGGCAAGAACTCATGGGACTAAGAGAAAAAATAGGAATAACAGACGAAGATGAGGTGCTTAGGCCAAAGCCTTACAGAATGCAGAATCAAAGGATTAGGATGAAAATCAGTGAGGTTAATTTTGTAAATGTAGATAATAAGGACCAATCTTTTCTCAAAGATAAATTTAATCTTAAAAGTGGCGGTACAACTACAATTGACAGCATAGAAAAAGCAATGACTGCACTTAGAAGCCGTCTTTTCTATAATGATGTTTCCTATCAGATAAAATATCTTAAAGATGGTTATGGAATAAATATTGAAACGGAAGGCAAAAAAACAGCAGAGTTATGGTTGGGCGTAAGGTTTGACAACGAAGAAAAAGTATCTATGCAAATATCAGGTCTTGCTCCTGTTAATTTTATTTTTCCTATGATGTTACAGGGAACCTTACGTTTGGGTAAAAGAACTATGTTTTCCATAGAATCAATGTTTAACACTACACAACTTTATACTTTTAGTCTTTCATATGTTTTCAGGAGACAGGATTTAAACATATATTACCACGCAAACCGAGATTTGAATCCAAATTATACTCAACATCAAATGGATTTTAAGTTAGCCAATATAACTGCAAGAAATTTTCTTTTAGATGTTTTTGTTCGTTGGGATTATTTCAGATATGGTGATGTATTATATGGATTGAAATCCAAGAGTGCTTACCTGCCGACTTCTCATCTGTGGTCTTATCATGGCAGACTTAGTTACGATAATACTGATAGTAAATATTTCGCGACAAAAGGGTCAAAACGTTCAATAGAATATGCTCTTTATACTGATAATTTCTATAAATATTCTTCCCATGCTCCACTACATACTCTTTCCTATTTGTTTTTGAAGAATTTTGACTTAAAACATAACTACATATTGGAAACTATGTTGTATGGAAGAAGCATTTATGGTAAGGACATGCCAACAGTGTTAGCCAATTGTTTTGGTGGAGAATATTTTTCTCATTATGTGGAACAACAGATTCCTTTTGCAGGAGTAGATAATATTGAAATAGTAGAGAATAATATTGCTGCACTTCAATTTACATTAAGAAAACAGTTCCTAAAAAATAATTATGTCAGTTTATCAGCTTCGTTGGGTTATAAGGATGACAAGCTTAAAGACTTGTTTTCCGAAAGTCCTCTTTGGGGAACAAGATTATCCTATTCCTATAATTCTATTATAGGACCATTGGGTGCGTCTGTTGGCTATTCAAACAGAACAAAAGAGCCTTATCTTTTTGTGAATATAGGCTATGAATTCTAAAACCAATATTAGAATTAGAATTTGAGTTAAAAAGACTAAGTCTTTAGGTGCAAAAGACTTGGTTTTCGTTTCAAAAGACTTGGTTTTAATTTTTTAAAACCAAGTCTTTTTTTGAAATATCCTTAAGATTTTGGTCTTTATCTTTTCTCTGGAGCGGATACTCGTTTAAATACTACAGCTTGTTCATTGATAGGGAAGAAGATTTGAGGATTACATCCCATTCTGATTGTTACTTCTTGTATCCATAGTCCATTTCGTAAATCAATCACCTCCAATTTAGGATTATTACTTAAATCTATAGATTCATTAGGTGTGTTTCCGATAGACAGGTGTGTAAGATTTGGAAAATATTTTAGGAACTTGTAGTCGCTGATGATATTCATCCTTCCTCCGCGGTCCAAATAAAGCATAGTCGTTTGCTCTGCCTCTTTGTAAGTTACGATTCCATCATTATTAAGGTCGCTATTGGCAAAACATTTAGAGAAAATGTTTTCATCTGTTATTTTTATGAATATAGAATCGCTTTTATTTGTCTGTGCCAATGTAAAAAATGGAACAATGGCTATGCTTATTAGAAAAAATACTCGTTTCATAATGCTAAAATTTAAAGGTTTATCAATCATTAATTTATTTGTCCTGTACCATTACAATCAGGACAACGCCATTCTGTATATCCTTTACCACGGCATGTAGAACATTCCGTCAAACCACGAGCATTGCAACTTGGACACGGTATGATAGTAGTGCCTTTACATCTCTCACATGGTATGTATCCTTGACCGTCGCATTGAGGACAATCGTCTTCGCCAATAGTTCCGCGACCTGCACATCTGTTACATTTAAAACTGCCTCCGCCTTGGCAGTAAGAACAGCGAATTTCGCTATTACCATAGCAGAGATTACAGGTCCTATAGCCTGTAGTTTCGCAGAATTGGCACTCTTCGTAAATGAAACCAGAACCATCACAACGGTTACATTTGTCGCCAACAAAGGTAAATGCGCTCAAAAACAAAACTGCAAGCGACAGAGCTGAAAATAATAAACTTTTTCTCTTCATAATCAAGTGGTATTTAATGTTCATAACTATATATATGTTGCAAATGTATAAATTAATAATAAACTACCAAAAGAAATTCACAAATATTTTCTTCGATTCTTTTATTTTCCCTTTTTTATATAGTATTTTTCTATGGAATAGTTCAAAAACTATTCTGCTATTATTTTCTTTACTATCTTTTTATTTGACTTTGTATAGAATATCGCATAGTAAATGCCTTTACTAAATGAAGAGAGGTCAATGGTTGAGGTCGGTTCTTTGTATTCTTTCAATGTTTTGCCCAATGAATTGACTAAGATTATTCTGTCTATTTTTTCATTGTCTGTTTTGATAAATACCTTGTCTTTTGTTGGGTTAGGATATATTTCAATAGTATTTTCTTTGTTTATCTTATCCGAAAGGGAATTTTCTCCGATTCTGACACTTAGCACTTCGGTAAAGTCAGACGTGTCTCCAATATTACATATTGCACGTGCTTTTATAAGGAAAATATGATTAACCTCCAAGTTTCTAAGAGTGAAGACAGGATTTATGGTTACTAAGGCTGTGTCCCAAGCCACAGCATAGTAATCTTTGTATACAACTTGCCAAACATTTACACCTTCTTCTGTGTTCCATGTGGAGTAAAGCGATTCCCCATTGTCGGAATGCCACCAAATAGCAGAGAAATTTTGAGGAACAATGCAAATCTGTTCAATATTTGGAGTTGTAACATCTATTTCCAGGCTGTCTATACTTGGATTTTCTCCGCAAATAGAGCGTAAGATAACTTTGTAGTTCTGTCCTGCTGATAGATTTTCAAAGCTATAAGAAGAATCAGTAATGGTAATGGATGAAAGAATAGCACCGTTATTGTCTTTTAGGGTTAATGACCAACTATTTACAAGATTGGTATCCTCCCAAGTAAGAGTAAATGACTCTGTCTCAAGATTGTTGATTGAAATATTCTGTGGTAGAGGACAACCCTCAGCAATTCTAAAGTTGGTAATATGTATTCCGTTTTCGTTATAAAAAGAACTGCTATCAATATTTAGTCTAAATACTACATCATCATAATAAACAAGCGAAGAGAGAGAATATATTTTGGTAGAAGGGTTATCTGTCGGAGAAATAGTAGTAAAATTCGTAAAGGTTTCGCCTCTGTCAGTAGATATTTCTAAATAAAAGAAGACAGGAGAAGAATAAACAAAGGACAATTCTCCGTAAGAAAGACTTGTTAAGTCAAATTTCTGGCTAAGGATGTTTTGATTTTCTATTCTCCAACATTGAGGAGCGAGGTATTCATGACCATAATTAAGTACGGAGATTTCGTTTGTTTCTTCAAAAGGATAGGTTGAATTTTTGCTACAAGCAGTTTTTAGCGACAATATCTCTGACCAAGGGCTTGTAATTTCCTCGTGTGTGGATTTGATTCTGAAGAAATAATTGGTGTTTGCACTAAGGTTATTTATTAAGATTTGGTTTTCTTCAACCGATTGTTCATTCCATGTTTCATTGTTGTTCTCAGAAGTCCAACTTACTAAATAGTTTGTTGCATTTTCTACTAAGTCCCAAGAAATTAAAGCAGATGAGTCTGTAATAGTATAAGTGATGTTTTCTGGAATACCTAAGTCTATTATCGTTTTAAATGTAAGTATTTCTGAGAATAAACTCTCTTCGTATTGACATATAGCTTTTACTCTCACATCGTAATCTGTGTTGTCTTCTAAGCCGTAAAGTAGATAATTGTTCTCTATGTTTGGAACTGCAATCCAAGTCTCAGAGTCAGAACGCTTGTACTCCAAACTGAAATTCTCCTGCATATAGGCAAAGTCCCAAGAAATCATTGCGGAAGAAGAGGTTATCTCGTTTGCTCTTAAGCTGTCGGGTACAGCACAATAACGTGAGGCAACTATTATACTGTCTATCAAAAGAGGCATTGTTGGATTTTCTCCGTTTTTGTTTTCCCAAGCGAAGAATAATCTTTGTATAGATCCAGAAATATTTGAACCTAATTCAAAATGAATGCTTTGCCAATTAGTATCTCCTTCTCCAAAAGATTCTCCTATTTGATATATATCACTTGGAAGATAATCTACACTTACGGAAGAGTAGGGGCTAAGAATAAAAATGCTGACTTTAGAAGTGTCTTCAATAACTTTTGAGCGATAAGATAAATCTATATAATTACTAACACTTGTATCTCCAACATCTATATCTAAAAAATAGTAAGCAAAAGTATTTGTATCTGAAGAATAAATGAAGCCTAAACTATCGGTTATTGTATTTTCTGTCAGATTAGTTTGAAAAGGAAGTGCTTTTGTTGAATTTATACATCTAATAAAAAGCCATCTCCAATCGCTTTCTGCACCATAGCAAAGACTACGAACAAGAAATTCATTCATTTCATAAGGAATAAGATTGTAAAAGTCCTGTTCAAGATTCAAAGTACTAAATCTGGTGCCACAATCTTGAGGAAGTTTGCCTATAGTATCGCTTATTGCTTCAAAACCGAGAGCATCTTCCAATCCATACCATTGGATAGTAACACTATTGTTGAAAAGATTAGTCGCAGATAAGTCTTTTACAGAATTGCAGACTACTTCTTCTTGCGCTGTAACTTGATTATAAGGAAGCAATAGCACAACTGTTATTAAAAAATACAATACCTTGTTCATATATATTTTGTTTTTTGTGTTCAGAATGCAAAGATAATAAAATTTTTTGGAATTAAAGAATATTTTTGTTAAATATTTTTAATGATAATATTTGTTGATTATCAATAAATAATCAAAAGAGAAATAAAAAAAATCACAAAAAAAGAAGAAAAAATTTGCTGTTAATAAAAAAAGTAGTAATTTTGCATTCCCAATTCAGCGACAAACTTTATTAAGGAGAGGTGGGTGAGTGGCTGAAACCAACAGTTTGCTAAACTGTCGTACCGATTTAGGTACCGGGGGTTCGAATCCCCCCTTCTCCGCAAAATAATAGGAGATGAAAGGGAAAAGTTCTTAGAGATACAACGGGGTATAGCGTAGTCCGGTTATCGCGCCACATTTGGGATGTGGAGGTCGTAAGTTCGAATCTTACTACCCCGACTTAAAGAAAAGGCTTCGAGTCTTAAAAAGGTCTAATAGCTCAGCTGGATAGAGCAACTGCCTTCTAAGCAGTAGGTCGAAGGTTCGAATCCTTCTTAGATCACAAACAGAAATCAAATGGCGACTTAATTTTATTTAATTAGGTCGCTTTTTTATTGAATTTCGTAGAAAATATTGTTGCTTTTTGATTTTATTAATTCAAATCTGTCTTTACGAATACCTTTATTTAAAAGATGTTTTTCTAAGACTTTGAGTATTTTTTCTTCTGAATATATATTTATTCTTGCATGCGCATTGTTGGAAATAAAGTTTAAGAAAGGATTAATGATTGAAATATATGTTTCTTGCGTGAAGTCTGTATTAGATTGGTTAAGATTAATGTTGTCTAAAAGCATAACTTGACCACTTTCTACAGGTTTTACATACACAGATAGAGAATCTGCATTCTCTATTTTTGTTGCAGAGAACATATATCCTATTTTATTGAAAGTTAAAAAGTAATTATTTTCTTCTTGAAGAACTAAAGAGAAAGTAGGATTGTTTGGAGATACACCAATGTTATGAAAATTATTTTTTGTTACATTGAATAAATCCAAAGTAATATTTGTTTCTACATCAAAATTAACTACACCTTTTACTAATTTACATCTTTCGCTTGTCGCTTCTTTTGGTAAGAGAAAAGTAACAATAGAGGAGTGTCTGTCTTTTTCTAATTGTAGTGTAGTATAAGCTGTTTTGCCATCAAGCATTACTCCAATATTGCTTTCATAACCTTCTGTATTGATAGGATAGCCTATATTTTTTGGCTGTTCTTCTTTTGTGAGTTTTTTATAAAAAATATCTGTTCCGCCTATTGTTTTATGTCCGTTAGAAACAAAATATAATACTTCATCATCAAAAGAAAGGAAAGGAAAAGTTTCATCAAAAGGAGTATTTATTGCAGAACCTAAATTACGAGGTTCGCTCCATGTATCTTTATCTATTCTATTGGTTAGCCAAATGTCCATTCTTCCTTTTCCACCTTTACGATTTGAAACAAAAAACAGAGAGTTTCCGTCCCAAGTAACAAAAGGTTGAAGTTCATCAAATTCTTCTGTGTTAATGTTAATAGGTCTTGCTTCTGACCAATAGTCTCCATATCTTTCACAATAAACAATATCCCATGATTTTTTATTTTGTACAGAAAAGAAAAGAAGATTATTATCTGCAGTAGTGCTTACTCTACTTTCTTTTTTTGCAACGTTAAAAGGAGTAGGAAGAATTAATCCTCTATCATAATAAAAATCTGTATCTAAAGTTGCTTTGCCTGATTTGATTTCTTTTTTTAGAGTGGAAGAAGAAAGAAAACTATCTTTCACAGTATCCATTACAAATTCTTCTCTTATGAAATATATTTCCGAACTATCAGCAGTAATAAAAGGTTCAAAGTAATTACTTTTCTCTGCTAAGTATTCTATTCTTTTCGGATTAAAAGAAACGGGATTAGCAGTCGTTTTATAAAGAAAATCACTCCAATTTAAATAATTTATAGCAGAAGATCGCAAGGAATCATACTCATCATATTCTTCAGACAAAGTCATAAAGTTTTGAAAATCTTCTTGTGCTTTTATATAGTTTTCATCGGAATAGTTGATTATCCCCAAATAATACCAAAGCAAAGGATGAGAAAAATCCTTACAAGTCTCTTCACACAAAGGGAAGTACTTTCTTATCATAGTAGGGTTATCATTATTAACGCCTATCATTCCCATTATGAAATACACAGAAGCAAAAGCTTCATCTTTTCTTATCATATCGGTAAGAATAAGAGATGATTTTTGATATTTTCTGTCTTGAAATAGAGATAAAGCTTTTTGAAACTGCTTCTTTTGACCTTTAGTTATATCTTCTGAACAAGGATCATAATCAAAAAAACTTACCTTTTGTGCATACATAAGGGAAATAGAAAATAGTAACACAAAAAGTAAGTTTAATTTTTTCATAAATTCTATGTTGAAATTATGTTTAATTTATTCCATCTACTGATTTCTTAATGCCATCCATAAGAGTATTTAATCCGTTTTCTATTTGTTTTTTAAACATCATTAGAACCATAGCATTACCTTCAACATTACACTTCCCCTGCATTGTACAAGAGTAGTCATTTACTTTAGTGAAGATAAAATTCATTGCAAATGAAAAACCACCCATTATTTCCTTTTGATTCATTATTGTAATGTATTCAAAAGGTTTGCGATCTGTTATTTTTAGTTCTACTTCTACGTTTGCCATTCCATTCGCATCAACTTCAAAAGACAGAGTATCATACGAGCATTGAAAGTTTTTTATCTTTTCATTCGCTTCTGGCAATGCTCTAAGATTAGAAAAATCACTTAAAGCATAGAAAACTGCTTCTACAGGTTTGTTTAGTTCTATTATTTTTGTATCTATTTTTTTCATAAGAAAAGATTATTACATTCTATCATCGCTCCATTTTTCCGGATTTTCTCTCCATTTTTTCAGAGACTCAAGATTTTCTTCTGAAATATACTTTTCTGCTATTGCAACTTCTATTAATGTGCTGTAATTAGTGATAGTTTGTAAGGCAACATTCTTTTCCTCAAAGTTTTTCTTTGCAACTTCTAACTCGTAAGTAAAGATAGCGGCCATACCTTTTACATCACAGCCAGCATCTCTAAGAGCATCTACAGCCAACAAGCTACTTTTTCCTGTTGAAATTAAATCTTCTATAACAAAAACAGTTTGACCTGGTTTAACATCACCTTCTATTTGATTTTTCATTCCATGACTTTTTGCCTCAGGACGAACATAGATAAATGGCTTGCCAAGATCCTGTGCAACCAATACTCCTTGAGCTATACCACCTGTTGCAACACCGGCGATTACATCAACATTTGAAAACATTTCATTAACGATAGATACGAATTGTTGTCTTAAATACGTTCTTATAGGTGGATAAGAAAGTGTAAGACGATTGTCGCAATAGATAGGAGACTTTCTTCCTGATGCCCAAGTAAAAGGATTTTCTGGTGAAAGTTTTATAGCCTTGATGTCTAGTAGACAACGTGCGGCTTCCATAGCATTTTCTTTATTCATAATTCAAAAATAAAACGTTAATATTATGCAAAAGTACACAATTTTTAACAAACATAACACAATTTTAATAACAAAAACATCCAAAGAGGAGGATTTAAAAGATTATCAAAGGATTATAGACTGTGATAAAGACGAGGTAGAACAAGAAGGTTTTTCTTTATTGTTTTCTGAAAAAGAGACGGAAAACATAGTCCTTGATTGTCATTCCCTTTCAGTAGAAGAGGTTTTTGCGAGGGCAACAAAAAATCTTTATCATGTTTTTGCAGCAGGAGGAATAGTTGAAAATGAAAACAAAGAACTTCTTTTTATGTTCAGAAATGGTTATTGGGATTTGCCAAAAGGTCATTGGGAATCGGGAGAAAGCCTTCCTTTTACAGCCAAACGAGAAGTTAGGGAAGAAACAGGTATAAAGGATTTGGAAATAATTGACTTTGTAGGAATAAGTTTTCATACCTATAATATGTATGGAAGACATGAAATCAAGCATACTTATTGGTATAGAATGAAAACTTCTTCAAAAGAAAGACTTCTTCCACAAACAGAAGAAGGAATAAGAGAACTGCGTTGGATAAAGCAAGAGGATTTAGGCGAGGTCTTGAAACAAAGTTATCCTAATATAAGAAATATCTTCTCAATGTAAGAGTAGTTCAAAAGCTTATAATTCTTTCTTGCTTATATTTTTACATTATAATAAGAAGTAGTTCAAAGCAATCTCGTAGGATTTGAGTCCAAAGCCTATAATGCTTCCTTTGCAGGCAGGAGCGATAAGGGAATGATGACGAAATTCTTCTCTTGCAAAAATATTAGAAATATGTACTTCCACAACAGGTGTTTCTATGCTGGAAATAGCATCCCTTAGGACTACAGAAGTATGAGTATAGCCGCCAGCATTGATGATAATAGCATCTGCTTTGCTTTCTTGTAGTTCATTAACCAATTCTCCTTCCACATTTGATTGAAAATAATCAATCTGAACTTGAGGATATTTTTTTCTTAACTCCTCCAAAAAAGTTAAGAAATCCCTTTCACCATAAATATCTTTCTCTCTTTGTCCTAAAAGGTTAAGATTAGCTCCGTTTATAATCTCTATCCTATTCATCTTCCAAATCCTCTCTATACATATTAATATATATTATTTTTTTTTCTTTGTCCAAAACAAACAATTCTGGTACTTTCCAAAGCAGACGTTTGATTATCTCTGCGTTTTGGCTACTATATACATTCAGCCATTGCTTAGGCATTTCCTTCTGTGTCTTTTGCCAAGTGAAGTAGTCTATATCAGGAGCTATGCTCAAGACAACAAGCGAATTCTCTTTGATTGCTTTGTTGATACGTTTATTTTTCTTTAGTTTTTTTATCTCTCCAATGCAATGCTCGCAGAAAGGATCATAGAAAAACAAGTAAATGCTATCCGCTTGCAAGGAATAAAGATTCTGTTTATTGATTGTGTCGTCTGCGGTTATGAAAGTAATGTCAAAAATATAAGTCTCTAAGTGCTGATTGTTGTATTTATCAAAGTAATTTATGTTTTCTTGTGAATAGGACAAGAAAACACAAAAACAGGATAATATAAAACAAATCAAACGCATATTATATTTCTATCTTATCGTGTTTTGATGGGATAAAAACATCTTTGAAGCCATTGGACTGAAGACTTTTTGCAAAGTTTCTCTGAGTTTTTTCTTCACCATGCACGACTATTACTTTCTTTACTTGATTTCTGTCCTGATGATCAATGAATTTTAATAACTCTTTGCAATCTGCATGAGCAGAATAAGATTCTAATTTTCTTATATCTGCCTTTACTTTGTGAGGTATTCCAAAAATAGAAACCATTCTGTCTCCTTTCAGAATACGATAGCCTAATGTTGTCGGAGAACAATAACCTACTCCAAGTATGGTTGTTGATTTCTTCTCTATATTGTTTGCTATGTGGTGTTTTACTCTTCCTGCTTCCATCATTCCACTTGCCGAGATGATTATACAAGGCTCTGAGGAGAAATTTAATTCTTTACTTTCTTTTGAAGATTGAATATATCGCAACTTATCAAAGCCAAATGGGTCTGGGTCTTGTCGCATAAATTCAATCATATCTTCATTGAAACTCTCGGTATGAAGTTTGAATATATTGGTAGCATTAACGCTTAAAGGAGAATCAACATATACATTTATATTAGGAAGTTTTCCTTCTTCCCATAGGGTATTCAGGGCAAAGATTATTTCTTGAGAACGTCCCACGGCAAAAGAAGGGATTATAAGTTTTCCTCGTTTTTGTATGCAAGTGTATTTAACAACATCCAAAAGGTCATCATCACTTTGGGTTACAGGTTTATGTTCCCTATCTCCATACGTTGATTCCATTATAATATAATCTGCTTGTGGAAACTGTTGAGGTTTTTTCAGTATTCTTCCTTCGTACCTGCCAATATCTCCTGTGAATGCAATGCGAACAGGCTCCTCTTGCCCATTCCTTTTTATTTTTAGGTTGCAGGTAGCACTTCCAAGAATATGACCATTGTCAGTAAACATAAGAGAAAAATCTCCAAACTTCATTTCTTTGTCGTATGGAATGGATACAAAATACTGCAAAGCCAAGCGAGCATCTTCTTCATTATATATTGGGGTTATAGTGCTTTTGCCTTGCTTTTCTCTTTTCTTGTTAAAAGTTATGGTATCCAATTCTTGAATACGACCTGAATCAGGAAGCATTATTGCACACAAATCTCTTGTTGCTGGAGTGCAAAGAACAGTACCTCTAAAACCTTCTTTTATTATATAAGGTATAAGACCAGAATGATCTATATGTGCATGAGACAATATAAGATAATCAACTTCTTGCGGATTAAATCCTAAATCTATATTGTCGTTATATGTTTCCAGACCCTTACCTTGATACAATCCGCAATCAAGAAGAATCTTTGTACCATTGTCTGTTGTTATCAAGTGCTTACTTCCTGTTACTTCCTTTGTAGCACCTAAAAATTGTATAGTCATAGTTTTTTTTCAAAATTTAAGCACTGCAAATTTACACAAATTTTAGAAACTGAATATATTCACTGCAAGAAAATAGTAATCTTCTGTTTATTTATGGAGGCAATAATACCCCAACGTTCTCCCAAAATCAAGTTTTTTTGAGAGGGGATAAGGCAAATCAGCAATAAGTCTTCGTTTTCTTCTTCTAAGACTTAGTCTTTTTGTAAAAAGTCTTCGTCTTTATTCTAAAAAGACTTGATCTTTTTGTACGAAAACTTCGTCTTTTTTTATAAAAACCAAGTATTTTTGCCTTATAAACAAAAAAAATAATCAAGTGATTTCAAGTACTGACTCAATTTTCAAAAAACGGTATTACAGTCTTTGCTGTTTCAATAATGGTTTAAGGTAAATAACGTAATGTCTTTGCAAAAACTTTACCCAAAACCACCGATTATTTTATGCAAAGTTAATATTTTTTTTTGATATATGCAAATTATTCTTCAAGAACTTTCAATAAAAATGCAGAATGTAGAGAATATCAACTGTTTTAATGGTTTTTTACGGTGTTTATTAAACTTTTAAACTCATTTGTGGAGATGTTTATTTGTTAAAAATTATTAGAGATTGGTTTTATTTTGTAACTTTGCAAACTAAAACTGTAGTTTATGTTAGATTCTCAACTTATACAAATATTATTTTTCGTTGGCTTTGTAGTAGTCATACTTGCCCTATTGTTTTTTGACTTAGGAGTATTGGAAAAAAAAGATAAGGTGGTCAGTTTGAAAAGGGCTGTGGTAACAACTTTGATATGGGCTGGTTTAGCAGTCGTTTTCGGTATGGTTATTCGCTTTGCAGGAAACCAGATGCACGGAATAGAAGACAAACAAACCCTTATAGAAGTCGCAAAGAAGTATCACGAAACTTCCATCGTTAATTCTGCACATAATATGTCCTTTTCCGAGGCAGTGAATGAGTATAACAAAAATATGACCTTGGAATATTTTACAGGGTATCTTATTGAATATTCATTAAGTATAGATAATATATTCGTAATGATACTTATCTTCTCCTCTTTTGCTGTTCCGCCACAATACTATAAGCGAGTTTTGATGTGGGGAATAATAGGTGCGATGGCAATGAGGTTTGTTTTTATCTTTTTAGCAGGAGCTTTGGTGGCAAAATATGAATGGGTTTTGTTAGTCTTTGGTGTCTTCTTGATATATTCTGCTATTACGCTGTATCTAAAAAGAAACAAAAAAGAAGAAATGCACCCTGAGAATAACCCATTTGTAAAGTTTTTCTCAAAAATATGTCCTGTAACTCAAACTATAGAAGGACACGATTTTATACGAAAAATAGACGGCAAAAGATATATAACTCCGTTGCTACTATGTCTTGTAATGATAGAATTTACTGATATACTTTTTGCCGTAGATAGTATCCCTGCAATATTTTCAGTAACAAAAGATCCCTATATTGTATTCTTCTCCAATATTTTTGCTATTCTTGGCTTACGTTCTCTATTTTTCCTTATAAGTGGAGTAATACGTATGTTCCGTTTTCTAAAAACAGGACTGTCTGTTCTTTTGCTGTTTATCGGAGTAAAGATGATAGTAGAATGTGAGCCTATCGGTTTTGAAGTACCTATACTTTATTCTCTTTTAGTAATAATTGGTATTCTGCTTGTAAGTATTTTGCTTTCTGTAGTTTTACCTGAAAAAAAAGAAGTGGAAAATGTTTAGCAAAGATGTAAAGATTTATGTTGCAGGACATAGAGGTTTGGTCGGTTCTGCTATTTGGAATAATCTTAAAGGCAGAGGTTATAACAATCTTGTTGGTCGTACTCACAAAGAGTTAGACCTCTTAGATGGAACAAAAGTAAAAGAATTCTTTGATGCAGAAGAACCTCAAGTAGTTGTTTTAGCTGCTGCACATGTTGGAGGAATTGTTGCAAATAATACTTTTCGTGCAGATTTTATTTATAACAACCTGCAAATACAACAAAATGTTATAGGAGAAAGTTTTCGTCATGGAGTAAAGAAACTTCTTTTCCTTGGTTCTACTTGTATTTATCCGCGAGAAGCAGCACAACCTATGACAGAAACTGCCTTATTGACTTCTCCGTTGGAATATACTAATGAACCGTATGCTATTGCTAAGATAGCAGGACTTAAGATGTGTGAAAGTTTTTCTCTTCAGTATGGTTGCAATTACATTGCTGTTATGCCAACTAATCTTTATGGTCCAAACGATAACTTTCATTTGGAGAAATCTCATGTTTTGCCTGCGATGATTAGAAAACTTTATTTAGCAAAATGTCTAATGGAAGACGATATTGAAAGTATCAGAAAAGACTTGGCAAAACGTCCCGTTGAAAATACAGATGACAGAGCAGACAAAGAACAAATTGTTTCTGTTTTAGCTAAATATGGAATAGAAAAAGGAAAACTAAGTCTTTGGGGAACAGGTAATGTGTTTAGAGAATTTCTGTGGAGTGAGGATATGGCTGATGCAAGTGTTCATATTCTTTTGAATGTAGATTTCAAAGACACCTATTCTTCTTCAGAAAAGGAGATTCGTAATTGTCATATCAATATAGGAACAGGAAAAGAGATAACTATCAGAGAACTTGCTGAGAAAATAAAGAAAGAAATAGACTATAAGGGGACAATACTTTGGAATAGCGACAAGCCAGACGGTACTCCAAGAAAATTAACCGATGTTTCTAAACTCCATTCTTTGGGTTGGCAGCACAGAATAGAGATAGATGAAGGCATACACCGTTTAACCGAATGGTATAAAAACAATTAAGACATGGAATACAGAAAATTGGATATAAGTTACAGTTTTTTGGACTTAGACGAATTGCTCTTCAGAGACAGAGAACTGATGAACATGGCTTTGGAAGTTTTAGATAATGCTTATTCTCCTTATTCCCATTTTAAGGTTGCTTGTGCCGTTAGAACCAAATCAGGTAAGGTTTTTCTTGGAACTAATCAGGAGAATATTGCTTATCCTTCCGGTATGTGTGCAGAAAGAGTTGCTCTGTTTAATGCAGGTACGAGCAAACAAAAACCAACTTCCCTGTTTATAGTAGCCAAAGATGAAAACGATGAATTTGCAACCGCTTTCCCTTGTGGAGCATGCAGACAAGTTATGATGGAATTTCAGACAAATATATCTAAACAAAATATAAAGGTAATGGTACTTACCAAGGAAAAAAAGGTTGTTTATTTTGAAAGTGTTAATGATTTGTTGCCTTTTTCTTTCGTTTTTTGATTAAAGAACAATAAGTGCATGTAAATAATTTTTTCTTTTTTTACGCCCTTTTGTTTGTAGTAAAAACCCTCTTTTTTACAGTAAAAAAGTCTTTGTTATTTGTTTATATTCTTCAGTATATTCGTTTTGATGGTTACGTATATAGAAATTTTCTTCTTTTTTTGTTTTGCTGTTGCTGAATATGCTTACAATGCGTTTGATTTCTTCGCCCTCTTTGGCAAAAATATTACATTGATATTCTACAGATAAATGTTTTGAAAATATATCTTCTAATATTTTAGTTTCATTATAAGGAAGGATAAGTGCAATTTTCGTGTCTTGCTTTGACAATGCTAACGATGACTCTGCAAAATCTTTAAGAGAAAGTGAGTTGTTGTGTCTTGCATTTGATTTTGTGATATTTGGGGAGGGGAGAGAATTACTGAAATAGGGTGGATTGGAAATAATCAGGTCAAACTTTTTGTCGCTGTTCAAGGAAAAATTCTCAAAAGATATATGTAAGGCTTCCAATCTTTCTCTCCATTTGGAATTGATAAAGTTTCTCCGACTTTCTTCTACGGAGTTGCTGTCAATGTCCAAGGCAGTGATGTCAGCTTTCTTAAATATTTGAGCCATACATAAGGTAAGTATTCCGCAACCTGTGCCTACATCAAGAATAGTTCTTATTCCATTATTACTTCCAAGATATTTGTTTATCAAAGATGCAAGAAGGATGCTATCGGTTCCTACTTTCATAGATGAATGAGAGTGATTTAAGGAGAATTGTTTGCAATGAAATTCCATAATTAGCAATTTTTCTTCTTCGTTTATTGTGCAAAGGTACAATAAAAAAAAGAATATAAACTATATGATAAAGTTTCTTTTCTATTTTAAGTCCGATTTTGTTATTAAACATCAAAATTTTTCCTTGTTTTTTCTTTTATTGCGACATTATTCGTTGCAAAAACATATGCAATACTCTAATATCACGATACCATATATAAATAATAATAAAAAATTATAGATTTTTTTCTCCTTAAAAACTAATAACTTATAAAATAAATTAAATTAATTTTTAAAAAAAAGTCAAAAAATATTTGGTGGGTATTATAATTTGTCATAATTTTGCAAAACATTTTTGAGGGGGGATAACTCTTAACGATGTGAAAAGGTATTTGAAAATTTAAAACGATTAGTACGAGTAGTTACTAAAAACGCCGATATAACTCAGTTGGTAGAGTAGCTGATTTGTAATCAGCCTGTCGGGGGTTCAAGTCCCTCTATCGGCTCTTTTTTTTTCGTACTTTTTTTTGGGAAAGTCGCATAGTGGCAATTGCAACAGACTGTAAATCTGTCCTCTTCGGAGTTCGGTGGTTCGAGTCCACCCTTTCCCACATAATAATTATGCGGAAGTAGCTCATTTGGTAGAGCGATAGCCTTCCAAGCTATAGGTGGCGGGTTCGAGCCCCGTTTTCCGCTCAAAGAGAAGATAGATAAAGATGGGAAGAGGTGTTGGAAATATAACTTAAATAGGAGGAGCGCTGCTTGTAGCTCGTCCTTATTGTTGTAAGTGTGAATAAAGCAATGCCGTTGTAGCTCAGTGGTAGAGCACTTCCTTGGTAAGGAAGAGGTCGCGAGTTCAATTCTCATCAACGGCTCTTAAAAATAAAAAAATAGAATAAATAGGTAATAAAGGAATTAGTAATAATAAAATAAAAGTCAACAATTATGGCAAAAGAAAAATTTGAGCGTACCAAACCGCACGTTAACATAGGTACAATCGGTCACGTAGACCATGGTAAGACAACTTTGACTGCAGCTATTACTCAGGTTTTAGCAAAGAAAGGTTTGTCTGAAATTAAATCATTTGATTCTATTGACTCTGCTCCAGAGGAAAAAGAAAGAGGTATAACAATCAATACTGCTCACGTAGAGTATCAGACAGAAACACGTCACTATGCACACGTGGATTGTCCTGGACACGCTGACTATGTAAAGAACATGGTTACAGGTGCTGCTCAGATGGACGGTGCTATTTTAGTAGTTGCTGCAACAGACGGTCCTATGCCTCAAACAAGAGAGCATATCCTTTTGGCTCGTCAGGTTGGTGTTCCTCGTATCGTTGTTTTCATGAATAAAGTAGACTTGGTTGATGACCCTGAGTTGTTAGACCTTGTTGAAATGGAAATTAGAGATTTGTTATCGTTCTACGACTTTGATGGAGACAATACTCCTATCATTCGTGGTTCTGCTCTTGGAGCTTTGAATGGCGAACCTGCATGGGAAGACAAAGTTGTTGAGTTGATGAATGCTGTTGATGAATGGATACCATTGCCTCAAAGAGATAAAGATAAAGATTTCTTGATGCCTGTTGAGGACGTATTCTCAATCACTGGTCGTGGTACTGTTGCTACAGGTAGAATTGAAACAGGTATAATCAAAGTTGGTGAGCCTGTTGATATCATCGGTATGGGTGCTGAAAAACTTAAATCTACAGTTACAGGAGTTGAAATGTTCCGTAAGTTGTTAGACGAAGGTGAAGCTGGTGATAACGTAGGTTTGTTGCTTAGAGGTATAGACAAAGACGAAATCCGTAGAGGTATGGTTATTGCTAAACCAGGAAGTATCACTCCTCATAAGAAATTCCAAGCTGAGGTTTATATCCTTAAGAAAGAAGAAGGTGGTCGTCACACTCCATTCCAGAACAGATATCGTCCTCAATTCTATTTCAGAACAACTGACGTAACAGGTGAAATCTCTCTTCCTGAAGGTAGAGAAATGGTAATGCCTGGTGATAACTTGACAATTACAGTTGATTTGATTTCTGAGATAGCTCTTAACCTTAACCTTCGTTTCGCTATCCGTGAAGGTGGTAGAACAGTAGGTGCAGGTCAGGTAACTAAGATATTAGACTAATTTGTAAGCAGGAGGAAGTAGTACTAAGAATACTACTTCCTTATATTAATAGGGGTGTGGTACAATGGTAGAATAGCGGTCTCCAAAACCGTCGATGGGAGTTCGATTCTCTCCACCCCTGCAAAAGAAAAGAAACATTATTTGAGTTTGATAAAAATAGATACAAGTATATGTCAGCAGTAAGTTATGTAAAAAGTTGCTATGATGAGTTGGTACATAAAGTGTCTTGGCCAACAATGTCAGAGTTACAAAATAGTACATTAGTAGTATTTGTAGCTTCTTTAATTATAGCATTGATAGTTTTTGTTATGGATATTGTATTTGGAGTACATACAACAATGTTTTGGAAAGGATTGTTGGGGTATCTATATCAAATAATGGCATAAATATAAATAAAAGTGAAAAATATCTGTGTTTTCAACAATATCTTGCTTCCCAAGAGCCTGTTAAGGTTTTGAGGTATTGATGAACATAGTTCTTTTTGTTTGAGTGAAGTAATTATTTATTTTGACAGCAATGGGTGAACTAACAAAAAAATGGTACGTTGTTAAAGCTATAGCCGGTAAAGAAAGAAAGGCTAAAGAGTATATTGATAATGAAATAAGACGTTTGGGATTGACTGAAGTTGTTCCTAATGTTTTAATACCAATGGAGAAAGTTTACTCTGTTCGCAATGGCAAAAAGGTTTCAAAAGAAAGAACACTTTTCCCTGGTTATATCTTTGTAGAGGCTGCTTTAGAAGGCAACGTTTCAGGACATAGAGAAGGTGAGATTATTCATATCATCAGAAATATTCCTAACGTATTAGATTTTATTGCAGAAAAAGATGGCAAACCTATACCTATGCAACCTAAAGAGGTAGAAAGAATGTTAGGTAAGGTTGATGATGCGATGACAACTGGAGAAGAACTTAGCGAGCCTTTCATTGTTGGCGAGAATGTCAAGATTGTTGATGGACCTTTCAAGAATTTTGAAGGAACTATAGAAGAGTTGAATTTGGAGAAAAAGAAACTCAAAGTGATAGTTAAGATTTTTGGAAGAAAAACTCCTGTTGAGTTGTCTTTCGTACAAGTGGAAAAATAATATTTCATTCGATTAATAATTAAATTAATTTCAATTAAAACGCAAAACTTAGTAGAAAATGGCTAAAGAAGTTGCAGGATTAATTAAATTACAAATCAAAGGAGGAGCAGCAAATCCTTCACCACCAGTAGGTCCAGCATTGGGTGCTAAAGGTGTGAATATTATGGAATTTTGCAAACAGTTTAATGCGAGAACTCAGAAACAAGCTGGTAAAATAGTTCCTGTTATTATCACTGTTTATTCCGACAAAAGTTTTGATTTTGTAGTAAAGACCCCTCCTGTTGTTATACAGATCAAAGAAGCTGCAAAAATTCAAAGTGCTTCAGGTGAGCCAAACAGAAAGAAAGTAGCATCTTTGACACAAGAACAGGTTAGAGCAATAGCAGAAGCAAAAATGGTAGATTTGAACTGTTTTACAGTTGAAAGTGCCATGAGAATGGTTGCTGGTACTGCTCGTAGTATGGGTGTAACAGTTAAGAATTAATTGCTTAACTTAGTTTGTAAATAGAAAAATTGCAAAAAAATGGCAAAAAAATCGAAAAAACAACAAGAGGCCTTAAAGAAGTACGATGCTACCAAGGAATATTCTCTTCAAGAAGCTATAAAAGTTGTTAAGGATATAACTTATACAAAGTTTGATGCTTCTTTTGATTTGGATGTTCGTTTGGGAGTTGATCCAAGAAAAGCCAATCAAATGGTAAGGGGTACTGTTACTCTTCCTCATGGAACAGGTAAAACAAAAACTGTTCTTGTTCTTTGTACAGAGGATAAAGAAGAAGAGGCTAAGGCTGCCGGAGCTGACTATGTTGGTTTGGATGAATACATCACCAAGATTAAAGGCGGTTGGACGGATGTCGATGTAATAATTACTATGCCAAGTGTAATGCCTAAGATAGGTGCTTTAGGTAGAATATTAGGACCTCGTGGTCTTATGCCTAACCCTAAAACCGGCACAGTTACCATGGATATAGCAAAGGCAGTCCAAGAAGTAAAAGCCGGTAAAATAGATTTCAAAGTAGATAAGTATGGTATCATTCATACAAGTGTAGCAAGAATGTCATTCCCTGAAGATAAAATTTTGGAGAATGCTTTAGAAGTTCTACATATGATAGAAAAACTAAAACCTTCTGCTGCAAAAGGTACTTATATGAAGAGTGTATTCGTATCATCTACAATGAGTCCTGGCGTTAAAGTTGATGCAAAAACTATTAGTAAATAACTTTATACATTACAGAAAAAATGAGAAAAGAAGATAAAGGCAGACTAATAGAGAGTATTGGAGCAGAGTTGCAGAAATATCCTTATGTTTATGTTGTGGATTTAGAAGGTTTGAATTCTGTTGATACAGCAAAACTTAGGAGATTATGCTTTAAAAGAGAAGTTAAGCTGATAGTAGTGAAGAATGCCTTGTTAAGAAAGGCCATGGATAATTTAGATATAGATTATTCAGAGATGTATCCTACTTTTAAGGGACAAACTTCCATTATGCTTTCCTCTACAAACAATGCACCAGCAAAGCTTATAAAAGAGTTCAGAGCAAAAAGTGAAAAACCTGTATTGAAATCAGCTTTCGTAGAAGAGGAATTTTACATTGGAGATGAAAACTTAGATAGTTTGGTTGCAATCAAATCTAAGAGCGAACTTATCGCAGATATCATTGCAGCATTGCAATCTCCTGCTCAGAATGTTATCAGAGCATTGCAATCATCAGGCAATACTATTTCTGGTGTACTTAAAACTTTAGAAGAAAGAGGTGAATAAAATTCACACACAAAAATTTAGTAAAAAACAATTAAAAAATAGAAATAAAATGGCAGATTTAAAAGCATTCGCAGAACAATTAGTAAATTTAACTGTAAAAGAAGTTAAAGAACTTGCTGACATATTGAAAGAAGAATACGGTATTGAACCAGCAGCAGCTGCAGTAGCAGTAGCAGCAGGTCCAGCAGCAGGTGGTGCAGCAGCAGCTGAAGAAAAAACATCTTTTGATGTAATATTAGCAGAGGCTGGCGCTTCTAAATTGAACGTTGTAAAATTAGTAAAAGACCTTTGCAGTTTAGGACTTAAAGAAGCTAAAGAGTTAGTAGACGCAGCTCCTAAGCCATTGAAAGAAGGTGTAACTAAAGATGAGGCTGAATCATTAAAGAAATCATTAGAAGAAGCTGGTGCAAAGGTTGAGATTAAATAAGACGTTTCACCACAATTATTAATATTGGAATAGAAGAATCTCCTTGAAAAGATTCAAGGAGTTTCTCTATTCTTTATTTGTGTTTGTATTGAACTTATTTTTTAACCTTTAATTTTTTTAGACCTTGGCAAAAAATAAAAAACAACAGTTGGTAAGTTTCGCAACTGTAAAAAAATTTGAGTATTCAGACTTTTTGGATATTCAACTTAAGTCGTTTAGAGACTTTTTTCAATTAGAAACAGATTCAGAAAATAGGAAAAACGAAGGCTTATATAAAGTTTTTTCAGAGAATTTCCCTATAAGTGATGCAAGAAATAATTTCGTATTGGAGTTCTTGGATTATTTTATAGATTCTCCTCGCTATTCTATTCAAGAATGTATTGAACGAGGATTAACTTTTTCTGTTCCTTTAAAAGCAAAATTAAAACTTTATTGTACCGATGAAGATCATGAGGATTTTGAGACCATTATTCAAGATGTTTATCTTGGAATGATACCTTATATGACTCCAAAGGGTACATTTGTTATCAACGGAGCAGAGAGAGTTGTAGTATCTCAATTACATCGTTCTCCAGGAGTCTTTTTTGGTACTAATACACACGCTAATGGAATGCAATTGTATTCTGCTCGTATTATACCTTTCAAAGGATCTTGGATGGAGTTTACTACGGACATTAATAATGTGATGTATGCCTACATAGATCGTAAGAAGAAATTACCTATTACTACACTTTTGAGAGCAATAGGTTACGAAACAGATAGGGATATATTAGAAATATTTAATCTTGCAGAAGAAGTTAAAGTTACTAAATCAACAATAAAGAAATATATTGGGAAACGTTTAGCAGCAAGAGTTGTTCGTACATGGGTTGAGGACTTTGTTGATGAAGATATAGGCGAAGTTGTCTCTATAGAGAGAACTGAAGTTATAATAGATAGAGAAAAAATATTAGAAGAAGAAGATGCAAGTAAGATTTTAAATGCAGGTATAAAAACCATACTTGTTCACAAAGATGATGTTTCTTCTGCTGATTACTCTATAATTTTTAATACTTTGCAAAAAGATACAGCTAATAATGCCAAGGAAGCTGTAGAATATATTTATAGACAATTGCGTAGTGCTGAACCTCCTGATGAAGAAACAGCAAGAGGTATAATAGATAAATTGTTCTTTTCTGATAAGAGATATGACTTGGGCGATGTTGGTCGTTATAGAATCAATAAAAAGTTGGAACTAAAAGTAGATCCAAGTATAAAAGTTCTTACTAAAGAAGATATAATTTCTATTATCAAATATTTGATAGAACTTATAAACTCTAAGGCAGACGTAGATGATATTGACCACTTGAGCAACCGTAGAGTTAGGACTGTAGGAGAACAATTATATGCACAATTCAATGTAGGTCTTGCACGTATGGCAAGAACTATAAAAGAAAGAATGAATGTAAGAGATAATGAAGTATTCTCTCCTACAGACTTGATTAATGCTAAGACATTGTCATCTGTTATTAATTCTTTCTTTGGAACAAACCAATTATCTCAATTTATGGACCAAACCAATCCATTAACAGAAATCACTCACAAGAGAAGAATTTCTGCGTTGGGTCCTGGTGGTCTTTCAAGAGAGAGGGCTGGTTTCGAAGTTAGAGACGTACACTATACACACTATGGTCGTCTTTGTACAATAGAAACTCCAGAAGGACCAAATATTGGTTTGATTTCTTCCTTAAGTGTATTTGCCAAAATAGATGAGTTAGGTTTTATTGCTACTCCTTATTACAAGGTTAATAAAGGAAAAGTTTTATTCAATGAGAAACCTATTTACTTAACAGCTGAGGAAGAAGAAAATAAAATTGCTGCTCAAGCAACTACAAAAGTTGATAAGGACGGAACAATTTTAGATGAAAGGGTTAAGGCAAGAAAGCAAGCTGATTTCCCTATTGTTTCTCCTGAACAAGTAGATTTGATGGACGTAGCTCCAAATCAAATTGCCTCTATTGCTGCTTCATTGATTCCATTCTTGGAGCATGATGATGCTAACCGTGCTTTGATGGGATCTAATATGATGCGTCAAGCTGTTCCTCTACTAAATCCAGAAATACCTTTGGTGGGTACAGGTATAGAACCATATGTGGCTAAAGATTCTCGAGTTCTTATAGCAGCAGAAGGTGATGGAATAGTAGATTTTGTAGATGCAAGAGAAATTTCTATTATCTATGACAGAGAAGAGGATGAACGTTTAGTAAGTTTTGAAGATGATAGAAAGACTTATTATCTAACTAAGTTCCAAAAGACAAATGATGGTGGTTCAATCAACCTTAGACCTATAGTAAGAAAAGGAGATAAGGTACATAAAGGTCAAATTCTTTGTGAAGGTTATGCAACAAAAGACGGAATACTTTCATTGGGAAGAAACCTTCATGTTGCTTTCATGCCTTGGAAAGGATACAACTATGAGGATGCAATAGTTATTTCTGAAAAAGTTGTAAAGGAAGATTGGTTTACATCTGTTCATATAGAAGAGTTTATTACCGAGGTTAGGGAAACTAAGCGTGGAGATGAAGAGCTTACAAAAGACATTCCAAATGTAAGTCTTGATGCAACAAAAGACTTAGATGAAAATGGAATGATTCGTATCGGAGCGACAGTAAAAGAAGGTGATATTTTGGTGGGAAAGATTACTCCTAAGGGAGAATCAGATCCAACACCAGAAGAAAAACTTCTTAGTGCTATATTCGGTGATAAGGCAGGTGATGTAAAGGATGCTTCATTGAAAGTTCCACCTTCTGTTTCAGGCGTAGTTATAAACAAACAACTATTCACTCGTTTCAAGAAAGACAGAGAACTTAGAGCAAAGAATAAAGAAATAGTAAAGAGACTAACAGAAAACTTTGAAAACGATGCCAAAGAATTAAGGAAAAAACTTTTGAACAAATTGTTTATTATTCTTTCAGGTAAAGTTTCTAAAGGTGTATATTCAACATATAAGGAAGAACTTATTGCTCCAAAGGTTAAGTTTACACAAAAACTCTTGTCAGAGATAGATTACTCAGTAGTAAGTTATAATGATTGGACTTCTGATGCTAAGACTAATGAATTAGTAAAGAAGCTATTGAATAACTATAGTATTCTTATTCGTGATTTACGTGGAAAATTAGAAAGAGAAAAATTTGCTCAGACAATAGGCGATGATTTGCCAACAGGCATCAATCAAATGGCTAAAATTTATCTTGCTAAAAAGCGTAAGTTGAAAGTTGGAGATAAGATGTCTGGACGTCACGGAAACAAAGGTATTGTAGCTAAGATAGTAAGAGAAGAGGATATGCCTTTCCTTGAGAATGGAAAGCCTGTTGATATAGTGCTTAATCCATTAGGTGTTCCTTCTCGTATGAATCTTGGTCAGATATTTGAAACTGTTTTGGGTTGGGCTGGACATGAATTAGGTCTAAGATTTGAAACTCCAATTTTCAATGGTGCAACATTAGATGATGTAAATGACTATATGCGTAAAGCAGGCCTGCCAGAAAATGGTAAGTGTTATCTTTATGATGGTGAGACAGGAGAAAGATTTGACCAACCTGCGACTGTAGGTTATGTATATATGCTTAAACTTCACCATATGATAGATGATAAGATGCATGCTCGTAGCATAGGACCTTATTCTCTTATAACTCAACAGCCTTTAGGAGGTAAAGCACAATTCGGAGGTCAGCGTTTTGGAGAAATGGAGGTTTGGGCATTGGAAGCTTATGGCGCATCACATGTATTGCAAGAAATGCTAACTGTCAAATCTGATGATGTAACAGGAAGAGCAAAAGCGTATGAGGCTATTGTAAAAGGTGATAATATGCCTACTCCTGGAATTCCAGAATCATTCAATGTGTTGATACACGAATTAAGAGGTTTAAATCTTGAGGTAACTTTTAATTAATTGTTTAAAAAGGAGAGATTAAAATATGGCAATAAATAATAGAGAAAGTAGTACTAATAGCGTATTTCGTAGTATGACTATTAGCCTTGCCTCACCAGAGAGTATTCTACAACGCTCAAGGGGTGAGGTAACAAAACCTGAAACAATTAATTACAGAACATATAAACCAGAAAGGGATGGTTTGTTCTGTGAAAGAATATTTGGACCTGTTAAGGATTGGGAATGTCATTGTGGTAAATATAAAAGAATAAGATATAAAGGTATTGTTTGTGATAGATGTGGTGTTGAGGTTACAGAGAAGAAAGTCAGAAGAGAAAGAATGGGACACATTCAATTAGTTGTTCCAGTTGCTCATATATGGTTTTTCCGTTCTTTACCAAATAAGATTGGAGCTTTGTTAGGATTACAGAGCAAGAAATTGGATTCTGTTATCTACTATGAGAAATATATAGTTATTCAACCAGGAATTAAAGAGGCAGATGGTGTAAATCGTTTAGATCTTTTAACAGAAGAAGATTATACTGCAATATTAGACACTCTTCCTCCAGAGAATGCACTTTTGCCCGATGATGATCCAAATAAGTTTATAGCAAGAATGGGGGCTGAGGCTTTGTATGAATTGCTAAAAAATATAGATTTGGATGAATTGTCTTACACTCTTAGGGATAAAGCTCACAAAGAGACTTCACAACAAAGAAAACACGAGGCATTGAAACGCCTTAACGTTGTTGAATCTTTCCGTGAAGCAAATGCAAAAATGGAGAATCGTCCTGAATGGATGATAGTGAAGGTTGTTCCTGTTATTCCTCCAGATTTGCGTCCTTTAGTTCCATTGGATGGAGGTCGATTTGCTACATCAGACTTAAATGATTTATATCGTAGAGTTATAATAAGAAATAACCGTCTAAAACGTTTGGTTGAAATAAAGGCACCAGATGTTATCATGCGTAACGAAAAACGTATGTTACAAGAGGCTGTTGATTCATTATTTGATAATTCACGTAAGGCTGTTTCCGTTCGTTCAGATTCCAATAGAGCATTAAAATCACTTTCTGACAGTTTGAAAGGAAAGCAAGGACGTTTCCGTCAAAATTTGTTAGGAAAGCGTGTTGATTATTCTGGCCGTTCAGTTATTGTTGTGGGTCCAGATTTGAAAATGCACGAATGTGGATTGCCAAAAGATATGGCAACAGAGTTATTTAAACCTTTTATTATAAGAAAAATTCTTGAAAGAGGTTTAGTTAAAACTGTTAAATCTGCGAAACGTATTGTTGATAGAAAAGATCCTGTAGTTATAGAAATATTGGAGAATATAGTTAAAGGACATCCTGTGCTTTTGAACCGTGCTCCGACTCTTCACCGTTTGGGTATACAAGCCTTCCAACCAAAATTGGTTGAAGGGAAGGCTATACGTTTGCACCCATTGGTTTGTACAGGTTTCAACGCTGACTTTGATGGAGACCAAATGGCTGTACACTTACCATTAGGTAATGCCGCTGTTTTGGAAGCACAATTGTTAATGCTTTCTTCTCATAATGTTTTGAATCCTGCAAATGGAGCTCCTATCACAGTTCCTTCTCAAGATATGATTTTAGGTCTTTACTATATGACCAAAGAAAGAAAATCTACAGAAGATATTGTTGTAAAGGGTGAAGGTAAATCATTTTATTCTTTTGAAGATGTTCAAATAGCATACAATGAAAAACGTGTTGATTTGCATGCTGGAATAACACTATATAAAAGTAACTTAGGCTATTCTCTTGCTACAGCAGTTTATTTTGATAAAAAAGAAGAAAAAGAAAAATCTTGTATAAAAGCAGGAGATAACTACTATACAGAAAAAGGAGTAAGATTAGATATTACAGACCAAGATATTGTTAGTGTAAAGAATGGTATTCATACAACAATTGGTCGTGTTCTATTTAATAGACTTGTTCCTGATAACTATGGTTACATCAACGTACTTATTAAGAAAAATGTCCTTAGAGATATTATTGGCGATGTATTAAAAGATTGTGGTTCTGCTCGTACAGTTCAGTTCCTTGATGATATTAAAGATAAAGGTTACTATATGGCATTCCGTGGAGGTCTTTCTTTCAACCTTGCTGATGTTATAGTTCCTGAAGAAAAAGTCAATATTATTAGCGATGCTGAGGGTAGAGTAGATGAGGTTGTAGGAAACTATCAAATGGGACTTATAACCAATAACGAACGTTATAACCAAGTCATAGATATTTGGACAGATGCAAACCGTAAGTTGGCTAATTATGTAATGCAGCACATGTCTGCTGACCGTCAAGGATTCAATGCTGTATATATGATGTTGGATTCTGGAGCAAGAGGTAGTAGAGAGCAGATTCGTCAGTTGTCTGGTATGCGTGGTTTGATGGCAAAACCACAGAAAGCAGGTTCTGGTGGTGCAGAAATTATTGAAAATCCTATTATTTCCAACTTCAAAGAAGGTCTTACAGTGTTAGAGTACTTTATCTCTACTCACGGTGCTCGTAAAGGTTTGGCGGATACAGCTCTTAAGACTGCTGACGCTGGTTACCTAACAAGACGTTTAGTGGATGTTGCTCATGATGTTATCATCAACGAAGAAGATTGTGGAACATTAAGGGGTATTCCAACGACTGCCTTGATAAGAAATGATGAAGTTGTTCAATCTCTTTATGATAGAATATTAGGACGAGTTACATTACATGATATTGTTCACCCTCAAACAGGAGAAATTATAGCAAGAGAAGGCGATGAATTGACAGAAGACATTTGTCAAAAGATAGAAGAATCTCCAATAGAAGAAGTTGAAATTCGTTCGGTTCTTACATGTGAATCAAAGCATGGCGTTTGTGCAAAATGTTATGGACGTAACCTTGCAACAGGAAAGCTTGTTCAAAGAGGAGAAAGTGTTGGAGTTATCGCTGCACAAGCTATTGGAGAACCAGGAACTCAGCTTACTCTTCGTACATTCCACGTTGGAGGTGTTGCTGGTAATGCTGGTAATGTTTCTCAAATAGTTGTTAAAGACAAATGTGATGGTGTTCTTAGAATAGATGAGTTGCGTGATGTTCCTTATGTATATACTGATAATTCTGGTGAAGAAAAACAATGCACAAGAGTTATAGGACGTTCTGCAGAAATGCACATTATTAATGAGGGGACAAAGAGCATACTTATGACAGCTAATATTCCATACGGTGCATACTTGTTCTTTAATAATGGTGATAATGTCAGTGCAGACGATGTTATAGCAGAATGGGACCCATATAATGCTCCTATTCTATCAGATGTTGCTGGTAAAGCAGTATTTGAGTCCATTGAAAAGGATGTTACTTTCCGTGAAGAATCAGATAATGAAACTGGTCTTAACGAAAGAATAATCATAGAAACAAAACAAAAATCAAAGAATCCTTCTATCTCTATCGTAGATGCAAACGATGAAGTTATAAAAACATACGACATGCCTGTTGGAGCTCACCTTGCAATAGAAGATGGCGATGAAATCAAAGCTGGAGATATTCTTGCTAATATTCCACGTTCTTCTGCAAAGGCTGGAGACATCACAGGAGGTCTTCCTCGTGTAACTGAATTGTTTGAAGCTCGTAATCCATCAGACCAAGCAGTTATTGCCGAGATAGATGGTGTAGTTTCCTTCAATAAGAAGTTAAAACGTGGAAACCGTGAGATTATCATAACAGGTAAGACAGGAGAAAAGGTTTCATATCTTATACCTACTTCACGTCAAATTCTTGCACAAGAAAATGACTATGTTAAGGCAGGAACCACTCTTTCAGAAGGCGAAATAGCACCTGCAGATATTCTTAATGTTCTTGGACCTTTGGAAGTGCAGAAGTATATCGTAAATGAAGCACAAGACGTCTATCGTCTTCAAGGTGTTAAGATAAATGACAAACACTTTGAGGTTATAGTACGTCAGATGATGCGTAAGGTTGAAATAGATGATCCAGGAGATACTAATTTCCTTGAAGGAGAAGCTATCAACAAGGTGGATTTCCAAGAGGAAAATGATAAAATCTATGGTAGAAAAGTTATTACTGATTGTGGAGATAGTACAGAATACAAGAATGGTCAGATAATAACAGCACGTGAGCTTAGAGATGAAAATTCTTCTTTGAAACGTAGAGACCTTAGAATAATGGAATCAAGAGATGCTCAACCTGCAACAGCACATCAAATACTACAAGGTATAACAAGAGCTTCTTTGCAAACAAAGAGTTTCCTTTCTGCTGCTTCTTTCCAAGAAACAACAAAGGTTCTTACAGAGGCTTCAATAAGTGCAAAGACAGACGACCTTATGGGTATGAAAGAAAACGTTCTTGTAGGACATCTTATTCCTGCTGGTACAGGTTTAAGAGAGTATCAAAATATTTTTGTAGCAAACAAAAAACAATTAGAAGAATTTACTCAATCTTCTCTTCAACCAGTAAAGCGTGGAAGAAAAGTTACATCTAAATAATATAAATTTATAGAGTGTTAATGTAGTGCATAAAGATTTATTTACTATGCACTACATTTTTTAATAGATAAAGAAAAAACTAAAAATAAAACAACAATGGAAGAAAAGAGAGAACAAAAATTAGATATAGAACTTAATGCAGAAATTGCACAAGGTGTTTATTCAAACTTTCAAATAGTACAACATTCACCATCGGAGTTCGTTGTTGATTTTCTTCAAGTAATGCCAGGAGTTCCTAAGGCACAAGTAAGAAGTCGTATAATACTTGCTCCTATGCATGCAAAAAAACTTCTATACGCTTTGCAAGATAATATATCTCGTTATGAAAAGACTAATGGTAAAATAACAGATAATACAGAAAACAACTATACTATTATTAATCCTTTAGGACAAGCATAAAGCAAATTCCAAGAAAGTGAGTTTCCTTTCAGTGAAGCGAATATTATTTGTATTTTGCTTTGTTTTTTGTAGCATTGGTTTTACATATTCTAATGCTCAAACAAAGTCTTATGCATACGTTACTTTAGACACAGTCCATTTAAAGCAAGATACATTGGACTGGTCTTTGGTTTTTTATATGCCACATAACAGCAAAGTCTCATTTACTAATGAGCGGCCGGATTCTCTCAATAATGAAATATCTCTTTCTGTTGCGTGTGCTTTTACAGCAAGTAATCTTAAGGGAGTTGTTGGAGATTATGTTTGTAGGGGACGGCTATATTCAAATACAAGAGACGTAGAAACAGGCTTTTGTGTTATCTTAAAAGATACCATAATAATAGACTATCTTAACGATACGTCTCTTTTTTATAAGAACTTAGCAATAAAAAATAAAGGGGCTTACTTTCAACAGATGTTACTTTTGAAAGATGGCGATACTGTAGAATGTACCATTTTCCGCAAACAGAAACCAACATTCAGACGTTGCCTCGCTTGGTATAATGGAAGAGGTGTAGTAATAGAAAGTGTGGATAGACTTACTTTTGAAGACTTTGCTAATGCATTAAGAAAAGTGGGTATAAAGGATGCTATCTATTTAGACATGGGAACATGGAGTGATGGTTTTGTTCGTCTTAAAGACAAAACTATATTCTCTATAGGTCATCTTAAATACAATACTAAATACCAAACAAATTGGTTGCGTTATATTTATGAGCCATCAAAACAAAAGAAATCCTCCAAGGCTATTCGTACATCAAACCAGCGTAAGCCTAAAAAGAAAAGGTAAAACATTTTTACTGTATTGTTCAGATAATTTTGTAACTTTGCACTTGTAAAAATAAGAGTGTATATGAAAAAACTATTCACAATTATCGTTTTATTTTTTATTGTTCTTGTTTCATTTGCTCAGAGTAAGAGAACAATTACCAAAGCAGAACAACAGCCAGAGACTTCTCCTCTTATTGTTAATCGTATAAATGAGTGGCAAGATTTGAAGTTTGGCTTTTTTGCTCATTGGGGTATTTATGCAACGCAGCAGTTAGTAGAAAGTTGGTCTATTTGCAACGAAGAATGGATTGACAGAAAGGGAGCGGAATACGAGACTTATAAAAATTGGTATTGGGATTTGAACAAAAAGTTTAATCCTAAGAATTTTGATGCTAACAAATGGGCAGACGCAGCAAAAGACTGCGGAATGAAGTATTTTGTTTTTACAACTAAGCACCATGATGGTTTTTGTATGTATGATACTAAGCAGACAGATTATTCTGTAGCAGGCAAGGATTGTCCTTATTCTCTAAACAAAAACAACGACATAGTAAAGCAAGTTGTGGATGCTTTCAGAAGCAGGGGCTTTTGGACCGGATTGTATTTTTCAAAAGCAGATTGGCACAATCAAGATTATTGGTCTCCTTTGTGGGCAACGCCTGATAGAAACGTAAATTACAATATAGACAAACACCCAGAAAAATGGCAACGTTTTTGTGATTTTACCTACAAACAAATACAGGAGATAACTCATAACTATGGAGATATAGACATTCTTTGGCTTGATGGAGGATGGATTCGTCCAGAATGGAGCATAACAGATGAAGAAGTTAAGTCTTGGCTTGGAGCATATAAAAGAGTACAAGATATTAATATGCCTTATTTAGCCAAGATAGCAAGACAAGGGAACGAGGATATGATTATAGTTGATAGAAGTGTAGGTGGTAAGTATGAAAACTACCGAACTCCAGAGCAAACTGTCCCTGATGAGCCTTTGGATTATCCTTGGGAGACTTGTATGACGATGGGAGATAGTTGGTCATACGTTAAGAATGATAATTATAAATCAACTAATCAATTAATCCATATTCTTGTAGATGTTGTTTGTAAAGGCGGTAACTTCCTTTTGAATGTTGGTCCTGATGAAAATGGAAACCTACCAGAAGAAGCTTTAAAAAGAATGAAAGAGATTGGTGCTTGGATGAAAATTAACGGCAGTGCTATTTATAGTACTCGTCCAATTGCTCCATATAAAAGCAATAATATGTGTTTTACAGAAGGAAAAGACGGTAAAGTTTATGCTATAATACTGCTTTCTCAGGAAACGCAACTACAATCTTCTTATTCTTTTACATTTTCTAAAACTCTGAAAACAGGTTCAAAACAAATACTTGGCACAAAACTGAAGGCAAAAATAAGTAGAAAAGAATCTGAATATACTCTTACTATAAAACCGTCAGATATAAAGAAGATAAAAGAACATGATGCTTTGGTAATTGTTTTGTAGTATGAATAGATGTCCTGATTTTAGAAATGCAAAAATTTTGCTGTTCTCGTTATTTCTTTTAGTTTTTATATCTCCGATTTATTCTCAGGGATATGTTAGGAACTTCTTTCATAACGACACAAGACGAGAGTATATCATTCATGTACCTAAAATAACGAATGCAGATTCTTCTTTTCCTGTATTTTTCTTTTTACATGGCTTAGGCGATAATATCAGACATTTAGATACTACCTTGAATTTTCAATCCATGGCAGATAAATACAAATGGATAATAGTCCTCCCTCAAGCTTTGGATTATGAAGAAGAGATACTTGGTAAGAGGATAATCTTGGGAACTATGTGGAATGCAGGGATGAAAGCCTCATGCTTTGGATTTCAACGAGAACTTAATAGAGATGTAGATGATGTAGATTTTTTGATGAGTTTATATGAAACGATACATACTTACATACCCTACGCAAATGACAGTCTGTTTTTTGCAGGGTTCTCTATGGGAGGTTTTATGACACATCGTATGGCTGTTGAATACTCAGACAAGATAACAGCCTTTGCATCTATATCTGGTTTGCTATCTACTACATTAAAAAACAAAAAGCCAGCAAGTGCTGTAAATTTCTTGCAGATACATGGGACTAAAGATGAGATTGTAAGTCCAAAAGGGAAAACATCTATGCTCACAGGACGGCAGAATATAAAAATAGCATTGAGTTTGAATAAAACAATGTCTTTTTGGAAGCAAAACAATTCTTCCGATGAGCTTACCATAGATTCCTTGCAAAATAGAATAAATGATAGTTTATCTTTTGTGCGGCATATTTACTCTTCAAAAAAAAATAATAAAAAGATAGAATATTTGGAAGTCATTGGTGGTAATCATACTTTATATACAGATGTAGATAGTTTCGGTATAAATTATTTTGATTTCATATATGATTTTTTTGTCCATTAGATGACAACAAAAAAACTCTATTTTTCTACTTCTTTGAAAAACATCCAAATTTTATATACTTTTTTGAAGCAAGACTCTACTGAATAATATACTCGTCAATATTTTTTGTCTGAGAAGAGAAATTTACTCCTATCTTATAAAGTTTTCTTTCATCTTGTTGGAATGCAAGAGGATAGTCTTTGGAATCTATCTGCTCCAAAGCCTCCTCTGCTGACTTGTCAAACTTAAACTCAAACAAGTATAAGAAATTGTCTGTCCTTACTATCATATCTATTCTGCCATTGACTATCTTGTACTCTGCTTCTACTATGAAGCCAATCAATTTGCAGATAATAAAGATAACTGTCTGATAATGGTTCTCTGTATCTTTGATAAGGTCGTATGGTACAGAGGCAAAGAAAGTCTTCATTGTCTTAAGAAAGTCTTCTATCTCACCATTTTCCAAGTTCTCATACATCTTCTCAACGTATGAAAAGCTTGCGTTCTCATTGGTGTGCATATACTTAGGTAAAATAAAGTCAAGAAAACTTTCTTCTACTTCCTTATTTGGATAGCCAAGTTTATATGCACCGCTCTTTTTGTTGTAATCTTTTATGGTAAGATAGCCTGACTGATAGAACAATGCTATAGGTGCATTCAGCATACTCTCTTTGCTGGTCAGGTCCCTTGCTGTTATATTCCCTTCTGACAAATCTTTTAAGTCATAGTCATTTTCTTGCAATAACTTAATAAGAAA
>OMWJ01000005.1 GCA_900314725.1 uncultured Bacteroidales bacterium
GATAAAGAAGAGGCGGAACTTGCACTTAGACTTGCTCCATCTTTAATGGTAATTGTACTTGGGAAAGTGCAATCACAGTCTGCAAGATATTTGTCTTCGGCTATCTCTGCAGGCAAATTTGCAGTTATTTTAGATGATATAGAACTATTACTCCAGTTTGTTGCAGAAGTATAAGCAGTCTTACTTCCACAAGGAACATAGATTTTAAAACCCGTATTTGAATAAGGAAAAGCATAAATACTGCTTAATGTTGGAGGAGTAGATGTTTCCATAGTAACAGAAGTTAAAGCACTACAAGAGTTGAAAATCCTCTCAGGAATAGAAGTCACGCTGCTTGGAACCGTTACAGAAGTTAAACCAGTACAAACCATGAAAGCACTTTCGCCAATAGAAGTTACGCTATTTGGAATAGTTACACTTGTTAAACCACTACAACTGTAAAACGCAGACTGACCTATTGACGTTACGCTATTTGGAATAGTTACGGATCCAGCCTTACCCGTAGGGCAGTATATCAACATTGTCTTGTCATAGTTGTATAACATACCATCTTGAGAAGAATAATATGTATTACCATCTTCTACACTAATAGATTGTAAACCTCTACAAGTGTAAAACGCACTCTGACCTATTGTCGTTACGCTACTTGGAATAGTTACACTTGTTAATTTAGTACAACTACTAAACGCGTAAGCACCTATTGACGTTACGCCTGTCCCTATTGTTACACTTGTTAAACCACTACAATATTGAAACGCTTGATTACCTATTGACGTTACGCTATTTGGAATAGTTACACTTGTTAATCTTCTACAATAGGAAAACGCAGACTGACCTATTGACGTTACGCTATTAGGAATAGTTACACTTGTTAAACTATCACCAAAAAACGCAGCACTATCTATTATAGTTACGCTATTTGGAATAATTGCACTTGTTAAAGCGCTAAGTTTATAAAACGCCCCCTTATCTATTTTAGTTACTGTATAGTTTTGACTCTGCTCAGCATCACCACTGCCAAATCCACTGACAGAAGATGCAATGGTTATGTCGCCTGAGGCATTAGGACTTCCAACAACTTTCGCTGTATGGTTTTCTGCATCTAAAATTGCATAGTTTATTCCATTCTCAGTTACCACAAGAACTTCATCACCATCTGTAATATAATAGACTTCAGAGTATCCATTAGTTTCCCAATTCAGAGCAGCCTTATATTCCTCAACCTTGTTTGTTGGGACATGGAATACGGTCGTACCTAAGGCAAGACTTTTAAAAGCATTACTACCTATTGTTGGAGGAGTCTCACGAGTGAATGTTACATCAGTCATAACACTACACTGGTAAAACGCAGTATTGCCAATAGAAGTTACACTATTTGGAATAGTTACACTTGTTAAACCACTACAATTGGAAAACGCACCCTCACTTATAGTTGTAACACTACTTGGAATAGTTATACTTGTTAAACCGCTACAAGTTTGAAACGCATAATTACCTATTGACGTTACGCTTGTCCCTATAGTTAGACTTGTTAAACCACTACAATTGGAAAACGCATAATCACTTATTGACGTTACGCTATTCGGAATAGTTACACTTGTTAAACCTCTACAATATTGAAACGCCATACTACCTATTGAGGTTACGCTACTTGGAATAGTTACACTTGTTAAACCAGTACAACTGGAAAACGCTTCACTACCTATTGACGTTACGCCTGTCCCTATCGTTACGCTTGTTAAACCAGTACAACTGGCAAACGCAACACCACCTATTGTGGTTACGCTATTTGGAATAGTTACACTTGTTAAACCAGTACATTTTTGAAACGCATTACTACCTATTGACGTTACGCCATTTGGAATAGTTACACTTGTTAAACCGCTACAAAATCTAAACGCAGCATTAGCTATTGTGGTTACGCTATTTGGAATAGTTACAGATCCAGTCTTAGCCATAGGACAGCATATCAACGTTGTCTTGTTATAGTTGTATAATATACCATCTTGAGAAGAATAAGATGTATTACCATCTTCTACACTAATAGATTGTAAAAGTGTACAACCGCTAAACACAGTATTACCTATTGAGGTTACGCTACTTGGAATAGTTACACTTGTTAATTTAACACAACCGTCAAACGCAGAATTCCCTATTGTCGCTACGCCTGTCCCTATCGTTACACTTGTTAAACCACTACAACTGTAAAACGCGTTATTACCTATTGACGTTACGCTATTTGGAATAGTTACACTTGTTAATTTAGTACAACTTCTAAACGCGTTACTACCTATTGACAGTACGCCTGTCCCTATCGTTAGACTTGATATTTTAGAACAAGATTGAAACGCATTATTACCTATTGACGTTACACTATTTGGAATAGTTACACTTGTTAAACCGCTACAAGATTGAAACGCATTATTACCTATTGACGTTACGCTGTAGGTAATACCGGTGGATGTGTTTGTCGCAGTTGAAGGGATGTTAAGAACTCCGGTAGGCGTTCCATTTTTAGCTACTGAAACCTTTCCGCCATCCCCTTCGCCATCAGCAGCCGTTGTGACTGTATATTTAAAACTGCCTACTGTAAAGGAGGTTTGTGCAAACAGATTCCCAAAAAGAAGTAATAAGAATACTCCTACAAGAAAAAAACTAATTTTTCGCATAAGCGATAAGTTTTCCTTGATGATTTCCTAAAGGAAAGATTGTCCTTAACAATCTTGTATTTAAATTATACAGAAAAAGCGTGAAATCATCTACGACTTACATTATCTCTTCCTCAGTAGGTGTCTGGAAATACCCGAATACAAAAGACACAATGACAACACGTATATCACGCCACAGGCACTACACATTATTGACCATTATAACTTGTTGTACTCGTAAAATTTTCCAGACTTTACCAAGACAAGTTATAAAAGCATAACGCTTTTTAAAATAAATAAATTTTCAAACGAATAGTGTAAAAGTAATACTACCAAAACACTATTACCCATTCTACAATAGGCGTTGCAAAATTAATACATTTATTTTTAATGGCAAGTTTTTTATTGTAAAAATGTAGATATCAGTCTATTTCAACCCAGATTGGACAATGGTCTGATTGCATTGCTGAAGAGTCTATGCCAGCATCTTTTATTCTGTCTTTTATTAGATTTGATACCATACAATAGTCTATTCTCCAACCTTTGTTTTTCATTCTTGCATTAGCACGATAACTCCACCATGAATAAGCGTCTTTTTCTTCTGGGTGAATATAACGAAAGCTATCTGTAAAACCTGAGTTTAAAAACCCTGTAAGCCACTGTCTTTCTTCAGGGAGGAAACCTGAGTTCTTTGCATTACCTTTTGGATCATGAATGTCTATTTCTGTATGTGCTATGTTATAATCTCCGCAAAAAACAATATTTGGTATTTGTTTTTGAAGGTCTAAAGCATATTGTTGAAAATCGTTTAGCCATTGCATTTTAAAACTTTGTCTTTCATCACCAGAAGTGCCAGATGGGTGATAAACACTGACTATTGACAAATCAGGATAATCAACGCGAATAACTCTACCTTCAAAGTCATATTTTTCTATTCCTATTCCAATGATTTTGTTTTGAGGAATGTGTTTGGTAAGAATTGCAACACCACTGTATCCTTTCTTTTGAGCAGAAAAAGGATAGCAATTATACCCCAAAGATGTAAATTCCAGCATAGGTATTTGGTCTGGTTGTGCTTTGGTTTCTTGTAAGCAAACAACATCTGCATTAGATTTTTCTAACCAAGCAAGAAATCCTTTATTCATTGCGGCACGAATGCCATTAACATTATAGGAATATATCTTCATTTTTATTTATTTTTATTTGGTTTAAAAGAAAATGATTGTGCAAAGATAAATAAAAAATCTTGCTTAAAGTATAACAAGGTAGAAGTTTTTATTATAATTTAATGGAACTTTCTGCGTTATATACCAAAATAAAATAGTAATTAGATGAAGAGATTTATTTTAAATCCCAAGGTATTGTGGTATTCTTTGATAGTGGGTTTTTCTATTTTTCTATTTTCTTTATGGGAAATTAATAATGTTATAAAGAGACTTAAAGATGAAGAAATAAAGCAAGTAGAGATATGGGCAAAAGCTGTAAGTCGTAAAGCCGATATGGTGAAAGAAACTAAAGAATTTTATGATAAGACTTTGGAGGTAGAGCAAATTAAACTACAGCGATTTGTTGAAGCCTACAAAATTATACTCTCACAAGATGAAAATGCAGACCTTACTTCTTCTAACCTACAATTCTATACTAAGATAATAATGGATAACAAAACGATTCCCGTTATTATTACCGATGAGTTTAATAATATTCAGTTCTATCAGAATGTAGTTCCAGAACCACAAGAGAAAGTACTTGTAGGAGACTTATACAAACGTTTTTCTCACAATAAGCCTTTGGAATATGAGGTTTATGGGATGAAGTTTAAACTATATTATACCGAAAGTAATGTTTTCTCAAACCTGCGAAAAGTTACTGATGAGGTGATGTATTCTTTTCTAAGTGATGTAACAAATAATGGAGTGTCAGTGCCTGTTATTATAACCGATTCAGCAAAGAGAAAAGTCTTTGCATGTGGAAATATAGACTCAAGTTTATTAAAGGCAGATAAAATAGAAGCAACTATCAATAATATGCTTGATGATAATACTCCAATAAGAATTTCTTTACCGGGAAAACAATATGGTTATATACTGTATCAAAAAAACAAAACAATATCTTTGCTTAGATATTTTCCATTAGTATATATTTTCTTCTTTGTTCTGTTTGGTAGTTTGATATATTTAGTTCTTAGGACAATAAGATCTTCAGAACAAAACCATCTTTGGGTTGGTATGAGTAAGGAAACGGCACATCAACTTGGAACACCTATTTCTTCGCTTACAGCTTGGATTGAATTGTTGAGAGCAACTCCAGAAAATGTTTCAACTTGCGAAGAGATGGATAAGGATATACAACGTCTAAGTATTATTACGCAAAGATTTTCTCAAATAGGCTCACGTCCTACTTTGAAACCTCAAAATATTATACCTATTATAAATAATATGGTAAATTATTTCTCATTGAGAAGTCCAAAGAAAGTAGTCTATATAAACACAGTTGAGAATTATAATGAAGTTGTCGTTCCTGTTAATCAATTCTTGATAGAATGGACATTGGAGAACTTGTTTAAAAATGCTATAGATGCTATGGAAGGAAATGGAAACATAGTTATATCTATGGAAGAAAATGAAAAAAGAGTCTTTATTGATGTTTCTGACACAGGAAAGGGAATGTCAAAGTCTATGTTTAAAAAGATTTTTCATCCAGGTTTTACAACTAAAAAACGAGGATGGGGTTTGGGATTAAGTTTAGTAAAGAGGATTGTTGAAGAATATCATAGAGGAAAAATATATGTTAAGAATTCAACAATCAACGTGGGAACAACAATTAGGTTAGAACTAAACAAATAGCCAAAATGCTTTCTCTATATATTCATATTCCTTTTTGTCATCATAAGTGTATTTATTGTGATTTCTATTCTATTGCTCAGAAATATGATTTTGATTTATACACACAAACACTTATAAAAGAAATTGAAAATACAGATAATATTGTATCCAATGTTTCAAAAGATGTAAGCACAATCTATTTTGGAGGAGGTACTCCTTCTATTCTTAGTCTTGATAACTTGAAACAGATAATAACTTGCATAGAAAAAAATTTTGATGTTCAATCTGATGCAGAAAAAACTTTAGAAGCAAATCCAGAGAATATAAGTCTTGATTATGCTTTTGGATTAAAATCTTTAGGGTTTAACCGTATAAGTCTTGGTGTTCAAAGTTTTGATGATAAAGATTTGAAACTATTGAATCGTTCTCATAATTCATTAATGGCTAAACAAGCAATACTAACTTTACAACAAGTAGGGTTTAAAAACATTTCCGTTGATTTAATTTCAAATCTGCCAAATACAACTCTGTCTTCTTGGAAAAAGAATTTAGAGAGGGTGTTTTTTTACAAGATTCCTCATATTTCTTGTTATACACTTATGAGAGAAGAGGGGACTATGCTTGATATTTTATTAAAAAAAGAAAAACTACAATTTATATCAGAGGAAGAGCAATTAGAACAGATGGATTTTACTATGGATTTTTTGGCTGAAAAAGGCTATAATCATTATGAGACTTCTTCATACGCAATTCCATGTTTTGAATCCAAGCATAACACTCGTTATTGGCAAAATGGAGAATATATAGGCTTTGGTGCAGCCGCACATTCCTTTGTAGATAATACTCGTTTTTGGAATGAAAGTAATGTGAAAGAATATGTAAAACGGATAAATGAAGGAAATTTTTCTAAGAAAGGAAGAGAAGAAAAATTATCTTTAAAAGACAGATATAATGAATATGTTATGCTCCGTTCAAGATTGAGTAATGGTTTAAACTCCGAGTATGTCAAAGACAATCTCCCAGAATATTATTCTTATTTTTTAACCAAGCTAAGTAAAATAAAAAGAGACGGTTATCTAACTTTAGGTAATACACTTACAAGGAAAGGTTGGCATTTGCAAGATAGTATGATATTAGAACTTGCTTTGTAGTCTTTTTGCCTCAGATTTATCATCGATAAAAAGCGAAATCATTATTTTCTGAAAAAATAAATAGTAAAAAAACTTAAAATCATTTTGTTTTTTTGTAAAGATTATGTAAATTTGCAAAATACATTATACTTACGATATAAAAACAAAAAAATATAAAATTATGAATAGGGAAATTTTGGTCTGTATGGATTTTTCAAATTCTGCAGTTACAGCTTTAAGAATCTCTGTAGATATAGCAAATAGAGTAGATTCTGATGTTAAAATGGTGTGGGTTGAAACCATAGAGAAAGATCGTGATGAAGCAGAAGCAATAATGAAAGATTTCTGTGCTTCTTTTGGCAAAGCTCTTAATGGAAAGAATATCGGCTTTGAAATAATTAAAGGTAAAAAAGTGCATTCAGCTTTGGTTAAGTTTATTAATCAAGAAAAACCTTACCTTGTCGTTATTGGAGCAAATGGAAATAGTGGCTATGATGAAAGATTTGCAGGGGCTAATACCTTTAAAACGATAAACGATTCTAATGTTCCGGTCCTAAGTATTAGAGAAAATTTTGACTTTAATAAGCCATTGGATAATATTATTCTTCCTATAGATTCTACAGAAGAGACTCGCCAAAAAGTTCCTTGGGTTGTAGATTTTGCAAGAATGTTTCCTCAATCAACAATACGTATTTTAGGTTTATTGTCTTATAAGAATAATAAACCATTGAAAGATTTGGTGTACAAGTATGTGGAAAGTGTAGAAGACTTCCTTTCAAAAAGAGGTTTAAGATATACCGCAGATATAAGAGAATCTGATAATGTAACTCTTACAACGTTAGAATATGCTAAGGAAGTAAATGCTGATATGGTAGTAATTATGACAGAGCAAGAGAAAACTCTTTCTAATCTGTTTTTCCTTGGACCATACGCTCAGCAGATGATAAATCTTTCTTCTTATCCTGTTCTTGCTATCTCTCCAAGACAGACAGGAGCTTATAGTATTTAGTTTTTTTGAAATAGTTTATTAATACAAATAACTATGAAACGATTCATATTGTTGGGGTGCTTAGTGTTTTTAGGAAATATCTTAATGGCACAAGTAGAAGTTGTGGCAGACGGGAGGTTGCAGACTATATTAGAACAACATATCTCCTACAATTCCATGGCTAAAACTTTTCCTGGATACAGAATAAAAGTGGCAAAATTCACAGGAGATAATGCCAAGAAGCAGGCTTTTGATTTAAAAAAACAACTTTTGGAAATATTTCCTGGGCAGAGGGTATATATAAACTTTGATGAACCTTTCTTTAATGTCAAGATAGGTGATTTTACTACTCGTTTAGATGCTTACGCTTTATTAAGTAAAATCAAACCCCAGATTTCAACTTCAGTTATTGTGCAAGATTATGTCAATGCACCTGTTGTAAGTATAGAAGACTTGCAAGCACCAGAATACTATGAAGAAGATTTAGAAAACGAAGAAGAGACAATAGATTAAATCAGTTAGAAAAACAAAATTTATAAAATAATTAATACAATGGAAATAAAAAATTATATACAAGAGAATAAAAACAGATTCCTTGAGGAATTATTCTCACTTATCAGAATACCATCAATATCTTCTCAGACAGAACACAAGGAAGATATGGTTAAGTGTGCCAACCGTTGGAAAGAACTTTTGCTTGAAGCAGGAGCCGATAAAGCAGAGGTAATGCCAACAGAAGGTAATCCTGTTGTTTATGGAGAAAAAATGATAAACAAGGATTATCCTACAGTTTTAGTTTATGGACATTATGATGTAATGCCTGTTGATCCTATAGACGAATGGAATACTAAACCATTTGAGCCTGAAATTAAAGATGAAATTATTTGGGCAAGAGGTGCAGATGATGACAAAGGTCAGTCTTTTATGCAAGCAAAGGCATTTGAATATATGGTTCGTAGTGGAAAACTTCAATGCAATGTTAAGTTTATGTTAGAAGGAGAAGAAGAAATCGGCTCTGGCTCATTGTATGGCTTTTGTGAGAAGAACAAAGAATTGTTAAAGGCAGATGTTATCTTGGTTTCTGATACTTCAATGATAAATAAAGATACTCCTTCTATAACTGCCGGACTTAGAGGTTTGGGATACATAGAAGTAAAGGTTACAGGTCCGAAAGCAGACTTGCATTCAGGACTTTATGGAGGTGCAGTTGCTAATCCAATCAATATTCTTTGTAAAATGATTGCTCAACTACAGGACGAAGATAATCGTTGTACTGTTCCTGATTTCTACAAAGAAGTTATAGAACTTTCACAAGACGAACGTGATCTTATGGCTAAAGCTCCTTTTGATGAAAAGTCTTACCTTGAAGTTACAGGTTCTCCTTCATTGCATGGTGAAAAAGGTTACACAACAATTGAACGTACAGGAATAAGACCTTCTTTCGATGTTTGTGGAATTTGGGGTGGATACACAGGAGAGGGAGCTAAGACTGTTATCCCTTCAACTGCACATGCAAAGATTTCTTTCCGTTTGGTACCTGACCAAGATTTTAACGTAATTACAGAGAGAGTAAAGAAACATATAGAGGATATAGCACCTAAATGTGTGAAAGTAGAGGTTATTCCTTTGCATGGAGGATACGCATACGTTTCTCCTTTGGACTTACCTGCTTATAAGGCTGCAGAAAAAGCAATGCAAAAAACATACGGAAAGCAGCCTATACCTACCCGTTCAGGAGGTAGCATTCCAATTGTTGCAGGTTTTGAAAGAATACTTGGAATAAAATCTATTTTGATGGGATTCGGTTTAGGAAGTGATGCAATACACTCACCAAATGAGAATTATCCATTGCAACAATTTTTCAGAGGAATAGAGTCTATAACATATTTCTATGAAGAATTTGCACAACTTATGAAGAAATAAAAGCTTTATTTTAAGTAGGTTAAGTTTTGTGAAAAAAAGACTTGGTTTTAAAAAAATAAAACCAAGTCTTTTACGTTAAAAGACTAAGTGTTTAACCATAAAAGATCAAGTTTTAAAATGAAAAGATTAACTTTAATTTTATTAGCAACATTATTCGTTGCAAGTATTCAGGCTCAAAATATAAAATTGCCTAAACCTCAGAAAGATGGAGGAGAGACTGTGTTGAAATCAATAGACTTACGTCAATCAGACAGAAGCTTCAAGGATGGTGATGTATCTTTGCAAGATCTTTCAACTATACTTTGGGCAGGTTGGGGAGAATCTCATGGCAAGCGTACTGCACCTACTGCAATAAATGCACAAGATATTACACTATATGTATTTCTTGAGACAGGAATTTACAGATATGACGAAAAAGCAAACGAATTGGTCTTAGTGAAAAAAGGTGATTACAGAAAATTAACAGACAGAGAAGGCGGTTTCGCAGGGAATGTTACCAATGTTGCAATAGTTTCTGATTTTTCAAAGTATGAAAGGATAAAAGAACATCATACAAAGTTTGTATTTGGTTCAATGTCTGCTGCATACGTTAGTGAAAATATGTATTTAGCTTGTGCTGGTATGAAAAGAAATCTTGGAACAGTTACAAGATATGCTGCTCATAACGAAAAACAAGTGAGAGAAGTTCTTCCTTTGAAAGAAGATGAACATATCTTTTTATTCCAAACCATAGGATATAAAAAATAATCAGTCGGCAACATTCTTTGATTTGATGCATCAAAATAAATTGCTCAATAAACAAACAGGCGGACACTCTCTATGATGTGTTCGCTTGTTTGTTTTGAAATAAAAAAAATGATTCTATGTTTTATTATTGTTGCTATTTATTTGTTTGATAACTTATTATGGATTTAATATTCTATCTGTAGTTCTCTTTCTTTAATGTTTGGGATTAAAATATTTTGTTTTATTTCAGTAATATATAATTTATTTTCTTAACTTTGCAATTATTTTATAAGGATATTAAATATTCAATAATATGGAGATAATAAGTAAAGGTAGAGTTGCTCAAATCATTGGTGCAGTGGTTGATGTGCGTTTTGATGAAGGTGAAACATTACCTGAAATCTATGATGCTTTGCGAGTAAAGAAAGAAGATGGTTCTTATCTTATACTTGAAGTAGAGCAGGATTTAGGAGAAAATACAGTTCGTTGTATTTCTATGGATTCTACTGATAGTTTGCAAAGAGGTTTAGAAGTGGAAAATCTTGGAGAACCTATAACAATGCCTATTGGAGAAGATATAAATGGTCGTTTGTTTAATGTTATAGGTCAAACTATTGATGGAATACAAGAAATAAAGACAGAAAAATCTTATCCTATTCATAGAGATGCTCCAAAATTTGAAGAACTTTCTACTGAAAATCAAGTGCTATTTACAGGCATAAAAGCTATAGATCTTATTGAACCTTATTCAAAAGGAGGTAAGATAGGTCTGTTTGGTGGTGCAGGAGTAGGAAAAACTGTGCTTATTATGGAAATGATTCATAATATTGCGTTAAACTACTCTGGGCAATCAGTATTTACAGGAGTAGGAGAGAGGACTCGTGAAGGTAATGATCTTCTTAGAGAAATGCTTGAGAGTGGAGTAATAAACTACGGAGAAGAGTTTCGTAAGAGTATGGAAGAAGGCGGCTGGGACTTATCAAAAGTAGATATGCAAGCCTTGAAAGATAGTAAATGTACCCTTGTTTTTGGTCAGATGAATGAACCTCCTGGTGCAAGAGCAAGAGTAGCTCTTTCTGGTCTTACACTTGCAGAGTACTATAGAGATGGTGATGAAAAGACAGGGGGAAGAGATATACTTTTATTTATAGATAATATATTCCGTTTTACGCAAGCAGGTAGTGAGGTTTCTGCTCTTTTAGGTCGTATGCCTTCAGCTGTAGGTTATCAACCAACGCTTGCTTCTGAAATGGGAACAATGCAGGAGAGAATTACATCTACTAAACGAGGAAGTATAACTTCTATGCAAGCGGTATATGTTCCTGCTGATGATATAACAGACCCTGCCCCAGCAACAACTTTCACTCACCTTGATGCTCAAACAGTTCTTTCTCGAAAGATAGCTTCCTTAGGTATATATCCGGCTGTAGATCCTTTGGAGTCTTCTTCTCGTATTTTGAAAGAAGATGTTTTAGGTAAAGAACATTATGAGACTGCACAGAGAGTAAAACAAATACTTCAACGCTATAATGAATTACAAGATATCATAGCTATTCTTGGTATAGAAGAATTGGGTGATGAGGATAAACTTGTTGTTTCTCGTGCAAGAAAAGTACAGAGATTTCTTTCACAGCCTTTCTTTGTAGCGGAACAGTTTAGTGGAATACCAGGACAATTCGTTGATATAAAAGATACTATCAAAGGATTTAAGATGATTCTTAATGGAGAAGTGGATCATATTCCAGAGGCTGCTTTCAATATGGTTGGACCTATAGAGGATGCTATTGCAAAAGGAGAAAAAATGTTGCAAGAAGCCAGCAAATAACGAAGTCTCTAAGATATGGAAATAAAGATATTAACACCAGAGAAGTTGCTTTTTGAAGGAGAAATAAAGAGTGTAAAGTTGCAAGGCTTGAATGGTAAGTTTGAGATTCTTAACAACCATGCTCCGATAGTTTCTGTCTTAGTTAAAAGTGATGTGGTGGTAAAAGATATGGAAGACAACGAGCATACCTTTTCAATTAAGGGAGGTATGCTTGAAATGTCTGATAATAAAATAAGCATTCTTGTACATTAATTCCTTGAAAATGTAAGAATATTTATTGGTTGAGTGTGTTTAAATACTCTTTATGCAGGTGGTAGTATTTCTTTATAAATAGTATGTAAACTATATTCAATATTACACATATAGCAATAAAATAACTCCAATGCCATATAGGAGAATTTGGAATTAGAATAAAGCCTAAAGATAATAGACCTTGTAAAGTTATATATATAATAGAAACTCTGATTTGAGGAATCTTTAATTCGTTAGTCATAATTTGGTATATATGTTTGCGATGAGTTGTAGAAATGTTTTCGTGTAGTAGTATTCTATGACCAATTGTGAGAATAGTATCTGTTCCATAAACAACAAATAATAGCATATAACTAAAATCCATCGTATTTAGTATTAGTTTACAAAGCATAAAAGCAATAATAAAGCCCATACAGATACTACCGACATCGCCTGCAAAACATTTAGCTTTCTCTCTGAAGTTGAAAAAGCAAAAAATAACGTTGGTAATTATGCAGATAATAATCAGGTTCATATCTATAAAGTGCAAGTAGTTGTTTAAATACATTAAGGATATTAATGTAATAAGAGAATAGCCACTCATTATACCATTTATTCCATCCATGAAATTATAGGAGTTGATGATGAATATGGATAACATAAAGATTGGAACCATTACCCACAATATATTATATGAATAGATGTCCAAATTAATCATCATTAACAAAGTAGCAATAGTATGAGTAACTAAACGTGTGCCGACTGAACGAGGTTTTAAATCATCTAAGAAACTAATTAAAGAAACAAGAATAAGCCCTGTGATAAAATAAGGGTATTGCCAACCATAAGTAAAGAACCATACTACCGAACCTATAGAGAATATTACACCACCACCTCTGATAGTTGCTTTATCATGAGAAGAACGGCTATTAGGTTTATCTATTATTTTAAAATGAATAGCAATCTTTAAATAACACAATTCTAAGATAATTAATACTGCTGCTATTAATAAATATATAGATGACATGTCTTTATATCTTATAATGAGTCAATACGTCTATGGGTTCCCAAGACAGTTCTCTCTTTGCTTTCTCGTTGCTGAAGGTTAGTGTTGTAGACATTTTGTTTATCTTATGTGAATTTACAGGTATTTTTTTGCCCATAATATCTCCTGCTTTTCCGATAAGTTTAGCTAACCAATAAGGTATAGTTTTAGGTTTTTGTTTTCCTAATAGCTTACAAATGCAGGCTGATAGTTCATGAAAAGAAGGATGATAGGAGTCGCATACATTATATATACCTCCTTTGTTAGCAACTTTTGGTATTAGGATAGCAATATCTTCAGCCATTACAACACTCTTTCTTACTTCTTTGTTTCCTATATTGAAATACAATCCTTTTCTAATTAAGTTAAGCATTGAACCAAGGTTCCCTTTAGCATTATGTCCGACTATTAATGCAGGACGAAGAATTGTTAAAACAACATTATGTTTGTTACACCATTCAATTAAAAAGTCCTCTGCCAAAATCTTACTTTTTGCGTATGGAGTTTTACCTTTTCTTGGGTAGTCTTCTGTTATGTTTTCACTTTCTTCTTCCCCATATACTGCGACAGAACTTGTGAATATAAATGATTTCGGAAGATGTTTTTCTAAAGCTTTACAAAGATTGATAGTTCCAAGATAGTTAGTGTCAAAAAAGGACTGTCTTTCCTTTGGAATATCGTCATTCATATAAACTTTACTGCCAGCATGGAGTACAATGTCGTAAGACTCTATTAGTTCTGGCTTTTCTTTTGAAAGATCTATCTTTATCTTATTTTCAGAAGAAAGTCCAAGAGTATCTATTTCATAGTTTTCTTTCAGTATAGGGATAATGTTTCTTCCTAAAAAACCATACGCTCCAGTAAAAAGAACCTTTTTCATATCAGTATTGTTTTAGTTTTATCCCAATTTATTAATCTGTCAGCTTCTTGTATAGTAACAAAATCAAAGTCATGGATATATTTGCTAATTTTTTTGAATGCTCCGCGCAAACCTATTCGGTTCTTAATCTGTCTTAATAAAGGTAGAGAAGTAATATTAGGTTGATTAACATCAAAATCACTTGGATGAAAATAAGACATAACGTATTTAGAATGCTTTGTCATGTATTTTGTTGCGTAGTATGGTAAAACTCTAAAATAACCTCCACCAGAAAATGTTACTGTTTGTCCAAGAACAGAAAAAAGATTTGTAGGAAATTCTTTTATTATTCCTTTTTCTGATTTGAATATTTTAGGCTCAGCTGAACCATAACTTTTAAGTCCTCCGCATTCTCGTTTCTTAGGAAAAACAGAACAGTCATACTTAAATCCTAATTCTATTAGTACATCAAAAGCATAAGTATTTTCATCTGTAAAAGAAAAGGATGGCGCTCTATATGATACAACTTCTTTACCAGATAAATCTTCTAATAGTTTTTTTGCTTTTAGAGTATCTTGTAGAAAAGTTTCTCTATTGAATCTATATGCTAATTGATGTTGATAAGAATGACAAGCGATTTCATGTCCTCGTTGAGTAATCTCTTTTATTATATCGGGATGTTTCTCTGCAAGCCAGCCTAAACAAAAACAGGTGGCTTTAACTTGATATTCATCTAACAAATCCAGTATTTTATATAGAGGCTCGTAAATGCGGACAGGATACTTTTCCCAGTCAAACATCTGAGAGTAGTTATCATGACAATAATAATCTTCTATATCTAAAGTTAGTATGTTAATGTTAGTTTTAATCAAGTTTTACAATATTTTATATTTAATTTTAGTTCTCAAAATTACACCTTTTTAATTATATAAATCATCTTTTGTAGATTTTTTTTGCTCTTTAATAACTTAAATAATTAATAATGAGTAGATAGATTAGAATTTAAATATGTTTCAAAAAGAACTGATATTGTTTATTCTTTATGAAAAAAGGACAGAATAATTGTTCTGTCCTTTTTGATTGATTAGTACAGATATTATTACTTAGTTTTTATATTCAGCAATAATATCTTTTACTTGTTCTGGTGTTACTCTACCATAAACTTTATCTCCAACCAATGCTACAGGTGCAAGTCCGCAAGCACCAACACAACGTAAGCAATTGATAGAGAATTTTCCGTCAGGTGTCATTTCACCAATTTCAATACCCAATTGACGTTTAAATTCATCAAGTACCTTCTCACTACCACGTACATAGCATGCAGTACCAAGGCAGACGTTGATAGGATGTTCGCCCTTTGGTTTCATTGAGAAGAATGAATAAAAACTAACTATACCATAGATTTTAGCAACAGGCATACGTAATTGTTCAGAAATAAGTTCTTGAACTTCCATAGGCAAGTAGCCAAATTCTCCTTGAACTTTATGAAGAATATTAATTATTTCACCATGTGAATTGCCGAAAGAAGCACATATTTCTTTTATTCTTTCTATTTTTTTGTTATTCAATACAATCTTTGCCATGATTCTAACTTTTTTTGATTGTTAAAAAACTATTCATCTACTTCTTCTATAACAGCAGACTTATCAAAATAATGAGTGTGTAGAAGATGATGTGCTTTTTCTCCACATGGTTCTCCTAAAAACTCTTTATAAAGTTGTTGTATATAAGGATTTTCGTGTGATTTTCTTATAGGTTTTTCCTTATCTTCTTCGTATATAGCTTTCAAACGCTTTTCTACTTTAGAGAAATCTCCATGATGATAAGGCTGACCAGCTCCTCCAACACAGCCACCAGGACATGCCATGATTTCAATAGCATGGAAAAATTCTTTTCCTTCTCTAACTTTGTCAAGAAGTTTTCTTGCATTTCCAAGACCATGAGCAATACCTATATGTATAGGAGTTCCGTTGAAATCTACAGTAGCTTCTCTTACGCCATCTAAACCTCTAAGTTCATTGAAATCTACTTTGTCTAATGTTTTTCCAGTGAATACTTCATAAGCAGTTCTTGTAGCAGCTTCAATAACTCCTCCTGTTGCACCAAAGATAACAGCAGCACCTGTACTTTCTCCTAATGGACGGTCAAAGTCTTCTTCTTGTAGGTTAGAGAAATTGATGTTAAGTAACTTTATCATCTCTGCCAATTCTCTTGTAGTTAAAGAATAATCTACATCAGGATTACCATTTACTTTGAATTCATCTCTTTGGCATTCAAATTTCTTTGCAACACAAGGCATAATAGAAACAACAACTAAGTCTTCTCTATTTATTCCAAGTTTTTCTGCCCAATAGTTCTTTGCTATTGCTCCAAACATCTGCATAGGAGATTTTGCAGTAGAAGGAATGTCAAGCATATCTGGATAATATCTTTCAAAGAAATTAACCCAACCAGGACAACAAGAAGTCATAATAGGTAGTTTAACACTCTTATCTCCGTTCATATATTTGCTTATACGACCAAGCATTTCTGTTCCTTCTTCCATAATAGTAAGGTCAGCAGCAAAATCTGTATCAAATACATAATCGAATCCCATCATTCTAAGAGCAGCAACCATTTTACCTGTTACTCTGCTACCTGGTTCCATATCAAATTCTTCTCCTAAAGCTACTCTGACAGCAGGAGCTGTTTGAACGATAACTTTTTTCTTAGGATCAGAAATAGCTTTCATAACTTGACGAGTATTATCTACTTCGCTCAATGCACCAACAGGACAAGCTTGAACACATTGACCACACATTACACAAGTAGAGTCAGCAAGTTTTTCTTCAAATGCAGTACCAACAACAGCAGTGAAACCTCTGTTTATACCAGATAAAGCTCCAACTGTTTGCAAAGAGTTACAAACTGTTTCGCAACGGCGGCACATAACACATTTGTTCATATCTCTTATTATTGCAGGAGAAACATCTACTTTATATGATGATTGTTCTCCAGAATAAGTAACCTCTCTAAGACCAAGGTCTATTGCAAGTTGTTGTAGTTCACATTTTCCACTCTGAGGACAAACAAGACAATCAGCTGGGTGATCTGAAAGAAGCAAATCAACAACTGTTCTTCTTGCCATAATAACTCTCATTGTGTGAGTTTTTACAACCATACCTTCCATAACGTCTGTAGCACAAGCAGGAGCAAGATTTCTTCTACCCTCTACTTCAACAACACAAACTCTACAAGAACCTGGACGGTTTTCAACTCCTTGACCTTTTAGTTCATAATGACAAAGAGTAGGTATGTTTATGCCTATACTTTTTGCAGCTTTTAAGATTGTAGTTCCTTGAGGAACTTGAACTTGTTTGTTATCTATTGTTAAATTAACCATTTTTTCCATTTCAACGTTCCTCCTTATTATTTAATACTAATTGCACCAAATTTACATTTATCTATACAAGTGCCACACTTAATACAAGCATCTTGATTAATAGTGTGTGGAGATTTTCTTTCACCTGTTATTGCACTAACAGGACAATTTCTTGCACAAGCAGTACATCCAACACATTTAGTAGTGTCTATTTCGTATCTCATCAAAGCTTTGCAAGCACCTGCACGACATTTATGTTCTTGAACGTGTTCTACATACTCATCCCAGAAATTATCAATAGTAGAAAGAACAGGATTAGGAGCTGTCTGACCTAAACCACAAAGAGCAGTATCTTTAATAGCTTTTGAAAGGTTCTTTAGATTGTCCAAATCTTCCATTGTTCCTTTTCCTTTAGTAATTCTGTCAAGTATTTCATATAGACGTTTGTTTCCTATACGGCAAGGAGTACATTTTCCACAAGATTCTTCAACTGTGAAATCTAAATAGAATTTAGCAATAGAAACCATACAAGAAGTTTCATCCATAACAACCATTCCACCAGAACCCATCATACTTCCAGCAGCAGTTAGTGAATCATAGTCAATAGCAACGTCTAAGTGCTTAGATGTTAAACAACCTCCAGAAGGGCCTCCTGTTTGAACAGCTTTAAATTCTCTTCCGCCTTTGATTCCACCACCTATTTCGTAGATGATTTCTCTTAGAGTTGTTCCCATTGGGACTTCAATCAAACCTACGTTGTTGATTTGTCCAGCAAGAGCAAACACTTTTGTACCTTTTGATTTTTCTGTTCCTATAGAAGAAAACCAATCAGCACCTTTTATTATTATGATAGGAATATTTGCTAAAGTTTCTACGTTATTTACGTTTGTAGGTTTTTGTAGATAACCGCTTTGAGCAGGGAAAGGTGGTTTAAATGTAGGTTCTCCACGTTTTCCTTCCATAGAGTGAATCAATGCAGTCTCTTCTCCACAAACGAAAGCACCTGCTCCATATCTTAGTTCTATATCAAAATCAAAAGAAGAACCAAAAATATTTTTACCTAAAAGGCCCCATTCTCTTGCTTGTTTTATTGCAACTTCCAAACGGTGAATAGCCAATGGATATTCTGCACGGATATATACCAAACCTTTTGTTGCTCCAATAGCATATCCTCCAATAGCTAAAGCTTCAATGATTGAGTTAGGGTCTCCTTCAAGAATACTTCTATCCATAAAAGCACCTGGGTCGCCCTCATCTGCATTACAAACAATATACTTTTGGTCAGCGTGGTTCTTTGAAGCTATTTCCCATTTAACACCTGTAGGGAAACCAGCTCCACCTCTTCCTCTAAGACCTGATTTCTTTATAATCTCAATAACCTGTTCAGGAGAATAATCTGTCAAACATTTTGCTAAAGCTTGGTAACCGTCATTTGCGATATACTCCTCAATGTTTTCAGGATCTATAAAGCCACAATTACGCAAAGCTATACGCAATTGTTTCTTGTAGAAGTCCATGTGTTTAGAGTCTTCAATATGTTCTTTTCTCTTAGGGTCAGTATAAAGCAAACGAGTTACCTTATTTCCACCAATGATGTGTTCTTCTACAATTTCTTGAGCATCTTCTGGTTTAACCTCAGTATAGAACGTATTATCTGGCATTATCTTAACGATAGGTCCTTTTTCACAGAAACCAAAACAGCCTGTCAAGATTACCTGAACGTCTTCGCTCAATCCTTTTTCTGCAATAATGTTTTTTAGATTTTCTGCTATCTTGTTGCTAAGAGAAGAAGTACAGCCTGTACCTCCACAAACAAGAATGTGCATCTGTTTTTTACCGCCAGATGTGGCGTCGCTGATAGGATTACCTTCGTTTCCTTGAATACGAATTTCCATTTTCTTGCGAGCAGCCTTATTTACTGCTTGCAAATCAGCCAAAGTCATAATTTTAGCCATATATTTTTACAGTGTTAATTTTGTTGTTTGTTCCTTAAATGCCATTAATATAAAGCCTTAATAAGTATGTGAAGCGATAGTCTAAGTTGTACAAGTACTTGAATTTGCAAAAGTAACAATAATTTTGGATATTGCAAATATAAAATAGAAATTTTCATAAAATTATTAAATTTATTTATATAAAGATTTGAAAAATAGATTTTAAGCAAGGAGTTTTGAATTTTTTCCTTAGTCTTAAAACTCTTTTTTATCAAATTGTAATATCTTTGCAAAATACTTTAAATACACAATCTTATGAAACAGAGACTGTCAAACATAGAATTGCTTAGAATAATCTCAATGTTGATGATATTGGCTTTGCATGTCAATTTCTTTTTATTGGGTTCGCCCTCAAAAGCTGAGATAAACCTTTCTCCAATCGGGGCAACGGTGCGAACATTTTTGGAGTTCGTCTGCATAGTGGCTGTCAATGTGTTTGTTTTGATTTCGGGTTGGTTTGGAATCAATGTGAAAAAGAAAGGCTTGCTTAGTTTTCTCTATCAGATTCTGTTTTTCTATTTAGGAGTCTATATTATCTTTGTCATTATCGGCGAAAAACCGTTTAACCTTAATGGTATTGAGGAAGCATTCTTCCTAAAAAAGACCGGTTGGTTTATCAAATCCTATCTTTGTCTTTATTTTCTTTCACCTGTGCTGAATATGTTTGTTGAAAAAGCCACAGAAAGACAACTGAAACTTGTTCTGATAAGTTTCTTTGCTTTTCAATCCTTGTACGGATGGCTTTATCCCGATGCAACAAAATATTTTGCAGGCGGTTATTCGGCGATTTCTTTCATCGGATTATACCTTTTGGCGAGATATATCAGATTGTATGGCAAGGACTTCAAAATTTTCAACCTCAAACCTCAGCATGATTTGCTTATTTTCTTTGTCATCTGCCTTTTAGAGACAATATTCTTTGTCATATTTAGAATAAATAACCTTGCCTTTGTTTCCATTCTTTGGATATATTCTTCACCTTTTGTGATAATTTCTGCCTTATACCTTCTGCTTTGCTTCTCTAAGATAGAGATAACTTCAACTTCTATCAACAAAATCGCTAAATCTTCTTTCAGTGCATACCTTTTCCATTCCTCGTTCTGCATTATGCCTTTCTACAAGCAGATAGCGTGGAGCATTTACCGTAATCATTCGTCTATTGTCTGTCTTTTGTTGATGTTTTTGTTTATTGTGGCTGTTTATCTACTTGCAACTCTCATTGACCAACTGAGAATTTTTACGTGGAAACAGATTGATAAACAGAAATGATTTCTCTTGAAAATGAGTACTTTAACTTAGCTCAAAAAAAGAGTTGATTTTAAGAAAAAAAGATCAAGTCTTTTGGTGCAAAAGACTTGGATTTGAGAAAAAAAGACGAAGACTTTTTTTACGAAAATTAGATTTTGAAAATAAAACGGTAAAACTTGAAAAATTAATTGTAAATTTGCAGAGTTCTATTCATCAACAATTGTAATCGCAAGTCAGATATGAAGAAGGTACTTATTCTTACACAGCCGCTAAGAACGAACTATGGGGGACTTTTGCAGGCTTATGCACTACAGAAGGTTGTGAAAGACTTAGGTTTTGAGGTTTTCACCGACAATCCTTTCTTTCTTAGGGACTTGTCTTTGAGAAAAAGGCTAAAAGATTTTGCTGCACGTTTCGTCTATGGCGTACTGCGTGGAGATAAGAAATATAAACCTCTGTTTAAACGGCGTTTAAAAAGAGAGGATTACGAATATGCTGCACAAAATATTCTTCCTTTTATAGAAAAAAGAATAGCGAATATAGATTTTTTTGAAGGACAAACACAGCCATCAAGCCAAAGTATAGACAAGTTTGATTACTATATCTGTGGTTCTGACCAAGTGTGGAGAAGAAGATATGGTGATGTGAAAAGATATTTCTTTGACTTTCTGAAAGCAAGAGAAACCACTGCTGATGTTCCAATTAAAAGGCGTTTTTCTTATTCCGCTTCTTTTGGGTTGGACAACATAGATGAATATTCAAAACAGGAAAAACAGGATTGCCGAGAGCTGATAAAGTCTTTTAATTCCGTAAGTGTAAGGGAGAAGGATGCAATAAAAATAGTTGAACAAGAGTTTTCTTTTTCTGCAGTTCAAACACTTGACCCTACACTTTTGTTGGAAAAAGAGGACTACATCAGTCTTATTGGTAATACTTCCAAGCAAGAAAGCGAAGAACCTTATCTTTTTGTCTATATTTTGGACAAAAGCGAGCAGAAGAAAGAATTGATAGATATACTCTCTCGCCGTCTGAATTTGAGAGTCAAAGATATAATGCCAAAAAAGGATTGGAAAACATCAAAGAAAGACAAAGAGAGTGTTTTTCCTGCTGTGGAAGAATGGCTTGATTGTTTTGACAAAGCAGACTTTGTGCTTACAGATTCTTTTCACGGGACAGTTTTCTCAATCATATTTAATAAACCATTTCTATCTGTTGGCAACAAAGACAGAGGCTTGATTAGATTTACCTCATTGCTTTCGCTGTTTGGCTTAGAGGACAGACTCATATTCTCAAAAAAAGACCTAACAGGCGTACTTCTACACAATATGCTTAAGATTGATTACGCAGCAATCAACGAGACCAAGTCTGTCCTTAAAGAACAATCCATAGATTTTTTGAAACAAAACCTTGATATATGACTAAATTAGTAAGCATTATTGTCCCTATATATAACAGTTCTGCGTTTTTGAGAAAATGTATAGATTCTCTTGTTTCGCAAAGCTATAAAGATATAGAGATAGTTCTTTTTGATGATGGAAGTAGGGACGATTCTTTCAAGATATGTAATCAATATGCTGAAAAGGACAACAGAATAAAAGTCTTTTCAAGAGAAAACAGAGGCGTTTCCCAGACTCGTTTAGACGCCTTCCACAATTCCACGGGCGAATATATAACCTTTGTGGATGCAGACGATTATGTAGAAGAGGATTATGTGTCTTCTATGGTGGAACATTTGGAAAGAGAAAATGTAGATGTTGTTTCCTCACAGCACAACAACGTAATAGGTCAAAAAATAGATAAAGATATACGCAATATTCAAGGTCGTTTTGATAAGCAGGGAATAGAAAATCTTTTAGAAACAAAATATCTCTACGATTCTTCAACACAAAAGACAGGAATAACAGTCTATCTTTGTACAAAACTGATAAAACGGGAGTTTGTGGAGAAGATACTTGGTGCAAGTTTAGGGCTTTGGTATGGGGAAGATCAAGTGGCTGTTACTCAGCTGTTGTATGATGTGTCTTCAATCTTCGTTTCTCAGGACTATACTTACAATTATGTTCATCATCTTTTGCAAGTTACACGACAAGTGCGGATAGATTATCTTCACGCTCAAAGTCTTTGTTGGCAAAGACTTCTGAAAATAGATGAGAAAACTTTGTTGAAGAATCAACTTCCGCAGAGAATGATGTTGAATATTAACAGGTTTTTAATGGATTTCATAAAAATAAAACCTACCTACATTATTTTTAAGCAGGAGATAAAGAACATAAGAATGGAAAAGACATCAATGCTATTATTTTCTAAGAAAACAATTGACTTGACTTTTTTTGTGAAGATTCTTTTCTTTATGATTAAATATAAACTGTACCTTTGTGCGTTTTTATATCTGAATGTTAAACAAAGATTGAAAGGAAGTCTGTAAAATGGTTGATTTAAAAGTAACATTGCCGAAGGATTTTCTGCAAGAAGAGAAGAGAGAAGGCTTCGTTGTCAGTCCTGCAATGAAAGCGGTTTGGGCTGTGGAGTTGGATTTGTTGGCTGAGTTTCAAAGAGTGGCCAATAAACACAAGATAAACTACATTGCTTCGGGCGGGACTATGCTTGGTGCGGTCAGACACAAAGGTTTTATTCCTTGGGACGATGATGTAGATATAATGATGTTGAGAAAAGATTACAACAAACTTCTCTCTGTGACAGAGGAATTTGAACATCCTTATTTTCTGCAAAGCAACAGAAACGACAAAGGCTACTTCCGTTGTTTCCTAAGGTTGAGAAACTCTTTGACAACGGGTATTCAGAATATGGAAAAGGATTGTCATTTCAAGTATAATCAAGGTATTTTTATTGACATCTTCCCTTTGGATAATATAGTTGATGATATTAAACTGTTTATTCAACAACAGATAAGAGCAAAGACTCTTTTGAAGAAAGCAAGGTTTTATTCTTCTTTGCAATCACGGTACTATAAAGACAAAAGTCCAATAAAACGTATGCAAAGAGACTTGCTTAGAAGTTTTGTTTTCAAGGAAGATAAGGATGAAGACTATCTCTTTGAATATGAAAACGAAGTCCAGAGGTATAATGACAGAGAGACAGCCAAAGTATCCTTGCTCTCTTTTCAGTTTGACTACAGAATACACGATATAAAACTAAAAGATGTATATGAAGTGGAAGAAATGGACTTTGAATTTTTGAGACTTCCCGTACCTAAAGACTATGACAATCTTCTTACTTGGAAATACGGTGATTGGAAAACACCAATGAAGTTCCCAAATTACCATGGTGATATATTTTTTGATGTAAATAAACCTTATACACATTATATATAATGAAAAAAATACTTATTGTGGGCGGAGCATCGGGGATTGGCTTATCATTAGCCAAAGTCCTGAGTGAAAGAAAAGAAACGGAGAAAATATATGTTGTAGATAAAAATCCTCTTAGTGAAGAGTATCGAAAAGAGATAACGGCTGTGGGCATTCCAACGGTAGAAAGTTTTGTCTTTGATTTAACAAACGAGGACTATTCTTTTTTTGATAATTTTGCGGATATTGATTCTTTGATGATAACTGCTGGATTTGCTAAACTAAGTCTATTTAAAGATTTATCAGAAGACTATATCATTAATTCTTTTAAGGTCAATTCTCTTGCACCTATAAGAATTATAAGACATTTTTATGATAAACTTTTAAGCAAGACAGATTTCTATTGCGGAGTAATGGTGAGTATTTCCGGCTTTATGTCTTCTCCGTTTTTCAGTGTTTATGCTGCGACAAAGGCTGCTTTGAAAATATTCATAGAAAGCGTCAATGTGGAACTGATAAAGGCAGAATCAACGAATAGAATATTAAATGTTTCACCGGGAAGTATAAAGGGGACTTCTTTCGAAGGAGGACAGACAGATGTAAGTCTTACACGAGAACTTGCCGAAGAGATTTTGCAACATATGGAAAACAAAGATGACCTCTTTATTCCTAAATATGAACAAGTGTTTAAACAAGTTCTGCAACGCTATAATGAAGATTTCAGGAAGGAGGGCTTGCATAGTTATGACTACAAACTAAACTCAGGAAGAATAAAATGACACAGCAAGAATTGACTTTGGAACTGCACCGTAGAGCTTTGGCTTTGGGAAAATGTTTTCATAGTATTTGCGAGAAAAACTCTATTCCTTATTATATGCTTGGCGGAAGTATGCTTGGTGCAGTCAGACACAAAGGTTTTATCCCTTGGGACGATGATATGGATTTTGGAGTAGAAAGAGAGTATTTCAATAAACTTTTGCAGATACTTAACGAACAACTGCCTGAAAATTACAGGCTGGTAAGCAAAGATAACGTCAAAGGTTTTTATGGCGGTTTTATCAAGATTGAAGATAGACAAACATTGGTAAAAGAACATCTAACTGACTTTGAATATGGAGTAAGCATAGATATTTTCCCTTTGGATAGGACTAATAATAACTTTTCTTTGTTCTCAAAAAACAGGATTATAAACACCCTCTACAAGATACATTCCTACAGGTTCTACAATTTGAAAAACTATTCTTTGTCTAAACGTTGCATTTCTAAACTCTTACATATCATACATTTTCCTTTTAATAAAGACTTTATCTACAAGATAATAGATAAGCACCTCTTGAAAGATAAAGGTGATTATCTTGCTAATCATTATGGAGCATGGGGAATGAAAGAAACGGTTCATAAAGATACAATGGGCAAACCAACCCTGTATGATTTTGAAGATACTCGCTTTTATGGTGCAGAAAACTATAAAGATTACCTGACTTCTTTGTATGGAGAGGATTATATGATACTTCCACCTGAGGAGAAACGTAAGATACACATAACAGAAATGAAAATCATCGGAGATTGATACAAGAGTAATTAAATAATTTTTGTACTTTTGCAACTCCTTTTGAACACTTTTGAAATGAAAGAGAACGATAAGATAATAAACGACGTAACAAACGAACAATATAAATATGGTTTTGTTACTGACGTAGATACAGAATTTATTGCTAAGGGATTAAACGAAGACATCATTCGTAAAATATCTTCTATTAAGCAAGAACCAGAGTGGTTGTTGGAGTTTCGTTTGAAAGCATACAGAAAATGGATCACGATGAAAGAACCCAAATGGGCTCATCTGAAAATACCAACAATAGATTTCCAAGATATTATCTACTACGCTGCTCCAAAAAAGCAAGAAACAAAGAGATCTTTAGATGAGGTAGATCCGCAAATCCTTGAGACTTTCAACAAACTTGGTATTCCGTTGAACGAACAGAAACGTTTGGCAGGCGTAGCCTTTGATGCTGTGATGGATTCTGTTTCTGTTAAGACTACCTTTGAAGATACTTTAAAGGAAAAAGGAATTATCTTCTGTTCTATGTCAAAAGCCATAAAAGAATACCCTGACCTTGTAAGACAATACCTTGCTTCTGTTGTGCCTGCAGGTGATAACTTCTTTGCAGCACTGAATTCGGCTGTCTTTTCTGATGGTAGTTTCTGCTATATTCCTAAAGGCGTGCGTTGTCCTATGGAACTTTCAACTTATTTCCGTATAAATGCTAAAGGAACAGGACAGTTTGAACGTACGCTTATTGTTGCTGATGAAGGAGCATACGTTTCTTATATGGAAGGATGTACTGCTCCAATGAGAGATGAAAATCAACTTCACGCAGCAATAGTAGAGATTGTTGTAATGAAAGATGCTCAAGTAAAATATTCTACTGTTCAGAATTGGTATCCCGGAGATAAAGACGGCAAAGGAGGTATCTTTAACTTCGTAACCAAGAGAGGAATATGCAAGGGGAATAATGCAAAGCTTTCTTGGACGCAAGTGGAGACAGGTTCTGCTCTTACTTGGAAATATCCTTCTTGTATATTAAAGGGAGATAACTCCATAGGTGAGTTCTATTCTGTTGCAGTAACCAATAACTACCAAATGGCAGACACAGGCACTAAAATGATTCACATTGGCAAGAACACAAAAAGCACTATTATGAGCAAAGGAATCTCTGCTGGGAAAAGTGAGAACTCTTACAGAGGATTGGTTAAGGTTGTCAAAGAAGCAGAAAATGCAAAGAACTTCTCTCAGTGTGATTCTTTACTTCTTTCTAATGAATGTGGCGCTCATACTTTTCCTTATATAAGTGTGGATAATTCTTCTGCTGTTGTGGAACACGAAGCGACAACAAGCAAGATTTCAGAAGAACAACTTATGTACTGTCGTCAAAGAGGCATAAGCGAAGAAAGTGCTATCGGTTTAATAGTAAATGGATATGCAAAAGATGTACTGAATCGTTTGCCGATGGAGTTTGCCGTTGAAGCTCAAAAACTTCTTTCCATATCCTTGGAAAACTCAGTAGGGTAGGAGCGTCAAACGTCCTGAATGGACGTTTCGCACCAAAGTCGGCGAAAGACGACTTTTCAGTTAAAGATATTTTTTTACATTCATTTTCTTTAAAAGAAAACAAAAAAACAGCCTTACGCTTCACAGCGTAAGGCTCAACGAATTGAAACCCTATTGGGTTTAGTTTTCCTGTCTTTTGTTTTTTCTTACTTTGTAAGCAACAGCTCCTGCACCAAGAGTTACAAGCAATGCTGTCGCTGTTCCAACGGGACCTTGGTTGGTGTTCTCTACAGTCTTTTGGTCTGTTGTAGTAACATTACCTGCAGCAGGTTTAGGCGGTTGAGCCATAACAAATGTTCCTGTGCTTACAACGATTACTATTAATGCTATTATTTTTTTCATCTTATTTGTCTCCTATCTTATTATTACTTTTTTAGATTTTATTGAACTTTGAGTATATACTTTTACAATATATGCTCCATCTCTCAAGTTAGAGTTGAATGTTGCACTGTCTCCACTTAGTTGAGAGTGATAAACTTTTTGGCCAAGGGTGTTGAATATTTCAACGCGTTTCAAATCTTTGCCAGAGATATTTATCTCACTCAATCTATTCCAAATATTAATGTTATTTTCAGATGATACAACATCATTGATGTTAGAGTTCTTTGGAGCAAAACGCAATCTATATCTTCCCTCGTTTTGACCTTCTGTAAGATCTATCTGAACAGGATCATTAACATTAAGAACAGTCTCTGTATTGTTGTTAGCTATGTCTATAAGTGTAACCTCTATCTCACTTATCTCTTCTTTTAAAGCAAAGTCTATCTGGTTGTTTTTATATGAATTGAAGTTCAACTCATATTCAGCAGGTAGTTGAGAGAAATAATTGTCAAAGATGTTTCTACCCTCAACATTAAAATAAGGATTGACAGCATCTTCGTTGGAAGAGAACATCACCTTTGCATCCAAACGGCCATAACCATTATCAGAAACGTCGTCTATGTGGGCATATATCTCTTTTTCTACTCCGTTGTTTGTTGCTGACAAAGTTATTTTGTTGTTTCCTTCTGCGGATTTCATTGTAACGCTTTCGTCAGTTACTATTTGATTAACGTGCATATTTAATGTTGTCTCTGAGCTTATCACAGGCAAGCTTACCAAGCAACCGCTTGCAGGATAGACAGCATAATTGGTTGCACCAGATATATCAACACTTTGCCAGTCTCCATCTGTAAAGATCCATGCATAGTTGTCTTGTAGATTACCTGCGTTAGCAGTGTGGAATTTGTTAAGATTTAGTCGTCCAATGTAAGGGTTTGCCAAAGGATACCATTTTTCTGAATTAGCAGTTGTTAAAGGAATATAGATGTTGTTTTTTTCATTGACTTCATTACCAGAAATGGTTTGTGTTAAAGTTATTTTTGATTCATTTAAATCTTCACTTACTGTTCCTGCGTTGCCATCTGTGGTTAAAGCAACATTTACAGGATAAACCATAAAAGATTGTGAAGCTATAGGAGTGTTGTCTGTTCTGCTTACATAGTTACCCCAATTATCAGCTGCAAAATTATAAGGCACAGCAGCCATAGCATGAGCCACTCCGCTTGTCTGTCCAAGGTTGTTGTCAAGGAAAGCGTATGTCTCTCCAACTCTTGTTCCATTCAAGGCAGAGATAAGATTCCATTCATCAACATTAAGTTCTTTTTCTACATTGATGGTAACGTCTTTCATTGCAGCAACGAAGTTAGTATAGTCTTCGAAAGACAAAGAAGCGTTGTCGCTTATTGTAAGTGTAGAAGGGATAGCCTTGCAATCACAATCCTCACCTGTTAAGTTTACATCACTTGTTAGAGTGCTTGCTATTGCTTCTCCCGAACGGATAGGTTTTATCTTGGCTAACTTGCTTGAAGCTATATAACTTGTCCAAGATGTTGCATTCTTATAAGTTTCCACATTCAAACATGGAACATAAATATATTCCAAACCAGAAGTATTATCCAAAACATCATTAGCTAATGTTGGAGGAGTTGCTCCATTGAAAGTGATATAGCTTAAATTTGTTGCATTCTTAAACGCATCTTCTCCTATTGAGTTAAGAGTGGCAGGAAGGACAACAGTTTCGAAACTACTTGCGCGGAAAGCTTCTCGTGCTATGCTTGTAGCACCATTGATGGTAATAATAGATGATGTTCCATAGACCCCTGCACCAAAAAAGCACTCTTCAGGAATTGTTGTTACGCCCGTACCTATGGTAACATTTTGCAAGCCTGTACAGTTATAGAAAGCATTTTCGCCTAAAGAAGTAACACTGTTTGGTATATTTAAAGTTGTAATAGCATAACAGTTGCGAAAAGCATTTTGCCCAATGGAGGTTACACCACTACCTATAGTAATGCTTTGTAAGTACCAGCAGTCATAGAATGCAGCGTTACCTATCACGCCTCCATTTATTGTTACATTTCTTACATAAGAGTTATTGAATGCATTATCCATAGATACAACATTACCTAAAGTGATATTTAAGTTGCTACTGTTGTTGCCTGTATTCCTAAAGGCTAATTCTCCTATGCTTAGACTACTACTTGTAAAAGATATATTACCTCTTAAACTTGAACAGGCTTCAAAGGCACTGTTTCCTATACTGTTAATAACAGCAGGATAACTTATATTCAGTGTTTGTAGTTGAGAACAGTTATAGAACGCTAAATCTCCTATTGAACTTACCTGTGCTGCTATATTCAAGGTATACAAAATCCATAAATTTCGGAAAGCCATCTTTTCTATAGATGTTACATTATAGTTTGTTCCACCTTTATTTATTGTATTAGGTATATTATATGAACCCATGTATGTATAATAATCTGAATAACCATCATAGATTTTTTCAAATGCTCTGTAGACAGACATAGTGTTTGCTGAAGTTATTCTGTACATAATACCATCACGTCCCCACATAGGGATGTACATATTAGGAACATTATCTACGGTACTTAGTACTATATTACCTGCTACACCGCCATACAAATAACCACTAAAAGCAATACTGTAAGCAGATAGGTTTGCTGCAGGAACAACTATTGTGTCTAAAGAACGACAAGAAGCAAAAATGCTGGTACATAGTGCTGGAGGTGTTGCTCCAAGAAACTTTAAGTAATATAAATGGAAAGCATTCTCAAACGTGCTATTTATACTTGTAACAGTTGCAGGAACTGTTAGTTGTTCTAATGTTCTACGATAGTTTGTTCTGTTAAGGTTTATTTTGGTTACAGTATATTCCTGAGTCAATTCATCGCCTTCGCCAAAACCTGTTAAAGTTTCTGGTATATTTGCTATTGCTGTATTGATGTCATAGACTGTCAATTTTCTGTTAATAGCATCTTCTGCATAATAAGAAATTCCATTAACAGTTCTTCTTTGAACACCAGTACCTTCTTGAATGAAATAAAGTATATCATAAGTTACACCATAATAAGAATCTCCTCCTGTTGTCCAATGAAGAGCAGTTTTGTATGCTGCAAGTGTGCCAGAAGGTACATGGAATGTAGTAACATCTTTCTGTTGATAATCAAACGCATCAGTTCCTATTGTTGGAGCAGACTCAGTACGATTGAAAGTTACATCAGTCATATTATAACATCCGTAAAAAGCACCATTTCCAATAGAAGTAACACTACTTGGGATAGTAACAGAGGTTAAGCCTCTGCCACGGAAAGCATTTTGAGGTATGGTGGTAAGCGAAGAGGAGAAGGTTACAGAGGTCATGCCGTAGCCGCTTAGGAAGGCACCCTCTCCTAAGGATGTAACATTAGAAAGGTCTAAGGTTCCTTGTGAAGTAAGCGGACAAGAAGCAAACGCATATGCACCAATAGAAGTAACACTACTTGGGAAAGTAACAGAGGCAAGATTAGAGAGTTCAAACACACTATCGCCTATGGAGGTAATACCATCTTGGATAGTAACAGAGGTTAAACTCCCACAGTTAGAGAAAGCACCATTTCCAATAGAAGTAACACTTGCAGGGATAGTAACAGAGGTTAAGCCGCTGCTACGGAAAGCACGTCGGCCTATGGTTGATAATGCATCATTAAGGGTAACACTTGTCAAGGCAGAACAGCCACCAAAAGCGTTTTGACCTATAGAGGTAACGCCTGAGCCTACTAAGCTAACACTTGCCAAGGCAGAACAGTTATTGAAAGCATTCTGGCCAATAGAAGTAACAGTACTTGGGAAAGTAACAGAGGTTAAGCTTGCACAATTCTTAAAACCATCTGCTCTAACAGCGGTTACAGCGTAGGTGATATTTGCTTCATTTACTGTGATGGTTACACTTGAAGGAATTACAATTGCACCTGAAACAGCATCATTGTATTTTCTTACTGTAACTTCGCCGCCATTTCCTTCACCATCGGCGGCAGTTGTGATTACATAACGGAAGGTTGTTTGATCGGCTGGTGTATACATATAACCAACCTCTCCGACTTCTTGTGCTACTGATTTATGCGACATAAACAGCAGCATCGCTAAACACATTCCTGCGAGAACTAAGGAATGTCCTAAACCATTTTTAAATTTGTTCATCATTTTTTTTAATTTTAATTTTAATTTGAGTGAATAGTTATTCAATAAACATAATAAAAACGTGAACTTGTTTCTTATCTGTTTACTGAAGTTCTCGCATAACTATCCACTCAAATAAGTAAAGTTCACAACCGAACCGCGAACATTTACACTTTACTATTTGTTATGGATTAATGAAAATTGCGAGTTTTCAGTAAAACAAAATATAAAGAGAAACGTATCTCCACGCCAATCATACTACTATGATTTACAAATTGCAAAAGTATAAAAAAAAATATATATACAAATATTTTTTTATAAAAAATTATTATTTCTCATTGCATAGCAAAAGTCCTGAGTGGCTATTAGAGGCTATTCAGGACTTTCTATACTATTGTTTAATCAATAATTCGGATATGTTAGAAAAACTTTACGAATTAGTTTTGTTTTTGTATTGAGTTTTTATATTTTCTTGTCCAAAAGATAAATAATGTTAAGAAGATAACAGCCATTGCAACTCCACAAGCAACACTTAAAGTGTAGTTTAGATGAAATCCTTCTGGAGCAGAAAGAATGTAGGTGAAGCATACAGCAGTCATAAACATAGCAGGAATAATGGTTATAAAGAAGTGGAAGGAGCGACCACCGTGGTTACGATTGTTTTTGTAAAGATAGACAGTGCAAGCCCAAAGAGTGAAGATACTTAGTGTTTGATTTGACCATGCGAAATATCTCCAAAGGACATCTGACTTAAGATTCATAACAAGAAAAGTAACAGCGAACATTGGTACTGCAATAGCCAAACGTTTTAATAATGGTTTTTGGTCAAAATGAAGAAAGTCTGCAATTATCAATCTTCCACTTCTAAGAGCAGTGTCTCCACTTGTGATAGGAGCAACGACAACACCTATTATAGCAAGTATTCCTCCGACAGTGCCAAGCCAACCTTTGCATATTGCTGCAACAATCTCTGCTGTTTCATGTCCTTGGGCAGAATATTTTTGTAGAGCTTCTATTCCGTTGGCACAATCAGGAAACATTCCAGCAAAGAAAGAAGAAGCACTTGCTGCCCATATTAAAGCGACAATACCTTCTGTAATCATAGCTCCATAGAATACTCTTCTTCCATATCTTTCATTTGTGATACATCTTGCCATAAGAGGAGATTGAGTAGCATGAAAACCACTTATAGCACCACAAGCAATGGAAACAAACATCATAGGAAAGATTGGAAGTCCTTTAGGATGCATATCTTTCAAATTGCCCCATATTTCAGGGATAGGAGCGTTGGTTCTAAAGATAGAGAACAAAAGTCCTAAGGCCATAAATATAAAGATAAATCCGAAAACAGGGTAAATCTTACCTATTATTTTATCTACAGGAAGTAGAGTTGCAAGGATATAATAGCAGAAAACTATTACGGCAAAAGCTGTAACGCTTACTTTTGGTACTAATCCGTGTAATAGGGCGGCAGGTTGCGAAACAAAGACAGCACCAACCATAACCAATAGCACAATAGTAAATAAAAGCATAAGAGTTTTTATCCCTTTGCCAAGTTGAGTGCCTACTATTTCAGTAAGAGAAGCACCATTTTGTCTTATACTTATCATAGCAGAGATAAAATCATGCACTGCTCCTCCAAAGATACAGCCGAAAACAATCCAAAGGAAAGCAGCAGGACCAAACATTATTCCCATTACAGCACCAAAGATAGGTCCTGTTCCTGCTATGTTAAGAAATTGAATAAGGAAAAGTTTCCACCATGGCATAGGAATATAATCTACTCCATCAGGATTAGCGATAGCAGGTGTCTTTCTATTGTAATCGGTTTTAAAGACTTTTTCAGCAAACTTGCCGTATGTGAAATAACCGACAATTAATAATAATAAAGCGATAATAAAACTAATCATACTGTGTTATATTTATTTTTCTATAATTTTATTTACCTTTTCTTCTGTAAGACTTGAAGAGTTTTCTCCTTTAGGTATGCGGAAGTTCTTACCATTATATTTTATGTACTCTCCATATCTTCCTACCAAAACCTCAGCACCTGAAGCAAAAGTCTTCAAAGGTTTTTGTGTAGTAGAGGATTTCTTTTTCCCTTCAACAATATCTAAAGCATCTTGTTCTGTAAGAGAAGAAGCATCCGTGCCTTTAGGAATACGATAATTTTCATTGTTGAAAGAAAGATATAATCCAAACCTTCCATATTTAAGTTCTATAGGCTTTCCATCTTTTTTGCATATTGTTTTAGGAAGATCTTTCTTTACATCATCGGCTTTTAGTTTTTTTTCTATTAAAGGAACGCATTCCTGAGTAGTTACAGTGTATGGGTCTATTAGTTTTGGAAGAGAAATATTTGTGTCTCCCCATTTAATATAAGCGCCAAATCTTCCTATTGAAGCAGTTATTTCCTTTTCTTTGTATTCTCCAACTTTGCGTGGAAGAGCAAACAGACTAAGTGCTTCTTCTAAGGTTATGGAAGAAATAGATTGATTACTACGAAGAGAAGCAAACAAAGGTTTTTCTTCATCTTTGTTTTCTCCTATTTGTATCATTGCTCCAAAACGGCCTATTTTAGCATAAACGTTTCGTCCTGTTTTAGGATCTTTGCCTAACAAACGTTCTCCTTTTTGTTTTTCGGCAGTGTCTTTTGTATAAGCTACTTCTTTTTCAAAAGGAGTGTAGAACTGTTGTAACATCTTATGCCAATCTTCTTTGCCTTGAGCTATCTTGTCAAAGTGTTCTTCTACCTCAGCAGTAAAGTTGTAGTCCAAAATGTCTTTGAAATTCTTTACAAGGAAGTTATTGACGATAACACCTATATCAGTTGGAGCAAGTTTGTTGGTCTCTTTGCCATAGTTTTCAAGTTCTTCTTGCTGGTTGATAAGACCATTCTCTAATACTATTACCTTTATGTTACGTGTCTTAGAAGGTGTGTTACGTTTTTCTACATAATCACGTTTTTGTATTGTAGAAATTGTTGGAGCGTAAGTAGAAGGACGACCAATGCCAAGGTCTTCAAGTTTTTTTACCAGTGTTGCTTCATTGTAGCGAGGAAGGGGAGAAGTGAAGCTTTGTTTTGCAGTAGAATTTTTTAGAGTTAATATATCTCCTTGTTTGATTTCAGGTATTATATTACTTTCTTCTTTTTCTTCATCTTCTTCATCAATAGAAACAGAGTAAAGTTTTAGAAATCCGTCAAACAATATCACTTCTGCATTTGAGATAAAGTAGTTTTTATTGTTACTTACGGAGATTTTGATATTTGTTTTTTCTAATTTGGCTTCAGCCATTTGAGAAGCAATCATTCGTTTCCAAATAAGTGAATAGAGTCTTTTCTTGTAAGAGTCAGAGGTGGTAAGTTCTTTTATGCTTAGTTGTGTAGGACGAATAGCTTCGTGAGCTTCTTGAGCTCCTTTTGACTTAGTAGAGAACTTTCTTGTTTTTAGATATTCTTTACCATATTCTTTTGTTATCTCTTCTTTTGCCATAGTAAGAGCCAAATCAGAAAGATTAACAGAGTCTGTTCTCATGTATGTTATCAATCCTTCTTCATAGAGTTGTTGAGCAACGGTCATAGTTTGTTGAACAGAGAAGCCAAGCTTTCTTGATGCTTCCTGTTGAAGAGTAGAGGTAGTGAAAGGAGGAGGAGGAACTTGTTTAGAAGGATGTTTTTCTACAGCTTCTACTCTAAAAGCAGATGTTTTGCAATCTTCTAAAAACATTATAGCTTCTTCATCTGTTGCAAACTTGGTGTTAAGATTTGCTTTTAAAATACTTTTTCCGTCAGGTGTAAGGAAAAGAGCAGAAACTTTAAAACTCTCAGTTGTTTTAAAATTCTTTATTTCTTCTTCTCTTTCTACTATTAAACGAACAGCAACACTTTGTACTCTACCAGCAGAAAGAGCAGGCTTTATTTTTTTCCAAAGTATAGGAGAAATCTCATAACCAACTATTCTGTCTAATACTCTTCTTGCTTGTTGAGCATTAACAAGATTAATGTCTATTTCTCTTGGATTTTCAACAGCGTGAAGTATTGCTGTTTTTGTTATTTCATTGAAGACAATACGTTTTGTTTCTTTGTTTTTTAGGTTAAGAGTTTCTTTAAGGTGCCAAGCAATAGCTTCTCCTTCGCGGTCTTCATCACTTGCTAACCAAACAGTTTTTACACTCTTTACCTCTTTCTTTAATTCATTGACAACTTTTTGTTTGTCATCAGGAATAATGTATTCAGGAGAAAAACCATTATCAATATCTATACTTAATTTGTTTTTTTCTAAATCTCTTATGTGTCCGTATGATGATTTTACTTTAAAATCTTTTCCCAAGTATTTTTCTATTGTCTTTGCCTTAGATGGAGACTCTACTATTACTAAATTCTCTGCCATTCCTTATTATATATATTAGTCCTATTAGACTTTGAAATCCGTAATTTTTTTGACGTGCAAAATTACAATAATAAATTTGAATTGAACAAATTTTTCTTTATTTCAATAAAATTTGTTATTTTTGCAGTCTTAACAAAAATTACATTGATATGAAACGTTTTTTTATCTTCTTCGTATGTTTAAGTGTTACTGTGTTTGTTGGTTTTTCTCAAAAAAATGACAGACAAGATAAAGTGGCAATAAGAGGAAATGGAGTTAATACATTTCTTTCTCATCAAAAAACAACCAATACTCTTCTAAAGGATGCTTTCTCTGATAGGTTTTGTTTATACAATATAAAAGGTAAGGAATATATTTCTCTTCTTCTTAGAGTGGATAGAGATAATGACCTTTCTTTTCTAAAGAAATATGACTATATTCTTGGTTCTCGTCAAGCAAGAGTAGTTACTTTGAAGTTGAATACAGAACAATTGGAACGTTTTTGTGAAGAAAGTTCAATAATAGAAATAGAAACAGCACGCAAAGCAGGAATGCCTTTACTCAATAAATCAAGAACGGTTATGCATGTTGAAGATGTTTGGAATGGAATAGATTTATTGCAGGGATATACAGGAAAAGATGTTATAATAGGTGTTGCTGATTGGGGTATAGATTATTCTCATCCTAATTTTTATGATACTCTTTTAGAAGATTACAGAATTTTAGCAGCATGGGATCAATTTAGAACACAAGGTCCTGCTCCTGAAGGATTTTCGTATGGAACTTTATTAGAAGGAAGAGATGATTTGCTTGCAGCAGGGTGTGATACGTCCAATACATATAAATATGGTTATCACTCTACTCATGTTGCTGGTATAACAGGAGGAAGTGGTGCAGGAACAGATTACAGAGGTGTAGCACCAGAAGCTAATTGGATATTCTGTACATGGATTCCTGATGAAACATCTGTTTTGGATGCATACGCTTGGATGAGAAATTATGCAAAAAGCAAAGGCAAACGTTTGGTGATTAATAACTCTTGGGGTTTATTCAACTTCGGAACCATGGATGGTACATCAATGTTGGATGAATTCATTAACGATATGTCAGACAACGACAGTGTTGTTTTTACAGTTTCAGCAGGTAATAACGGAACGGAATTGTTCCATATCAAGGCAGACTTTTCCGATGAAGAAAACCCTGCTGATACCCTTAGAAGTGAAATAGGTTTTGGTTCAGAAAGCGTTAATAACTATTGGGGAGAGACTATTACTTTGCAAAGTGAAAACAATGCCAACTTTACTACCAAGATAGAAGTCTATGACAGACATTGGAACAAAGTCCATGAAAGTGATGTCTTGGTATGTAATGGAAATGTTATAGCAGATACTATGTTTGTGGTTCAGGATGGAGATACTATTATATATAGAGCTTCTTCTCGTTTTTCTACTGATGATATTCATTTGGTAGATTGGGAGGTTAGAAAGACAAAGCTTACAAATAGTTTTACACATGTTGTCCTTGTTATAAGTGCAGAGCAAGGTGTTGTTCATGCATGGAATGTAGCTTGTCTTACCAGTGCAGTAGGAAATTGGGGATATGATTTTATGGATTCTCAAGAAGGTTATCTTGCAGGTAATGATGAATATGGTATAGATGAACCATCTCTTGCAGAAAAGGTGATAACCGTAGGAGCGAGCAAGATAAGAAGAACAAACGTCCCTTCAACTATTGCTTTGTTCTCTTCAAGAGGACCAACGATGTGTCCTTATGTAAAGCCAGAGATAGTAGCACCTGGACAAGATATAATGTCTTCTATTTCTTCATTTACAACAGAGAGTGTAAATGTATATACTACTGTGCCTTTCAATGAACGAGACTATCCTTTCGCAGCTCTTTCAGGGACTTCAATGTCTTGTCCTATGGTAACGGGTAGTGTAGCTCTTATGCTTGAGGCTAATCCTCTTCTTACACCAGACGAAATAAAAGAAATAATTATTCAGACAGCAGATACTAATGTTAATACAGGAACTTGTCCTAATGATATTTGGGGTTATGGAAACATAAATACATATAGAGCAGTTAAGATGGCTGAAACAGTTATGGGCTTGAATGGTGTTGAATCAGCGACTACTTTGCGAGTTTATCCTAATCCAGCACAAGATGTTCTATATCTTGTAGGAAATAATATCAAAGGCGAAGTCTTAGTTTTTGATATGATGGGTAGAAAACTATTGTCTTCGACTTTAAATGGTAAAACAGTAGATATATCTTCATTGTACAGTGGAGTTTATATGCTTTGTGTTAAGGATAAAGCTACTGTTTATCAAACAAAATTTATAAAAAACTAAAAAAAATTAACTTTTATATATAGCATAAAACAAAAAAAGTGTAAATTTGCAAACGAAAACCGATAGGTTTGAGATTAAAAGAAAGAAAAATATAAACTAATAAAAACAAAAGACAGATGAATATTCCACAAAATTTAAAGTATTCAGAAGACCACGAATGGTTAAGAATAGAAGGAAATGAAGCATACATTGGTATTAGCGATTATGCACAACATGAACTTGGAGATATAGTTTTTGTTGATGTTGATACAGAAGGAGAAGAACTATCTGCAGGAGATACTTTCGGATCAATAGAAGCAGTTAAAACAGTTTCAGATCTTTTGATGCCTGTTTCAGGAAAAGTATTAGAAGTAAATGCTGCATTGGAAGATAATGCTGCAGCTATCAATACAGATCCTTACGGAGAAGGCTGGATAATAAAAATAGAAATGACAGATGCTGCAGAGGCTGACAAACTTATGGATGCTACAGCTTATTCTGCTCACATTGGTCTTTAATCATTCATATTAGAAAACATATTAAATAGGGGCTTTGCCTAAAACAAAGCCTTTATTTTTTTTGTGTATGACCGATGAAAAATAAATATCTTTTAAATTCTTATACTTATTACATTCTTTTTATTGTTTGTACGCTGAGTATAATAACGCTGCTACTACTCCCATTGAGTGTATTTCCTTCTACATCCACGATTGCTCTTTTTAAGCATTCCGACAAAGTAGTACATTTTATTATGTTTTTTGGTGAAACGTGGTTGTTGTTCCGCTGTATAGAGTTTATAAAGAAATATAATTTCAAAAAGATTGGTTATATCGTGTTTGTCTCTGTTTTTCTTTTTGGTTTTCTAACTGAAATCTTGCAAAAGATTACCTATAACACTGCTAAAAGAACCTTCTCTATTTGGGATTTATTCTTTGATACCTTAGCGTGCGTTGTTGCAATAGTGTTGATTAATATTCTTGCCTGCAAAATAAAAAGCAGACGTTTCTTCTAAGCAACGTTTTTCTATTTTTTATGGTTGAAGATAGATAAATATTAGCATCTAAGTAATTTTTTATCATTTTTTGCGTTCAAGTAATTGTGAAATAAAGAAGTATTAAGATGAAGATAGAAGTAAAAGAAAATATAAGTTTATTAGATTTTGTGTTGAAATATTTTCCTCAAGTCTCTGTAACAAAGGCAAAGAAAATGATTCTTTATAATTGTTTCTCAATCTCGGGAGCGAGTATAAAGAGTTTTGAGTATATGTTGGAAAAAGGAACTACGATAAACTACAGAAAGTATTCTGGTGGTATGCATATAGCAAGAGAGAAAAGAGATATTGCGGTTTTGTATGAAGATGAGAATATTTTGGTTGTAAATAAATCGTTTGGACAGAAGGTATTTGACCCTAAGGACAAAAAAAACGAAGATATGCTTACTGAGGTGAAGCGTTATGTACATAAGAAGATGAGGACTGCTGCAGTATATATTATCTTTGCTCCCGATACTTATGAGAGTGGTCTTTGTATTTTTTCAAAAAACAAGTTTGCTTACGAAAAGATGATAGACCAAATCAAAGATATGACTTTTGGAATAGATGTTATATGTTGCAACAGACCAAAACACAAAAACGATAAAATCAAATTCTTCTTTCAGGAAAACAAGGGTAGATTAGATGTTTCTTTGTCGGAAAGAGAAGGCTATGCTCCTTTCACCGTGCAGTACAAGACTACAGAAGATTTGTCTTTGGGAGAGGAAGACTTTTTTATGCTTCATATAGAGCAAAAAGGCTATTATCCACTATTGACACGAGCTTTTCTTAATAGCATTAATATTCCTGTGGTCGGAGATATAAGATTTGACAGACAAAAAGCAAAGAATATACTTAAATACTCCGTTTCATCCATAGAGTTTAAAAATATAATAAATAGCAAGAAAACCAAAGTGGCTTGCAAACTTCCTAATACATTTACTTCTTTCAATGCTCCTGTATATATGAGCAAGAGACAAACTTCAGAAGAATGATAAGCCTTAGCAATGTAGCAAAAAAATAAAAGAGACAAACATCGTTTGTCTCTCTTTCTCTTTGTGATCCCAGAAGGATTCAAACCTTCAACCGCTTGATCCGTAGTCAAGTACTCTATTCAGTTGAGCTATGGGACCAACTTTCTCTCTTTCTCTCCCCACATCTTTTCTCCCTCTCCCCATATCTTTTCTCCCTTTCCCCACATCTTTTCTTTCTCTCCTCTACATCTTTTCTTTCTTTCCCCACATCCTCTTTCTTGCACCCCTTGGAGGTCTCTTCCGGATTCGAACCGGAGTAAACGGTTTTGCAGACCGGCACCTAGCCACTCGGTCAAGAGACCTTTTTTCGCTGTTTTCAGTTTGCAAAAGTACAATCTTTTATTTAAATGACAAATTTTTTGGAGTAAAAATATAAAATATTTTTTTCAGTATGTAAAAATAAGCAGATAAATGATGAATGATAGACCTCTTTGAAAAAAGAGTTGGTTTTTGAAAAAAAAGACTTGATTTTTACATGCAAAAGACTTGGTTTTTATAGTAAAAAGAGTTGATTTTTTTTTACAAAAACCAACTCTTTTTTTACAAAGACTTACTCTTTTTCTAAGATGTATTACTATATGTTGTTTAGGCAAGAATTTATGTTATCCTCTATGCGTTTTGCGATATTGGAATGCTCGTCTGCTTTTACAAATTTCTCACCTGTGATGTGTTCATACAGCTCTATGTAACGGTTAGATATGCTTTCAACGATTTCGTCAGTCATTTCAGGCACTTTTTGTCCCTCTTTACCCTGAAAACCATTGTCCATCAACCACTCTCTGACAAATTCCTTACTCAATTGACGTTGTTTTTCTCCTTTTTGTTGTCTTTCCTGATAACCATCAAGATAAAAATAACGAGAAGAGTCAGGAGTGTGAATCTCATCTATAAGATATATCTGACCGTCGGCTTTTCCAAATTCATATTTTGTATCTACAAGTATAAGTCCTCTTTGTCTTGCAACCTCAGATCCTCTTTCAAAAAGTTGTAGAGCATATTTCTCAATCTGTTCATAGTCTTCTTTGCTGACCAAGCCTTGAGCAATTATTTCTTCTTTGGAAATGTTTTCGTCATGTCCTGCATCTGCTTTGGTAGTAGGAGTGATTATAGGGGTAGGGAATTTGTCATTTTCTTTCATTCCTTCAGGTAGTGGCACGCCACACAAAGTCCTTGCTCCATTTTTGTACTCTCTGTAAGAAGAACCTGCTAAGTATCCTCTGACAATCATCTCAACTTTGAACGGATCGCACTTTTTTCCGATAGTAACCATAGGGTCTGGAGTAGCTATCTTCCAGTTTGGTAGGATATCCTTAGTGATGTCAAGGAATTTTGCTGCTATTTGGTTAAGTATCTGTCCTTTGTAAGGAATGCCTTTTGGTAATACCACATCAAATGCAGATATTCTGTCTGTAACAATCATAGCAAGGTATTTGTCATCAATGTTATAAACATCTCTAACCTTGCCTTCGTAATACGATTTCTGATTTTTAAAATGATAATCTGTTTTAATTAGTGCTTGCATATTGTTTCTATTTTTTTTATTGTTTGTCTCTATTTATGAACATCTTATATTCTGAATGACCATTGCAAGAAATGTATGCAGAATAATAACCTTCTGCAAAATCTTTGTAGTCTATGGTTACATCATGTCTGTTTTTCGCATCAAAAGTCTTGTTATATACTTGTTCGCCTGTCTTTCTGTTTTTTATAACTACCTCCATTTTTTCTTCAAAGTTTAATTGACAGAAGAATAAAATGCGCAACTCTTTCTTGTCTTTATCTTGTAGAGTTACAAGTTTGTTTTCTCTGTGTTGCAATACGAACTTGTCATCGGTAACAACAAAAGGTTGGTTGATAAAACAGCCAAAATCTGGTTCAAAAGCATGCAAAATATTAGTGCTGTCTTTGTCGTAAATCAGAATATAGCCATCTTTTTGCATAGGATTAGCCCACCACGACAAGCCATCGCAGTCCGTATCCTCCACTTTGAACAGACAAGAATCACCTTCTTGAAGTTTTATTCTGTGGGTATATATTTTTTCTGTGTCAAATTGAGTCTGTTCATAATACTTCTTGCCAGCGACAAAGCCGAGTTTAGCATTGTTGTCTCTCTCTGTTTTTGCGATAAACCATTTATCTCTTGCGTCAGCATTCGTTTTAAATACAAGTATAAACTCAGTAGGTAGGGCTATCGGTCGCAAATAAAATTCACGAATATCTTCTATCTCATGGTGTTTATATTCTTTGTCTTTAATAAAAAATAGGTCATTAGCAATCTGATAGCCAGCATCACCACTGTTATGACCGTTGTAGTAGTCAAAACTCAAATCTATGTTCAGTTTCTTGTCTTTTATGTAAGGGGTAAGGTCGTAATAGTATTCATTAACCTTTGTTCCTGGACACCAGCCTGCACGGTTATAGATCCAAGTGCCACCTTGTGGTTGGACAGGATTACATCCGCAATCATCTCTCCAAACGCTTTGCTTTGCAACTAAATTATCATTGACTCTATAGTAATAAGATTTTTCTAAGAACTCTGCTGCTGCATTCAAACCATCGCCTCCATGTCCTGAAACAGTCATTCTTGCTAACACTTTTTTAGTTCCGTTAGGAACAACGATAGTTCTTTTTGGTAGGAAATCATCTATTGTGCTGTCTTCTCTTCCAAAAGGATAGTATCCAAGATAAACATTCTCTACACCGATGAAATCAGTCGGTTTTTCTTTCGGATTGTATTCTGTGAAAATAAAGTCTGTTGAGGCAAGAAATCCGTCTTGGTAACCTTCGAATGAAATAACTATATCCACACTGTCTGTCATCAATGGCAGATATTCAGTGATATTCCATCTAAGATGATAATCCCAAGTAGAAGCCTTTGCTCCTTGGTTGTACCAACCTGAATAAGGGGTTATCATTCTTCCAAGTTGGAAATTAAGAGTATCTTTTCCTTGTACTTTTCTAAGAAGAATGTTGATGGAATAATCCCAATCAGAACATTTATGTTCAGGACAATTCAAGGAAAAGTCCAAAGTGATGTCCTTTATTTGTTTGTCTTTTATTGGAAAGAGAACTTTCTTTGAGTATTCTTCACGTGTTTTCAGATGAGTGCGATTATGCACAAGAATGTTGAACTTGTTTTCTTGAGCAAAGGTTACTATGCAAAGAAAGAATGCAAGTATGAAAATTATTCTTTGTTTCATTGTATATGTGATTTTTAAGTTTCTGTTTGCAAAGTTACAAAATTATTCGCACATAACGAAAATATCATCCCTTCTATTAAGAAATAGGATAGGGACTTTGTTTAGACGGTTGAGGACTTTCTTTTCGGAAAGACCAAAGAAAAATTCTATGAATCCTTTGTTGGCGGTAGTTTGAAAAATACACAAGTTGCGATTTTCTTTTTCAGCAAAATCTATGGCTTGAACATCTGTTTGTGTGCTACGATTAAGAGAATGAATATTGCGAGTGGAGATTTTGAAGTTTCTGAACATCTTTCGGGCAAAACCAATATTGAGATTCAATTGTTTTTGCAAGTATTCGTCTCTGTATCTGTGATAATATATGTCTATGATAGAGTTTGCGAACCTGCCGAAATAAGAAGCCCAAAGAACTTTTTCCTTGCTTTCTTTTAAAGAGTCCATGCTGAGAACAATCTCTTCAAAGTTGTTGTCTTGTGCTTTTGCATTGTTGAACAGGAAGTAGGCAATGCGGGAAGAATAAAAGTTATTTATTATGTTATCAACAGAGATTGGATTTCGTTTATCCTTGCTTGTGTTGTCAATGTTTGAAATAAGCATTACTCCATTTAGAAGTTCGCCGGTGGAATGGATTATATCTTTTGTTTTTCCTTTAAGAGCAACGAAAGAATGAGTGAAAGGAAGGTCTATCTCTTTGTTTATCTGTTCTAAACTTTTTGAGGCTTGTTCGGTGGAAATGTTTGTATATTTTTCATCTGCTATATATAGTAGGATTAATCCTTTTTTTAGCATTAGAGCGAATTTCTCTGCCCAAAGAACTATTGACTTGTAGTTGTCTAAATTTGTAAGGTAGGCAATAACAAACTGATCTCTATATTCACCTTTTTTATACTTTTTCATTTCATTTTGTTTAGAAATATCTTTGAGCTTTCTTTCTCCAATACAATACTAAAAACAGTCCTGCTAATGCTCCTCCAAGATGTGCAAAATGAGCTACGCCATCGCTTGTTCCAAGTACTCCGTTGAAAAGTTCCAAGAGCATGTATCCTACAACGAAATATTTTGTTTTGATAGGTACGAGAAAATAAAGATAGATGTAGTTGTTTGGGAACATCATGCCGAATGCCAATAAAAGACCGAAACAAATTCCGCTGGCACCTATGCAATTGATATGATTAAGATAAGCTTCATTTGAGACAAGTGTTTCCGTGCCTTTGCCTATCAGTCTTACTCCGTCATAAACGCCATTGAGAATGTCTTTATACATAAAATAATAGGTTATCTCTTGCATGATAGCTGCACCGATAGCCGTTACTATGCAGTATATTAGGAATCTTTTGCTGCCCCAGATGTTTTCCAATACACTTCCGAACATCCAAACGGCAAACATATTGAAAAACAAATGAGAAAAATTGCCGTGAAATAAGGAATAGGTGATTATTTGCCAAAAATGAAAACTTTTGGTTGGGAAAAAGTGTAATCCAAAAACATTAGTTAAATCTATGCCTCGCATTTCTAAGACGACACTGAGCAAAAACAAAAGAACGTTTATTATCAGTATGTTTTTGCAGACTAAAGGTAAGATGTTAAAACCCTGAGGGCGATATTCGTAATTGTTATTTTCCGTATACATATATTGAAAAACTTTCTTGCAAAAGTATAATAAAAATTTCATATAGGAAACTCTTGTTTTTATTTTCTTGAGACCTTGTCTTAATAGACTTAATCACTAATCGGAGAATGACTTTTTTTGTTTTGTTTTTGAAGTAAATAAAATAACTTATTGCGAAGCTTTAGCAGATAATATTGATTTTTTTTATAACTTTGCACTTTATTTTGTGATAATATTGGTTTATTATGAGATTATATACAGAATCTGTAGTAAAGAAATATAAGAAAAGAACCGTTGTTAATAATGTTTCCATAGAGGTTAATCAAGGGGAAATAGTGGGTTTGTTGGGGCCTAATGGAGCTGGTAAGACAACGACTTTTTACATGATAGTTGGAATGATACAACCTTTTTCTGGCAAAGTTTTTTTAGATGATAAGGATTTGACTAATATGCCTATGTATAAAAGAGCTCAAAATGGAATAGGTTACCTTCCGCAGGAGGCTTCTGTTTTTAGAAATATGAGTGTAGAAGACAATATTATGTCTATTTTAGAATTTCAACCTTATACTCCGCAACAAAGACTTGAGAAATTGGAGTCATTGCTTAATGAGTTTTCTTTACAAAAGATAAGAAAAAGCCATGGAAATCAACTTTCAGGAGGAGAAAGAAGAAGAACGGAGATAGCCAGAGCATTAGCCTCAGATCCTAAGTTTATTCTTTTGGATGAGCCTTTTGCTGGTGTTGATCCCATTGCAGTACAAGATATTCAATCTATAGTAGCCACACTTAAAGAAAAAAATATTGGTGTTTTGATAACAGATCATAATGTGCATGAAACACTTAGTATAACAGACAGAGCTTATTTGCTGATAGAAGGAGTGGTCTTTAAGGCTGGTTCTCCAAGAGAGTTAGCCGAAGATCCTGAAGTTAGAAGAAAATACTTGGGAGATAACTTTGAATTAAGATAGATATGCTTGTAATTTATATAGACAAACAGACAAATAGGTTAGGATATACCATAAATTTTATTTTTAAAGATTTGTTGAAAACAGATTTTATGGTAACTACAAGCAAAGAAACTTTTATTGCAGAAAAGGGTGCGAAACTGTCATATAGTAGTGAAGCAGTATATGATGAATTGCATATCACTCCTGTTAGTTTGTTATATGAAACAGATATATCCAATGTAGATGTAGATTTCTTTGAAGAGGATAATATACCTTATATATTTAGAACATATAACAAAGAAGATGTATTAAACTTTGATGTGTTTGCAGCTGTTTTTTATATGGTTTCAAGGTATGAAGAATACTTGCCTTTTATCTCTGATAAGCATTCAAGATTTTCTTCTGATGATTCCTTAGCACATCAAAAAGGTTTTCTGAAAAAGCCTGTAGTTGATATTTGGGCAAGAATTTTAAAAGAAAAACTTTTGGAGAGGTATCCAGATATTGTTTTTCAGGATAAACATTTTTCTTTTCTCAATACAATAGATGTTGATATGGCATTCTATTATAAAGGTAAAGGATTGTATAGAGGAGTGGGCGGTTTTGTAAGAGATTTGTTGCGTAGAGATTTTTCTTCTTGTATGGAGAGAATAAAAATAGATTTCTTTGGTAAAAAAGATCCGTATGACTGTTTTTCTTTTCTTCAAAATTCTATGACACATAATTCACTTAATACGCTGATATTTTATTTGATGTCTTTGAGTAGCGATTATGACAAATCTATTTCTCCCTACAATACTCGCTTTCAACTGTCAATAAAAGATATGGCAGATTATGCAGAGATAGGAATACACCCTTCTTACTATGTGTATGAAGAGCCAGAACGATTTTCCTATCAAGCACAACTGTTGAAAGATATTATACATAAAAGTATAACCAAATCAAGATTTCATTATATAAGGTTCCGTTTGCCTGAATCGTATAGAAATCTTATTGATAATGAGATAACCGATGATTACTCTATGGGATATTCAGACAAGATAGGATTCAGAGCAGGAACGTGTTCATCTTTTCAGTTTTATGATTTAGACAAGGACTGTGAAACAAAACTAAGGATACATCCTTTTGCTTTTATGGATGTAGCCCTTAAAAATGGAATGAGATTAAATGCCGAACAAGCAAAACAAGAAATAATCTCTTTAATAGATGAAGTAAAAAAAGTAGAGGGTGAATTTGTCAGTGTTTGGCATAATGAGTCTTTATCTGATTATAAAGAGTGGCAAGGTTGGAGGGAAGTTTATGAAACACAAATAGAATACATAAATAAAACAAAATAAAACTATGAAAGTAATAACAGGAGTTGCGGGATTTATAGGTAGTTGTATGCTGTCTCGTCTTAATCAAGAGGGTATTAAAGATGTTGTGATAGTTGATGATTTTAGTAAGGAAGAAAGAAAAAATAATTATAAGGACAAACAATACTCTTTGGCCATAGACAGAGAAGAATTTCCTTTGTGGTTAAAAGATAATGCAGATAAAGTTGATTTTGTTGTTCATCTTGGAGCAAGAAGCGATACAACAGAAAAAGATTGGAATGTTTTTCTTAAACTAAATTTAGGCTATTCTCAAACTTTGTGGAAAATATGTGCAGATAATAACATTCCTTTTATTTATGCTTCTTCTGCTGCAACGTACGGAGATGGAAATAATGGCTATTCTGATGATATAGCAACGATAGATAAATTGCAACCGCTAAATCTTTACGGAAAATCTAAACAAGATTTTGATATTTGGCAACTTCAACAAGAAAAACGACCTCCGTTTTGGGCAGGTTTAAAGTTTTTTAATGTATATGGTCCAAATGAATATCATAAAGGAAGAATGGCTTCTGTTGTTATGCATGCTTTTTATCAGATAAAAGAACAGGGTAGGGTAGCATTGTTTAAATCACATAGGGAAGGATTTAAAGATGGAGAGCAATTGAGAGATTTTGTTTATGTGAAAGATGTTGTTGAGGTTATATTGTTTTTAATGAAAGAACAGCCAAAAAGTGATATATATAATATAGGTACAGGAGCAGCGCGTTCTTTTTATGATTTGGTGAAGAATATATTTGTTGCATTGGGTAAAGATGTTGCTGTGGATTTTATACCAATGCCTGTGGATATAAGAGATAAGTATCAATACTATACTTGTGCAGATATGGATAAACTTAAATCTGTAGGATATACAAAACAATTCTCTTCTATAGAAGAAGGGGTGAAGGATTATGTTTTGAACTATCTAAGTGAGCATAAATATTTTTAATTTCTTGTCTTATGAATTATAAAGTAAAACTAAACTCCATAAAAGCATTCGTTTTTGATTATGATGGTGTGATGACAGATGGAATGATATACACCACTAAAGATGATATAATAATGCGAAATGGAAATGTCAAAGACGGTTATGCAATTCAATATGCTCTGAAACTTGGATACAAGATAGTTATTCTTTCAGGTGGAAGTGGAGAAAGCATAGAAAGAAGACTTAAAATGCTTGGTGTAACAGATGTTTTTATAGGTGTAAAAGAAAAATTATCTGTGTATAAAAACTATTTAGAATGTAACCATTTGACAAAAGAAGACGTATTATACATGGGTGATGATATACCAGATTATGACATTATGCTTAATGTTGGTGTTGCGACTTGTCCTAACGATGCAGCCGAGGAAATAAAACAAGTCGCAGATTACATTTCTAATAAAAAGGGAGGTGAAGGCTGTGTTAGAGATGTAATAGAGCAAGTCCTAAGACTGCAAGGACGATGGTTTAACGAAAAAGCTAAAGAATGGTAAAAAAAACAGGTTGCTATATAATAATATGTGTAATAGTTGTTATGTCTTTAATGGTTTATCCATTGTTCGCACAACAGAAACGAACTACTACAATCAAGGCAACTTATTATCACGATAGGTTTAATAATAGAAAAACTTCAAGTGGAGAGAAATTTTTTCAAAAACTATACACAGCAGCACACAAAACTCTTCCATTTAACACTATTGTAAAGATAACTAATCCCAAAACTTCTCGTTCTGTTCTTGTAAAGATAAATGACAGATGTAGAAGAGCTGGTATTGTTGATTTATCTAAAACGGCGGCACAAAAAATAGATTTGCTTTCAAATGGAATAGTGAATGTTACCTTAGAGGTTATGCCTGATGATTATATGTTATTGTGGTCGCAGCAAGAAAGTATCTATGCTATGTTTGATTCTGTGGAAATGCCAAAAGAGATGCAAATAAAGTATTTGGATTCTTTATACAATACAATTGCAAATTCGCAGATATTTTCCATTAATTACTACGTTAAAATAGCAACAGTAGAAAGTGAAAACGAGGCTCAAAGAATTCTATATACAATTCCAGAAAAATATAGACTGAATTCAAAGAGCGAAAAAATCTATAATGAAAACTTTTTTGATGTAGTTATTGGACCGTTTATAACAAAAGAGATGGCAAGTGTGGTTCTTTCGGAAATGAGAAGCCGTTATCCTACCTCTCATTTAATAAAAAAATAATAAACATAGCGACTAATATAAATTATTGAATAATAAATAACTAAAGTAATTTTAAAACTTTTATTTTGAAAAAAATTAAAAAAAACTAATAATAATGTTCATTTTGTGAGAAAAAAACTATACTTTTGCAGTTGCTTCTGTCAAGACAGAAGATGTAAAAATGGCACTATTAAAAATTTATGAATATAGGTAATAAAAAATATTTTATAATATCTTTTTTAACTGCTTTCTTGCTGATTTGTACTAATATTGCAAACGCTCAACAAGAGCCTCAGTTTACACAGTATATGTTTAACAGATTATCGTATAATCCTGCCTATGCTGGTAGTAATGGTGCTATATGTTTTACTGCTTTTTATAGAAATCAATGGATGGGTCTTTCTTTAACAGATCCAAATGGAGGTAGTACGGGTGCATCTTCAGGAGAAACAATGAATATTTCCTTTGATATGCCTGTTAAATTTTTACACGGAGGTATAGGAGCTACAATTATTTCAGATAAAATAGGTTTTTGGAATAATACACATGCTAAGATAGATTATGCTTTTAGAGTACAATTACCAACAGGTAATCTTGCTTTTGGTATAGAAGCACAATTATTTAATGCAAGTTTAGATGCATCTAAGCTTATTGGTTTTGACCAATTCAACGAAAATGATGATATAGGACAAACATCAGACCCATTAATAATGAAGGACAAAACAGATGATATGTTGTTTGATTTGGGTTTAGGTGTTTATTATCAAATACCAGGAAAACTTTATTTAGGTTTTGCTACAAGTAAATTGCTGCAAACTCAGAGCGATAAATTACATTGGGATAATAGAAGATTTTATTATGTTCTTGCAGGATATGAATGGACTGTTCCAGATTATCCTTCTATTCGTATATTACCTTCTGCTTTATTGAAGACAGACTTTGCTTCTGGTTCTGCATACCAGTTAGATGCTTCTGTATTGGCAGAATATGAACATAAGTTCTGGGGAGGTTTGTCTTATAGAGTTCAAGATGCTTTAATGATACTTGCTGGTTTTTCTGTAAGAGATTTCAAAATTGGTATGTCTTATGATATTCCTACTTCAAGAATATCTACTCAAGCCGCAGGTTCATTTGAAGTGTTTGCAAGATATTGTTTCAAGATAGAAACACAACCAGATCCTCCTACTATATATAGAAATACTATTAAGATGTAGAGGAAAGAAAAAATAAAAATTCTTTATGTTTCAAAAAAAATACTAAAAAATGAAACAAAAGAGAAGAAATAACGTAAAACGATAGATAAAGAAACAAAAAAACTTAGAATATAAAATGAAAAAATTAGTTTTGTTAGTTGCAACAGCTTTTGTGATGTTTAGTTGCGGTAGTTCAGACAAAGGAGAACTTATAGGTGTTCAAGACAGACCAACTGTTTTGGATATGCAACCATATGGAATGGTGGATATACCTCAAGGTAGTTTTACTATGGGTTCTGCAGATGAGGATGTTTATCATTCTTATAAATATGAGCCAAAGACTATTCAGGTTCAATCTTTTTGGATGGACGAAACAGAGATAACCAATAACGAATACAGACAGTTCGTTTATTGGGTAAGGGACTCTCTTGCCTATAGACTTTTAGGGGAAGTTCATCCTGAAACTTATCTTATAGAAGCTGACCAATGGGGACAAGATTTGGAAACTCCATTGATTAATTGGAAAGCAAAAATCAATTGGAATAGCAAAGATGAAGATGAAAGAGAAGCTCTTGCTCAGCTATATATAAAGCAGGATGAGCGTTTTTATGGTAAATCTCAATTGGACGCTGCTCAAATGATATATGAATATTCTTGGATTGATTATCATGCAGCTGCTCAAAAAGATTTTTCATCAGATCAAGCTAACAAAGAATATAGAGGTTCTCAATTCAACAATCGTCCTGAATCATTAGCAGGAGGAAGAAAACGTTTGACAACAACAGAAAAAATTAATATCTATCCTGATACTCTTTGCTGGATACATGATTTTGCTTACTCATATAATGATGCAGCAACACGTTCTTATTTTGATCATCCAAGATATGACCACTATCCTGTTGTAGGAGTAAGTTATGTTCAAGCAAAAGCATTCTCTGTTTGGAGAACATTACAAATGAATAATTACTTAGAAAAATCATCATATGCTCGTTACGAAGATTTTCGTCTTCCTACTGAGGCAGAATGGGAATATGCAGCAAGAGGTGGAGTTGATGGTTCTCCATATCCTTGGGGTGGTCCATACGTAAATAATGGTAGAGGATGTTTCCTTGCAAACTACAAACCATTGCGTGGAGCATACGATGGAGACGGTGGAGCAACAACAGTAGTGGTAGCACACTATGCACCTAATGACTTTGGTCTATATGATATGGCAGGAAACGTTTCTGAGTGGTGTGAAGATGCTTTTGATGAAAGCACATACAACTTTGCACACGACTTGAACCAATATAATGTTTATCGTGCAGCAGATGATGAAGACCAAATAATGAAACGTAAAGTTGTCCGTGGAGGTTCTTGGAAAGACAGCAAACACTTTATTCAAACTGCAACACGTAGTTATGAATATCAAGACTCAGGAAAGAGTTATATAGGTTTCCGTTGTGTTCAATCTTATCTTGGACGTGTAAGAGGAGATAATCCAAAGACTTCTTCTAACGTTTATAGACTATAATTTGAAAATTGCGATTAAATAGTGGAGACTAAGAATGTAATCTGCGTTCTTAGTCTTTTTTTTAATTCTTGCTCTTTGTGCTATAAACATCAAGACTTTTGTCTATAAAGACTAAGTTTTTTGAAAAAAAGAGTAAGTCTTTTTACTATAAACATCAAGACTTTTAACTATAAAGATCAAGTCTTTTTTTACGAAAACCAAGAGTTTTTAGTGTAAAAACTAAGTCTTTTTCTCTGAAAACGAAGACTTTTTGCGAGAAAACGAAGATTTTTTGAGAAAATATCAAGACTTTTTTTGAGTTGGAGGGTATAAAGCAGAGACAAGCCTCTATTAAAACGCTGATTTTTGTGAGAGATATTTTATAGAATCAGAAACTTTGGATTTTATAATGAAATAAATATTGCAAAAAAACTGCTTTTAGACAAAATAATTGTACTTTTGCAATATGATAAACAAATCGGCTATGCAGAAGATTAATCTTATTTCTTTAGGATGCTCAAAAAATACGGTTGATAGTGAGGGACTTGCAGGAGAGTTGTCTAAAAATGGTTTTATAGTTGAGTTTGACTCCCAAAGTACCGACTTTGATTATGTGCTTATAAATACTTGCGGTTTTATAGATAAGGCCAAGGAGGAATCCGTCAATACTATACTTTCATACGTCAGTTTTCGTAAGGCTAAACGTAAGAAATTCAATATTATAGTCTTTGGATGTTTGGCACAAAGGTATAAAGATGACTTGCAAAAGGAAATCCCAGAGATAGATAAAATCTTTGGTCTTATGCAACAAAAAGATATTGTATCCTATATTAAGCAGGATTCCTTATCAAATACCGTTATTCAAAGAAAGCTTTCAACTCCAAAACATTATGCTTATCTTAAAATTTCCGAAGGTTGTGATAGACACTGTTCTTTTTGTGCTATTCCTTTGATAAGAGGAAGACATATTTCAAGACCGATTGAAGACATAGTAAGTGAGGCTAAAGACCTTGTAAAACAAGGAGTAAAAGAACTTATACTTATTGCACAAGATACTTCCTATTATGGTTTAGACTTGTATAAAGAAAGAAAACTTTATACCCTACTTGAAGAACTTTGTAAAACTGATATTCATTGGATACGTTTGCAGTATTCTTATCCAAATCAGTTTCCTAAAGAAATTTTGAATTTGATGAATAAAGAGAAGAAGATTTGTCATTATTTGGATATGCCTTTGCAACATATTAACAATAGGATACTTGAGAGTATGAATAGAAATATCACAGATGTAGAAGTGAAAAGTCTTATTACAGAGATAAGACAAAAAGTTCCAGATATTGCTTTGCGTACTACTCTTATCGTAGGCTATCCAAGTGAAAAGAAGTCTGAGTTCTTGGAACTTAAGGATTTTGTGGAACAAGTGAAGTTTGACAGAATGGGAGCTTTTACATACTCAAAAGAAGAGGGAACAAAAGCTGGCAAGATGAGAGATTCTGTTCCGATGAAGGAAAAACAGAGGCGTTTGGATGAACTTTCTGCATTGCAACAAGATATTTCCTTATCCTTAAATCAAGATAAAATAGGAAAAGAGTTTGAGGTTATTATAGATAGGAAAGAGGATGATTATTATGTGGGAAGAACCCAATATGACTCTCCCGAAGTTGATAATGAAGTCTTAATATCCGTGAAGAATAATAAAAATCTGAGAATTGGAGAATTTTATAATGTAGAAATAAGTTCAGCAGAGGATTTTGATTTGTATGGAGATATAAAATAAACAAAGGAAGATTATGAGCAAAAGGGTATTTGTTTCGGGCTGTTATGATATGTTGCATAGTGGACATGTAGCTTTTTTTAAAGAGGCAAGTCAATATGGAGATTTATATGTCGGTATAGGTTCGGATAAAACAATATTAGAACTAAAAAATCGCCGAACAATTAACTCGGAACGCGAAAGGCTATATATGGTTAAAGCTATACGTTATGTTAAAGATGCTTGCATTAACACGGGTAGCGGAATGATGGATTTTATAGAAAGTGTAGATAGATTCAAACCGGATATTTTTGTTGTAAATACTGATGGCTTAACCAAAGAGAAAGAAGATTTTTGCAGACAAAGAGGAATTGAACTTATAGTTTTAAAACGTTTGCCAGAAGAAGGATTAGAACCAAGAAGCACAACTTCTTTGCGCGCAAAAGTTAAGTCTCAACTTCCTTATCGTTTAGATTTGGCTGGTACGTGGATTGACCAACCTTTTGTTTCATCTCTTCATTCTGGTTGGGCTTTAACAGTTTCTTTGGAACCAACAATAGAGTTTAACGAGAGAAGTGGAATGAGTACTTCTACACGAAATGCTATAAAAAAACTTTTTCCTTTTCATTTACCCGATTATGATCCTGAACTATTAGCAAAATTAGTTTTTTGTTTTGAAAATGAACCTAATGCACAGCAATATGTTTCTGGTGCTCAAGATTCAATAGGTATATGTATGCCAGGCTTAGTCAGACATTTTTATGAGGGAAAATATTGGCCAACTAAAATAGAAACTTGTTTAGATGAAAGTATTCTTTCTTGGTTAGAAAATCATATTTGTATGGTTCATACTTTTGAAAGAGAAGAAGATACAAAAGTTGATACCAATACAAATATTACAAAGCAAGGAGTAGAGAGACTGAGTATGGCAGCAGAAAACTGTTGGCAAGCAATAATGAATAAAAATTTAGATGCTTTTGCTAAAAGTTTTCAACAATCTTTTGAAGCACAGGTTGCAATGTTCCCTAATATGATACCTGATAAAATAAGACCATATATAGATAAGTACGCTTCTCAATCCTTAGCTCTTAAACTCTCAGGTGCTGGTGGAGGAGGGTATATTGCTATGGTTGTTGATAAACCTTTGGAAGAGGCTATAAGAATAAAGATAAGAAGACAAGATAATATGTAATTTTGTTATGAAACGATATTGTCAAACCTTAGAATTGAAAAACGATAAATCCTTAATAGAGCAATATGTTAAGGCTCATCAAAACGTATGGCAGGAAGTTAAAGACGGTCAAAAGGAAGTTGGCATTTTAGATATGCAAATCTATATTTATGACAATAGGTTGTTTATGATAGTAGATACTATAGATGATTTTGATTGGGAAAGAGACATGGAGCGTTTGTCTAATTTGCCTCGTCAGAAAGAATGGGAAGCATACGTTTCACAGTTTCAAGGCTGTAGTCCTGATGCTACATCTAAAGACAAATGGCAGTTGATGAATAAGATATTTCAATTGTGATTTTATTTTTTTTATTTGAAATTATGAATATTTATAGGTTAAAAATAAGTAGATAGATAAAATTTTGTACTTTTGCAAATCACTAAATAAAATAGAAAATTAACCTTAAAAAGAAATAAATAAAATGTTTAAGATACTACAAAGAGAGCAACTAACAGAAAATATAGTACTCTTAAAGGTCAAAGCACCTAACGTTGCAAAGAAATGCCAGCCTGGTCAATTCGTTATAGTAGTGGAGGATGAAAAAGATGAAAGACTTCCTTTTACTATCTGCGATTTTGACAGAGAAGAAGAAACCATAACTTTGGTTATTCAAATAGTTGGAGACGGTTCTAAAAAACTTTGTCAAAAGCAAGCAGGAGAATATCTTAGAGATATAGCAGGACCATTAGGGAATGCAAGTGAAATGCTTGAACAAGTGGAAGAATTGAAAGATAAGAACGTGGTGTTTGTTGCTGGAGGTTTGGGAACTGCACCTGTTTATCCTCAAGCAAAATGGGCTAAACAAAATGGTATTAAGCATGATGTTATCATTGGAACAAAATCTCACTCTACTCTTATTTATGAAAAAGAAATGCAAGAGGTTAGTGATAATCTTTATGTTTGTACTGATGATGGTAGTTATGGTTTTCATGGAATGGTTACTAATTGTTTAGAAGATTTAGTAACGAATAAAGGAAAACACTATGACCTTTGCATAGCTATTGGTCCTATGATAATGATGAAGTTTGTTTGTTTGATGACACAAAAACTTGGTATTAAAACTATTGTTTCTCTTAACTCTCTTATGGTAGATGGAACAGGAATGTGCGGTGCTTGTAGAGTAAGTGTTGGTGGAGAAATGAAGTTTGCTTGTATTGACGGACCAGAGTTTGATGGACATAAAGTAGATTTTGATGAAGCAATGAAGCGTCAGAGAATGTTTCCTCCTCACAAAATAGCTTTCAATACAGAAGATCATAAATGTAATCTTACTGCTGCTGTTGAACAGTCTTTAGCAGAGTTTGATAAAAAGAAACGTGTTCCTGTTCGTGAGCAAGAACCAGATGTAAGAAACAAAAATTTTGAAGAAGTTTGTTTTGGTTATAATGATCAAGAAGCAAAACTTGAAGCTTCTCGTTGCTTAAACTGTAAAGTTCCTCAATGTGTTAAAGCTTGTCCTGTAAATATTAATATTCCTGCTTTCATTCAAAAGATAAAAGAAGGTGATAATAAAGAATCAATAAGAATAATACATGAAAGTAGTACTCTTCCTGCTATCTGTGGTAGAGTATGTCCTCAAGAAAGTCAATGTGAAGGCTCTTGTATAATGGGCAAAAAGAATGATCCTGTCGCAATAGGTAAGTTAGAAAGATATGTTGCTGATTGGGCAAGAGAGAATAATGTTACTGAAGAAGTAAATATTAAGAAAAACGGAGTTAAGATTGCTGTTGTTGGTAGTGGTCCTTCTTCATTAGCTTGTAGTAGTGATTTAGCTAAGATGGGATATGAGGTTACTATTTTTGAAGCATTACACAGAAGTGGTGGTGTGTTGAGTTATGGTATTCCAGAATTTCGTCTGCCAAAGTCAAAGGTTGTTGAAAAAGAGATAGAAGAAGTAACCAAACTTGGAGTAGAAATAAAGTGTGATGTACTTATAGGCAAAAGCGTTACCATAGATGATTTATTTGATATGGGATACAAAGCTGTTTATATTGCTTCTGGTGCTGGTACTCCTAAGTTTATGAATATAGGTGGTATTAATCTTAATGGTGTAGTATCTGCTAATGAGTTCTTAACAAGAGTAAATCTTATGAAAGCTTATCGTTCAGATTATGAAACACCTGTTTTTGTTGGTAAGAAGACTGTTGTTGTCGGAGGAGGTAATGTTGCTATGGACGGAGCAAGAAGTGCTAAACGTTTAGGTTCTGATGTAACAATAGTTTATAGACGTACTATGGACGAAATGCCTGCAAGAAAAGAGGAAGTACATCATGCTGTAGAAGAAGGAATACATTTTAAGACATTAACCAATCCTGTAGAAATACTTGCAGATGAAAACGGTTGGGTAAAAGGTATAAGATGTATTGAAATGGAACTTGGAGAACCTGATGAAAGCGGCAGAAGAAGACCTATAGAAAAGAAAGGTTCAGAGTTTGAAATAGAATGTGATTGTGTTATTATGGCTCTTGGAACAGATGCAAATAAACTTATCACATCTACAACAGACAACCTGGAAACAAATAAACGAGGAAATATAGTAGCAGATGATAAACAGGCTACTTCTCGTAAAGGTGTTTTTGCAGGAGGTGATATAGTTAGTGGTGCTGCTACTGTTATCCTTGCAATGGGTGCAGGAAAAGTTGCTGCAAAGAGTATAGACGAATATATTAAATCATTATAAGTGTCAAACATCTAATGAATGTTTTGCATATTCATTTCTATAGCGTTTAAGAAGGGTGAATAGAATAAACCAATCTAAACTATAAAATGAAAAACGGACTAAGCATTAAACTTAGTCCGTTTTGATAATATATGTTATTTATTTTATAATCTTAGTGCTACGCTTTATAAACTCATCTAATTCTTCTCCTTTTAACAAGCCATGAGAAAGCAAAGCTAAGTCTTTTAGTTGGGAGATTACTTCTTTTTGATGTTCTATATCGTTGGATTGAAGTATATCCCAAATCAAAGGATGATTAGTGTTGATAACAAGATTATAACTTTCAGGCATATCTCCATATAATCCCATCATTCCACCACCACCTATTTCACTCATTTCTTTCATTCTTCTCATAAACTCATTTTGAGTTATTGTTACAGGCTGAGTTGTCTCTTCTAATGAATCTGTTTGTGTAGTAAATTTCTTGGTATCCAAGTTTTGTTCAAACAATTCTTTGATTTTCTTAGTCTCTTCTTCTGAAAGTTTAGAAGGAATCTTCTCATCTTTCTCTATTATCTTGTTGATAACGTCAGAATCTATACGAACAAATCTTGCACCACTAAATTTCTGCTCCAACATATTAATAAAATGAGAATCCAATATTCCGTCCATTAGTAAAACATCATAGCCTTTATCTTTGGCGGCTTTGATATAAGCGTACTGCTCATCAGTATTCTTTGCATAAAGATAGATAAGGGTCTTGTTTTTGTCAGTCTGCAAAGGCTCTATCTTCTTTTTGTAGTCCTCAAAGTTGAAAAACTCTCCATCAGTATTCTTTAACTGATAGACTTTCTCCATTCTTTCGTAGAACTTTTCATCAGAGAGCATACCATATTCAATAAATACTTTCAAATCATCCCATTTCTTTAAGAAATCTTCTCTGTCGTTTTTGGATATTTCTTCTAATTTGTCTGCTACTTTTTTAGAGATATGAGAAGAAATCTTCTTTACATTACTATCACTTTGAAGATATGAACGAGAAACATTCAAAGGAATATCTGGAGAATCCAAAACTCCTCTTAATAACATCATATATTGAGGAACAACACCTTCAACACTATCTGTTACAAAAACCTGATTGCAATACAACTGAATCTTCTCTAATGTAGGATCAATATTACGTTTTACCTTAGGAAAGTAAAGGATACCCGTTAGATTAAAAGGATAATCAACATTAAGATGAATATGGAATAATGGGTCTTCAAAATTCATAGGATACAAATCGTGGTAAAACTTGTTGTAATCCTCATCCTTTAACTCATTAGGTTTGCGTTTCCATAATGGATTAGTATCGTTGATTATTCTGTCTTGTTCTTTTTCTACACGTTTAGGATTTCCGTCTTTGTCTTTTTCTGTTTCGCTATCTACCCATACTTTTTCTTTTCCAAAGCGAATAGGTATAGGCATAAACTTACAATATTTCTTCAATAGAGAAAGTATCTTGCTTTCTTCCAAAAACTCTTCACAATCCTCGCTGATATGCATTACTATTTCAGTACCACGATCTTTTTTGTCATAATCTTCTATTGAATATTCAGTGTCTCCATCGCAAGTCCAATGAACAGCAGGTGTGTCTTGATAAGATTTGGTAAATATCTCTACTTGTTTAGAAACCATAAAAGAGGAGAAGAATCCTAAACCAAAATGACCTATTAAAGCATTAGCTTCTGCTTCACTTTTACCCTTAAAGTTTTCAAGAAATTCCTCTGCACCTGAAAAAGCAATCTGAGTAATATACTTTTCAACCTCTTCTTTACTCATTCCAATACCTCTGTCTATAACTTTTAGAGTCTTGGCTTTTTTATCTACAATAACATCTATTGTTAAATCGCCTAACTCTCCCTTTACTTGTCCAAGAGAAGAAAGAGTTTTTAGTTTTTGAGAAGCATCTACAGCATTGGAAACAATCTCTCTAAGAAATATTTCGTGGTCAGAATATAAAAACTTTTTAATCACCGGAAATATATTCTCTGTCTTTACATTAATTTGTCCTTTCATCTTTATCGTATTTTTATTGTTATTATTTTCGTTACAAAAACATAAGGTATTAATCAAAAGATATTCCACAGAAAAGAATATGACATTTTGTCATAAAAGTTCTTTTTGAGAGTTTATTTTCTTTTGATGAAAAAAGAGTTGGTTTTAAAAATTTAAATCTTGATGTTTAGGGTGTAAAGAGTTGGTTTTAATTTTTTAAAATCAACTCTTTTTTACGTAAAATCTAAGACTTTGAAAAATAAGCTTTTGATGTTCTTGTTTTATAAAAGAGTGTTGGTTGAAAATCTTCAATCATCTTTATTGACGATGTTGGAAGTTGTGTTGCTTTTGCTGAAAGAGTATAATAATATGTAGGATTTTACGTTATACACTTTAGTAATAAAAATAAAAGACAAAACGATGAGAAATATTATTAATTATTTATTGGTAGTTTGTTGCTTGGTATTACTTTCTTCTTGCAACAACAAAAAAGAACAGGAATTAAGAGAACAGCATCTTAAAGATTCTTTCAATAACCTGATTACTGCACAAAAGAATGAAATAGAGACCATGTTTGCGCAGATGAAAGATATAGATGATAATCTAAATGATATAGCTTCTCAATACATAGAACTGCAAAAACTTACAAACAAAGCAGGCGATGTAGATGAAAATACTGCAAAAAGTATTGGGATGAAAATAAATGCTATGGCAGATTTGATAGCAAAGGATAAACAAAAACTGATAGCTTTGCAAAACAATCTAAGTAAGCAAAAGAATTCATTTGCAGAAAATGCTCGTTTGCAGGAACAGTTGATGATTATCAATAATAGACTTAGAGAAAGAGAAACAGAAATTGCAGATTTAACTTCTCAACTAAAAGATAAAAACATCAAGATAGATAACTTGAATTCTCAGGTTACTAAGTTGGAGGCAGAGGTAAAGAAGAATAAGTCTGAATTAAGCAAAATGGAAGATGAACAATATACGGCATACTTTATTGTAGGTACAAAGAATGAACTAAAGAAAGCTGGAATAATAGATTCTAAAGGTGGATTTATTGGTTTAGGAAAAACTTTGACATTGGCTTCTAATAGTAATGTGGAAAATATGCAAAAGATAGATATAAGAAATGTTAGTGAGATACCTCTTGTAGGAAAGAAATCTAAACTAATAACTCCTCATCCAACAGGCTCCTATACTTTTATAGGAGGAGAAAGCAAAGCCTCTTCAATAAAGATAGAGTCTGCTTCTGCATTTTGGAAGAATTCTCGTTTGTTAGTTATAATGGTTAAATAATATACACAATAAGCAGTAGAGAAAAATACTAATTTCTGAGTATTGTGCAGGTTGTAATCTCAGTGTAATTTTGCAACGTAAAAATAAATAATGTCATACATATATTTTTAAGGTTAATACTTCAAAAGGGTTTTAGTAGTGATTACTGAACCTCTTTTTTTTGCACAACTTTTTTTATGTAAAAAAAAAGTATTAACTTTGCGAGTTGAAAAATAAATAATAGTAATATATAAAAAATATTAAAACAATGCAAAAGAAAGGTAATAAGTACGGTACTCACCGTGTAATTGAGCCAAAGGGAGTTCTTCCTCAGCCAGCAAACAAAATAGACAACAATATGGATGAAATCTATGATAACGAAATCCTTATTGATGTACAAACTTTAAACATAGACTCTGCTTCTTTTACAGATATTCACGAGTATGCTAAACAACAAGCAGGTGAAGGTGCAAGTGAAGAAAAAGTTATGGAAGAAATCAAAAAAGAAATGCTTCTTAACGTTGAACTTCAAGGAAAGCACAGAAACAGAAGAACAGGTTCAGGTGGTATGCTTTTAGGTAAAGTAGAAAAAATAGGTGATGCTCTTAAAGGAAAAATAGACCTAAAAGAAGGTGATAGAATTGCTACATTAGTTAGTCTTTCTCTTACTCCTTTACGTATAGATGAGATACTTAAAATAAAAGCAGACGTAGATCAAGTAGATATTAAGGGTAAAGCAATATTATTTGAAAGTGGTATATATGCAAAAATACCAGATGATATGCCAGAAAAACTTGCTCTTTCAGCATTAGACGTTGCAGGTGCTCCTGCTCAAACAGCTAAACTTTGTCAATATGGACAAAACGTAGTTATTCTTGGTGCTGGTGGTAAGAGTGGTATGCTTTGCTGCTATGAAGCTAAGAAACGTGTTGGTGTTACTGGTAAAGTTATTGGTTTAACTAATTCAATGAAATCAACAAACCGTCTTAAAGATTTAGAATTTTGTGATGTAGTTGTTTCTGTTGCAGGTAAGACTCCAGTAGAAATATACGAATTAGTTAGTGAATTAACTAATGGAAAAATGGCTGATGTAACAATTAACTGTGTTAATGTTCCAGATCAAGAAATGACAGCTGTTTTATGCACAAAGGATGATGGAGTTGTTTATTTCTTCTCAATGGCAACAAGTTTCACTAAGGCTTCTCTTGGAGCAGAGGGTATAGGCTCAGATGTTAATATGATTATGGGTAATGGTTATACAAAAGGACATGCTGAATTTACTCTACAAGAGCTTAGAGAAAGTCCTAAGTTGAGAAAAATATTTGAGGAATTATATGCTTAATGCATAATTGTTAATAAAAACTTGTTTGAAACCTTTGAAAGCAAATTGGCTTTCAAAGGTTTTTTTGTATTTTTTTTTTGAAATATTATTTGTAGAATAAAAAATATTTATACTTTTGCAAAGTGATTTTAATAAAAGCGTTCTGCTTTTATAATTTTTCCCAATGATTAAAGTAGATAAATCTGATGCAGACATTCTGCTACGTAAAATAAATAATAATATATTATATGTATAATAAAACAAACTTGGAGACAAAAACTATGGAGGAACTTCTCTCTATAGCAAAGTCTATGGACATTAAGAAGATTAAACGTTTGAATGAACAAGAACTTATTTATAAAATATTGGACTATCAGGCGATGAATCCAGATCAAGAAACTTTAGAAAACGAACAACCAGAAAAAAAGAAAAGAGGCCGTCCTCCTAAAACTACTGCTCAAACAAATACTTTAACTCCAAAACAGGACAATACAATAAAAGAAAATAAACAACAGCGAACTCATCTACGTTCAAGAGTAGAGACTACTTCTCAAAAAATGGCAAGTTCAACACAATATAAATCTTCTGTTTCTAAAGAGATTAAGAAATCTTTAGTGCAAGATTTAAATACGCAAAAAATACCAGAGATACCTTCTGTTGAGAATATTGTCATTCCAGATTTTCAACCCAAGGTAATAGTAAATACATCTGCAGAGACTCCGAAAACAGAGAAACAAATTCCTGCATCAACACAGGAAACACAAAATGATTCTAAAAAGAGGACTGTTGGAAGACCAAAGAAAGAGCTTTCTGAAGAGGAAATTATTAATAAGGTAGCAAAAACAAATCTTTTCCCTGTTGATAATTCAGTAAAGCAAGAAGAACAGGAGTCTCCAAAACCAGTAAAGCAATCTCAAAACAACAATAACCAAAACAATAATCCAAACAATAACAATCCTCGCAATAATTACAATACCACAGTAGATTTAACAGGTATGGTGGAAGCAGAAGGTGTTTTGGAAATAATGCAAGATGGTTATGGTTTTTTGCGTTCATCGGATTATAATTATCTAAACTCTCCTGATGATATCTACATATCACAATCACAGATAAAGTTTTTTGCACTTAAAACAGGAGATACTCTTCAAGGATATATACGTCCTCCAAAAGATAATGAGAAGTATTTTCCTATGGTTAAATTAGAGTCTGTTAATGGAAGAAAACCAGAAAGCATAAGAGATAGAATTCCTTTTGACTATCTTACACCTCTATTTCCAGAAGAAAAATTCCGTCTTACAGGACACAAAGCAGAAACACTTTCTACTCGTATAGTTGATTTGTTTGCTCCAATAGGAAAGGGACAAAGAGCATTAATAGTGGCTCCACCTAAAACAGGTAAGACAATATTACTAAAAGAAGTAGCTAATGCTATTGCTGCTAATCATCCAGATGTTTATCTTATAGTACTACTTATAGATGAACGACCAGAAGAAGTTACTGATATGCAAAGGACAGTAAATGCAGAAGTGATAGCTTCTACTTTTGATGAGCCAGCAGAAAGACATGTGAAGATTGCTAATATAGTTTTGGAAAAAGCAAAACGAATGACAGAATGCGGACATGATGTTGTAATAGTTTTAGATAGTATAACAAGATTAGCACGTGCTTATAATACTGTTGCTCCTGCAAGTGGTAAGGTATTAAGTGGAGGTGTTGAAGCAAATGCTTTACAAAAACCTAAACGTTTCTTTGGTGCAGCAAGAAACATAGAGAATGGAGGTTCCTTGACTATTATTGCTACTGCATTAATAGAAACAGGTTCAAAGATGGATGAAGTGATTTTTGAAGAATTTAAAGGAACAGGTAATATGGAACTTCAGTTGGATAGAAAACTTGCTAACAAGAGAATCTATCCTGCTGTTGATTTAGTTGCATCTTCAACACGTAGAGATGATTTATTATTAACTGATAATGTTCTTTCTCGTATGCTTATACTCAGAAACTATATTGCAGATATGAATCCTTTGGAAGCTATGCAACTGATAAAGGACCGTATGAGTGTAACTCATACAAATGAGGAATTTCTATTGAATATGAATTCGTAAAATAAATAATGATTATAAGGAGAAACAATTATGGCAAATACAGAAGATTTTTTTAAGAAAATAACATCACATGCCAAAGAGTATGGTTTTGTATTTCAGTCAAGTGAATTGTATGATGGACTATCAGCAGTTTATGACTATGGTCCAAATGGAGTAGAACTGAAAAATAATATTAAACAATATTGGTGGCGTTCTATGACACAGATGCACGAAAATATTGTTGGAATTGATTCTGCTGTGTTTATGCATCCTAAGATTTGGAAAGCTTCTGGACATGTTGATGCTTTTAACGATCCACTGATAGATAACAAAGACAGTAAAAAACGTTATCGTGCCGATGTTCTAATAGAAGACCATATAGCAAAAATAGAAGAAAAAATAAATAAAGAAATCGCTAAAGCAAAGAAACGTTTTGGAGACAACTTCAATGAAGAGCAATTCCTTGCTACAAGTGAGAGAGTAAAAGGCTACAAAGCTCAAGTTGAAGATATACATCAGCGTTTTGCAGACTTGATGAATGCAAACGATTTGAAAGGCTTGAGAGATTTGATTATTGAATTGGAAATAGCATGTCCTATTTCTGGTACAAGAAATTGGACGGATGTACGTCAGTTCAATCTTATGTTTGCTACAAAAATGGGAAGTGTAAGTGATGATTCAGATACAATATATCTTCGTCCAGAAACTGCACAAGGTATTTTTGTAAATTATCTTAACGTTCAAAAGACAGGTAGAATGAAAATTCCTTTTGGTATTGCACAAATAGGGAAAGCATTCCGCAATGAGATAGTTGCACGTCAGTTTATCTTCCGTATGAGAGAGTTTGAACAAATGGAAATGGAGTTTTTCTGCCGTCCTGGAACAGAAATGCAATGGTTTGAATATTGGAAACAGGAAAGATTGAATTGGCACTTGGCTTTAGGTATTCCAAAAGAGAAGTATCGTTATCATGACCACGAAAAACTTGCTCACTACGCTAATGCTGCAACAGATATTGAATTTGAATTTCCATTTGGTTTTAAAGAATTGGAAGGTATTCATTCTCGTACAGATTTTGACCTTAAACGTCATCAGGAGTTCTCTGGAAAGAAAATACAATATTTTGACAGCGAGATAAACGAGAGTTATATACCTTACTGCGTAGAAACTTCCATAGGATTAGACAGAACTTTCCTTGCCGTTCTTTCTTATGCTTTCACAGAAGAAACTTTAGAAGACGGCTCTCAACGTGTGGTTTTGAAACTTCCAAAAATGCTTGCTCCTTATCGTTGTGCTGTTTTGCCATTGGTAAATAAAGATGGTTTGCCAGAAAAAGCAAAGAAGATAGTAGATGATTTACGTTGGTCATTCCGTACTCATTATGAAGAAAAAGATACTATAGGTAAGCGTTACAGAAGACACGATGCTATAGGAACTCCTTTCTGTATTACAGTAGATACTCAAACTATGGAAGATGATACTGTAACAATAAGAGAAAGAGATACTATGCAACAAGAAAGAGTAAGCCTTGATAATATAAAATCATTTATCTTACAACATTAATAGAAGCGAACAATAAGCTTTAATTTAGTTTTGACAGCGGTTATTTAAGAAGAATATCCGCTGTTTTTCTTTTGATGAAAAAAGAGTTGGATTTGAGAAAAAAAAGACTAAGTCTTTTGCATGTAAACATCAAGACTTTTTGTCTTAAAACCAACTCTTTTTTTGCTAAAAGTAAGACTTTTTGTCACAATACTGAAATTTGTATGCTTTTTGCTTAGTTTGACTCTGAAATAGGCTAAATAAAAAAATAGAAATTATGGAAAATATGAACAATAACACAGTAGGTAAGTACCAGAATTTGGAACGTTTTGCTATTAATCTTATAGAGAAGGCAAAAGACAATAAGCTTGACCCTGTTATTGGCAGGGATGAAGAAATAAGAAGAGTGCTGCAGATTCTTTCACGTAGGACTAAGAACAACCCTGTTCTTGTGGGTGAGCCAGGAGTTGGTAAAACAGCCATAGCAGAGGGATTGGCACAAAGAATATTTCATAACGATGTTCCAGAAAACCTTAAACAAAAGAAACTATATTCATTGGATATGGGTGCATTAATTGCTGGAGCAAAGTATAAGGGAGAATTTGAAGAAAGGTTGAAAGGTGTTGTTAATGATGTTGTAAAATCAAATGGAGATGTAATTCTTTTTATAGACGAAATCCATACTCTTGTCGGTGCAGGAGGAGGTGAAGGTGCAATGGATGCAGCTAATATTCTTAAACCTGCCCTTGCAAGAGGAGATTTACGTGCTATAGGTGCGACAACTTTGGATGAATATCAGAAATATTTTGAAAAAGACAAGGCATTGGAAAGACGTTTCCAAATGGTTATGATTGATGAGCCGACAGTTGAAGATACTATATCAATACTTAGGGGTTTGAAAGAAAAATATGAGATACATCATCATGTTAGGATAAAAGATGCTGCAATTATTGCTGCTGCGGAAATGTCCAATCGTTATATAACCAATCGTTTTCTTCCAGATAAAGCCATAGATTTAATTGATGAAGCTGCTTCAAAGCTAAGAATGGAGATAGATTCTTCGCCTGAGGAGTTGGATGAGGTGGAGAGAAAACTTCGTCAATTGGAAATAGAACGTGTGGCTATAAAGAAAGAAAAAGATGAACAAAAGGTAGCCCAATTAACCAAGGAAATAGATGAGTTAAAACAAGAAAAAGACAAACTGTCTGCACAATGGAAGAATGAAAAAGTTCTTGTTGATGCAATATCTGAAGAAGTGAAAAAGATAGAAAACTATAAAACTCTCGCAGAACGAGCAGAACGGGATGGAGATTATGGTAAGGTTGCTGAGTTACGTTATTCTAAGATACCTACTGCTGAAAAGGATTTGAAAGATTATCAAGATAAGCTAAAAAATCTTCAGAATGGTAATGCAATGATAACAGAAGAAGTAGATGAAAATCATATTGCTGAGGTAGTTTCTCGTTGGACAGGAATACCTGTTACTCGTATGATGACAAGTGAAAAAGAAAAATTACTCAAACTTGAGGATGAATTGAAAAAACGAGTGATAGGACAAGACCAAGCAATAGAAGCTATTTCAAATGCCATAAGAAGAAGCCGTAGTGGTTTGAATGACCCTAAAAAACCTATAGGTTCGTTTGCTTTTCTTGGCTCAACAGGTGTCGGAAAGACGGAGTTGGCACGTGCTTTGGCAGAGTTGTTGTTTGATGATGAGAATCTGATGATAAGGATAGATATGTCGGAGTATCAGGAACGTTATTCTGTATCTCGTCTAATAGGAGCTCCTCCAGGATATGTGGGTTATGAAGAAGGAGGACAACTAACCGAAGCAGTAAGAAGAAAACCTTATTCTATAGTTCTTTTAGATGAGATAGAAAAAGCACATCCTGATGTATTCAATATTCTTTTGCAGGTATTAGAAGATGGACGTTTGACGGATGGAAAAGGAAGGGTGGTAGATTTTAAAAATACTATAATCATAATGACTTCTAATCTTGGCAGTGAATACTTGCAAGACGCTATTAGTGAAGAGAAAGAAAACTTTAATTCTCGCTGGATTGAAGCAGAAAAACAAGTACGGGATTTGTTGAAGAAAACAATTCGTCCTGAGTTTTTGAATCGTATAGATGAGGTTGTGGTATTCCGTCCTTTATTTGCTGAACAGATAAGAGATATAGTAAAGTTGCAAATGCAGAGACTGTTAAACACTTTACAAGAAAAGCATATTACTTTGGAATATACAACACAAGCTTTAGACTATCTTGCTACAGAAGGCTATGACCCTCTTTTAGGAGCAAGACCAGTTAAGCGAGCAATACAAAAACTTGTAACCAATCGTTTGAGTATGCTTCTTATTGATGATAAACTTGTAAATAATAACACCATTTTAATGGATTGTGTAAATAATCAATTAGTTTTTAGAATTAAATAAGTAAAGAATTAAAATATAGTAGTTTAGGAGATGAAATAAAATTCATCTCCTTTTATTTTTTTATTGGATGTAAATATTTTTTATTTTTTTTGTGTTTTACAAATGACTTAATAAAAAGAAAATTATTATATTTGCAAATTCTTAAGAATAAAAGGATATGAAGAAAAAGCATATAATAATTTTTGTTTTTGCAGGTGTTTTGTTGTTCAATTTAAATGCACAACGCTATAATCCTGGTGCTATTAGATTATCTCCTAATAAAGACCAAATACGTATAGGTTTAAGGGCTGGACTTAATCTTAGTGATTTAACTTCTGCTGATGGTTTGGATATATGGAATGGTTTGGCTTACTATAATGAAGCAAATGAATATATAGGTTTAACAGATACTAAACCATTTAAAATAGGTTTTAATTTTGGTCTTGTTGCTCAAGGAAATTTAACAGGTAATTGGTGGTGGCAAGGCAGTTTTATTTTTACAACAAAAGGATATAAGTTAAGTACTCAGAATCTTGACATAAAAGCAACAGCTGGTTATATGCAAATACCTTTGGAAATAATGTATAAATTTCCTATTAAGAAAACAAATCTCTTAGTATCTGCAGGTGTTTTTGCAGGAATAGGTGTGTATGGTTTTACTTATTTTGAAGACCATTATGGAGAAGAGCAATCCCCTCGAATACATCATACTTTTAAACCTACTCCAACAATAACAGGAATAGAAGAAAGTAATGAATTAATTGCTTGTGATATAACAGTACATGGAGCCAATGATTATTGGAAAGATGAAGATGATACTTTTGCTTCAGATGGTACGTGGATATTTGACGGTGGTTTCCAATTAGGTTTAGGTTTTGAATGGTGGAGGTTTCAGTTTATGCTAACTTACCAATATTCCTTAACTCCTTTCTATGATTATGACTACGATTATTCTTATCGTTACAGACCAAAAGGAATGAATACTAAAAACTCTTTTGATTATTTTGGAATAAAAGACATATCTTCTCCTCGCCAACACGTGATTTCGTTTAATATCTCTTATTTCTTTGATAACTTGAAGCATAATATAAGATTATAATGCAAAGGTTTATTTATATATTGTTGGCTTATCTGTTTTCTTTCTCTACGTTGGAAGCACAGGAAAATAATTCTCTTTTGAATGATGATACAATCTCATTTGAAATACAAAAAGATTGGCTTTCATTTCATACTTCTGCATTCTTTGGTAAAACATTTTTTAATGAAAATATTTTTGCTACAAACTACGGTTTTGATTATTCTCGTCAATTAAATAATAAGACAAAACTGTTTGTTGGTTTTGATATTATGAATGCAGATGTTAAACCAAGAGACCTTGCTCCGCGAAGAAAAAAGACAAGTGCTTCTGCATATATAGGCTTACAATACGACTTTAATGAAAAACTTTCTCTTGCAGGTTCTGTATTCTATGATTCTTTTTTCAATACATTAGGAGCAGACATAGACGTTATGTATAAATTCAATGAAGATACCTACTTCAATTTCTATGCAATGTTTTCCAAAACCTTAGATGACCATTCATTTAAGCCAACTTTTTAAGATAAATTATTTCCTTTTCAATATTTTATACCTTTGTTCGTTATAAATACTGATTAAATTTATTAAGAATGACTAATAAACTAAGATGTGTAGTATTGTTTTTGTTGTTGTTTGTGGGGCATATTGCTATGGCTCAGCAAATAAAGGGAAGTGTAAAAGACAGTAAGAACAAAGCTATAGAAAATGTCAGCATAGGAACACTTAATCTAAAAAACCCAATAGGAACTTCTTCCAATAACAAAGGAGAATATTCTTTAAAACTAACTCCTAATAGAGAATATATAATAAGATTTTCTTGTATTGGTTACAAAGACTTTGATACAACAATAAAGATAGAAGAGCATCGGACGATAATTCTTGACGTTGTTCTTCAAATTGAGAGTACAACACTTGAAGGCGTGGAAATCAAGGGAGATTATTCTCGTGAAGAAGGAGTAACAAGAATATCTTCCGATTGGGCAAAAAATACAGCAGGTCCAACAGGTGGAGTGGAAAATGTAATAAAAACAATAGAGGGAGTGTCTTCCAATAATGAACTTTCTTCTCAATATTCTGTAAGAGGAGGAAATTTTGATGAGAATCTTGTATATGTTAATGATATAGAAATATTCCGACCTATACTTGTTAGAAGCTCTCAGCAGGAAGGCTTGTCTTTTATTAATCCTGATATGATTAGTGATATACAGTTTTCTTCTGGTGGTTTTGCTTCGGAGTATGGTGATAAGATGTCTTCGGTTTTAGATATAAAATACAGAAAACCTATGGAGTTTTCAGGAAATGTTTCCATAGGATTATTAGGAGGTAGTGTTTATGTAGCAGACAAAATAAAGGATAAATTTACTTATCAGTTATCGTATAGAAACAAAACAACGCAATATTTACTAAACTCTTTGGAAACATCAGGCGATTACAATACAACCTTTCATGATATTCAGGCTTATCTTACTTGGGATATAAACGGAAAAACTGATTTGTCTTTCATTGGCAATCTTTCAGATAATACTTACAAGTTTAAACCCAAGGACAGAGAGACTGACTTTGGAGACATCAACAATCCTTTGAAGTTTAAGGTCTATTTTGATGGCGAAGAGAGAGATAGGTTTTCTTCACTGTTTGGAGCCTTGAAACTAAATTATAAGATTAGACAAGATTTACATCTAAAGTTTATCACATCCGCCTTTTCTACAACAGAGAAAGAAACATACGATATTCAAGGACAGTATTGGTTAAGCGAATCTTCTGGAGTTGCGAGCGAAGAAGACTTTGATTTGGGAATAGGAACGTATTTAGAGCATGCAAGAAACAATCTTCAAGCACGATTGTTCAACATTGAACACAAAGGCGAGAAGTATTATGATAACGGGGTTTTGTCTTGGGGAGTGAAATACCAAAGAGAGATAACTTCAGATAAGATAAACGAATGGAAAATGGTTGATTCTGCTGATTATTCTATTCCTTCAAATCCTGATGAGATCGGAGTCTATGATACAGTTTCTGCACCTATGCTTCAAAATTGGTATAATAGCAAAAACGATATTAACAGCAATCGTTTCACTTTCTTTATTCAGCGTCATATATCTTGGAAGAAAGAATCTGGAACTTATTTTCTTAATGCAGGAATCAGAGCTCATTATTGGGATTTCAACAAAGAGTTTTTCCCATCACCAAGAGTAAGTTTCTCTTACAAACCTAAGATAAAACAAGATATACTCTTCCGTTTTGCAACCGGGCTTTACGCACAATATCCTTTCTATAGAGAATATAGAAACCAAATAGGTGAAATAAATAAGGATGTTAAAAGTCAGAAGTCTCTTCATTTTGTTCTTTCATCTGATTGGAATTTCAAGATAAGGACAAGAAACTTCAAACTTACTTCGTCTTTGTATTACAAACATCTTTGGGATTTGATTCCTTATTATATGGATAACCTTCGTTTGCGTTATACTGCCGAGAATAATGCCAAAGGTTATGCTGCTGGATTGGATATAAAACTTTTCGGAGAGTTTATTAAAGGAATAGATTCTTGGTTCACTCTTTCTATTATGCAGACAAAACAAGATATAGAAGGCGATGGTGAAGGCTATATCCCTCGTCCTACCGACCAATTGGTGAATATGAGTGTTAGTTTCCAAGATTATTTGCCTTCAATGCCTTGGATGAGAGTCTATCTTAACTTTAACTATGGAAGCGGTTATCCGTTCTTTGTTCCAAATACAAATGTTGTTCTTTCACGTCCTAACTATTTGAGAGCAGATCTTGCATTTACGTTTAGGATAAAAGATGAAGAAGATTCATGGGCAAGCAAAAACTTTCTTAAAGTTATAAAACGGATATGGTTAAATGTGGAATGGTTAAATGTATTTAACAATAAGAATATTATTTCCTACACATTTATAAAAGATAACTACAATATCACATATCCGGTTCCAAATTATCTCACACCGTCTATGCTTAACGCAAAACTAACCTTTGAGTTCTGATTATAGGACCTTTTGGACTTTCTTTTTAGAGATTGTTCTTTTTAATCAATAGTTTCAGTTCTTTATCGCTAATATTAACTGTGTCGGATTTGTCGTATATTGCGACCAATGTAATTTTTGTTTCCTCTATACTAACCAAAATAGTGTGAGTTATGACTCTTGCACCGCCACTTTTACCTTTGCCTTTTGAAGTTATTGCAAAGCGTACCTTCCTCAAATTCTTACCAAGCTGAGTACCAATGAATGGATTTTCTTTCAATTCTTCAAGAAACGCAGAGTAATCTTCCCGCATTGAAGGATAACGCTTTGCCAGGTATTTCAAATCTTTGGCAAAATCGGGAGTAGCAACAATTCTACAGTTCATTAAGTAAATCCTCCGCAGTTATACCTTTCAGTTCTCCGCCTTGCATTTGATGTAGCTGGTTGAAGGCGTGGTCTATCTTGTCAAGTGCCTGCTTTTTTTCAGCGTTCTTTTGTTCAATAAACAGAGAACGGACGAAATCGAGCATTTTTCTTAACATATCTTCGCTATCCAACATTGGATTCATTTCCCTGAAAAGCTCTTCTCTTAATTGTATAGCCTCCATAATACTCCATATTTTTTTGCAAAGGTACGATTTTTTATTCAAATCGCAATATAAGGAAGATTTTTTTTGTTTTATTTCAGTCTTTTCCTCGGTATTTTCTTTGTAAATAAGAAAAAGACTTGATGTTTAGGTGAAAAAGAGTTGATTTTAAATTTTTAAATCTTGATGTTTAGGGTATAAAGACTTGGTTTTAATTTTTTAAAACCAAGTCTTTTTTTGTTAATATTTAAAAAAAATAATTCAAAATCCGTGCATTTGATTTTTTTTTCTTATTTTTGCAAATTGAACATTTAGTGTTAAACAGAAAAATAAGAATACTAACAGCGTGAAGCGTTCTTTATGGACGCAACGCAACGAGAAAAATAAGAGTAATGAAAATAGTAGTTTTAGCAAAACAAGTACCTGATACAAGGAACGTTGGTAAAGATGCCATGACTCCAGAGGGTACAGTAAATAGACAAGCCTTGCCTGCAATTTTTAATCCTGAGGATTTGAATGCATTGGAAATGGCTTTGGAAATTAAAGACAGAGTACCAGGAACAGAGATAACTGTTGTTACTATGGGACCTTCTCGTGCAGCAGAAATAATAAGAGATTCTATGTTTAGAGGAGCAGACAATGGAGTTGTTCTTTCTGACAGAAAACTTGCTGCAAGTGATACATTAGCAACTTCTTACGCTATTTCACAAGCAGTTAGAAAAACAGGAAAATTTGATATAGTATTTGGTGGAAGACAAGCTATAGACGGCGATACTGCACAAGTAGGACCTCAGACAGCAGAAAAACTTGAAATACCTCAAATAACATACGCAGAAGAATTGGTTGATGTTGATGAAAAGTCCATAACTATCAAACGCCGTTTGGAAAGAGGTGTGGAAGTAGTTAAATCTGCTTATCCTCTTTTGATTACCGTGCATTCTTCTGCTAAACCTTGCAGATTCTATAATGCTAAACGTGTTATGAAATATAAACATGCTTTCTCTGCTTCAGAAGCCAAGGAAAGAAATCTTGATGTAAATGTATGGAATGATTTTCCTTACTTGAAGATAGAGGAATGGAGTGCAGCAGATGTAGAGGCTGAGGATAACAGAATAGGTCTTGCAGGTTCTCCTACAAAAGTTAAGAAAATAGATAACGTTGTTCTTACTCAAAAAGAAAATGTTACCATTGAGCCAACAGAAGAGAACTTGGACAATTTAGTAAAGAACTTAATAGATACACATATAATAGGATAAAGATATGGATAATGTATTTGTTTACTGTGAAATAACAGAAGAAAATCATATTGCAGACGTTAGCCTTGAACTTATAAGTAAGGCAAGAAAACTTGCAGATGAATTAAAAGTAAAAGTTGAAGCAATAGTTGCTGGTAATAATGTGGCAGATTTAGAAGAAAGTCTTTATCCATACGGTGTTGATATTATCAATTATGCAGAGGATAAACGTTTGTTCCCTTATCAGACATTGCCTCATTTTTCTATTGTTACTAAACTTATTAAAGAAAAACAACCACAAATAGCCTTGTTTGGTGCAACAAGCGTTGGAAGAGATTTAGCTCCAAGAGTTGCTTCTTTCCTTCGTTGCGGTTTGACAGCAGACTGTACTTCCTTGGAGATAGGAGAATATGAAGACAAAAAAGAAGGTAAGGTGATAGATAATCTTCTTTATCAGATACGTCCTGCTTTTGGTGGTAACATCATAGCAACAATCGTAAATCCTAACACTCGTCCTCAAATGGCAACAGTAAGAGAGGGCGTGATGAAAAAAGAAGTCTATAATCAAAATCACAAGGGGGAAGTAAATCGTCTTGATGTTAGTAAATATGTGGAAGATTCTGATTTCTGCATAGAAATTTTGGAACGTCATATTGAGCAACAGAAGGTGAATATAAAAGGAGCTCAGATTATAGTTTGTGGTGGTTATGGTATGGCTTCAAAACCTGATGGTTTCAAACTTCTACACGAATTGGCAGAAACATTAGGAGGAGAAGTAGGTGCTACACGTGCTGCTGTTGATGCTGGAATGACAGAACATGAACGTCAGGTTGGTCAGACAGGTGTTACAGTACGACCAAAACTATACATAGGTTGTGGTGTTTCTGGTGCTGTTCAACATAGAGCAGGAATGCAAGAGAGTTCTAAGATAATAAGTATTAATACAGATGTTAATGCTCCTTTGAATTCTATTGCAGACTACACAATAACAGGTGATGCTTTTGAGATTATACCAAAATTGATAAAGTATTATAAGAAGAATAGTAAGTAATTTTATTTAAGAATATAAATAATCAAAATAATATGGCTAATTTTTTTGATGATAATAAGGGTTTGCAGTTTCAGTTGGATAATCCTATGATGAAAGAAATCATAAGATTAAAAGAAAGAGACTATGCAGACTATGGTAAATATGATTATGCACCAAAGGATTATGAGGATGCAAAAGATTCTTATAAGAGAGTTCTTTCTCTTATTGGAGAGATAACAGGAGAAGTTCTTGCAAATAATGCTGAAAGTGTAGATAATCAAGGAGTAAGAATAGAAGATAATGCTATTATATATGCAGATGGAACAAAGGAAAACCATAAAGCATTAACAGATGCAGGTGTTTATGGACTAAGTCTTCCAAGACAATATGGTGGCTTGAATTTTTCATACGTTCCTTACGTTATGGCAGCAGAAATAGTTTCAAGAGGTGATTGTGGTTTTGCAAATATTTGGGGATTGCAAGACTGTGCTGAAACTATTTATGAATTTGCTAATGATGAGATAAAGAATAAGTATCTTCCAATGATAAATCAAGGATATACTTGTTCAATGGATTTAACAGAGCCAGATGCAGGTTCAGATTTGCAGTCAGTTCGTTTGAAAGCTACTTTTGATGAAGAAAATAATTGCTGGAGATTGAACGGTGTAAAACGCTTTATCACAAATGGCGATGCTGACATCAAACTTGTTCTTGCTCGTAGTGAAGAAGGGACAACAGATGGTAGAGGTCTTTCTTATTTTGTTTATGACAGAAGAGACGGAGGAGTAACTATCCGTAGAACAGAAAATAAACTTGGTATTCACGGCTCACCAACAGGAGAGTTAGTATTTAATAATGCTCCTGCACAGTTAGTAGGTGAAAGAAAACTTGGTCTTATAAAATATGTTATGTCTTTGATGAATGGTGCTCGTCTTGGAGTTGGCGCTCAAAGTGTTGGTCTAAGTGAAGCAGCATATAGAGAAGCTTTGCAATATGCTAATGAAAGAGAACAGTTCGGAAAGCCTATTATCCAATTCCAGCAAGTAAGAGAAATGCTTGCTAAGATGAGAGCAAAGACAGATGCAACTCGTGCCTTGCTTTACGAAACTGCACGTTGCGTGGATATGTATAAGGTTTATGAGGCTATCTCTAAGGAAAGAAAACTTGAACCAGAAGAGAGACAAATCTTGAAAACCTACACTCGTTTGGCAGATATGTTCACTCCGTTGTTGAAGTTGTTCTCTTCAGAGTATGCTAACCAAAACACATACGATTGTATCCAAGTATATGGCGGAAGTGGTTTTATGAAAGACTATCCTTGCGAACGTATGTACAGAGATGCAAGAATTCTAACTATTTATGAAGGAACATCACAACTTCAAGTTGTGGCTGCAATACGTGGAGTTGTTTCTGGAGGTTATGTTAATAGAATAAAAGAGTATGAGCAAACAGAACTTGCAGGAGCAAATAAAGAAGTCCTACAAGAACTTAGAAACATACTTCTTCCATTGAGAGAAGACTTTGAAAAGTGCGTTGAAAGAGTAAATTCATTTGGTTCTACAAGTGCAGCGCATGAGTTCAATTCAAGACGTTTAGTTGAAATTGCAGGCTATCTTGTAATGGCTCATCTTCTTATTTTAGACACAGACAGAGATGAACAATTCCTTGCTTCTGCTCGCCTGATGACTAAGATGGCACAAGAAAAAATAGCAGAACGCAAAGCCTTTATCCTAAACTTTGAAGAAAAGGATTTAGAAGACTATCTTGCCTTGACAGAGTAGGGTAGTTATAATATAACAATGATAGTGTATAAGGTTGAATAAACTTTATACACTATTTTTTTTGCTTTTTCTTTTAGGAAGGTATTTCTGCCACGGTAAGAGCTTCTATTCTTTAACTACAATAGTGAAGTATTCAATATTTTCGTTGGTGTCGTTGAGCATGGAGTGTTTATGTCCTTTAGGGCAATAATGCACCTGACCTGCAAAAACTCTTTCCTGTTTATCATCATAACTAAATATAGCAGAACCTTTAAGCATATAGAGTATTTCACAACCATTAGTATGAGGATGTAATCCACTGCTACAATTAGGAGGAAGAATACTTTTTACTATCTTATTATCTTTGTCCTCAAAGCAGCGGTTAAGTACATAACCTTCACCTCCTTTGAATCGTTCTACTTTTTCTTCTTGCAGTTTATTGAAATCTAAGACCATAATACTTTTAGTTTTGGAAAATTAGAATACAATCTTAAGTGAAAAACCTCCTTCTGTTGTTGAGTTAGGATAAGAAGATGAGATATAAGGAGAATTTATTGTGATGTCAAAGAATGCTTTTAAGACTATTTTCTCCGTCAATGAATATTCACCAGAAAGGTTTAGAGTTGTAATTTTTGTTCCTGCAGATATGATATTGACATTTTGGTCAATCTTTCTAAGTATTGTTTTGTTAGTAGTTATAGAAAAGTCTGCTTTAAGAAGTATATCGCTTTTGAATTGACGAGAGGATTGACCTCCTGTACGAATGCTGATGGCAACATCTTTAAATCTGTAACCACCTCCGAAAACAAAACCAAAACGATTTATTTCTGTCAGCTGAGTGTTGGAGAATGAAAGAGAAAGAGAACGTTCCTTCTTGAACTCAAAGTTGAGTTCTAATGAGTTTTTAAGGAATATTTCAATCTTAAGCAAAGGACTTAATTGTTCAGAGATGATTATTTGGTCAATACTCTGTTTTGGAACAAAATTGTCGTTGATTGAGTTTCTTATCCATTCTGTTCCATAGTCATATGTTGAAACATCAGGAACAGAAGTATTGGTATAGAAGGAAGATATTTTGTAGTTGCACACATAGTTGGAAGAAATAGTTACAGAGTTAGCCCATTTCTTAACCCATTCATTCTTGCCAAGACCGGTATAAGTTATTTTGAAGTTTGGCATTGGCATACTGATGAAAGGAGATAGCGATTGTTTTTTAGCATTCTTTCCTGAGTAAGCCGCAAGAAAGGCAGGTATGAGTACTTGTTGAGATGTTGCACCGTAACCGTCAGGATAATAGTTCCCATTAACGGTATCTAATACAGGGTCGCCAAGATAATCGGAATGATGTTTTCTGTTCTCTGTTGCCAGACGTTCTGCTATCGTGCTACGGTTTCTTAGGAATTGTTCAAAAGTTTCACTGACGTTTTTGTCATCCATTCCCTTAAACATAGTACCTAAAGCAAAGAATGAAATTTCATAAGTTCCGTTGCGATAAGGTGTTGTCGGACCTATAATTCTTCCATAGTCAGCATTATATTTGTAGTATGCACTATACTGTTCGCTTTCTGTTTTCTTGAATATAACGTCTATATTGAAGTCTTTTATTATTTCAAACTTAGCTGTTGCATTTAAATTCCGACTCATTTTACTTACGTATGCGGCATTAAGCATGGTGTCTGTACTAAGCCAGCCTTTGCGAATAGCGTTTGGCATGATGTTCTTTTGAGAGCCAAAAACAAAACCTAATCCTGGAGCCCAATCACTATTAGGAGTCATTCCCAAGTATTTTGCTCGTGGCATAAAACCAGGAATATAAATACCATTATTAAGAGTGTAGTTGAAGTTTATGGATTTTAGACTTGTAGCCAGACGAATTGAAAAATAGCCTAAATCTTTTAACCATTGAAGAGAGCTCTTTGTGCTGTCAGCCGTAGAGTCTGCAGCATCTTTTTTCTCTTCAGGTTTATTTCTGTCAGGAAGACGAGGTGAAGATGTTATTTTATCCTTATTCTTATTCTTATTCTTATCTCTTGCATCGTAAGCTTTCTTTATGAATGGTACTTTATTGTAAATAGTTCCGAAGGTAGCAGTTGAGTTGTAGTTTATTCTGCGGTTGTTTTCTATTGTGTTACCAAGTTGAGCTGTTGCTTCTGTTGCAGATTGGAATGTATATTCTCCTCTGTAGGTAGTTGTTAGTCTTAACCAAGAAAACATAGGTATTTTATTAAGAGGGACATTAAAGGTTACTTGTAGGCTTTGGTGATATTGTTGAGCCTTACCTAAATCTCTAATAGATTGCCAAACGCTATCTTTTTTTGCTTTTGTGTCTAAACGCCCTCTTGGTTCTTCTATTAGAGCATTTATTCTGGCAGCATATTCTGTACGTATGTTCTGAGTTATATCCCATTTTAAACCGTATTCTCTGTTCCAATAGAAATTCTGATAAAACATAGGCTCCATTATAACCAAGCCCTGTGATTTGCTTCTAAGTTTGCTCTCTTGGAAATCTTTCATCATATCACTTCTAAAGGTTATGTTCTTAGGCTTGAAGTGAAGAGTAAAGTCTCTTAGTATCGCAAAAGATTTATTTTTAAACATAGGTACTTTAGAGAAAGGTTTCCAACCTCGGTCTTGGATGTCGTATTGATAGCCAAGCATAAGTCTATTTTGTGTTCTTTCATCATATTCCACATCTACGCTTCTGCTGTAGTTTTTTGTATAGGAATAAGAAAGATTAAAATTCTCTATATCATAAAAATGTCTGTGCGCAGCAGCATTACCAACACGCTCTTTCCTTACATTCATGAAAGAGAAGTTAGTTATGGTGTTGTAATCTTGAACCATATGACGAATAGAGTCTCGTTCTCTTTCTGAACGGTATGATAGTAAATCATCTTTAAGGAACACATCGGGGTCTAAAGGATTGTAACGAGGATTACTTATCGTTTGAGAGTAATCAAAATGGAAAGGAAGTCTGATACCAAATCTATCAGGGAAGAATTTTCCTATTTCCAAATTTGTTGCAATATCAAAAGTAGAGACGTTATCTTGAGAAATAGTGGAAATAGTTTGTTCAATAGTTCCAAAACCTGCTGATTTATAAGAACCACTTAAGGCTAAATCTCCAAGATCTGCCAGATTGGTGCGAAGAGTTCCTCTTGCAGCCCAACCTCTGCTTCTGTCAAAATCTGTTAGACGCAATTCATTAACCCATACTTCTACGCTCTTAGGAAGCATATCATCGCCATCATAAAGGTTTTGTTTCTTAGGATTTCTGACACCTATCATAAGAACCTTTACATTGGCAATATTAGGAGAACCGATGACTGTTATTTTTCTTCCATTGATGTATTCAGAATAAGGAATGCTTGTAGAATAGTTAGTGTTACCGTTACGAATAAGAGTATTACGATTAGTCTTTACTTTGACAATGGAATCAAGGTCAATAGTTATGTTGTTAGCTTCTGGCCATACAACTTTATTTTCTAACATAGAAGTATGCCAAGGAGTGAAGCTTAATGGAAGTTCATATTCATAATAGTTGGAAGTAAAGTCTGTTCCCAAACGAACAAAAACAGAAACCTCTCCATCATTATAATCATCAAATTCATTTACTTTCTCACCATGGACAAACATCCTTAGTTTATTGTATTGTCGCATGTCAAAATCCATAGTCTTGTATATAGCACGAGCGTCTCCGTCGGCTAAGTTAGTAACCTTAATAGATAATGATTGTTCGTTTTGTTTTACATAACTTGTGGTTGAATATTGTTTTTCTCTTTCAATTCCTGGAGGAAGACAATAAGCAACAGGAGAACGTTTTCCATTTTCTTCTATATTTACAGTACCTATTGTTAGTGTTGTGTTTTCTGATAGTGTTCCTGTAGGTGTTTCTCCCCAAGCAAGAAGATTATCATTATATTTTCTCCATTCAGCACTTACCAATTCAAAAGAAGCAAAACGGAGGATAACAGGTTGTTTAAATCCTCTTAGGAAGGTACGAATAAATCTGATACTTTGGAATCCGTCTATTGTTCCAACTTTTCTGTTTGGCTCCCTAACAGGAATTTTAAAGTGATACCATTTACAATTAGTTGTACCTCCATTGGCTAAGGAAACATTATAGGCCTCTTGTATGTCATCAATATAGTTCTCTCCTACATTCATGTGCATAGGATCTAATTCTATCACATACTCATAATAGTTTTCTGCTTCGGAAAGAGTGTTGTCTTGATTGATGTCTTCCACATTAGGTAGGGCAGTAGCTTGTTGTGATTCTCCTGTAGTAGTAACCGAAGAGTTGCCTTCTGGATTGTTGTATCTTTTATATCTATCCGTTATTTTTACATTATTTTTGTCATACTCATTAGAACGGAAATACATAAAATCATCTGCAGAAGGGTCTTTTATTAGTTTTTGATAAGCATCAGGTGTTAGTTGGTTTTGATATTTTTGCAAGAAGTTCTCAAAGAAAGATTGTTCATCCGTTGAATTGATACCGTCATAACCTATATCTTGATATTGACGAGAATTGTTGTCATTTGAGAAAGCATTCACAACGGCTTGTAATCGTGGAACACGTCCCCAAATAGTTGTATCTACATCTGTTACAGTAGCAGAAGTAGGCAGACCATTCTCATAACTTTTTCTTCCGTCTCTAAGAATGTCTTCTGAAATATCTCCGAGATTAAAATAAAGTTTTCCTCCTTCACTGTCAGGTGCTTCAATGAAAGGATCCATGAGCCAAAAATCTATAGACTCAATATTTGCTGCTTCAAAATCTGTTGCGTCCAACTTTCTCATTATTCCTCCCCAGCGAGTTTCAGGATTGTTAAGATAGCCGTCAGCATCTAATCCAAACGACCAAGGAGAAAGAGTGTCGTAGTTATAAGGTCCTCTTTCCTTTGGATAAAAAGCTATATTAAATTCATGTATATTATTCCTTTGTCCTTGAACAAGTTCTTTGTTGGGATAGACTTCTGATTCAAGAATCTCTCTTGCATACGGCTTACTCTTGTCATCGTTATTGATGTTGCTTGGAGCTGCTCCTGTGTAGAAATTATCATCTATACTATACCAAGCAATCTTCGCTCTGTTGAATCCGTAAGCAAGACCACTATTTTTAAATGTTTCAGGAAATAGAGTTCCTGGTGCGTTGAAATCCTGAGGAGTGGAAGCAAGAAACCAAGAATTAACAGCCCTCAAATCATAACTTCTTTTGCTTGTTTCAAAATCGTCAATATAAGAAGTACCAGAAGAACCAATTACAGAAGGATTGCCTGGAATAAACTCAGCTATCTCACCTTCAAAATTTAGAGTGGATGGAGCATTTGTGCTATAAAAAGGTAACCAATCTATAAGCTTAGTGATAAAAGGCACTTGTTTTGTAAGATGTAAGTCCAATCCTATAAGACTATTGCTGATAGGTTCTTCTCCATAATTGACTTTTTGAGTTATAGGTGTTTCGTGCAAGTGCATAAAGGTTGCTCCTAAGGACAATTCGGGAGAGAAAGTGTAAGTGCCTCTTAAACCTAACATCCACTTAGTAGTCATTGAGAAGGTAGAGTTGCTTTCTGTAGAAACGGTGATAGGAGTTCCAGAGGAAAGATAGGCTCCGTTAATTATCTTTACTCGTCCCATAGCATAATCTACAGTGTAATCAACACCTTCTTGAAGTTGTATTCCTCCAGCCATAACGGTTACACTGCCTTGAGGAACATTTACAGCACCAAGGCTTATTTCTCCATTAGAAGAAGATGAACGGTATCGTCCTTCTAAGTAATATTTGTTGTTTTCTGTGTATTGTTCAGCTTGAGAACGAGTGAGAGTATATAGGGAGTCAAAACAATATTTGTTAGCAAATTCATCATCATTCAAGGCAGCTCTAAGGTCTTTTCCGAAAGGTTCAACAGTAGGGAAGTAAATCAAACCTTTAGAAGCATTTATCAAGCCTGCATTTGCAGAAGAAAACTCTACAAAGTCAAAGACACCATCTGGATACATATTCTGTCTTGTATCCATTCTATCTAATCCAAACACTTGAATAAGAGGTATGGCTCTTAAAGGACCTTCATTAAAGTATCCTGTTTCAATGCCTTCTTCATCACCCAAGTACATGATGTTTAGCCTGAAATCTTCTGAAGTTATCTGCGAAGAACCAATCCAATAAATGTTCTTCATCATCAACTTCCACATCGGATTTCTTACATTAAGAGTGGAGGATTTAAGTAGTTTTACAACCAAAGTATTAGGGTCTGTTATACCTTCGTCAGAAAATTCTCCAACTTGATAGACTGTAGTATCTCCAACTATTTGATATTGGAAAGCAACGGCTAAAACTTGGTCGTTAGACAAAGCCTGATTCAGGGAAATGAAACCTAATTGAGAGTTGAACGTGTATTCACTTTCAGAAAGTTTTCTTGCACTCTCCACTTTTTCAAAATCCTGTCCAGAAACAAAACCCATACCTTGCAGAGTGTTGCCTACTGTGTTTATGTTTCTAAGGTTATTAGGATTGACATTAACTAACAAATCATTAGATAGATAGTTATCTGGATACTCCGAACCATAAGGATTGGTAATATAAGGTGTTTGTCCAAAAGGATTCTTTTCTCCTAAATCAGCGAAAGCAACAATATTTCTGTTGTTATTCACCGCACTTCCAATATTTGTTCTCCAGACCTCTATCTTAGTTATTACAACATTGCTGTTTATGATAGGAAGAGTCTGCATTGCTTTGTTGTAGTTGTCGTAGAAATACTGAGCAAGAAAGAAGTGCTTGTTTTCGTCATATTCGTCTGCTTTGAAATTAAACTCTTGAGTCTGAGCTCCATTTTGTACTGTTATGCTTTGGCTTTCACTTTTTTGTTGAGAACCTATAACATCTAAAAGCAAATTACCAAACTTGAGTTTAGCCTTAATGCCAAAAAGATTTTGTACGCCTGTTATAAGCGTAGTAGGTAAAGGAAAAGACACATTGCCTACCTCCAAAAGTTGCAGAATGTCATCTTCCTTGCCCTCATATTTAAGTTTCAATAACTCTTTTTCAAAGTCAAACGTAGCACCACTATTATAGTTGAATGTAAAACTTATGGCCGTTCCTATCTGTGCCAAAGCATTAAACTGAATGTCCTCATCAAAATCAAACCTTGTAACACTTCTTGCATTTTCATTTAAGGAAAGATTCTCATTTTTATTATTAACCAAGGCAAACTTCAAATCCACACCACCTGAAAGCCTTATGTCAATATCTTGTCCTCCGAATATCTTATCCATCCACTCACTATTTATCCTAAGTTTTGGAATCAAAGACGACAGACTTTCATCATTTTGTAGTAAAAGAGCATTGCCTGATTTGTTCTTCCAATAGGAATCAATCATTCTATCTAAATCATACTTCTGATATTCTTCAAAAGACAATTTTCTGGTCTCCAAGATAACATCACCAACCCTTTTAAACTCTATGTATTCATTATTTACAGGGTCATATTCTACTGTGGTTGTTATATTTTGTGGTTCGTTAAGATACAAAGGACTGTCTGAGTTTTCTTTTACAGGGAAATGAAGAGAGTCTGGATTAGATATAAAACCATTGCAAACGCTTGCAAAAACGTTTGAGCAAGTAAGAATAATCGTAGTTGTTATTAATATACAAACTCTTTTTATTGTCATACAAGACCTTTATAAGCGTTTCAATGCCTCTTTTATTAAGTTTTCTACATCCGTTTGGCTGTCTTCCTTTAGAATCTTGTCTAAGGTTTTTTCTATAATGATTTTGTTGAAGCCTAATGTCTGCAATGCTAATAACGCTTGTTCTCGGTTTTTATTGTCTGTTTGACTTGTGGTGTTGGATATTTCAGACGAATAATCCCATTTTTGAACCTTATCTTTTAAATCTACTATAACTCTTTGAGCAGTCTTGTTACCTATTCCTTTTATGGCGTTTATGGATTTAAGGTCTTCATCCCTTATAGCTTTGACCAATTCATCTGAGTTGAGAGAAGAAAGTATCACCCTTGCAGTATTAGGTCCAATGCCACTAACACCTATTAATAAACGGAACAACTCTCTTTCTTTTTCATCGGCAAAGCCATAAAGCACCTGCATATCTTCTCTTACAATAAAATGAACAAAAACCTTACCCTCTTTCTTCTCTTTTATCTGAGAATAGGTGTTGAGACTAATCTCTATTTTATAACCCACGCCGTTGCAATCTACAACCACGAAGGACGGATTTATCAAAGCAAACTTACCATTCAAATATTCGTACATAATAGTTCTGAAATAGTTATAAAGAAGTAACGGATAAAGATAAAAAAAATTGTATCCTGATTACAGCACATTATTTAAATTGATTTTTATTATCATGTTGTCAAGATTGTTTTTATTTTAATCAAACTAAAGTAAAAGATAAATTAGTTTAAGTAAAAATCTGTTTTTATTATATTTATAAAAATATATTATGTTAATCTCATTTAAAGAAAAAAAAGACTTGGTTTTAAAAATTTAAAACGAAGACTTTTTACCCAAAAGACTTAGTTTTTACACCCAAAAGACTTGATCTTTTTTTTGAAGGATCAAGATAAAAATGATGATGACATATGTATGTTGTTATCATCATTTTTTGTTGTTAAGATTTAATTAAGTTTAAGACAAATCCTAAAAATTTTTTTTGATTACCAGAAAAAATTGTAATTTTGCAAATAACAAATGAGGTGGTTTTAGATGAGCAACAAAATAATTGACAAGCTTAATGACTTTATACGTTCTTATTACAAAAATCTCGTAATAAGGGGTTTGATTTATTCGTTGTTGCTTTTGGCTGTTTTTTTTGTTGTGCTTGCCTTAATTGAAACTTATAGTTGGCAAGGTCAATTGACTCGTACTATTATCTTTTATTCTTATATTACTCTTGCTGTCGGGGTTTTAGTGTTTTGGGTTTTTATTCCTTTGGCGAAGATATTTTCTATAGGTAAGACGATTTCCTATAGGCAGGCAGCAAAAATAATAGGTGAGCATTTTGTGGAGATAAAAGACAAGTTGCTTAATCTTTTAGAATTGCAAGAATTAGCTCAAGCAAATGAAGAGAATACAGTAGGCAACACTCTTCTTGCAGCGGCCATAGAGCAGAAGACACTCTCGCTTTCTCCTTTTTCCTTCCATAAGGCAATAGATAAGACAAAGACAAAGAAATATGCTAAGGTGCTTGTTGGAGTTGTGGCAATTATTGTTGTGTTATCTCTGTGCTTTCCAAGACTATTTTCTTCAGCTGCAACTCGTTATATTCATCATAATGTTTTCTTTGAAAAGCCAGCACCGTTTAGGTTTATTTTTGATGAAAATGTTAAGGTTTTGCAGCATAATGATGTGGATATAAAAGTGAGAGTGGAGGGGGATATGTTGCCAGATAAGGTTAATATTTTGATAAATGGGCAGAGTTTAGAAATGAAAAAGAAAGATAATACTCATTTCCTTTACACTATTTCCCAAATTCAAAAGAGTACTATGGTGCAGTTTGAGGCTGTAGGTGTGGAAAGTAAAATATATACCATAAAAGTAAATCCCAAACCCGTACTGACAGACCTTAAAGCCGAAGTTGTTTATCCTAAATATACTCGTTTAAAGAATGAAACTCTTAATAATGTTACTGATATTTCTGTTCCAGAAGGCACGCAAATCAAATGGGTAATAAGAAGTAAAGATACAAAAGAGATTCTTTTCAAGAGTAATGACAATATAGTTAAACTCTCTGTTTTGAAGGATATAACAAACCATTCTGTAAAATATCTTTCCTCTCAAAGCATTAGCATAAAGATGAAGAACTTTTCTACTCTTTCAGAAGATAGTTTGGCATTTTTTGTCAATACCATAAAAGATGAAAGACCGCAGATAGCAGTAATAGAAGAGAAAGAGAGTGATTTGGCAGATAAGGTTTATTTTAGGGGACAGATAAAAGACGACTATGGTTTCTCACGTTTGGAGTTTCATGTAAAGATAACAAATTCTAATGGCAATACTTATGTGGATAACAAAAAACTTTTGCCTATTACTACAAATGAAAATGCTCAGGAGTTCTATTATCTGTTAGATTTAGATGAATACAAGATTAACGCAGGAGATAAGGTGGAGTATTATTTTGAGGTGTGGGATAATGATGGTATTCATGGAGCAAAAAACACAAGAAGTCAAAGTTTTAATATAGCAATCCCTGATAGTAAAGAGGTGGAGAAAAAGGTAGAAGACAACACTAAAGACATCAGCAAACAAACAGACAATGCATTGAAAGAACTTAAGGATTTGCAAAAGAAAATCACTGAACTTACCAAACGTTTGGCAGAGAATAAAGAACTGACATGGAGAGACAAACAGGAGTTGGAGAACCTGAAAAACAAGCAAGAGAAGATAAGAGAGAATATTCAGAATATACAAGAAAAGATACAAGAGAACACAACCTTAGAGGAAAAGTTTAATAACAATATTGATGAAGACCTGATAAAAAAACAGACGGAAATAGAGAACCTTTTCAAGTCTTTGGAGAATAAGGAACTCAAGGAATTAATGAAGCAGATAGAACAACTGACCAAGCAGCAGATGGATAAAGATAAGATGAATGAGGGCTTAAAGAATTTGCAGATGCAGAATGATGAGTTGTCAAAACAATTGGATAAGAATTTGGAACTATATAAGCGTTTGGATGTTGAAAAGAATATTAATGATGTTGTAGATAAGCTTAAAGAGTTGTCAAAAAAACAAGAATCACTTGCAAAGGAGACCTTGAATAAAAAATCTGACAAGCAAGACCTCTCTAAAAAACAGGAAGAGATAAACAAAGAGTTTAAGGATTTGCAGAAAAAGATGAATGATATTCAAAAGAAAAATGCAGACTTGGATGATCCTTTTAAGTTCAAGAGAGAGAAAGATAAGGAGAACGCAATAAATAAAGACCTCAACGATGCGAAGAATAATATAGATAACAACAAGAATAAGGATGCTGCAAAGCAACAGCGGAATGCCTCAAAACAGATGCAGGCAATGGCTGACAAAATAGAGAAAGAAATGGACGATAGTCAAGAAGAACAACTTGCAGAAGATATAGATAATGTCAGACAGATACTGAAGAATCTTGTTACCTTATCAAAAGAAGAAGAAGCCTTGATATACGCTTCTCAAAAAACCGCTGTCAATGACCCTGCTTACCAAAATATAATCAATAAGCAGAATATCATCAAGGAGAGTATGAAAGATATATCTGATTCCTTATATAATATTAGCAAACGTCAGCCCCAAGTAAGCAACACTATACACGAAGAGACATATAAAGTAATAGAAAACATCAACGCTTCTCTTGATAAGCTTTTGAAATACAATCAGAGCTATTACAATTCAATGCATAATACAGGGGCAGCTACTTCTCAACAATATGCTATGACTTCTATGAACAATCTTTCGTTGCTTTTGGCTGAGAGTCTTGATAATATGAACAAGCAACAGAACCAATCAAAGAAAAAGAATGGAAAAGCTTCTCAACAGTGCAACAATCCATCTTCTTCTGGAGGTAAAAAGGATATAAAGAATCTCAAACAGATGCAAGAAGCTCTGAATAAAGAGATTCAACGTCTGCAAAAAGAACTTGAAAAGCAGGGCAACAAACCACGAAAGATAGGAGAGGGGAAACAACTGAATGAAGAATTGGCTAAAGCAGCAGCAAGACAAGAGATGATAAGAAAGATGATGGAAGAATATCTTAAAGAAATGAAAGACGAGAGTGGAAAGTCAGTTGGAGGAATGAATAAGGTACTGAAGAATATGGAGGATACGGAAAAAGATATTGTAAATAAAAGAATAAATGCTAATACAATAAAACGCCAGAACGAAATACTTACTCGTATGCTTGAAAGTGAGAGGGCAGAGAAGAAAAGAGATAAGGATAATGAGAGAAAATCTACCTCAGGAGTTGATAAAAAACAAAATAATGATAAAAATTTTGAAGCCTTTAATAAGTTGAAAAATAGAGAAATGGAACTCTTTAAGGAGATACCTCCTGTATATTCTTCTTATTATAAGACAAAAATTAATGAATATTTTTATAACTTTGGGCGATAATTTACGTATAAGAATTATGATGAAAAAAGATACACTTGAAATAAAAAATAATGACGCTTTAAGGGTTGAAGAATTTATTGAAGGGATATGTGCTGACAATCATTTGCATAACTATATGGGTAGTATTTCTGTTGCAATATCAACAGCGTTAAGTCTGTCGCAAGGAGATATGACACTATGTTTTGAAAAATGTGTTGGTGGTGTATGCTTTACAATAATGACAGAAAAGGGAAATTTCTTTTCTTTGTTGAATGCAGACAATCAAGACAATGAGTTCTCTTTCCTTTTAAATGCTTTGACTGACGAGATAGAGGTTAAAGACGAAGGCAGGACTTTGGATTTAATATTCTACGTCAGTGGTGTTGATGAAGAACTTGCGATGAGAAGGAAAGAATTGTTGCACGAATATTCTCTTAACGTACTTAAATTTGTTACAAAATAAGAACTATGGCGGTAAGTTTTAATTTTGATAATTCTTTCAACCTTAAAGACCGACTTAAAATCAAGCGTTGGATAAAACAAGTAGTTGAAAATGCTGGGTTTAGACTTGGGAGTGTGTCTTATATTTTCTGTTCTGATGAAAAGATATTGGAAGTAAATAAACAATATCTTAATCATGACTTTTACACTGATATTATCACCTTTGATTATGTTGAAAAGGACATAATAAATGGAGATATTTTTATTTCTACAGACAGGGTTAGAGAAAATGCTCAAGAGTTTAATGTTGCTTTTGAAGAAGAATTGCATCGTGTTATTATACACGGCATACTTCATCTTTTAGGTCAGCAAGACCATAGCCCAAAGGAAGAAAAACAGATGCGAAAGAAAGAAAACGAAGCCCTGCTTTTGTTTAAGTAATGTTTTACAATTCTTGCATTGTGTAAAGGTTATAGTATAGACCTTGTTTTTCGTATAATTCTTGATGTGTCCCTTGTTCTTTTATTTCTCCGTGATCTAAGACAATAATTTTGTCAGCATTCTTTATGGTTGAAAGTCTATGGGCTATGACTATTACCGTTCTGTTTTGAGAAATATTGTCTAAAGCCTCTTGAACTAAAACTTCACTCTTGTTGTCTAAGGCTGACGTTGCTTCGTCTAAAATTAATATATCTGTATTTCTTAATACCGCACGAGCTATAGCAATCCTTTGTTTTTGTCCTCCAGATAGTTTATCACCTTTATCTCCTATATTGGTTTCATATTGTTCTGGTAAGGAAACAATAAACTCTTCTGCGTTGGCTATTTGAGCAGCTTTTTGTATCTGTTCAAAAGAATAAGCGGTATTACCAAAGGCGATATTATTCTTTATGCTGTCATTTACCAATATCGTTTCTTGACTAACTATGGAAATATTATCTCTTATCTTATATGAACTGATGTCTCTTATTGATACCTCATCAAAGCATATTTCACCACTGTCTGCAAGGTAAAACTTTTCTATTAAGTCTATCATCGTGGTTTTTCCAGAACCAGAAGGACCAACAATAGCAGTTGTCTTTCCTTTTTCAAACAGGCATGACACGTTTTTCAAAACAGGAACACCCTTTTCGTAGGAGAATGAAACATTATTAAATGAAATTCCCTTAGTTATCTGTGGAAATTCTTTAGACTTGATAGGTTCTTTTATTGTGTTTTCATCATTTTCTATCTCCATAATTCTCTCTATGGAAGCAAGACCTTTCTTTATTTTATATGAGGCAGTGGAAGCATCTTTTGCTGGCTTGATGATTAGGATGAAAAGAATGAGATAGACAATAAACATGGTGCTTGTAAGTCCATTGCCAGAGATGACCTCATTGCAACCAATCAAAAGAATAACAGCAACTACAATAGAAGATAATACTTCGCTTAAAGGAGATGCAAATTCTATTCTTCTATAGACGGTGTTTCTTAGAGTGGTGAAATCGTTATTTATTTTTTTGAATATCTTGTTTACATATTCTATGGCAGTGAGAGATTTTATTATCCTAAGACCTCCTATAGTCTGTTCTATAACTGAGACTATAACGCCATTGGTTTTTTGCAATCGCTTGGAATTAGATTTTAGTCTGTGAGATAGAGTAGAGGTAACAATAATAACAATAGGAAAAAGAACGATAGTAACGAGGGTAAGTTTCCATTCAATGTAGAAAAGAATACCAAGATATAAAATAACAACAACCACAGAGTTGATTATTGTTGCAATGGATTTCAATACTGTTTCGTCATACTCTATAACATCAGAAGATATTCTTGAAAGTAAGTCTCCTTTTTTGTGTTTGGTAAAAAAAGACAAGTCTCTTGTAACAAAACATTGAAATATATTGTTGCGGATATTTCGTGTTATCTTGTTGCGAGTACAGCCCATATAATATTCTGCTAACCATTCAAATAAATCCTTAAGAAAATAGATAACAAGAACGATTATTGTGAAATAAATAAGGGCGTTTTGTTTTCCAAAAGTAAGGAAATACCCGTAGATATTATTTAGCAGTTTATCCAATTCAGTAACAGAAGCAGAAGAGTCCTCAATAAACAATATCTGTAAGAAATTGTTTAAGGAAAGAATTGAACAGATAGAAAACACAGACATCAACATTACCAAGAAGACATAAAGTATATATCTTGGAATGTAAGGTTTTATGTTCTTAAATATGAATTTTCTTTCTGTTCTTGTCATAAAGTATCAATAAATAATGAAAGATAAGGTTGCCTAACATCAGCAAAGTCAAGCAACCTTAATGAGTCTTAAATTTCAGGGTATATTCCTATATAATTATGAGGAGTTATTTGTTTCATTCTTTGCTTTATCTCATCGCTGACTTGCAAAGTGTCAATAAACTCATGTATTATTTGTTTATTCATCTTAGTGTTTTTGCGAGTCAGTTGTTTAAGCGTTTCGTATGGATTAGGATAGTCTATGCTTCTTAGGATGGTTTGCAAGCCTTCAGCCACAACAGCCCAATTGTTTTCCAAATCTTCTTTCAAAGCAGCTTCATTAAGTATAAGTTTGTTTATACCTTTCTTTAAAGAATCCAAAGCAATTAGAGTGTGAGCTAAAGGAACACCAATATTTCTTGACACAGTGCTATCAGTAAGGTCTCTCTGCAAACGAGAGATTGGCATTTTCATACTTAGATGAGTAAGGATAGCATTTGCCATTCCAAGATTACCTTCTGCGTTTTCAAAATCAATAGGATTAACCTTGTGTGGCATAGCAGAAGAGCCAACCTCACCTTCTTTTATCTTTTGTTTGAAATATTCCATAGAGATATATAGCCAAATATCTCTGCAAAAGTCAATAAGTATGGTGTTTATCCTTCTAAGGTTGTCAAAATATGCTGCTAAGTTATCGTAATTTTCTATCTGTGTTGTGAATAAATCACGTTCCAAACCTAATGAGGCAACAAACTCATCAGCAAAATTCGTCCAATCTATATCAGGGAAAGCAATATTATGAGCATTAAAGTTTCCTGTTGCTCCTCCAAATTTAGCCGAAAAAGGGATAAAAGAGAAATAAGCTAACTGTTTTTCTAATCTGTAAGCAAAAACTTTTATCTCTTTTCCTAAACAAGTAGGAGATGCAGGTTGTCCGTGAGTATGAGCAAGCATAGGAACATCTTTCCATTCTGTTGCCTTAGCGTTTATAAGGTCTATAATCTCGTCAAGCATAGGTAAAAGAACATCATCGTTGCAATCTTTAAGAGAAAGAGGAACAGATGTGTTGTTGATGTCTTGAGAAGTTAAACCAAAATGTATATATTCTTTATGTTTAGAAATATTTAAAGCGTCAAACTTTTCTTTAATAAAATACTCTACTGCTTTGACATCATGGTTAGTAATCTTTTCTATGTCTTTTACTCTTTGAGCGTCTTCAACAGAAAAGTTTCTGTAAATATCTCTCAAACTTTCAAATTTGTCTTTATTGAAATCTTTTAGGGCATTCAAAGGAATGTTACATAAAGCAATAAAATATTCTATTTCTATTCTAACTCTGTATTGTATAAGTGCTTTCTCTGAAAAATAGTTTTCTAATTTTTCTACTTTATTTCTGTATCTCCCATCTATAGGGCTAATTGCTAACAAACTATTCATAATTTACTATGGTTTTATATATTTTATTCAATAACGCAAAACAAAAAGAAAAATTGCTTTGCTAAAATTTGCTGTTTTGCAGAACACCACTGTTGATTAGATTGAAAACATCTTTGTTGTGTAGTGATTTCTTGATGTATTCAATGTGTCTCATATTGTGTAAATCAGAACCTAATATATCTATGTAGTCTTTTTCTACTAAGTATTTAGCAAACTTCAGCACATGTTTGCCATAAAAGCCAGCCAAGGAAGTAATGTTCATTTGGAAAAGTATATTTCTATCCTTCAATTCATCTATTACTTTTTTGTTGAAAGGAAGAAACTCTACGTATCTTTCTGGGTGAGCAAGAATAAGCTTATATCCAGCTATCTGTAAATCAAAAATCATATCTTTCCAATGAGCAGGAAGAGAGTGAAAAGGAAATTCTATTAACAACCAACCATCATTAAAGCTTTTTAATTTGTCTATTTTTATTAGATGTCTGAAATACTCGTCCATTGTGTGTTCAGCACCAACCTCAAACTCCATATTCAGTCCTTTTTCATCAGCGGCTATTTCTAATAACTCTAAGCGTTTGTCAAAAGTATCAGTGTCATTTTCAAAAGAGCCAAAGCGAACGTGTGGTGTTATTATCATTTTACGATAGCCTAAATTGTACATTTCTTCTACCAATTGAAGAGAGTCTTCCATAGAACTTGCTCCATCATCTATTCCAGGAATAACATGAGAATGTATATCTGTGTGGAGCCATTCAATATCAGCTTCTCTCTTTGTTGTATTTCCAAATAACCAACCCATACTCTATGATGATTTACTATTTACTTTTTTAACTCTTCTATTGTATTTGCAGGATTGTCAGAAGAGAAAACAGCACTTCCTGCAACTAAAACATCTGCTCCAGCCTCATAAAGAAGAGATGAGTTTTTTGTATTAACTCCACCGTCTATCTCAATAAGGGTGCTTAGGTTTTGTTCCTTTATTAACTGTTTTAATTCTTTTATTTTGTTATAAGTGTTTTCTATAAACTTTTGTCCGCCAAAACCAGGATTTACACTCATCAAGCAAACAACATCACATAGATAAAGCACGTCTTTTATTAAGGAAACGTTGGTATGAGGATTAAGAACAACACCAGCTTTAAGTCCTAAATCTTTTATGGCAGACAGAGAACGATGTAAATGCCTGCAAGCTTCATAATGAACAGTAATAATATCTGCACCGCATTTACAAAAATCCTCAAAGTATCTGTCTGGATCAACAATCATTAGATGTACATCCAAAGGTTGTGCTGCATATTTTTTGATGTATTTTATCACAGGTTGTCCGAAAGAAATGTTAGGAACAAAAACTCCGTCCATAACATCTACATGAACCCAATCGTTTTTGCTGTTGTTCAGCATTTCAACTGCTGCCTTTAATTCTCCGAAATCTGCTGAAAGTAATGATGCTGCAACTAATTTTGTCATATTGATTTATTTTTTATCTTTTTCTATTTCTTTTGTCTTTGTTATCTCTTTCCCTTCTTGATTTTCCTTCTTTTCTGTTTCTACTGCCTCTGCTATCTCTTCTTTCTCTGTTACCTTTTCTTTCTCTTGTGTCAGATGTTTTTCTTTCTTTGTGTTCTATATTGTCTGCAAAATCAACAACTATTTCTTTTCCTTTTATTATTCTTCCGTCTAAAGCATCTTTTACTGCATCGACACCATCGTTTTTTACCTCTACAAAAGAACATCTGTCAGTAATGTCTATTTTTCCTATTTCTATTCTGCGATGAGGAGTATAGTCGTTAATCATTCCTATTATTCTTTGAGGAACAACTTTATCTTTATAGCCAAGGTTAATGCTTAGCGTGCTGAATAGACTTTTGTCAAAATGTCTTTCTCTCTTTTGTTTGCTTCTTTGGTTATTCTCTCTGCGGATTTTTTCTTTTTCCAAACTTTCATCAATGTTCAAATCCACAGCGTCTCTGTAATACGACAACAGTGAAGTGAATTCCAAGGAAACAAAGTGTTTTATCAACTCTTCTCTATCCATCCAAGACAGTTTCTTGCTAATCTCTGGAAGGAATCTGTCTATCTCTTCATAATCTGTTTCTACGTTTTCCACACGATTAATCATATTGAAGAGTTGTTTTTTGCAGACTTCTTGACCTGTTGGTATCTTAGCTTTGGATATTTCTTTCTTTAGTACTTTTTCAAGCTTTTTTATCTTGTGCTTTTCTTTTAGGTTGATAATAGCAATAGATATTCCTTGATTGTCCGCTCTTCCTGTACGACCAGAACGATGAACATATTGTTCCAATTCATCTGGAAGTTCATAGTTTATTACGTGAGTAAGATTATTTACATCTAATCCTCTTGCAGCAACATCTGTAGCCACAAGCATTTGAATATTTCTTAGACGGAAACGACTCATTACATGATCTCTTTGAGCTTGAGACAAATCACCGTGAAGACTGTCTGCATTGTATCCGTCTTTTATTAGCATATCAGCAACTTCTTGAGTCTCTACCTTAGTTCTACAGAAAATTATTCCATAAATATTAGGATAATAGTCGGCAATACGCTTCAAGGCAAGGTAACGGTCTTTCTGATGAACTAAGTAATAGAAGTGTTGAACATTATCTGAACCTTGATTTCTTTCTCCTATCTGAATACGAACAGGATTGGAGATGTATTCTTTTGCTATTTGTTCAACCTCTTTCGGCATTGTTGCTGAAAAAAGATAGGTATTCTTGTTTTCAGAGGTGGCACTTAATATATTATCCAAGTCATCTTTGAATCCCATATTAAGCATTTCATCTGCCTCATCTAAAACCATATAATTTATGGACGAAATATCTATTTTCTTTCTTAACAATAGGTCATTCAATCTTCCAGGAGTTGCAACCACAATCTGAGGTTTCTTCTTCAGGTCTTTTATTTGGAGTTCTATAGATGCTCCTCCATAAACAGGGACTATTTTTGCTGACTTTAGGTATTTAGAGTATTTCTTTAAATCATTTGCGATTTGAATGCAAAGTTCTCTTGTTGGGCAAATAACAAGAGCTTGAACATCTTTGTTGTCAAAATCTATTCTGTTTATTATAGGAAGTCCGAAGGCTGCAGTCTTGCCTGTTCCTGTTTGAGCCAAAGCAATAAGATTAATATCGTTGTAAAGTATGGTAGGAATAGCTTGTTCCTGCACAGGCATAGGAGTTTTAAATCCTAAATCTTCTATGGCTTTGTTTATTTCTTCTTTAAATCCAAATTCTTTAAAATCCATTTCTTTTGCGATACTTATCTTATTTAACCTTGTCTTTATATTGTTTTATGGTGTTCTCCAAACCTAAGTAAAGAGCATCACAAATAAGAGCATGACCTATTGAGACTTCAAGTAAGTTAGGTATGTTTTGACAGAAGTATTGCAAGTTTTCTAAAGACAAATCATGACCAGCATTTAAGCCTAAACCACATTCTTCTGCTATTTTTGCAGCATAAACAAATGGTTTTATTGCTTCTTCTTTGTTTTTTGCAAAATCTTCTGCGTAGGATTGAGTATAAAGCTCCACTCTATCAGCACCACATTCTTTAGCTCCTCGTATCATATCTTCATTAGCATCAACAAACAAAGATACTCTGCAAATAGGTTTCAGTTCTTTTATTATCTTTTGTAGAAATTCCTTGTTTTTTATTGTATCCCAACCGTGATTTGATGTCAATTGGTCAGGAGCGTCAGGCACAAGAGTTGCTTGAGCAGGCTTGATGTCCTTGATTATTTGTATGTATCGTTCGTCTGGATAACCTTCTATGTTGAATTCAGTTGTTACAATTTGTTTTAAATCATAAACATCTTTTTTTGTTATATGTCTTTCATCAGGACGAGGATGTACCGTTATTCCTTCTGCACCATATTTTTCGCAGTCTTTTGCTACTTGAATAAGGTCTGGATTATTGCCTCCTCTTGCATTTCTAAGAGTTGCTATCTTGTTTATATTAACACTAAGTCTTGTCATTTCTATAGTAAAATGTGTATTAAATCAAACTGCAAATTTACATAAAAAATTAGAAATGAGAAATTAGTATTCAGAAAAAGAAAACAGCACTTGTTTTGCTTGAATACAGCAGCTTTTGTTTTGATAAAAAAACATCAAGAGTTGATGAAAAAAGACTTGGTTTTAAAAATTTAAATCTTGATGTTTAGAGTGTAAAGACTTGGTTTTAATTTTTTAAAATCAAGTCTTTTTTTACCTAATCTCTATTTAACAAATAAAGAAGGTGTTAAGTAAGAATATTTAACACCTTCTTTCCTTAAATATAAAGGATTCAAACCCTAATCAACAACTTTATTAAAATTACCTTTTAAATCAAATTGAAGGTTTAGTTTTTCTCCTGCTTTTTCTATTGGAATCAGGTAAGATTTCTGATTTTTTATATCTGTAATGTAGGCTTGATGTATTTTATATTCAGGATATTCAGCCTTAACATAGTCAGATATTGCACTTGGAAGATATTCCATAGGTACGACATACATCATTTCAGTTGAGGTACGAGTGAATTTCATTATACAATCGTTATCTTCTGTTTTGAAGTTAGCGAAATATAGGGTGGAATCCGCCATTTCCCATTTCACATTCTTTACATCAGCATAACGTTTGTGAAAATCCTTAACATATCTTTCAGGTACATCTCTTTCATCTACAGATTTATAAGTAGATTTCTTTGTTCCTGCACAGCCATAGATAACTAAGCCAGCCAATAATAATAACGTATATTTTTTCATTGCTTATTTTAGATTTTGTTATTTTAGATTGCAAATTTACATCTTTTTATAAAAATAACATACTTTAAATGAATATTTTTTCAAATCAAGGTCTTTCAAATAGAGATTGGGCAATATGTTGTATAAAAATAGAAAATACGATAGAGAAAAGACCTTAGATATTTATGTCTCTTACATTATATATAGGTACGTCTATTTGAGAGCGAAGAGAAGAAAGCAATTTCTCATTATCAATCTTAAATCCGAGTGGAGAGACAGGATTGACAGTTATTGCAAGCAGTCGGGTAGAGTAGAGATAGAGTATTTTTCCGCCCAAAGACAAGAACCGTCTTGTATTTAGAGGGGAAGAAAAAATATGGGTAAAGTCTTTTGTTATTAGAGTATAATCTTGAATATTCTTTTTAGAGATTATCAGTTCTAAAAGTTTGTCTGTTATCATACCGGGTATGAACAGCGTTTTTGAGACATTGAACAACTTGTCTCTGTACTTGTCAATCATAAGCAGGGACGGAATTTCCAAATCAACAATCTCATTTGTTGTGTTGTGGATTGCGAATATTCCTTGTGATATGTTGAAAAGTTTTTCTTTTAATTCTTCTTCAATGCAAGGCAATAAAGTCATATCATAGACAAACTTGGTTTGGTTGCATATCTTCTCTATGTTTGCCGAAAGAACTGCTCCTGTGGAAAGAATCATAGCCTCTGTTATGGAAGGAGAAGCAAAACTTTTTCTTGATAATGCTCCATCTATAAGGCATATATCACATTTTTGAGACAATTCGTTTATAAGTTCTTTTAGCCAAGCAGTAGAAGTTGGACCAGAAAGCATAACATTGCCAAAGGAAAGTGTTCTTGCGGTAACCAATCTGCCGAGAGTGGAAGCGTAGTGTGAGATGTTTTCTATCTGAGACACTATTTGTCGTTGCTCATACAATTTTTCAGAGGTAACAAATAAGGTATTGGGATAAACAAACACCATTGGTTTGGAAGTAGAGGTAACTTGGTCAATAGTTTCTCCGTCTATTCCAATAGAAGTTACTGCTATGGATTTATTAAAGGAACGCAGACGAGACAGAACATAATTAAGTGTTTCTGTCTTGCCTGCATTTTTATCCATACCTACAAAAGAAATACTCTTGTAGTTTAATATGTCTTTAACAAAAGGCACTTAGCGGTTTTTGTTTCTTTCGTGTCTTTCAAGGTCTTTTGGTTCCATAGCCATTCTGTCGCCATGTAATAAACCAGCAACACCTTCTCTCTCTATATCTTCACCTTTTAGGAAATCAACATCACATTCTCCTGGAGTATAATCCATAGGTTCTGAATAAGTAGTTATAACTCCTTCATAGTTTCTAAGAACCACTTTGCCTGGAGCTTGAGAAATGATGTATTGAGGCATAACAGGAGTCTTGCCACCACCACCTGGAGCATCGACAACAAAAGTAGGAACAGCATAACCAGAGGTATGACCACGAAGATTTTCCATTATTTCTATACCCTTGCTGACTGTGGTACGGAAATGTTCCAATCCCATAGATAAATCACATTGATATATGTAATAAGGTCTTACTCTCATTTGAACCAAACGCTGAACAAGTTTCTTCATAACTCGTGCATCGTCATTAACTCCTCTTAATAATACGCTTTGATTTCCTAAAGGAACACCAGCATTTGCTAACTTAGCACAAGCTTCTGCAGCTTCAGGAGTACATTCATTAGGGTGATTGAAATGAGTATTTAACCAAATAGGGTGATATTGCTTTATCATATTGACAAGTTTGTCTGTTATTCTCATAGGGCAAACAACAGGAGTACGAGAACCCATTCTTATGATTTCAACGTGAGGTATTGCTCTAAGACGTTTAATGATACTTTCAAGCATTTCATCACTAACCATAAGACAATCTCCACCTGACAAAAGAACATCTCTTACTTGAGGAGTACGAGCAATATAATCAATACCTTGTTGAATAAGATCTGTGCCAACGTTAGCATCTTTCTGACCAGCAAAACGTCTTCTTGTGCAATGTCTGCAATACATAGAACACATGTCTGTTATAAGGAAAAGAACTCTGTCTGGATAACGGTGAGTAATACCAGGTACAGGAGAATCTTCATCTTCGTGTAGAGGGTCAAGAAGGTCTGCTGCTGCTTGATGAGTTTCTTTTATAGTAGGAATAGCTTGTCTTCTTACAGGATCATTCGGATTGTTTGGATCTATAAGAGAAAGATAATAAGGAGTGATTGCCATACGTAAAGTTTTAAGTGCAACTCTAACACCTTCTTCTTCCTCTTCTGTAAGAGAAATATACTGTTTTAATTGGTCAAGTGTTTCAATACGGTTCTTAACCTGCCAATGCCAATCGTTCCATTGTTCATCTGTAACTTGTGGAAACAATTCTTTTCTTCTATTTACTTGCATAATGTCATATATTTTTTTGTTTATTATTCTTTTGTTTTTAATTTTGCAAATTTACTAAAAAAAATAAAGGAGGAGCAAAATAGACTAAGAAAATTTAATTTATGTGTTTTAAGGTAAAGGAGTAAAGCCCTCTCCAAGAGTTTCCGTGTTGCTTATGATAGTTATAAAGCATTTAGGGTCTAATTTTTTTGCAGAGTACTTTATTTTGTTGTATTCTTTTCTATTTACGGTAGTGTAAATAATGTTTTTTTCAGTTTCAAGATACATACCTCTACCTTTAAGAACAGTGCCGCTTCGTTCCAAATCTTTTAGTATTAAGCTTTTCATTCCTTCTATGTTGTCGGTAATTATGAGCATGGTCTTATTTACTTTGTTGTCTATAACCAAATCAATAACTTTGCTTTCTACAAATATAAGAATAACAGAGAATATAGGCAGACGGATATCTCCAGCAACAGCAAAAGAAGTTACCGCAACAGCAGAATCTACTATCATTACCATTGTTCCTAACGGGATATGAGTAGAGCGGTGAAGAATCATGCTAATTACGTCCATGCCTCCTGAAGTTGCACCAGCAGAAAATATCATAGCAATAGCAACACCATAACCTAAACCTCCAACAATAGAGTTAAGTAAATAATCTGGTTTAAAATATTGAAGAATTACATCATTTCCCATTCCTCTTACAGGAAGATAAACTTCTTGCAGTTGAGCAGAGAGAGCAGTGAAAGTATCTACGCTTATGAATTCTCCAGAATGAATTAAAGGAATGTAACCGTATTGAGGAATATAAAATACATTTTCTGTTAGAAATGTAAATAGCCAAGTGAATATAACAGATACAAGTGTTTTTATTCCAAGATTTCCTCCGAGAACTACTAAACCTAAAATAAATAGTGGTAAATCCATGAATATAACTATATCCATAGGCCATCCCCAAAGATTATTAAAAACAGACATTAGACCATAAACACCACCAGGAGCCATACCATATGGAACAACCATTAGAAAATCTACTAAGGCAAAGATGAAACAGCCAAAGATTACTTTACCGTATGCAATATACCATTCTTTTGAAAAAGGTTTTTCTGCGTCTTGAAGAAATTGATTAATCCAATTGTTTAGTTTTTCGTTCTTGATAGTCATATATTATGTATAATATTTTTTGCAAAATTACGTCTTTTTGTTGGAATTGAAGTTTGGTATATAAAATTTGTTGTATTTTTGCAAAGTAAAAACAAATTATTATCCGATGAAGAATTTATTTTATCTTATCTTTACTTTTTGTATAGCAACAGTCTTGTTTTCTTCTTGTGGAAGAGATAAAGTTTATCAAGAAAGAAAGACTTTTAATGAAAATACTTGGGACAGATTAGGAAAAGGAAAGACAATAGAGTTTAAAAACATAGCAATAGAAGACACTTCTGTTGTTTATGATGTTTATGTTACTTTGAGACACACTCCTTATATTAATGAAAGAAAGGTAAAATTCTTAATGAAGATAGTTTATCCACAAGGAATAGTAAGAGAAAGTGTGCATACTATTGAACTAAGAGATAAAGATAACAAAGATTGGGTAGGAGATGCTATGGGAGATATGATAGATGTGGAAAAACGTTGTCGTGCTTTTGTCTCTTTACCTGAAAAAGGGAACTATACAATAACCATAACAAATCTTGGAACATATAGTAAGACTGTCGGCTTAATGGATATGGGAATAATAGTGAAGAAATCCAATCTTAAAGAGTACCAAAACGAATAATACCTTTTATATATTCCTTTTCTAATGAGTTATAAAATATTAGAAAATAATCCTAATAAGGAACATATTCAAGCTATTTTAGATACACTCGTTTCTACTCCCGGTGTATATCAATATTTTGATAAAACAGGTAAAATAATATATGTAGGAAAAGCAAAAAATCTTAAAAATAGAGTTCTTTCTTATTTCCGTAATGATGTAAAACATACCCTGAAAACTCAGATTCTTGTTCGTAAGATTGCGGATATAAAGTTTGTTCATGTATCTTCTGAAACTGAGGCTTTGCTTATGGAGAACAATCTTATAAAAAAGTATAAGCCGAAGTATAATATAATGCTCAAAGATGATAAAACTTATCCTTGGATTCGTATAACCAACGAAGAATATCCAAGAATCTTTACCACACGTAATGTAATCAAAGATGGTTCTTCTTATTATGGACCTTACGCAAGTGGAAGGATACTCAAAGAACTTATGGATTTGTTACGTAATGTTTTTTCTTATCGCTCATGTTCTTTAAATCTGACAGAAGAAGGTGTAAATCAAGGAAAGTTTAAGCCTTGTCTTAACGCACAAATAGGATTATGTGATAAGCCTTGCATAGGAGAGCAATCAAGAGTTGAATATCATAAGATGATAAGTGGAGTACGTCAGGTAATAAGAGGTAATTTTGCGTCCTATCTTAAAGAAATGAAAGCTCAGATGATGTCTTTTGCAGAGCAATTGAATTTTGAGAAAGCTCAGATAATGAAAGAACGTATCATGCTTTTGGAAAACTATTCTGCAAAAAGCACTATTGTATCTTCTATTTCGCATGACTTGGAAGTATATTCCTATATTGCTGACGAAGACAAAGTGTTTATCAATATGACAAAGGTTGTGGAGGGTAAGGTTAATATGTCTTTTTCTGTGGAAGTGGAAAGAAAGTTGGATATTCCAGCAATAGAGGTCTTTACTTCTGCAATTATGCAAAACAGACTCAGATTACAGTGGGAAGCAAAGGAGATAATAGTACCGGAACTTTTAGATTTGCCAAAAGATTATGTACTTCAAACAGTACCTAATGGAGGAGAAAGAAAAAAACTTTTGGATTTTGCTTCTCATAATGCATTGCTTTATAGAAATCAAAAGCTAAAAAATGCCAAAATAGTAGATCCTGAACGATGGAGTAATAAGGTAGTATTAGAAATGCAGAAGGATTTACAGTTAGCAAAACCTCCACATCATATAGAATGTTTTGATAATTCTAATATACAAGGTACTAATCCTGTTGCAAGTTGTGTTGTGTTTAGAGAAGGAAAACCTTCAAACAAAGAATATAGACATTTTAACGTAAAAACAGTTGTAGGACCAGATGATTTTGCTTCTATGCGAGAGATTGTTTTTAGAAGATATTCTCGTTTATCTGCTGAAGGCAAAGAACTACCTGATTTAATAGTAATAGACGGAGGGAAGGGACAACTTTCTTCTGCTGTGGAGGCATTAAAAAAAGCAGAAGTATATGATAAAGTTGTTGTCATAGGTTTAGCAAAACGTTTGGAAGAAATTTATAAACCTGAAGATCCTGTTCCTATTTGTTTAGACAGACGAAGTCATACTCTACAAATAATACAACATATACGAGACGAAGCTCACAGATTTGGTATTACTTTTCATAGAGACAAAAGAAGTAAGGCTACTTTTCGCACTCAACTAACAGATATAGATGGAATAGGAGAGAAGACAGCAAGAGATCTTCTTTTGAAATATTCATCTGTTGAAAAGATAAAAAATGCTACTCTTCAGAGTTTAACAGAATGTATTGGTAAATCCAAGGCAGAAAAAGTCTATGCTTTTTATCATCAAAACAAAGACTGACGATACAATAATTCTATTCTTTTTGTGTTATTTATTATCGAAACAATTGCTCTTGTAGTTTAATGGATAAAATTTCAGATTCCGGTTCTGACGATGAGAGTTCGATTCTCTCCAAGGGTACAAACACACTCCTAATTCAAAAGCATAAAGTTTCCTTTTTGTGTTACTTGTTTTCCGTCTTTATTTGTGAAAGTTATGATGTAAACATACGCTCCTGCTTTTCCTAAGGAACCTTTTATCTTTCCGTCCCAACCGTTGTTAATATCTTTAGAAGAGAAAAGCAAAGAGCCGTTGCGAGAGTATATTTTCATATCGTATGACTTCAAATCTCTGTAAGCAGGTTTAAATACATTGTTAGTAGATTGAGTTGGAGTGAAGGCAGTAGGAATATATAGTTTATCAGGTAAAGATACTTCTTCCTCCTCTCCATCTATTTTCTTTTCAATTTTCTTTTCTTCAACGATAGGAGTTTTTGTTGTTTCAGTTGTGTTTGCAGTAGCTGTTTCTTTTTCAACAGTAGTGTTTTCTGTTATTTCTGTCTTATTGTTCAAGACAGAATCCTCTTTATTAAGATTGTTTTCCATAGGTATTGAAGGAAGATTCTCCCTGTTGGCAATTGTATTTTCAGTCTTAATATCAGAATTCTTTTTATTCTCTCGTTTGACAATATTCTCTATTTTTGACAATATGGTCTTGCTTATTTTTGTGCTTTTTACATAGTCAGGTAAAGTGTTGTTAGAAGATGTTGGTTGAGTGTGATTAGGAGCAGAAACCACAAAAACTACAACAGCCACAATGCCAATAAGTCCAATTATAGATAGAGTTTTAAAAGGGAAAGTTTTCTTAGCAACTTTTCTTCCTATATTTTTCCATATTTTTTCTTCAGGTTGAGGTCTGTATTCTGAAAGTCTTTCTTTGAAATCTCTCAAACCATTGTCTTTATTCTCATAATACTCATTCATTTACATTCTCCTTTTCTTTTAGAAAATTACGCATCTTTATCTTTGCACGCATATTAATACTTCTAAGTGTTGAAGCTTTTCGTCCCGTCAATTTTTCTACCTCTTTATACGACATATCTTCCATCTCCACCATATTAAACACTATACGTTCCTCATGTTTTAAAGAATATAAGGCATTTAATAAAGTCTGTATGCTAAACCTTTTGGTATCTACATCAAATTTAAAGTTTTCTTCTTCGCAATCTTCTATATTTTTATCAATAATACTAAATCTCTTTTTCAATTTCAGTTGGTTGAGTATGTTGTTTATAAAAACACGTCTTAGCCATTTGCTTAAATCATTGACATTCTCAAGGTGTTTAGGCGAAGACAATATTTTTATGAAAGTATCCTGCAAAATATCTTCGGCATCTTCTTTGTTTTTCATATAACGCAGACAGATTGCAAACATCTCACTTGCATATTCGTCATAAAGAGCTTTTTGGTAGTCTTCGTCTTTTCTTATACAGCCTAATATTATGTCCTCTTGAGTATAGTTCATTTAAATCTATGACAATAAATTTTTAAATTTGTTGCAAAATTAGGAGATTTTTTTGTGTTTTTTATTCTTTTTTCTACGGAAAAGATAACGATTTGATATATTGGGATTTATAGACTCTGAAAAAAGTCTTCGTTTTGAGAAAAAAAGATCAAGTCTTTACACCCTAAACATCAAGATTTAAAAAATTAAAACGAAGACTTTTTTCATCAACTCTTTTTTTATGGAAAACAGAACAAAATTGTCCGTATGTGATTTGGTTGTAGAAGTGTTGTGGCTTGTGGTGTAGGGATAAAAAATAATCATTTTTTATTGCTGTATGGAAAAAAAGTTATATGTTTGCAAAAATTTTAAAACAAAACAACAAAAAAGAAAACTATTTTAATATTAATTAATGAATGAACTTCTGAATATTCAGAGGTGTTAAACAACAAACTAAATTATGGATAATACACAAGAAGTACAGAATGTACAAATGCAAGAACAAACTGAAAACGTGCAGAAAGAGGAGCAAGCACAAAACGAATTAACACAACAGACTCCTCAAACCGAACAACCAATGCAGGAAACACCTTCAGCAGAGGAACAACCTGTTGAAGAAAAAGAGGATAAAGTATCTCTTGATGCAATAATAGAAGAGTATTCCAAGAAGACAAGAGAAGAACTTGTTAAGGAATTGCAAAGCATAATCAATAAAAATGATTATGAAGAGTTGAAATCCAGAGTACCTTTGCTGAGAAATACTTTTAAAAATCTTCCTCAACCAGAACCTCAGGTAGAAAAGATTACAAAGAAGGTTACTAATGAACAAGGTGAAGAAGAAGAGGTTGTTGAAACCAAGACAATAGAAGATGTTACAGAAGTAAAATTCCGTGAATTATACAATCAATATAAGCAAATTCGTCAAGACTATCAACAAAAAGAAGAACAACAAAAAGAAGAAAATCTGAAAAAGAAGCACGCTTTGTTGGAAGACTTAAAGAAGTTGTTGGATAGCAACCAAACTCTTAAGGAAATCTATGACGAATTCAATAATATTCAAGAAAAATGGAAAGAGATAGGTAATGTGCCACACGCAGAAGTAAATAATTTGTGGGAGACTTACCATTTCCTTATTGAAAAGTTCTATGAAAAAGTTAAGATAAACAGAGAACTAAGAGACTTAGACCTAAAGAAAAATTTAGAAAAGAAGTTGATGCTTTGTGAAAAAGTGGAAGAATTGTTGGTAGATGAAGACATAAACAACTCTTTTGCTATTCTGCAAGGCTATCATACACAGTGGAAAGAAATAGGTGCAGTTCCTTCTGATAAAAATGATGAGGTATGGGAAAGATTTAAACGTGCTTCTGATGCTATCAATCAAAGAAGAAGAGAATACTATGAAAAACGAACTGAAGAGTTAGAGGAAAACAAAGCAAAGAAAGAAGCTTTATCTGAAAAAGTTAGCGAGGTAATCTCAAGAGAAATGAAGACAATGAAAGATTGGAACGCTGCAACAGAAGAGATTAATGCTTTGTTCAATGAATGGAAAACAATAGGACCTATTCCAAAGAAAGACAACGAAACTCTTTGGACTAAGTTCAAAACAATGATAGATGGTTTCTTTGAAAGTAAAAAAGAGATGCTTGACAAAATGAAGCAAGCGGAAGAAGAAAACTATAACAAGAAACTTGCGATATGTGTTAAAGCAGAAGAGATAGCTAAGAGAGAAGATTTTGACGCTGCAACAAAAGAATTGAAAGACTTGCAAGAAGAATGGAAGCATATAGGATATGTAAGAAAGAACTTATCTGACAAAATCTGGTTGCGTTTCCGTGCTGCTTGTGATGAGTTCTTTAATAGAAAGAGTGAGAGCTATCTTCAAACACATAGAGAAGTAGAAGAGAATATTAAAAAGAAGCAAGATCTTATAGAAGAACTAAAAGGTTATCAATTCTCAGAAGATAAGCAACAGAATGTTGATGCTTTGAAAGATTTTCAAAAACGTTGGTTTGAAATAGGTTTCACTCCAAGAGAAGAGAGAAAGAAACTTCAAGAACAGTGGGATGAAGTTATTAATGCAAATAGAGATAAACTTCAAATAAGTGCAGATGAGATAGCTTCAAGAGGAAGAAACAACAGAAATTCTTTTGAAAAATTGAAAGAGCAAGGAGATAACGCCGTAAGAAAACGTATCAAATCTCTTGAAGATGAAATAGCACGAGTTGAAAATAATATGGGCTTCTTTGCAAATAGTAAGAATGCAGATGTTCTTAAACAAGAATTTGAAAAGAAAATTAATAGATTAAGAACTGAAATGCAAGATCTTTCTACTAAATTAAAACAATCTTTAGCACCTAAACAAACTGTTGAAAATGAGCAAAAAGACGCTCAAGAACAGCCTGTTCAAGAATAAAATAATAAAAAAAGTTGCAAAAATATTTACCATTATTGAAAATAAGTAGTATTTTTGCAACTTGAATTTTTAGAAAAAGTATAACAAAAAACAATATAAGGTAATGAAGAAAGATATTCATCCAAAGAATTACAGAGTTTGCGCATTCAAAGATATGTCCAATGAACAAGTGTTTTTGACTCGTTCTTGTGCTAATTCAAAAGAAACTATAGAGATAGACGGAGAAACTTACCCTCTTATTAAATTGGAAATTTCAAATACATCTCACCCTTTCTTCACAGGAAAGGTTAAACTTGTGGATACAGCCGGTATGGTTGATAAGTATTTGAATAAGTACAAAAATCGTAAGCCAATGGGTAACGTTGCAAAATAGTTTCTTGCGTAAAACAAAATCAATAACAAGTGTCTTTCGTCTTTAATTGGTGGAAGGTACTTGTTTTTTTATAATCATATTTGAATATCTAAAACGAAGATAAAATGAATTTCAAGCAGGCAATAAGTAACTTTCCTTTATTCAAAAGCATATATGAGCAACTTGTTATTAAAACAAGTATGGGAAGAGACTTTCTTTTCTCTTTGCCTTTTTCAAATAATAAGGAGTATTTAGAAAGACAATATCTGTTAGTAGAGGATTGTCAAAACTTTATTTCTTCTTTGAGTAGTAATGATAAAATGCTTTTGGAGTGTGTTCTTTATGATATTCACAACATAAATGGTAGTCTTAATTTGATAGAACAAAAAGAAACGCTTGATGATGTAGGCTTGTTTGAAGTTAAAGCCTTCTGTTTAGCATGTAAGAAGTTGAAAACAATGATAACACCATTGAAGAGTGAGGAATTTGTTTTCAACGATTTGCAAGAAGTAATCTCTTTGTTAGACCCTGAAGGCTTAGAAGTCAATCAATTCTATGTCTATCCTGCTTATCATAAAGATTTATCAGAAAAAAGGAAACTTTTTGAGAGCTATAAACAAGCGGAAGATGCAAGAGCTAATGATGTTTATGAACAGATACTTGATATAGAAAATATAGTAAGAGCAGAACTATGTCAAAAACTTTATCCTTATACTGAAAAAATGCGAGAGGATATTCAGCGTCTTGCTCTTTTGGATATTACTATAGCAAAAGCCGAGTTAAACCTTGCACTGAATCTTGTGAAGCCAACGATTGCAACTGATTTACAAATAAACTATGATAAAATATTTAATCCTATAATAAAACAAGCTCTTAATAAGCGAGACAAAGATTTTCAAGCAATAGATATTACAATAAATGAAGAGCCTATACTTATTACAGGAGCGAATATGTCTGGTAAAACAGTTGTATTAAAAACCCTTGCTCTTTCACAACTTATGATACAGTTTGGCTTCTTTGCTCCTTGTGAAAAATGTAGCGTATCTTTGTTTGAAGACGTCCTGTGTTCTATAGGAGATAATCAAGATGAAAACGAAGGACTTTCATCCTTTGCTTCTGAAATTCTGACCTTAAATTCTATTATAAAAAAGGTAAAAGACAAAAAACATTATCTTGTTCTTGTTGATGAATTAGCAAGAACGACAAATCCGATAGAAGGAATAAAACTTTTGCAAGGTTTTATATCAACTCTTGCGTTGGGTAGTTCCCTCGCTGTTGTTACTACTCATTATTCCAATATACAAGTTAAATGTCATAGATTAAGGGTAAAAGGATTTATAGGTAAAAACCTCCTTCCTCCAATTTCAATAGCCAATCTTTCTGATAATATAGATTATTCCTTAGTTGAAGACAATAGTAATGAAGCTCCAACAGAGGCAATAAATCTATGTAAGTTGTTGGGAATAGATGATGATTGGATAAATGCGACACTGCAATAATAAGTTTTGTGTTAAATATTTTGTTATGCAAAAAAAACAAAGTAAATTTGCCACCTATTTTTAAGACTTTCATTCATATTTAAATAAAAAATAGAAAAAATCATGGATATTAAACAAGCTTTCGCCGGCACTTTGGAATCTGGCGATATAATGATTAAGATTGAGCCTAATGATAAACAAGGGCTTGAGATTAATCTTGAAAGCACCGTTGCTTACCAATTTGGAGAGCAAATAAAAAGTGTTATTCAAGAAACATTGAAAGGTTTGGACATTAATAGTGCTATTGTTACAGCAACTGATAAAGGAGCTTTGGACTGCACTATCCGTGCCCGTGTTACAGCAGCTGCTGTTCGTGCCACAGGAAAAGACGTGTGGGCATAAGAATTTTTTGTATAATCAATCAAAACAAATCAAAGAACTATGCAAAGATTAAGAAGAACAATGATGTTTGTTCCGGGCAACAATCCAGCAATGATGTCAGATGCTTTTATTTATGGTCCTGACTCAATAATGCTTGACTTGGAAGACTCGGTTACAATGGCAGAAAAAGATGCCGCAAGACTTTTAGTTCATAACGCATTAAAGACAATAGACTATGGCAATACTGAAATGGTTGTCAGAGTTAATCCATTAAATACTCCTTATGGAAAGAAGGATGTTGAAGCTGTTGTAAAGGCTGGTGTTGATGTTATTCGTATGCCTAAAACAGAAACAGCAGAAGAAGTTCAAGAACTTGAAGCCGAAATAGAAAAAGTAGAAAAAGAATTAGGTTGTCTTGGTAGAACTCAGATAATGGCTGCAATAGAAAGCACAAAAGGAATTATAAATGCATACGCTATTGCAACTGCATCAAAGCGTATGATGGGTATTGCTTTAGGAGCAGAAGACTATTGTGCTAATCTGAAAACACAGAGAACTCCTTCTGGTGATGAACTTCTTTTGGCAAGAGAGACTATAGTTGTTGCTGCTCGTGCTGCTGGTATCTATGCTTTGGATACAGTTTATTCAAATCTTAATGATATGGAAACTTTCCGCAAAGAAGTAGAACTTATCAAGCGTTTAGGATTTGATGGTAAGAGTATCATAAACCCTCGTCAAATAGAAATTATCAACGAAGTATTTACTCCAACAGAAAAAGAAATAGAAAAAGCTAAGACTATTGTTGCAGCAATTAAGGAAGCAGCAGCAAAAGGTTCTGGCGTTATTGCAGTAAATGGTAAGATGGTAGATAAGCCTGTTGTTACAAGAGCTGAACATACAATTGAGTTAGCTTTAGCTGCAGGTGTAATAACAAAGGAGGATTTATAATATGAGTACATTGAAAGAAAGAAAAGCCGATATGGAGCAAATTGCTTCTAAAATGGGCAAACAAGTATATAAAGAAGGTGGAAAAAAAGCCACTACTTTCCGTAGAGATTACCAAAAAGAATCAACAAAATTAGTATCTTTGGAAGAAGCTATCAAACAAAGTGGTTTGAAAGACGGTATGACAATAAGTTTTCACCATCATTTCCGTGGTGGAGATAAAGTTGTTAATATGGTTGTTGATAAATTAGCACAAATGGGATTTAAAAATCTTCGTCTTGCTGCTTCTTCTCTACAAGATGTTCATGAACCTTTGATTGAACATATCAAGAATGGTGTTATTACTTCTATTTCTACATCAGGTCTTAGAGGTAAGTTAGCAGATGCTATTTCAAGAGGTCTTATGAAAGAGCCTGTTGTTTTCCGTTCTCATGGAGGAAGAGGTTCTGCTATTGTTAATGGTGATGAACACATAAATGTTGCTTTTATTGGAGCATCATCATCTGACCCATTGGGTAATGCTTGTGGTTTCTCAAGAAGTGAAAATGCAAAATCTATCTGCGGTTCTTTAGGTTATGCTATTCCAGATGCACAAAATGCAGATAAAGTGGTTATTCTTACAGATGATTTAGTGGCGTATCCAAATACTCCTGCATCAATAAGTGAAAGCTATGTTGATTATGTTGTAGAAGTAGAAAGTGTTGGAGATTCTTCAAAGATTGCTTCAGGTGCAATACGCGATACAAAGAATCCAAGAGATATTCTTCTTGCAAAACAAGCTGCAAAAGTTATTATCAACGGAGGTTATTTCAAAGATGGATTTTCTATCCAAACAGGTTCAGGCGGTGCTTCTCTTGCTGCAGTTAAATACATTCGTGAGAGTATGATAGAGAAAGGTATTAAAGCTTCATACGCTCTTGGTGGTATTACTGCTCACATGGTTAAAATGTTTGAAGAAGGTCTAATAGAAAAACTAATAGATGTTCAATCATTTGATAAAGTTGCAGCAGAGTCTATTCGTGATCATGAAATGCATAAAGAAGCTTCTGCAAATGAATATGCTTCTGCAGATGAAAAAGGTAGTGCAACTCACTATTTAGATATGGTTATCCTTAGTGCTTTGGAAGTAGATGTTAATTTCAATGTCAATGTTCTTGTAGGTTCTGATGGTATTATTAGAGGTGCTATCGGAGGTCACCAAGATACAGCAGAAGATTCAGCACTTTCAATCATCGTTTGTCCTTTATTGAGAGGAAGAATACCTTGTGTTGTAGATGAAGTTACAACATTGATTACTCCAGGTTCAAGTGTAGATGTTATTGTTACAGAATATGGTATAGCTGTAAATCCTCGCCGTCCAGAGATAGCAGAACGTTTAAAGAATGCTGGATTAAATATTGTTGATATTCACGATTTAGCAGCTAAAGCAAAAAGCATTATAGGAAATCCTGCTCCATTGCCATTTGGTGATAAAGTTGTAGGAGTTGTTATGAATAGAGATGGTTCTGTTCTTGACGTTATAAAGAATATCAATGCTTAAGCAATATTTAAATCAATATGAAAGCCACATACTTTTTGTATGTGGCTTTTTTCATTTTATATAACAAAAAAATAGGGATTAGAAACTATAAGTTGCTAATCCCTAATTAAGTAATCTATGCTGATTATCTCTTTTTTAGAGAAAGTATTTCTCTTGCTTCATCAGAAGTAGCTATTCCTCTGCCAAGTTCTTTAGCTAGGCGAACAACCTTATCCACAAGTTCTCCATTACTTTTGGCAAGAACACCTCTTTCTAAATAAAGGTTATCTTCAAAACCTACTCTTACATTTCCTCCCATTGCTATACCTGCTGCAGCCATAGGAAAAGCATGTCTTCCTATTCCTGTTACAGTCCAAGTACTTCCAGCAGGAATACCATTTACAAGCCAGCAAAGGTTAGGAACAGTTGCAGGAGTACAACCATAAACACCAAGAACAAAGTTAAACTGCATTGGATCTGCAGGAACCTGTCCTTTACGAGCCATAGTTAAGATAGTATCAAGGTGTCCCATTTCAAAACATTCATACTCTGGTTTGATACCTTTTTCTATCATACGTTTGCCAAAAGCTCTCATTGTAGGCATTGTGTTATCAAAAATATCATCTCCAAAATTACAAGTACCACAGTCCAAAGTAGCCATTTCTGGAATTGGTGTTGTATCAGTAGATTGTAATCTTTCATCAGGAGTCATACCTACAGCACCTCCTGTTGAAGGTATAAGTATAACGTTAGGACAAACTTTATAGATTGCCTCTTCACATTCTTGAAAACGTTCTCTGCTTTGAGTTGGAGTGCCATCATCTTCTCTTACATGTAGATGAACGATAGCAGCACCAGCATCAACAGCACTCTTTGCTTCCTTTACTATTTCCTCAACGGTGTAAGGAACAGCAGGATTCTGTTCTTTTGTAACTTCAGCACCGCATATAGCAGCTGTGATTATAAGTTTTTCCATTTCATTTCTTATTTGTTAAATCTTTGTTTGTCTTTAGGAGTAACGCATGTACCACTTGCACGGCAAACAACGATAGGCTCAGCCAAAACTTCAGCAGCAGAATCGTTAATATCTGGACGAGATACAATAACTTTCTTTGCTTCAAAAGTCATCTTGCGTGAAGTGTTTCCTACTTTTGTTATTTCACCTGTTGCTTCAATGTAATCACCTGCAAATACAGGAGCTAAAAATTCTACATTATCGTATGCACAGAACAAACCTTCATCGCCATCTTGTTTGATAAGTAATTCTGTTGCAACATCACCAAAAAGATTTAACATTCTTGCACCATCTACAAGATTTCCACCATAATGAGCATCATGAGCACTCATTCTTAGTCTTATTGTACTTGTTATTTTTTCCATTTCTTATTATTTTTAATCAACTTTAACAATATAATCAACGAAAAGATAAGGAGTCTTTACGTTTTCAGGAGCAATCTCTTCTACTTCTTCTTTTACTTCTGCGATAACAAGATCTGCAGCAGTTGCCATCAAAGGATTGAAGTTCTGAGAAGTACCTCTATAAACCAAATTTCCACTCTTATCACAAATGCTCGCACCTATAAGAGCTACATCTGCACGTAGAGGTTTTTCCAAAAGATACTCTTTACCATCAACGGTAAGTTTTTGTTTTCCTTCTTCTACTATTGTTCCTAAGCCTGTAGTTGTAAGGAAACCGCCTATGCCTGCACCACCGCAACGTATTTGTTCTGCAAGTGTGCCTTGAGGAATAAGTTGCACTTCCATTTCTCCGCTAATCATCTTTTCGCCTGTTACAGGATTTGTTCCGATATGAGAAGCGATGACTTTCTTTACACAGTTATTTGCTACCAAATAACCAGAACCGAACTCAACGTAAGAAGTATCGTTGCAGATAACTGTAAGGTCTTTCTTACCTTGCTTAACCATTTCTTCAATAATTTTATTGGCACTTCCTGCACCTAAGAAACCGCCAATCATTATAGTAGAGCCGTCTTTTATCATTGCGGCTGCTTCGCTGATGCTTATTCTTTTACTCATTTCTATATAGTTTTAATTGTTATTTGCAATACTTTTTATATGACTGCAAAAATAAGCCTTTTTGCATAATTAACAAAATTTATACTAAGTATTTTTAAGTAAGGAAAAAGAGGAAATACTACTTTTTACCAAACAAATCGCTACTAAATATCCTATCTATCATATATAATACAGCAAGGTTTTCAATAGCTGAGAGTTCTTTCTCTTCATTTTTTTTTATAACTTGTATCCCTCTTGTATTAATAACGAAAATTAAACAATTATGCGGTAGAGATATTTATATACATCATTAATACTCTTTGTCAAAATCTTCAGCAGAAATCAGAGTATTATAGCCTCCTATGTTTTCGTTCTCATAACGGTTTATACCAACATATCGCAAAGAAGAATCTTCGTAACGTTTGAATTTAAATACTGCGTCATTCATAAGACTTTCATTAAATAATCCCATGCTTACAAGTAAAGAAAAGTCTTCTTTTGTCAAACCTGTAACTTTTTTAAACAGATTTGGTTCAAGTTTATTTATAACATCTTGCAGAGAATATTCTCTAAAATCTGAAAGATACATAAATATAGGAATACGCGTGGCGAACTTGATAAGTTTATCTCTAATCTCTTTACGTTTAGATTGATATTCCTTTTCTTCATCCGAAAGTTGTTTCTTTTCTTTTTTGTCTAAACCCTCTTCTTTGTTTTTCTTTTTTAGATTCTTTACCGATTCTGATTTGTTGATTATTGTTTCTATATGGTCTTTTAAAGGAAGAGAACGAAAACCCTCTATGTTCATAATAATGTTTATCGCTTCTTCGTTTGCCAATAATCTTTTAAGCATATTATTATCAACATTCACCAATAAAGCACTTTGCCATCTACGAGCCAATAGAGTAGAAGTTGTACCACTAAGAGCAATATCTAATATTTCTGTTGCATTAACCCTTTTCATTGTGCTACCATCGTAAGCCAAAACAGGAAGGAAAGAAATAAACTCTGCAACTTTCTTTTCGTGGTTTTGTTCTTCAACGTTTAGTTTATCGCTGTAATCTACAATTTGATTTAATGCACGATTAGGAGCAAAATCAAAGATATAACATTCTTTTTTTATTATCTCTTCTTTATTAGGAGAAACATCATCTGGATTTTTTAAAGTCCAAGGACTTTGAACTCTGAAAGCTGTTTGGAAATATGTTTCAGCCGAGGTAGTGTTTCTTAGCATAAAAACTCCTGTCCAAGGTTTTATAGTTACTCCTGTAGTTAGTTTTCCACACGAAAGAGTAATTGATTTACTTTTCAAAGGATTTTTACCGAAGGCTTTATTAACCGGTCTTATAGCATCAACACCTAAACCTGCATCAACACCAGCAGCAACTACAATCTTATAATCATGATAAAAAGTATTTTGTCTTTCGTTTAGTAAATTACGCATTGCATAGCAGGAAGCAACATTAGGTAAAAACCAAAGAGTATGATTTAAATTGTTCAATAATACCGTATCAGAAAAAGGAAACTTAGGTTTTTTTGCACCTAATTTAAGGTCGTCAAGTGTCGTCTCCAAATAAGAACCACGAATAAGGTTAAGCCATTTTTGTACCTCATCTTTATATACAAACTCAGCCTCATCTTTTTCTCCTTCTGCCTTGAAAAATGAGTTTAAGTCAAATTCGTTATATTCTCCTCCTTCTGCTATTTGTCGTATGTCATCAGGTATTTTGTATGTCATCATCACCATTCTTGGCAAACACAGATAAGGATTTTTCTCATCGGGATAGTTTTTTGCCCATTCTTCTTTTGCTTTTTGTTCATCAGAATAAGTCCAATTGAAAATCTGTTCTTCAATAAACTCTCCTGAAAGAATAGCACGAAAAGGAGTACCAGATAAATATAGATAATGATTTGCTGTTATAGGAATGTTTTCTTCAAAGTCTTCTTCTGTTTGTTTGTTGATGTCATTTTCATATTCTTCATACTTCTTTATTTCTGTATCACTATCAGTATCTTCACCAACAAAGCCGATTGTATCTGTTAAGGCTCTTGCATTCTCTCTCCACGCTCCATAATGGTATTCATCAAAAACAATACAATCCCATTGTATTTCATGAACCCATTGATTTCTTTTCTTTATCTTTCCGTTGCTTGTTCCCAAATAATCTTGGAACGAGCCAAAACAAACAATAGGTTTCTCTTTGTCTGCATTTTCGTAAGATAGTTCGCTTTGACGAGAAACAAACTGCCAGCCTGAGAAATCAACGTGAGAATTAAGGTCTTCTTCCCAAGAATTTACAACAGCAGGTTTAAAAGTTAAGATAAGTAATCGTTTCCATTGCATTCTTTCTGCCAACTTATAAGTTGTGAAAGTTTTCCCAAATCTCATTTTTGCATTCCAAAGGAAATGCGGAATTCTGCCTGTTTCTCTTTTATAGTTGTTAAAGTAATTAGAGGTCTTTTCTATTGCTTCTTCTTGCTCTTTTCTTAAAGAGAAACTTTCGCATCTTCCGAATAGATTACTGTTTCCGCTTTTCAAAACAAGTATAGCAGAATGCACATCTTCAACTGAACATTTGAACCATTCTCCATTTGGATTATAGAAGTTTTGTTTGCGTAATAGTCTATGAACATCATGATCTGTAAATGATGTTCCATTATATCGCATAGCCGTTTCTTCTAAAACAATTCTATATGGCTTCTTTTCTGGGCGAAGGGTAGGGTATTGTTGTTTTACTCTTTCTTCTACATTCTTGATAGTGTAGCCCACTTTTAGCAATCCTTTGTATTGTGGGTTGGTATCTTCATAGGCATATATCTTAGGCGTAGCCTCAGTTTTCAAAGGGAACAATTCATTATTCATAGTTATTTGTTTTTATTCCATTGGTTTTATCATTGTTTCTATATATTCTATCTCATAATCACTTAGATTATACTTTTTATATAATTCTTCGTCTGTCCAAGGTTTTGAAAAATCTTGCATAGGAATTAGGAAATATGAACTTTTTGTTGTATTTTGACTGATTTTTTTTAAGCCAAGCATAAAATTAAAGAACTTTGTCTGAGAGTATGAGTGAATATTGATTGCTATTTGTTCGCTTTCAAGAGGACCAATGACTAAATATGTTTCTGTGCAGCAAGAATTTTTACCAATAATTATTGGTTTAATCCAATCTTTACTCATATCTCCAATTCCTATCGCCTTAGGTACAATTATTTTATATTGATTAATTAGGTCAATAGACTTTGTTATATGCTTCTTATCAACGTATCCTTGTTTTTGATTCGCATATATTTTTACAGAATTTTCAAATTCTTTTTCAGTAAATTCTTTGAAATCAGATGCAATACCAAAAGGATTTCTAAAGGAAACTATATCGCTAAATGATTTTTCTTTTTTATTTTGTACTTTTCTTAATATGCTTATTGCTTGATTATGCCTTATAAAGACATCACATCCCTTTTCCAAAAGAGGACGTTTCATTGATGAGACTATTTTATTATTTGAATGTTGATAAACTCCACATAAACCTGCATTATCTCTTTCCCATAGAAAATAGCAGACACCTCCTTTTATTTCAACTCCTGAGAAACACTCAGATGCATCATTATAATCATGAATTATTCTTAATCTATTATCATTTAACATTTTGTTTCTAAATTCATCAAGTCCCTTTCCTCCAGCATACCAGCGAGCAGGTATAATCATACATAAAAATCTTGGTTGAAGTTTTTTTGCTTGTTCTACAAATTTATGATAAAGAGGGGTTGCACTGCTTCCTGTACCTCCTCCATCATTTAACTGATATGGAGGATTGCCTATAATAACATCAAATTTCATATCTTTAAAAAACTTTTCTGGTTCGTAAGTGTGAATAAACTGATAAGCATAATTTTCTTTATCTTCATCATTGGAATAAGTATCTTGGTTTGCACCGCAAAACTCACACTTACCATTGATAAAATTGTGTTTAACTCTTTTGTAAATAATATTGCCTTGTTCATTAGAGAAACAAGTTGCAATACTTTTATCGCTGTTTGCCGTCTTGCAACAATAAACGCTTCTGCGTGAAAGAAGAGAGGTTAGTTCAGTGATAGCGATGCCGAAGACTTGTTTTGAAAGAATATGGTTGATTCTTTCTTGAGTATCTGGAAATAAAGGTTTAAGTCCTTCGTTTAATCGTTTGGTTATCTCTCTTAGAAATACTCCCGACTTAGTAAAAGGATCAAGGAAAGTAGCCTTTGGATTTGTCCATAAATCTTTTGGTAACAGGTCTAACATATCACTGACAACATTGGGCGGGGTAAAGACTTCGTCATTAGACAGGTTGGCAAGACAATTCAAAATGTCAGGATTATAATTGATTTTCTTCATATTCTTCTTGGATTTTTAAGAAATTAGTGATAGGAAAACGTTTTACTTCTTGAGCATCGGGGAAAAGGCTATTGGGATCTGCGGCTAAGAGTTCTTGCATAGTGTAATCTATTCTCTTAACCTTATTTTTTGCAATAAAAGACCATTCTGCAAAAACAATATCTTCGCCTTTTGAGGTTTTGAGATTTAAGGCGTCTCCGCAGATAATGTTTTTATCCAATAGATATTTGGCTGTAAGGATACATTCTTGCTTTATCCTCTTTTTGTATAAAGAAGTGTAGCATTCTGTGTAAATGCTTAATAAACGTATTCTACATTCCTCGCAATTGTCTTCCAAAATATCAATCCCATAAGTAGAGGATATGGCTTGCAGGGAATAAAACTCCCACTCAGATTGGTGTTTAGCATATTTTTCAGAAACAACCTTAAGTTTTCTTTCCAAAATCTTTACCAAGAAATTGCCGTTACCGCATGCAGGTTCTAAGAAACGTGAATCTATTCTCAAGGTTTCATCTTTTACCAAGTCAAGCATCGCATTAACTTCTCTCTCATTGGTATAGACTTCTCCGTGTTTAGATACTCGTTCTTTGGATTTTATCTGAATATTTTCCTCTTTGCTCATAAAGTGTTCAACTTTTGAGCATTTACTTTCTTTATTCCAAGAATCAAAAAGGTTTGACCAAGCACAAAAAATGCGGACTTTTTCTTATCCGACACTTCAGGTGCTTGGTCAAACCTATGTAAGAAGATAAAATGTCCGCTTATGCAAGCAAACATTTGCCTGTTATTCTTCCTACATCTTCTTTAGCGACCAAGCTTTTGAAGTGTTCTTTTTGAATAAATAGCAAACGCTATGATTTATAATATGTTAATTTATTGTTTATCTATATTTTTCTCTTACTTTCTTTAATGTTTTTTTTAGTTATAAAATTATTCTTTTAATAAATTTTCAATCTCAGTTTTTAGTTTCGGTAAGTGGTTTATAACTATTCCCCATATAATAACATTAGATACTTTGTCATAACCGTGAATAACATAATTACGAGTATCTATTATTCTTCTTGCATTTGTTATTTGTAAATCTGGTTTTTGTTTCAGTAATTTACTGACCGCTTCACCGATTATTTCTATTTGCCTTTCAACCGCCTTTTGCAGCATATCGTTATTTTCATACTCTGTGAAGATTTTCTTATCGCCAAAGTAAGTTTCAATGCTGTTAATTGCATGAAGTATATCATAAAGATATTTGTTTGAAAAATTATCCATAGATATATTTCTTTGTGTTTTCTACTTCTTGAGCAAAAAACGGATTACATACGCTATCCTCTGTTACAAGATCAATCTCTCTTTCAAACAAGTTTCCCAAAGCATCTTTTAAGTCAAAATAGTAATCTGCTACCTGTAAGATAGGTACATTTTCCTTAAAAGAAACAATAAAATCTATATCGCTTTTGTCGGAAAACCTATCTGTAAGAGCAGAGCCAAACACATAAAGTTTATCGACCTTATATTTTTCGCAGAGATTATCCAAATCTATTTTCTTTTCACTGATGATGTTCTTTTTTCCCATCTTCAATAAATGATTTATTTTGCAAAGATATAAAAAAAATAGAATTAAATATGCAAATGATTTTAAATTTTTATAACTTGCTATTTATTAATAATTTATATTTGATAAAAAAACATCAACTCTTTTGGGTAAAAAGACTTGATGTTTAGGGTGAAAAGAGTTGATCTTTTTTTCTCAAATCCAACTCTTTTTTTACGAAGACTTGGTTTCTACAATTTGGGATGAAAAAGTAAGTTTTTTTAATAAAATTTTCATACTCTGACACGATTTGGCAGAATGGTAATGTAATTTTGCAGCCGTATAGTTATAAACAAAAAAAACAGGAGGTAAAAAAGATGTTAGCAGTAATTTTGATAGTTGGAATGATACTAAACGTTCTTGAAGAAGGATTTAATTCTCATAAGAAGATGTAGCAGACAAGATTTTTGCGTTTGCTGTTTTTACTTTATCTGATAGACCTTGGCGTATAGGGTTTCTTGGATATGCTTGAAAGAGATGTTGTTTTCTTTATCAGCAGGAAAAAGCATAATTTTCATTTCTACGCCTTCGCTGTCTTTCTCGTAAGGTGGTTGAAAGTAATAGTCGTCTAAAAGTTTAAAACCTAAGCGTTCATAGAAAGTAATCCTTTTTTGGGCTAAGGGACTTTTGGGCAGTTCTACTTCAAGGATGATGTTTTCTATTCTTTGTTTAAGAAAAGATATATCATTGTTTATAAGTTTTTTTAGAAATTCTGTGCCATAACCTTTGTTTCTTTCTTTTGGGGTTATGGCAAGATGTTCTATATAGGTAAAGTCTTTGAAAAACCACAGATTAGCAAAGCCTTTGAAATCCTCGTCAAAAAATATGGGTACAAACTCAAAAATATCTTCTTCAAGAAGCTTATATATACTTTCCAAGCATCGGCGTTCTTCTTTAGGGAAAGAACTTAGATACAAATCTTCAGCAATATTAAAATCTTTTCTGCAACTCATAACCTATAAACTAAAACTTTGCAAAGGTAAGAAATTTTGTGATTTTATAAAAAATACGAAAAAATGTAGTGAAAAATTTCTTTATTTAAATAAATGTGTATAATTTTGCACTCAAAGGAGACGAAGATGGTTTTTTTAACATTTGAGTTGCCTTAGGAAAACAAATAAAATTATTATTAAAACCTTAATATTATGAACGTAGAAAAACTTTTAGCTGATGTTCAAGCTAAAAACCCTAATCAGCCATTGTTCTTACAGGCTGTTACAGAAGTACTTGAAACTATAAAAGAGTATGTTGAAGCTCATCCTATCTATGATGAACACAAAATCGTAGAAAGAATGCTTGAACCAGACAGAATTTATCAATTCAGAGTTGAATGGGTAGATGATAAGGGCGAAATCCAAATCAACAGAGGTTACAGAGTACAGTTCAACAACGCAATAGGACCTTACAAAGGTGGTTTGCGTTTCCACCCAACAGTAACCCTTGACACATTAAAGTTCTTAGGTTTTGAACAAACTTTCAAAAACTCTCTTACTACTTTGCCTATGGGCGGTGGTAAAGGTGGTTCAGATTTCGATCCTAAGGGAAAATCAGACAGAGAAATAATGCGTTTCTGCCAAGCCTTCATGACTGAATTGTATAAATATATTGGACCAGACAGAGATGTACCTGCTGGAGATATAGGCGTAGGTGGTAGAGAAATAGGTTATCTTTACGGAATGTACAAGAAACTTGCAAGCGAAAATACAGGCGTTCTTACAGGTAAAGGATCTCAATTTGGTGGTTCTATCCTAAGACCAGAAGCTACAGGTTTTGGTGCTATCTACTTTGTAGAAAATATGCTTAAAGCAAAAGGTGATACTATCAAAGGTAAGACTGTTGCTATCTCTGGTTTCGGTAATGTTGCTTGGGGTGCTGTAACAAAAGCTACTGAATTAGGTGCTAAAGTTATCTGTATCTCTGGACCTGATGGTTACGTTATTGACGAAACAGGTTTCAATCAAGAAAAGATAGACTATATGCTTGAACTTAGAGCTTCTAACAACAACGTTGTTGCTCCATTCGCAACTAAGTTCCCTTCAGCTAAATTCATTGCTGGCAAGAAACCTTGGGAAGTTAAGGTTGATATCGCTCTTCCTTGCGCAATCCAAAACGAACTTGGAGCAGAAGATGCTGAAACTCTTGTAAAGAATGGTGTTCAACTTGTATGTGAAGTTTCTAACATGGGATGTAAAGCAGAAGCTATCGCAGTTCTTCAAAATGCTAAAGTAAGCTTTGCTCCTGGTAAGGCTGCTAACGCTGGTGGTGTTGGAGTATCTGGACTTGAAATGTCTCAAAATGCAGAACACCTTCCTTGGACTGCTGCTGAAGTTGATCAAAGATTACACGCTATGATGGATTCAATCCATGCTAATTGCGTTAAATATGGTCAAGAAGATGGCTACATCAACTATGTTAAGGGAGCAAACATTGCTGGATTTATCAAAGTTGCTGATGCTATGATTCAACTTGGCGTTTGCTAGTAAGATAAAGGTTATTATATAACTTAAATCTTTTCAGATGGTGAAAGAATTTTTAAACATTTCTTTCACCATCTATTTTTTTTTGTAAGGTAAAAGAGAAATAATTTTTTTTGTCTATGAATTTGAGAGAACAACTGTCGCAAAGAATAGGAGCATTTGAAATAAAACATCTTTCTAAGACGGTTTCAAAGGAAGAACTGCTTTCATTCTCGCTTAGTGAAGAAGAGAGAGTATCGGAAAATGCTACTTGGGTATTGACACACTTGCCAAAAAGTGAGGACAAGTGGCTTAATACAAAGAGGGATTTGTTTATAGATTCGGTTATGAAGACGAACAATGTTACAAAAAAGCGTTTGTATTTGACTCTGTTGGAGCGTTGCAAATATGAAAAGGACGACATAAGAACAGATTTCTTGTATTTCTGCCTTTGGAAAGTTGCGGATATAGGAGAGACGACAGGCGTTCAATCTCTTTGTATGAAACTGTCTTTTAAACAGTGCTTGCATTATAAAGAACTGCTGTTGGAGTTAAAGGATAAACTTATAATGGCTGAACCGATACTGACCTCCATAGCATGCAAACATCAAAGGAAAAACATCTTGAACAAGATAAACCAAATGCTTGAAACCTTTTAGAAAAACAAAAGTCTATGAGAATCACTCCCCATAGACCAAATAAAAAAAATAGGATTATGAAAAATTATGAAAAGTTAATAGATTTATCTGATTCTTTCAGAATATTCTGCAGTACGAGTATCTACTTTAATTCTTTCACCTTCATTAATAAATAGAGGTACCTTTATTGTTGCACCTGTATCTACTGTAGCATCTTTCATAGCATTTGTGGCAGTGTTTCCTTTTACTCCTGGTTCAGTATAGGTTACTGTCATTTCAACAAAAGGAGGTAATTCGCAAGTAAGAGGAGTTTCTGTGTCAGCATGTACTATCATTTCAACAGGCTGTCCTTCCATAAGGAATTGAGGAGCATTGATAATATCTTCTTGAATAGTTATTTCTTCCCAAGTCTCTGAGTGCATAAAATGATAACCTAAGTCGTCTTTATAAGAAAATGTGTAAGGTCTTCTTTCTACTCTTGCTATATCTAATTTAGTTCCAGAAGGGAAAGTATGCTCTATTGTTCTACCGGTTTTGAAACTTTTTAGTTTTGTGCGAACAAATGCACTTCCTTTTCCTGGTTTAACATGTAAAAATTCTACAACGGAAAGCAAATCTCCGTTCATTTCAATACAAAGTCCATTTTTTATATCAGCTGTTGTTGCCATAAATATTTATTTTATTAAGTAATTAAATTATTATTTCTTTTTATTGAAGACTATCAACAATATCTTGCGTCTTTTCTTTTAGTTTATTGTATTGTTTTTCAAAATATCTTGCCTTGATAGTTTGAGCGATAAGTCTTGTAAACAATAATATTATTAGACCAATCGCAATTTGAACAAATTCCCAACCGAAAAACAAATACGAAAAAAATAGGATAACTATTCCTAACAAGGAAACTATATCTAATATTTTTGAAATTGCAAGCATATACTTTATGTGATAATTTTTTCAGCGTGCAAAGATAATATATTTTTTTATTCTTGCAAAATATTAGTTCAAAAGCAACTATAAAGATTTCTATTGGTAGATATTTCTTAAACTATCAAAGATAGCATAGTCTTTTTCTGCTTCTATAGTTTTGCCTCGTTTATGATAGATGTTAGCTCTCATGTGATAGGCTTCAAAATACGTGCTATCAGCTTTTATTGTTTTGTTGAAACAATCCAAAGCCATATCATAATCCTTTTTATATACATAATTAATATAGCCAACTGCGTATATAGCATTAGCATAATCAGGCTTTATTTTTAAAACCTTTTGGTACATATCCAATGCTTGCTGAATGGAATTGTGGTCTTGGTAGAACTGACCTAAGTTATACATAGCATTGACATTCTTTGGATTTATATTTATAGTACTTTTGTAGTATTCTATAGCTATAGGGTCGCCTTTTTTTGCATATATATTAGCTAACTCTTCAAACACAATCTCGTAATCTGATTTATATTCAATGGCTTTTGTGTAGTCTTTTACAGCATTTAAAGTATCGCCAATTTCTTTATAGATCATACCTCTAAGAAAATACGCTTCGGGTGTGGTTTTATCTAATTTTAAAACCTTATCTATGTTTTCTCTTGAACGATTGTAGTCTCTGATGTCAAAACTTAACTCTGCTATCTTTAAGTATGCTTCTTTATTTTTGCTGTCGTATTTTATAGCATCGTTAAGAGCGTTGAAAGCTAAGGTGGATTCTCCTCTTGCAAAGAAGATGTCGGCTTCTAAGATGTAGTAGGTACTATTTTTCTTGTCTAATGAGATTGCTTTTTGAATATTAAACAATGCTTCTTTGGTGTTTTCGTTTTGATAATACACCGTTGCTCTTTTATAGTATAGCTCAGCGTTATCAGGATCTTTCTTTATGTTTGCATCTAAAAGAGCAATCTTTTCTTCGAAAGAAAGGTTGTTAAACCCTTTCATATTGTCTTTTGTTGTGCAAGAAAAAGTTAATAGTACTAAGACAAAGGCTAATATTCTGTTTATTGTTTTAAGATTTTTTCGCATATTAAGTATGTGTTTTCCTTTCTTTAGTCGGGGTGAGGAGATTCGAACTCCCGACCTCTTACTCCCGAAGCAAGCGCGCTAACCGGACTGCGCTACACCCCGAGCTAATTATTCTTTCAATTTGATTTTTAAATTGTCGTTGTGGTTTTGTTTGAATTCTTTTTCTAACTTTTCTTTCGCTTTAACGACAGTGTCTATCTTCTTTTTTATTTTCTTAATCTCTTTTTGGTTGTTTTCTTCTGTAGCATTTTCTAACTGTTCATTAAGTCTCTCTTGTTCTTCTTCTAATTCTTTTATCTTTACAGTCAATTGATTTTCCTTATCAACGTAGTTGCCTACTTCTTTATGATTCTTAGCAGTGTTGATAACCACCAAATCTTCGCCCAACTCTTCCACTTTTGTTTCTAAACTTGTTGTGTCATCGTATTTTTTCCAATCTTTGTCCTGATAATCTTCTGCCAAATCAACTATATTTCTTGTTTTATCAGGTGAGGAGACCGAAAAAGAATTGACAACCTTTTTTAATTCTTTTCTTTCTTTAGGATTATCTTCGCCAAAGTATTCTAAAGTATAAGTATAACCTTCAGAAATGAAAGCATAAATTCCACCTTTGCTAACATCGTTCAAGTATGTGTTGGTGTAGGTAAGGAGTTTGGCATCTGTTTTCTTTAGTTTAGCATTTTGAATTTCATCTATCTGCATATATTCAAAATGTTTTTGCATAGAACGTTCAGAAGCTATATCATTAGCTCTTACAACAGGGTCAATAACTCTTTTTTTACAGGTTATTTCAACAAAAGCATTGGAATTATCTTTAGTGCATGTTAGTCTGAAATCTCCATTCTTTTGTATCTGCTTTTGAGTTGTCCAATCGCTACTTACCTTTATGCTTACGTTATTTAAAACTATTTCCGTAATATCATTGCCTGCAAAAGCCAAAACATTAGCCAGCAATGTTACAACTAATAAAATAATTATGTTTTTTATCTTCATGTTTAATAGATGTTTTTCTTTTTTTGCAAAAGTACTAAATTTCTTTCTTCTTCTAATGTTTTTTCATCTTTTTTTGTTTATTGGCTTTTGTTGGGATTTGTTTTTATATCTTTAGCAAGACGAAAACCAGTGCCAGAACCTATGGAAGAAATATCAGAACAGCGTCTGTGATGAACATTCATCAATCCATAATCAAAAGCAAAGCAACCTCCTCTATTTACTTTTCCCAATCCTTTTTGCGGACCTTTAGGGTTTTTGGCTGGAGACTTCTCATAGTAAAATATTTCGTAGTTATCGTTGCACCATTCCCAAGCATTTCCACTCATATCGTAGATTCCTAATTCATTAGGCTTCTTTTCTCCGACAGGATGTGGTCGTTTGTCTGAATTTTCATAGCACCATCCAACTTCATTATAGTCATTGCTACCTGAGTATTTAAATCCTTTAGAAAGATTTCCTCCTTTTGCTGCATATTCCCATTCTGCTTCTGTTGGCAAACGACATCCTTTCCATTTAGCATAGTCATAAGCGTCTTGCCAAGATATATTTACTATAGGCATATTATCTTCCCATCCATAGGAAGGTTCAGATGGCATTTGCTTATTCTGTTTTTTGCAATAATCTCTATATTCTTTTACCGTAACTTCATATTTTCCTATTTCAAAAGTATTTATATATACTTGATGAATAGGTTTCTCATCGGGATAACATTCATTGTCATCATCACCACAGCCCATATAGAAGTAGCCTCCTTCAACTTTTATGAATTCTTGCCCGAATATGGTTCCGCTGAGCAAGATTATTAAACAGAATGTTGCAATGTTAAACTTTTGCATATCGTTTTGCTATTTCAATAATTTCTTCTTCGTTTTCTACTTTGCGATTCTGCATAAGGACTTTTCCATTGCAAACTACAGTATCAACACAAGACGAATCCGCAGCATACACTATATTATATATAATATTGTGTAGAGGTTGTAATCTTTCGTTATCTAAATCCACGAGAATGAAATCTGCAAGCATACCTTCTTTTATTTCTCCCGCATTGATGTTATAGGCTTTTGCACCATTGATAGTTGCTATTTTATAGACCTCTTTTGCTGAGAGAGCGTCTGCTTTCTGAAATGTAACCTTGGACAATAGACAAGCAAACTTCATTTCTTCCATCATAGATAAGTTATTATTTGAAGAACATCCGTCAGTTCCTAATGTGATATTGCATTTCTTTTCTTTCATCAAAGGCATATTGAATGCACCTGAAGATAATTTCATATTACTGCAAGGATTATGCACTGCAACGGCTCCTTGTTTAGCAAATATTTCAGCATCTTTTTCAGAAAAATGAACACAATGAGCAGCAATAGTACGATTGTCCAATACTTTTATTTCATTCAGATATTCAACAGGACTTAATCCATGATTTTGTTTTTTGCAATCATCCACTTCTTGTAGAGTTTCAGAAACGTGTGTCTGCATTCTTACATCGCACTCTTCTGCTAACGCATAGCAGCGTTGATATAATTCTTTTGAACATGTATAAACAGCATGAGGAGCAGGAGATACGCTTATTCTGTCGCAGTTGTTGGCTTTATTAAACTCTCTTATGAATTCAAATTTCTTATCTATTTCCTTTTCACCCAACCTATCCATAACGCAAACGCCAACATCACATCTTATTCCCATCTCTTCTGCTGCACGAACCACTTCTTCGTTGAACCAATACATATCTGCAAAGAACACAGTTCCGCTTTTTATCATTTCAAGTATTGCAAGACGAGTGCCATTATAAATATCTTCTGCCTTGAGTTCTGCTTCTAAAGCCCAAATCTTTTGTAGCCAATCAAACAAAGGCAAGTCTTCACAATAACCTCTTAGAATATTCATTCCAGCATGGCAATGCAGGTTATAGAAAGCAGGAAGTATAGCTTTGTTTTTTCCATTGATTATTGTGGTAATTGAGTATGTGTTTGGATTTTGTTTAATGTGAAGAATGTTGTCTTTGATGGCAAAAACATCTGTTGAAGACAAAATTTTGTAAATATAGTTATTCCTGATGATAATACATTTTTCCTCGCCATCAAACCAGACATCTTTTACTAAAATATTTGAATCCATAATCTTGATTTTTTTGCAAAAGTAATACAATAAAGTGATTCAAAAAAATAAATCAAGACTTAATTAAAAAAGAGTAAGACTTTTTTTGCTAAAACCAACTCTTTTGATGCAAAAGACTAAGTCTTTTTATGTAAAAGACTAACTCTTTTTTCAATAAAAACTAAGGCTTTAAAAACCAATACTTTAATAATTTAAGAGAAGTCTGATTTATAAAAATAAAAGATTTTGTTTTTTCGCTTACAATAGAAATAATTTTATGTAATTTTGCAGGCTGATTTTTAATAGAAATGATGAAACAAAACAAAAACATTCTTATTGGTTATATAGCTATTTGCATTTATGCTTGCTTGTCGGGTATTAGTTTTGCATGGACAAAGAGATTGCTTGTTGCAGGTTTGCCTGTATTTACACTCGTTTTGATAAGACTTATAATAGGAGCCTTCTTTCTTTTAATTGTCTTGAAATTGTGTGGAAAATTAGAGAGATTAAAGCGTAAGGATTTGCTTTGGTTTATCTGTCTTGCTATGGGAGAGCCTGTAATCTATTTTATTGGAGAAGATTTTGGGATGAAATATGTTGATGCTTCTTTTGCTTCTGTCATAATAGCTATGATTCCGGTTTTAGTTGCTTTTGCTATACCTTTAGTTTTTGGAGGAAAGATAAAAAAGTCTTTGGTTGTGGGTGCAGGAATCTCACTTGTAGGCATAGTGGTGATGAGTTTTAATAAAAATGGCTTCACTTTTGATGTTAGAGGTCTGTTGTTTTTGTTGTTAGCTTTGTCTGCTGCAATATGGTTTAACGTCTTTTTACAAAAACTTTTGAAAACATACGGAGCATTCTCAGTTACTGCATATATAAACCTAATAGGTGCAATTGCATATATACCTTTATTTTTTATTTTTGACTATTCTCAGATAGATAAAGTTCAATGGACGGGGCAGATGATAGGAGATTTAATATGCTTAGGAGTGTTTTGTTCTGCAGGGTCTTATGGTTTTTATTCCTTTGCAGCGAAAAAACTCTCGGTAGAGAAGGTTAGCGTCTTCAATAACGTAGCTCCAATAATAACAATCCTCGCTGCCGTGCTGATGGGAATGGAGTTATTTACCATAAGGAAGACTTTGGGTATATTGATAGTTGTTTTAGGAGTTATAATTTCTCAAGGTCTTTTGAAGAAAAGAAAAACGAGTTTTGAATAATAAAATTAACATATTTGCGTTAGAGTTCTTGAAATATAAAAACATTAAAAAACAATAAAATTATGACGACATCATTAATTAAACCTTCTATTTGGCAAATTCTTAAGAAATATCTGATATTTGCAATCGGAATTTCTATGTATGTAGTCGCTTGGACAATATTCCTTATTCCTAATCATATTGTTGGAGGAGGAGTTGTTGGTTTAGCTTCTGTTATCTACATTATCACAGGTTTTCCTACAGGTGTTTCCACTTTTCTTATTAATGCGATATTGTTTTGTTTCGGTTTCTATTTTTTAGGGAAACAGTTTGCAGTAAGTAACATATTTGGTATTATTATTACGTCTATATGGTTCATTTTCTTTCAGGAGATTTTAAGGATTCAAGATGTCCCTGCTATAATAGAACTTGGAAAAATGGAACCTTTTGTTTGTGCAGTTATAGGAGGTGTTTTCTCAGGTATAGGAATAGGTATTCTGCTTTCTATGGGAGGAAACAGTGGCGGAAGTGATGTTATTGCACTTATATTTAATAAATTCTATAACGTTTCTCTTGGTAGTGTTATCATGGTTTGCGATGCTGTTGTTATTATGTCTTCTATCCTTATTCCAGGAAACGGTATTCAGCAGATAGTTTATGGTATTATTGTGTTAATCTCTTATACATTTACCATTGACTACATTATTGACGGAAGAAAACAGACGTATAAGATACTTATTTTCTCAAAGAAGAATGATGAAATTGCTGATGTTATTGGAAATAAGATAAAACGCGGTGTTACTTTCTTGAATGCTACGGGCTGGTATACAAAGCAAGATACAAAAGTGCTAATGGTTGTGGTTCATAGAAATGAGAAAGTAAAAATAATGCAACAGGTAAAGCAATTAGACCCTGAATGCTTTATCACAGTGGAAAAAACATTTGGAGTATTTGGTAAAAACTTTGAAACACTTAAAAAATAGTGAATAAAATATGTAAAGACGGAAGAAATTCCGTCTGTTTTTATGGCCTTTTATTGATATTTTCAATTAATATTTTTTTCTCTTGCTCAAGTAAGAAGGAGAGTGGAGATAATCAGATTTTTCGTTACAATGAGGTAAGCAACATTTCTTCGCTTGATCCTGCATTTGCGAAAGACCAAGCGATGATTTGGGTGGATAATCAATTATATAATGGGCTTTTTCAATTGGATTCTGCTTTAAATGTTTTACCATGCATTGCCAAAAGTTATGATATATCTGAAGATGGTTTGACTTATACTTTCCATCTTAGGAATGATGTTTATTTTCATAAAGACAAGTGTTTTAAAAATGAGACAAGAAAAGTAGTAGCCCAAGATTTTGTTTATTCATTCAATAGAATAACAGATGAAAAAGTTGCTTCTCCGGGTTTGTGGATTTTTGAAAATGTAAAGAAAGAAGGTGATAAATATTCCTTTTTTGCTATAGATGACACAACTCTAAGAATAGAATTGAAAAATATTTTCCCTCCTTTTCTTGGACTTCTTACAATGCCATATAGTTTTGTTGTGCCAAAAGAAGCTGTAGAATACTATGGGGAGAATTTTAGAAAACATCCAGTAGGTACAGGAGCTTTTAAGTTTAAATATTGGAAGGAAGGAGTAAAACTTGTATTGCTAAAGAATGAAAACTATTTTGAAAAAGACTCTTTAGGGAATTCATTGCCATATTTAGACGCTGTCAATGTTAGTTTTATAGTAGATAAACAAAGTGTTTTCTTAGAGTTTATCAAAGGTAATATTGATTTTCTTTCAGGTATAGATCCCAATTACAAAGATGAAATACTTACACACAAAGGAGAACTTCAGCCGAAATACAAAGATAAAATCAACCTGCAAAAGCTTCCTTATCTTAATACAGAATATCTTGGTTTCTATATGGAAAAAACAGATGGTAATCCTCTTAATAATAAACTCGTCCGTCAAGCAATAAATTATGGTTTTGATAGAAAAAGTATGATAAGATATCTTAGAAACAACATAGGAATTGCAGGAGAAAGAGGAATAGTTCCATATTCTTTATTACCAAGCACAGATAATGAGACTAATAGATATACTTATAATCCTCAAAAGGCAAGAAAACTTTTGGAACAATCTGGTTATTACAAACAAAAACCAATAATAAGACTTTCAACAACATCATCTTATTCGGATTTGTGTAAGTTTATTCAACAGCAACTTGGACTTTTGGATATGAATGTTAAGATAGATGTTTATCCTCCTGCAGAACTGAGAGAGATGATGGCACAAGGGAAAACAATGTGGTTTAGAGGTTCTTGGATTGCAGACTATCCTGATGCAGAAAACTATCTTTCCTTGTTCTACTCTAAGAATTTTACTCCAAATGGACCGAACTATACTCACTTTTCAAATAAAGAATACGACAGACTTTATGTTCTTGCAAGTAAAGAAAATGATATTAAGAAAAGAGAGCGACTATATGCTCAGATGAATGATATTATTATAGAGGAAGCTCCAATAGTAGTATTGTTTTATGATGAGGTTTTGCGTTTTACTCAAAAAAACGTTTATGGACTTTCACCTAATGCAATGAATCTCCTTATTCTTAAAACTGTTTATAAAAAGTAGAAAAAGAAATCCTTGTCATAAAAATATATTAATTTCGCATCAAATTTGTTTTGCTATGGAAATTACATTAAGACAGCTTGCATTGAAATTAAAAGGCGAAGTAAGTGAAAACTCTTTTGCAGATATTCAGATAGAAAACGTCTTATTTGATTCAAGACGATTGAACTCTGTAAAAGGTACTGTGTTCTTTGCAATCAAAACTCAAAAAAATGATGGAGCAAAATACATAGATGACTTATATAATAAAGGTGTAAGACTATTTGTTGTTGATGATTGTTTTCCAATAAAAAATAGCACCGCATGTTTTCTTAGATGTAAAGACGTTGTAGCAGCTTTGCAGACCTTAGCTGTTATGAATAGGGAAAAATATGATATTCCTATTCTCGCCATAACAGGTTCAAACGGCAAAACAATAACAAAAGATTGGATTCTTTCTCTTATTGCTGGAGATAAAAATGTTTGTGCCAATGCTAAAAGTTATAACTCTCAAATAGGAGTTCCTTATTCTGTATGTTCTCTGAGTGGAGAAAATGAATTAGGAATATTTGAAGCAGGAATTTCAAAGAAAGGAGAGATGTTTGCTTTGGAACAAATCATAAAACCAACTATGGGGATTTTTACAAATATAGGTGATGCTCACCAAATAAACTTCTCATCCTTGGAAGAAAAAATAGATGAAAAACTATTGCTTTTTAAACATTGCAAACAACTGATATTTCACAATGCAAACACCTTATTGACCAATAGAATAAAGTCTTTTGCAGAACAAAACAACATTAAATTGATTTCATGGGGAGAAGAGAAGGAAGATACTTACAAAACAGAGGAAATATTAAGAGAAATCTCTCCGAAACTCAAGGATAGAGCAAGTATAGAGAATATCATCAATGCTTATATTTTCTGTAGAACTATAGGGATAAGCAAAACGAAACTTATAAAGAGAATCAGTCAACTTCATTCCATAAAAAGCCGTATGGAGATTTTGCAAGGTGTAAATAACTCCACGCTTTTGAATGATGCTTATTCAAATGACTATACTTCATTGGAAATAGCTTTGGATTTACTCAATACTCTTAACAAAAAAGATAAACTCCTTATTCTTTCTGATATACAACAGACATCTTCAGACAAACAGACTCTTTACTCTAACATCAATTCTCTCTTGCAAAATAAGAACATAAACAACCTAATCGCCATAGGTAAGGATTTTCTCTTCTATAAGGATTTGATAACAATAGAAAATGTAAAATACTATAAAGATACTAATGATTTTATTCAACAATCAAAACGAAAAGACTATCTAAACAAAACAATACTTATAAAAGGTGCTTCAAGTTTTCACTTTGAACAAATCGTAAAACATCTTTCTTTGCTCGGTCATCAAAGTGTTATGGAGATAAATCTTAGTGCTTTGGAAGATAATATAAACTTTTTCCGTTCTTGTATAAAAAACAATGCTATGATTTGTGCAATGGTGAAAGCAGATGCTTACGGTGCAGGATCAAAAGAAGTAGCTTTGTTTTTAGAAAACAATAATTTGGTTAATTATCTTGCGGTTGCATTTGCAGATGAAGGAGTGGAGTTACGACAATACGGAGTTACTTTGCCAATAATGGTAATGACTCCGGAAGAATATGCAAAAGAAAAAATCATAGAATATAACCTTGAGCCTGTTGTTCATTCTTTTGAGGTATTGGAACGCTTTTTCAATACTCATATTGATGTTCATATCAAACTTGATACAGGTATGCATCGCTTAGGCTTTGAAGAAAAAGATTTATCTCTGCTGATAAAAACATTGAAAGAGCATCCTGAAATAAGAGTTAAAAGTGTTTTCTCTCATCTTTATGGAGCCGATGATGAAAATCTTGATATGCACACTTCTGCACAAATGGATGTATTTGGTAGTCTTTCTGATAGGATAATAAAGGCATTTGATTACAAAATAATTCGTCATCTTTGCAACTCTGCTGCTATTCCGCGTTTCAGAGATATTCATTTTGATATGGTGAGACTTGGAATAGGAATGTATGGAGTTGGATATGACAGCTCTGTTCAAAAATATCTGCGTCCTGTTATGCACTTATATTCAACAATCACCCAAATACGAGAGATAGCAAAGGGAGAGAATGTGTCCTATTCTAATAAATTTGTAAGTAAAAGGCACATGCGTATTGCCGTTATCCCCGTTGGTTATGCAGATGGCTTGAATAGACATTTAGGAAACGAACGTTTTAGTGTCTATGTTAAAGGGAAACTATGCAGGATATTGGGTAATATTTGCATGGATATGTGTATGATAGACGTATCTGATGTAGAAGCCGGCGTAGGAGATAGAGTTGAGATATTCGGAGAAAATAATCCTGTACAAACTATAGCAGATGTTTTGGAAACAATTCCATACGAAATATTTACCTCTGTTTCTCAAAGAATAAAAAGAATATATTACAGAGAATAATAAAAAATAAAGCTATGAAACTTATTAAACGTTGGTTGTATAATGCGAGGTCTTTTTCTGTACCTCAGAACCTTATGCCGAGTATTCTTGCAGTAGTGTTAGCAATTGGTGTATCTGATTTCAATGTCTTTCTTGGTCTATTGGCTGTTCTCGGTGTTTGCATGGTACATTTGGGAGGCAATCTCTTAGATGACTATTTTGATTACAAAGATGAACTTCTTTCATATAGAGAAGAACTAAGAAGTGAAGGAGAAAAAGCTTTTACAGACAAATACCCTTATTTAAAAGACGGCTCAACAACACCAAAACAACTTCTTTTTGCCATATGCGTTTTCTTTGCTATTGCATTATTATGTGGATTTATTATTTGGTGGCAGAGAGATTTTGATTACTCTTTGGTTGTTATTGCGGGTGTAGCAGCTTTTCTTTGCTATTTCTATTCTGCACCTCCTTTAAAACTTGGTTTTCATGGATTAGGCGAATTGGTTATAGGTATTTGTTTTGGTCCTTGTCTTTTCTGTGGCGTGTATGAATCTGCTTGCGGAGGATTATATTCTCCTCAAACAGGTTTTGCTTGGCATATTATAGCTTTAGGTTGTGCAATAGGTTTATTTGTTACAAACATTCTTTATACTCACTCTTTTTTGGAAAGACATGTTGATGATGTTTCTCATAAGAAAACTCTTGCAGTCATACTCAAGACAAATTTTGCTGGTTTAACCGCTTTTGCAATGTTTCTTTTTATTCCTTTTATCTTAGTTTTGATATGTGTCTTCAATGGTTATATACATTGGACATATAGCTTTGTCTGCCTGATGTTACCTCAAAGTTTTTGGCTTATGTGGGCTATGATTATGCACTCAAAAAATGTAGAAGTACAGACAGATAAGCCTCATGCATGGTTAGGTCCAATGGATAATTGGGATAAAGTTGAAAAGGAAAACCGTTATTATCTTTTGCGTTGGTATGCTATGCGAAATATCAACACAGGTTTTTGTTTTATTCTTGCTATTGTAAAGATTGTTCTTTCTTTGGTTGCCTAATTTGCAAGTTATGAAAAAAATCGGTCAGTTTATTTACCTTTTCTTTTGGCAGTTGCTTTCTTTCTTTGGAAGAAAAGCACCCTTGCAGTCAGTTATCTTTATACTTGACAAATGCAATCTCAGATGTAAACATTGTTCTGTCTATGCTATTGCAAAGCCACGAATAAAAACGTTGGAGAAAATAAGAGAGGAGTTGGAATATTGTCATAAAAAAGGTTCGCGTTTTGTGGATTTTGAAGGAGGAGAGCTTTATTTATGGAAGGATGAAACAGATTTAGAACATACTTATACTATTAATGATGTAGTAGATTTAGCTCATGAAATAGGTTTTTACTCTGTTACGATAACAACTAATGCACAACTACCTTTTATTGATACCCATGCTGATCAAGTATGGGTTTCTATGGACGGAGTAAATGAATGGCATGATAAGATTAGAGGCGAAGGCACATTTCAAAGACTGCAAGCGAATATACACCAATATGGCGAATGGAGAAAAAAACAAAGCAGAAAAACTGCTCCTATTTGTGTTAATATGGTTATAAACAATATTAATTATCCTTGTTTAGAGGAAACATTGGACTATGTTAAAAACAATCCTGACATAGATCAGATATCTATCAACTTCCATACACCTTTTGAAGAGACTAAAGAATTGTTTCTTGCGGAAGATATACGCAATAGTATCATAGATAAACTGTTGCAATATAAACACAGAGGTTATCCAATAATGAACAGTTACTCGGGACTGAAAGCCATGAAGATGAAAGACGGGAAAACACTTTGCACTCATAAACACTGTTGGATGACTAATTTTGTATTCTCCGATGGTTCAACAGCAGAAAAATGCATGGGATTTACTCATAATGTTTGTGATAGTTGTGGTTTTTCCATGGGAGGAGAGATGTATGCGGTACGACATTTGAAAATAGACACCTTGCTAAGTGGTTTAAAACTAAGAATTTAAACTTGCTGAAAAAAGACTTGATTTTCGTGAAAAAAGATCAAGTCTTTTTTTCTTAACTCTTAGTCTTTTGATGTAAAAGAGTTAGTCTTTTTTTACAAAGACTAACTCTTTTTTGTACCATTATATGTTGATAACTTTTTATGCTTTATAAGTATCTATAAAAATAATAATTTGTAATTTTGCACTTCTAACAAAAATACAAATATATATGTCATCAGAATTAAAAAACCTTTCGTCATATAATAAAGACGAAGTTCCCTCGGGAGAAAGATGTAGTTTCGGAATAGTTGTTTCCGATTGGAATGATGAAATAACGAATGCTTTGCTTGAAGGTGCTGTTCAAACTCTTATAGAACACGGAACAGACGAAAAAGACATACATATCCAACACGTGCCAGGTGCTTTTGAACTGCCTTTCGGAGCATCTGAACTCTCAAATAAAAAAAAGTTTGACGCTATTATTTGTCTTGGATGTATAATCCAAGGAGAAACACGCCACTTTGAGTTTATTGCAGATGCTGTTGCCAACGGTATTATGCAGGTAAGTTTGAAAGAGGAACTCCCTGTGATATTTGGCGTTTTGACAACCAATACTTTAGAACAGGCTAAGGAACGTTCAGGCGGAAAATACGGTAACAAAGGAGTAGAAGCCGCTATCACCGCCCTAAAAATGTCAGATATATAATCAATGACAGCGAAAGATTTACGAATAGTTTTTTTTGGAACGCCTGAAATAGCGGCAATAGAACTTGAACATCTTTACAATAAGGGTTATAATATCGTTGGTGTTGTTACCAATGTAGATAAACCTATGGGAAGAGGAAAGAAGATAGCTTATTGTGAAGTTAAACAAAAGGCAATAGATTTAGGAATAACAACAATTCTTCAACCTCAAAGTATGAAAGATGAAACTTTTCTTGCAGAACTTAGAGAACTAAAAGCGGATGTTCAGATTGTTGTCGCTTTTCGTATGATGCCAAAGAGCGTTTATGCAATGCCTCCTTTAGGAACTTTTAATCTGCATACCTCTCTATTACCTCAATACCGTGGTGCAGCTCCTATTAATTGGGCAATAATCAACGGAGAAAAACAGACGGGAATAACAACATTTCTTCTAAATGAAAATATAGATTGTGGAGAGATTCTTTTGCAGCAAACAATAGATATAACAGATGATATGGATTTTGAAAATCTGTATTATACTATGGCAGAAAAAGGAAAAAATCTTATAGAAGATACATTGCATTTGTTAGCAAAAGGAGACTACACTACGAAAAAGCAGGTTAATGATGTTGAATACAAGCCTGCTCCAAAAATTTTCAAAGAGGATACTTTCATTGATTGGAAAAATAGGGGAGAGGATATAGTTAATTTTGTTAGGGGATTATGTCCTATACCTTGTGCAAAAGCTATTTTTACAGATGAAAACAACGAAAAATTATATGAATTCAAATTGTTTAAGGTGAAATTATATAGTCAAGAGCAAAAAACAGAGATAGGAAACTTTTGGATTGAAAATAAAAAAACTATTCTTGTACAAGCTTTCGATGGAATTATACAAGTAATTGATTTACAATTGTCAGGGAAAAAGAGAATGTTGGCAGAAGAACTTATAAAGGGCTTAAGAATAGAATCTTATCTACATTCAAAATAAAAAAAATAATTTTTTTTTGATATTTTTTTTGTTGAGGAATGAAAAAATGTTATATATTTGCAATGTTAAAACAATTTAAACATAATAATTTAATATTTTAAAGCTATGACAAAAAAAGAATTTGCAGACAAAATGGCTGCTAAAACTGGAATGACAAAAGTTGATTCACTTAAAGCTTATGATGCATTTTTATCAGTTGCATCTGATTATCTTAAAAAAGGTGAAAGAGTAGCTCTTTTAGGTTTTGGAACATTTGCTCTACAACACAAAGATGCTCGTACAGCAAGAAACCCAAGAGATGGAAAATCTATAAAAGTTGCTGCTAAGACTGTTGTTAAGTTTAAAGCAGGAAAAGCTTTAGCAGACAGTGTTGTTAAAGTAAAAGTAAAAAAATAAGAAAAAGTTTTACTTTTTGTAAAAAAAGGAATTAATCTGTGAAGATTAATTCCTTTTTTTTATATAATTCCTCTTTCTTATTAATCAGTAGATTAACTTAAAGAATGAGATTTTTTATCCATTTTTATCTAAAAAAGTTTTGTCAATATATTTTTTTGTTATACTTTTGCATTCGTTTTCAAGGGGTGTTGATTAGGAGATACCAATAGCGAAAACGGTCCCTTAGCTCAGTTGGTTAGAGCATCTGACTCATAATCAGAGGGTCCTTGGTTCGAGCCCAAGAGGGACCACAAATTAGATAAAGAGGGAATGAACTTGTGTTTCATTTCTTCTTTTCTTTTTTATTACCTTAATAAATTTTTATAAGTTTGTCTGCAAATGTAATTATCAATAAATTAAATCACTTAGTTATGAAAAATTTGTTATCAAATGTATTGCTATCCTTATTAATATGCGTTGCTTCTGTTGCTTATGGCACTAATTCCGATTCAGAGAAAGAGAAGAACGCAAGCCATTCAGCACAGGAAAACAAAGCATTTACTGTCAATGGCGTAAGTTTTGTTATGGTTTATGTTCAAGGTGGTAACTATATGCTTGGTTATGATAGTATTGAACCTTCCAACCACAGTATTGATATCTCTGATTACTACATAGGCGAAACAGAAGTTACTCAAGGTTTGTGGAAAGCAGTTATGGGCAGTAATCCTTCAGAGTTCAAAGGCGATAATCTTCCTGTTGAAAACGTCAATATTGATGATGTGAAGACCTTTCTTGAAAAGTTGAATCAACTGACAGGTCAGAATTTTCGTTTGCCAATAAGTATAGAATGGGAATATGCTTTTCGTGGTGGCAACAAAACTAACAACTATGAGTATTCAGGCAGCAATGATATAAACGCTGTAGCATGGTGCAAAGAAAACAGTGCGGAGAGGACACATCCTGTTAAATCCAAACAGCCGAATGAATTGGGAATATACGATATGACAGGTAATGTATGGGAGATGTGTTATGGCTGGAATATTCTTCTTTATACAGATCATTCACAAATAACTTATGCTACAAAAACATCTACTAAACTTGTAGGTCGTGGTGGTGCGTGGGATATGGCTGAATCATTTTGTAGAGTTTCAAGTTCTTCTTCAGGAAAAGTAACTCGTAAAAACAAAAATCTCGGTTTCCGTCTTGTTTTATCGAAATAGTCTTTTGTAAGATAATTCTTCCCACTTCTTAGAGAAGTCTTTTTTGTCAAATTTTTCTCCAAGTATTGCTTCGTGCAGACGTTGCAGTTGAGTTGTGGTGAATTCTTTTCCTAATAACTCAAAGCAGATTGGTTCCAATTGAATTTTTTCTTTTAGTCTGTTAAGAGCAACCCTTAGAATATATTCGTGGTCAAAAGCAAGTTGCGGAATATCTTTCAATTTAAACCATTTAGCTTCACTTGCATCATCTCCTCCTTTTACTTTTTGCATCCTCACCAATGCTAAAAAAGCAACGGTGATAACTCTTTCTCTTGGGTCTCTATCAACTGAAGAAAAAACCATAAGTTGTTCCATTCTCTCTGCTTTGAAGTTTGTTTCTTCTTTTAGTTCTCTTGCAGCACATTCTTCTATCGTTTCGTCAATATTCATAAATCCTCCCGGAAAAGCCCAACAGTCTTTATATGGTTCAAGCTTTCGTTTTATAAGCAGGATATTTAAGTCATTGTTATCAAAACCAAATATGACATTATCTGCTGTTACTGCAGGATGTGGATACTTATATGAATACATTTTTTCTTCCATAGATTGCAACGTTTATTTTAGGATTGCAAAATTACATTTTTTTTGTTTTTTTATAACAATATTGCAACGTAATGAATTTTTTGTTGTCTTATAAATAAAATTATTATATTTTTGCACTGTAAAATTTAAAACTAAATTTATAAATAAAAAGAATTACGATGATGAAAAAAATGTTATTTGTTGTAGCGTTGTTTTTTGCAATTACGACGCTTGATGCTCAGATCGTGTATACAAATTTAGAGAGCAATCCAGAAATGATTGATTCTGAGTATGAGTTGAATATTGATGGGCAGTCTTCGGCTGAGTTTGTGATTCAGAACTACAGCGCTTATGGAGAGGCAGTCTATTTTGCAAGCTTTGAAAATGGGGCTGCTGTCGTTTCTACTGCTGCAGATTATAATGCAAATGTAGATATGCTTTCAGAAAACGCAGAGATTGGAGCATCTTCTACCTTTTATGGTTGTCAGGGAGGAAGTCCTTATTTTAATGTACTGTATCTTCCAGGTGAGTATGTAGTCTGGGCTTCAGGTACTGTAGCTTACGTTGGTTTGAAGTTTGTTAGACAATCTACAGGAACAACTCACTATGGTTGGGCTAAAGTGAAACTTGGTACAAATGCAAGTTATGTGTATCTTTATGGTTATGCTTATAATTCAACACCAAATGCTCCTATCCGTGCTGGACAAACTAATGATTCGGGTCTCAATGAACTTGTACAGAATAGCTTTTCTTTTTATCCTAATCCTGCAAAAGATATCCTTAATATTGAAGGACAAAATATTAGGAGTGTATCCATCTACAATACTTTAGGACAAGAGGAGACTAAATTTTCGTATTCAGAAAATCAGATAGACATTTCTAATCTAAGAAAAGGAATATATATTCTGAATATTCTTTCAAATGAGGGAATGATAAGAGAAAAATTCATTAAAGAATAATAATAGATTTTGTCTGTTTTCGCTAACGTCTGTAGGCTTTCATAGAAAGCTACAGACGTTATTTTTTTACACCAATGATTGTTATTTCAAATATTCTTTATAAATTCGCAACCGTAAAATTATTAAATCATAAAAACCGATGTGCTGATGGGGCATAACCAGCAACAATAGAATGAAAAGATTTAGTCTTACGATGCTTATTGCGTCAGTTATTATGTTTGTTTTTGTAGCTTGCAGTTCTCAAATGGAACGAGATGCTACCAAGTTGGCAAAGCGAGCTATAGAGTTTGAACAAGTACAGAAAAGGGCAGGGGATAGGTCCAATCTTGGAGGCAAACCTATGAGCAGAGAAGAGTTAGAAACTTATACAAAAGAGTTTATAGAGTATGCTAACCAAATGTTAGAAAAGTACAACGAAACTCCAGAAATGCGAAAAGAGTTTAAAGAATTAGTTGAAAAGAAAATAGAAGAAATGAAATAATAAACTGTAAGAGAATCGAATGCAAAGAAAAGATGAATAGATTTCGTTTTAAAAACAAATTTATTCATCTTTTTTATTAAGGTTAGTTTTTTACTTGTTATTTGAAGTTTTTTATAACTATGACATCAAATGACAGTAGGATATTATAAATTTGTAGCCATAAACGTACTAAGATAAGAGTTTACACATTAAAAGAAATCAAATTATAATCTTAGTTGTATAAGTAAATGTATTATGGTAAAGCGTGCAAAAATAGAATTCAGTGTAGAGTCCTCCGATTTGATACTTTCACTAAATCAATTACAGGCGTTTATAGAAATGGGAACTCATTACGACGATGATACGAATTTGTACTATGGCGACAAGGTGATATTTGTTGCAGACAGTCGTCTTGTATATTTTCTAAACGAAGAGGAAACAATAGGAGGAACCTTGCAGAGATTTGTATGTTCTCACTCCTTAAAAGAGGATGATACTTATATCATAAAGAGGCATAGAAAAATCAAACATGAGATTTATATTTGAAAAAAATACTATATCTTTGCGAAAGAATATGATTTTTAGTTAAATAAAATAATAAATATAAAAACAAAAACAGTTTCAAATAATTATTTACATCACCCTCGGTCAATGAAGAAGCATAGGCAATTTCTTGGCACAGTTCTTCTTGCGTAATATCCGTACCACGATAGACTTTTGCGATATAACGATCTTCTGGCGTGCCGTTAATCTTCAACGTTCTTTTTGATTTAATGTAATACATAATTATTGTTTTTTTTATTAGTTAATAATTCTTTTTATGTTTGCAAAAGTATATATAATATTGATACGCAAAGAGTTTAGTATAATTATTGAATCTTTTTGTAAAAATTTAAAAACTTTTTGTAACTTTGCAAAGTGAAAAATAGTATCAAAAAAGAATGAAAGTAGTATCGTTATTCAGCGGAGCAGGTGGAATGGATTTAGGCTTTAAGAAAGCAGGGTTTGATATTATATGGGCTAATGATTTTTTTTAAGGAAGCTGTTGAAACTTACAGAAAAAACATAGGAGACCATATAGTTTTAGGGGATATTACTAAGATTTCAAGCGACGATATTACCAACGGTGCGGACATTATTATAGGAGGTTTCCCTTGTCAAGGTTTTTCTATTGCAAACATAAAAAGATCTATGGAAGATAAACGCAATTTCCTATATAAAGAGATGTTACGTATAATAAAGGATAAACAACCTAAATTTTTTGTTGCGGAAAATGTAAAAGGATTGTTGTCTATGGAAAATGGCGGTGTAATACAGATGATAGTAAAAGACTTTGAGGATTTAGGTTATAAGGTTGATTACAAAATACTAAATGCAGCGGAGTACGGAGTTCCACAAATAAGGGAAAGGGTTTTGATTATAGGAAATCGCATAGGCAAAAAAATCCTTTTCCAAAAATCACGCATTATGTAGATACAAAAGTAAAAGGATTGAAACCCGCACCAACAACCGAAAAAACAATAGGTTTTTTATCTGACATACGCTTAAGTAATAACCCTATAACTTTACAAGACGGTACAATATTATATAATCATATAGCATCTACTAATGTTGCCGACAAGTTTTGGGGCAGAAAATATGATGTTAATCAACACGATATTTGCGATTATTTAAGATTTTGGAGAGATAAAAGCGGGTGGACGACCTCCAAGGTAGATAAACATTTTGGCTACGCTTATACGGCAGAGCATTGGTTTAGAAAAGACAATAATAGTGGTAGTATTCCAAAACCTGAAGATTGGCGAGAACTAAAAAAAATACTAGGTTTTGATAATACATATGATAAGCAAGTTACTACTCTTGTAAAAAAAGAAATCAAATTTGAACAATCTTTATGTATAACTAATTGGGAACGTCCGTCTGACACAATTACGGCAACTTCGCCAGAAATTCACATAAATAAAATGCGTAGGTTAAGCGTTAGAGAATGTGCGATGTTACAAACTTTTCCTATGGATTTTATTTTTACAGGAAGTCTCAGTCGTATGTATACACAAGTAGGCAATGCTGTTCCCGTACAACTTGCGGAATTAGTCGCAAAAGGAATTAAAAAAGAATTGGAAAGCACAATATAAAACATTTTTAATTATGAATATTACGCCAAGACAAGTTGAAGAATTAGAATACAAGTATTTGATGAAATATTTTCATTTCTTAAAGTTTGCAGAAGATGAAATGATGATAGGCTTTAAAACTAAAGAGAAAATCAAAAATGATTGGATAAATTATTATTCTTCTGGCATTTCTGATTTTTCTACGGGTGCAGAAAGGATTGTTTATGCTCTATTAAATGGCAAAGGTATAGGTCAGCCAAACTCTGCTCCTGTTGGTTCAGATTTATTTTTCGAAGTTGAAGATGCTTTTATTCATATAGATTTAAAGACTGTTCAAACGGACAACATCGGGGATTATACTAATAGTATATTTGTTGGTGAAAATCAAAATTCATATAAGGGAGTTATTAAAAAAACGCGAGGAAGAACAGAAGACTATATTCCGCATTTACCATATACATACAATCGTGGCAAACTGCAAGAAAAAGTTTGTCTTTCATATTTTGTTACAATACTTTATGAAAAAGAAACTTTGGATATATTAGTTATATCTATAATGTGCATGCCTAATGGTTTATTGGAACAAATATACGGTTCTAGAGTTTTAAAAGCAGGGAAAAATCAAGGTAAAGCACGTTTTAATTTCTCACAAGTGGAGAATTTTGAGTTATTAGACGGAGAAAAAAACGTGTTCAAGTTATTTTCTTTGATGAAAATATGAAGAAAGACTATAAAAAGGAATTAGAATTTTATGAAATTTTGTATAAAAAATCAGTTTTTAAGTAAGTAATACTTTAATATCACTGTATTAAACCGCTGAAAATTGTCTTGTTTTGATTGATAATTTTCAGTTTTTTATTTGTAAAGTTTTGTAGAAAATTGATAACGATTTTAGAAGACAGCATTTCAAAAAGGAGTATTTTGACTTCACAACAATATTTTCACACCTTAAAAAATTAAAACGCTATTTTGTTTTCATAGCATCAAGAAAGAAGTTTGTTAAACGTAAAACGCCGTTTTAATTTTTTTAAAAGTCGCTTTATTGGTGATAAAAACACGTAAAAATATAGGGTAATCCGTATTTAGACTACCCTATAAGGTAAATATGATTTTGTTCTTTAAAGATTGTTTTTTCAGTAGGTTATTATTAGGAATAAGTATTGCAAGCGTTTATCTGTTGTGAATTAAATAATTGCGGAGTTGCCTGACTTGTTCAATAGAAAAATATTTGCCTGTAATACCTTTGAGTTTGATTTCATCTTTTTTGCGTACGTAAAAGTGTCTGCGTTGAAATGCCTAAAATATTTGCCGTTTCACTACAATTATAAAGTTTGCCGATTTGTTGTTGTGCTGTTTCCATAATATTTTTTCCTTTCTATAATTTTCAACTGCAAAATAACTACAAATCAAAGAAATAACACTGATTAAAAACACTACAATAACCAACAAAACTAATAATTACCTCTTGCACGGGTTGATTCTATTTCATAATCATCGTTTTCACTCTTCTCAAAAGCGTTGTTTATGTAAAAGGTTGGGTCATTCAAAAAGTCTTCTTCTCTAACGTATGCAATATAAGAACCATTTAATTTATTCACGCAATGACATGTAGAACAGGCATATACTTTCGGTTTCTGATTAAATCTATTATTTTTAATAATATCAAAAACTTTTTCTTCGTTATATGTAAGAACTCTACACCCATCACTATTAGTAATATGATTCTCAAACCAAGAATAATCTCCTTTATCTTTGTCCTTTTGAATAACTCCAACTACTCCATTTCTTTGAGACGTCCTATCTTTTCTTGTTATTCGTTTTAAACAATATTCTATTTCCCAATCAATCCACTTACTTTTTTTCATATTAGGAGATATTATCACTATTGTAACAGAAGTATCATACATCATATCAGTTAAATGTTTTTTTATTGTTTCTGTTGATGTATCTGTCAAATCTGGAGATTCACTTATTTCCCCTTTATAATATGTAGCGTCATCTCCTAATGCAGTTATAATACTATTCCTTAAATCTTGGGCTTCATCATATTTGTAAGAAATAAACGTTTTATGTGCCATAACTTAAAATATTTTTAATTAATAACTAAATTTTATTATCGAACTAATTACTATCAAACATACAATAATACAGATATAAAGAAAACAAACGGTTTTAGAAAATAATATCTTCCAATATGAATATTTTCCTTTTTTATAATTCTGTATCGACATTTTAAATAATCCAATATCTCGTTTGTTGTCTATTATATCATTGTATAGTCCTCTAAATTTTCTTTCTTGTTGTAAATAGTAAGCATCTAAAGACCAAAATAATATAGTCGGCATTATCGCAACAATTATATAAACAGCATTATTGCTGTTTGCATACAACATCAACAATGCAGACACTATCGTTATAGTCCAACCTTTTATTTGGAAGGAATTTTTATTCATTCTCTCAATAATGTTTTGAATAAATTCTAAATGTTTGATACTCTTTTCTTCCATAATTTTAATATTTAATATTCAACGTTTCAGAAAATATTATGCCGAAATAAAGCCTATGACAATTTGATATATCAAAAGACAATATTATAACATATAGTTCTAATACTTTTATATCTTAGCATAAATAAAGAGGGATTATAGAATTCTATAATCCCATTTTCAAATAGCATTTATTATTCAATCGCCTCTTTTATGAGTATGAGGCTTCAGCAACGGAGTATTACCTGGCGTCTGCTTATTGTCTCGCTGACGTCTATCTGGTTTTCCTGTTGATTTGGCTATTCTCTTTGGTCCTGGTTTAATTCCCATATTCCTCGAGTTTTAGTTTAACTATCTCGGTACCGGAGCCGTTCGGACAAATCTTTATAGGAGATTTGTGATCCATAACTTCACAATTATTTTATTTTTTTTTAGTTATCAACTATTGTTCCATAGTACAATAGTATAGTAATACTACTTATATAACTGACAATTTGACAGATATATAAAAAACATTACAAAATTCATCAAAAGGATTTGACCTAAACAAGTACAAAACTCTAAAGCCTGTCTATATTTACTTTTATTAGTTACCGATGGAAAACCTACCACGATAGTCTTGTTGCACTACCTTGGCTATATGGCAGACCATATTTAACAAAACAGATTTTTCCCCCTTCTGTCCCATATTTCAACGTACTTAAAGCTATATATTATTCAAAAGCAACAATTAGAACGTTATGTGGCGTTTACTGAAATTGAAACTACTCGTCAATCTGCAAAAATCCTACAAGATAAAACCTCTCAATGTACAATAGGAAACCAAATCTATGATGTTGTGTTTAATAAACTTGGCAGAAACCACTGTGCACTACCTTTTTCCTCTTACATCTAAAATCCTAATGAGAATATAACAGTTGTATCACCTTTATTCCGTACCAATTTCGGAAAACAGGTATTGTATTCCCTCTATAACACCCTACTTCAACGGCATACCGCAAAACGAACGCAAACGGATGAACAAACTGTCACGTGAATCTAACCGTGATTATGTCGCAACTCAAACTATATTCAATTTCAAGACGTCTCTACAACCATTGATGGCAAACAATACGTAATAACGATGAATAGGGGTGAGACAAAACATTTTCAAAAGACTTATTTGACAAGAATATATTCTTTTATAAAAACGACTTCCTCATCTAATCTCAAACTCTTATGCCTAACTTAGAATAAATACTACGAGAAGTAGATGTTGATTTAATTCACAGCATTGGCAAACATACTTTTACTTTAAAACTAAGATGCGATAAGTTTATTTATTTCAAAACACATCTGAAAGAATATAACAAAGACTTATATATCCAATGTATGAGATTTAAAGAAGATCAAAAGATATTCTTATATTCAGCAACTCTTAAACCTCCAAAAGATTATAAAAAGA
>OMWJ01000020.1 GCA_900314725.1 uncultured Bacteroidales bacterium
GCAATTCCACGCCATAGCGTTGGGAAATACTACTTAATATTTGTTTAGTACTATCAAAAGTTTCTCAGGCTTTTGGAACAAATACTAAGAATTTACGTTCCTTCTATACAAAGACTGTTCTTTGTATTTCTTGTGCAAAAGTACAAATATTCTTTTAACTGACAATAAAATGAAAACTTGCAATAAAAAGTATTTATCGCAAGTGTTTTTTTTGATGTTACAACAAGATTTCTATATTTCAAACCTTACATAAGAAATATATCTATACATTTGCTAAATATTCTTGATATAATGTAACAGGACCAAGATACCATGTTTTTGTTTCTTCGTTTTCAAGACGCTGATACAATGGCGAGGAATAAATCTGTTTTATTGACGCTACAATATCAATTCCGCTATCATCAGAAAGCATTTCTGAAACACGGCTAATCTTCGACGGAAGCAATAGATAAAGATTATCTTGTGTGATTTCTAAATTCATATTGAAACCTCCTTCTCTTCAACAAAAGTCAACGTTTTCAATGCAGCCTCAGAGTGAAATAGATACTGATTCACAAGTTTATATGTCTTTAATTCGGCTATCAGTTCCTGTTTGTTTAAAATACCTCCTTCGTAGAGTGCAAAAGCTGCATAGACTCGGTCGTTAGCTACAGGACCAGAAACAATATCATAAGTGTGGTGAAAATCTTTTTCTATGCGGTTATGCATTACAAAGTCCAGCCATTCTTCAGTAGGTTCAGAAAAGAATATACTGTTAAGTGCTTTCGCTTCTTGAAGATTATACTCATAAATATTGATCCACCCTTTTTGACTTCGCTCTTCTTTCATCCTTCTACGCGTCCAAGCATCTGCTTGCTCAAATGATGTCGTGGTATAGAAACCTTTACCATAATCAAGCGTTCTGCTTGGAATCCGTATCTCAGGTGTTCGCACTATTTCCAAACTACCGTGATATAGTTTCATTACTTATTTCCTTTCCTTATTTCAATAAATTTTTCAATATCTTCCATTAACCACTGACGACTTTGTGTGTGCAGTATTTCTGCATGGTCAGACAGATATCGCAAGACACCATATTTATCCAATTCCAACATAGCAACCTCTCCTGAAAGACCTTTTTTTGTCTTAAACTGTTCTATACAGAAAGAAATAAAATATGCCACATCTTGTTTCGTCATAATATAAAATGATTGTTATAATTTCACGGCACAAAGATATAAATAAAAATCTAAAAACAAAAAAATGATGAAAAGTTTTTACTTCTCATCACTTTATTTGTTGTTTTCTATTTCTACCATATAAGGTAAAAATACCAGATAGAGTTAATTTTTATGTAATTTAGTTAGAAATAATAGTCAAAAATGCCTAACCATTAATATATCTGTTTATGATATTAGGTAGCATTCTACAATAGTAGAGAGGGATGTTCAGTAACCTGAATGTCTTATCAGCTATTGGGTTTAGACAAAAAAACATCCGCTCCTGCAAATCTTGTTTTTGCGGGAGGGATATAAGGTTTTGTTTAAAAAAGTCTTCGTTTTTAGTTGTGAAAACTTTGTTTTCTGATAGAAAGACTTGGTTTTTAGAAACGAAAACGAAGAGTTTTTGCCCTATATTTAGCAGATAATCAGGTAATTATATATTAGTAAATTTTAAGATAAAAAGAATATATATTGGGTGTTCTTGCTCGTATGATAATTTCAGGTAAATATATGAGTCAAAAGCAAAAACCTTACCCGAAATTACCGATTATCTACTTGCAAAGATAATATAAATTTTTGAATTGTGCAAATCTTTTCTAAAAAATTTGTCAGTTGGAAATATTGTTATACCTTTGTGCAGTAAAATTATTGAAAGCTAATGGTGTATCGTACTGTAAATCAATATAATATTACCCCCCCCCTATACAATATAAGATATTGTGTTTCAATAGCGAGTTTTATTTCCTAAGAATTAGAACATCATTTGCGGCAAAACATATAATGCGTAAAGTTAGTTGAATTATTAATTAATAAAAAATTAAAGAGATGAAAAAAACACGACAATTTTTATTTTCATTCCTTGCTATTGTGCTTTTAGTATGGAGTGGAGTGGTAAAGGGGCAAGTAAGCAGCTTACCTTATCAGACAGATTTCTCTTCTCAAGGCGATTGGGTTCTTGACAATGGAGAATGTACAAACATTTGGCACATAGGTAATGCAACGGGATATAATTCTGCTTTGTATATATCTGATCAAGGTACGACTCCTCATTATGATTATAATACCTCATCAAGAGTTCTTGCCAAGAAAGCCTTAGCAATGGGTTCTTCAGCAAGAGTAACTATTGAATTTGACGCAGTTGTGGGGAGTGCTTACTATGACGATGACGACTATTTGAAAGTTTTTTTAGTAGATGAACAAACTAATAGTTGGTATATGCAGCCTTCTACCTCAAATGCTTGGGGAGAAAGTTCTCCATTTAGGGCAAGCGATTACGAAAATGCAGGCTATTTTAATGGAAGATATGCTGTTAGCAGATATAACGGACATGTAACAATGCAAGTTCCTAATCCTGCACCAAATGCTACTGCTTATTTAGTATTTGTATGGGTAAATCATCAGAGCTATTCTGAAAGCAGTGTTACACAACCTGCGGCCGTTGTTCAAAATCTTTCTGTTAGGGCAACTGCTACAGAGGAAGTCGCTATAGAGCCTCCAACGAATATGACTATACAGATAAATGGTATTGATTCTGCATACGTTTCTTGGCAGGCAGGAAGAGACGAAACAATATGGCAGGTAAAGAATGGCGAAAATGCTTCAATAATTGAGTCATACGTGCCGTATTATCAGTTTACAGGCTTGGAAAACGGTGGTCATTACACTTTTTATATACGTGCAAAACAAGGAGATTTTGTTTCTGAATGGTTAAGTCAGGACTTTATATTTGATATAGACCCTTATTCTCATACTCATGGACCAGATATTATAGGAGAAACCAATGCACGTCTTACAGCGGCTGTGGATTGGAAAGCATTCTATCCTCCTACATCTTATGGGCAGGGATGCAGAAGAGTACTTGATAATGAATGGATTATTACCGGAGTAGATTCTTCTTATCTTTGGGATGTATGGGGTGATGACCCTGAAAGACATGTTGAAATATGGTCAAATGTTTCAAATCTGCAACCTTTTACATGGTATAATGTTGTTTCATGGGTAGTAACTCAGACAGGCGATACTCTTTGGTCTTCAGTGGATGCTCCTCATCAGTTCTGTACTGCTGACGGGAATCATTTTGCCCCTGTAACTCTTCCATATACTGCTACATTTGATGAAAACGATAATTGGTCTTTAACATACGGCTACAACAATTTTTACAAAGGAACGCCAAGTGGATATAATCAGAGTGCTTTATTTGTATCAGACAACGGCGTAGATGCACAATACAACACCAATATAGAATATTCAAATTCCTTTGCAAAGAAAGTAATAAAGACAGGTGGAGTGCCTTATTTGAAGGTGGAGTTTGATGCAACAGTCGGAGGACGTACATTCTTGGGAGAAGCATTGGATAAGTTGAGTATCAGTTTTGCTTCTGGCGATGCTGACGTAAATCACTATTGGTCTTCAGAAATAAAGGACATATACAATGAGTCAGGTCATTTTGTTGCTTATTTCCATAACGAAAATGAAGAAGATACTCTTTCTCTTATGTTGCAATGGGCTATGGAAAACTTTTTACCTTCTTCTTGTATTGTAGAGGAACATGACCTTGCTGTTGTGATAACAAACTTGACAGTCAGTGAGGCAAGTGCTGAAGAGGTAGGAGGAGATTGTGCTAATGTGAATTATGTAAGTATTTATTCTGTTGATGAAAACAAATTCAATATGAATTGGGATGGTTCTTGGAATTGTCAGGTTAAACTTGGAGAAGATGGCGAGGTTATTTCCTTAGGCGAACAATCTAACTATTATTTTGAGAATCTTGAGCCTGTAACAGACTATGTTGCATACATAAGAAAACCTTGTGATGAAACTCTTACAAGTTATTCTGATTGGATGGCAGTACCTTTCTCTACAAAATTTCTTCCTAACGTATATATGGCAGCAGTAAGTGGAATAACTGAGACTTCTGCTAATTTTACTGCATATATAGGAGATATTTATACAGAAAGAAATCCTATAACAGGAAGAGGTATTCAGTATAGAAAAGCAAATGAAACAACTTGGGTAAGTTTGGAGGCAGCAACTGTAGAAGAGTTATACGCATGGATAGGAAGTGTTGATGTGACTGAAGTCTTCTATGCTAATGCAACATCTTTGACTCCGAATACAACATACATAGCACGTGCTTTTGTTGAAACACAAAATGGACAAGTTGCCTATAGTGAAGAAAGAGAGTTTTACACTTCTAACGTAACAGGACTTGCTGAGGTAAAAGAAAATGAGCTTGAGTTTATGCTTTATCCTAATCCTGCAAATGAACAAGTTAATGTAGTATTCTCTAATTTGGATGAAAGAGCAGTGTTGTCTGTTTTTGATTTGCAAGGAAGACTTGTTGCAAAACAAGATATTGCAAAAGAACAAAAAGAAACAAGAATTAATGTTTCCAATTTGAATGTTGGTATGTATTATATCAAACTGCAAGGGTTGAAAACAAATAAAGTAGAAAAACTTATAAAGAAATAGAAATTTGTTCTTTTTAGACAGAAAATCCCGACTTAGTTCTATGAACTGTAGTCGGGATTTTTGTATTAGAAAGAAGAGTGTTAGATCTTCTTATTCTTTTATGTATTTGTGTGCGACATCGTCAAGAACATCATGCAGAGTCTTTAAGATGTCTTCGTTTATATTTCCTTTTTTGATTTCCTGCAAAGTGTTCTGATGATTTAAGTTAAGCAGTTCCAAAAAGTCTTTCTCAACCTCAGATACTTTATTTACAGGAACATCTTTCAGCCAGTCATTAGTTCCGCAGGCGATAATAGAAACCTGTTCTTCCACTCTAAGAGGTGAATATTGAGCCTGTTTAAGTATCTCCACGTTTCGTTTTCCTTTCTCAAGAACCATTTTTGTTGCAGCGTCAAGGTCAGAACCAAACTTAGAGAAAGCCTCCAATTCAGTGTATTGTGCTTGGTCAAGTTTAAGTGTTCCTGCTATCTTCTTCATTGACTTTATCTGAGCCTTTCCTCCAACTCTGGAAACAGAAACACCTACATTAATAGCTGGCTTGATACCTGCATTAAACAAATTGGATTCAAGGAATATTTGTCCGTCAGTAATGGATATAACATTAGTAGGAATATATGCTGATATATCTCCTGCTTGTGTTTCTATAATAGGAAGAGCTGTAAGAGAACCACCGCCTTTTACTTTCTCTTTCAATACCAAAGGCAAGTCGTTCATCTTTTTTGCTACATCATCATTATTGATTATCTTGCACGCTCTTTCTAATAGTCTTGAGTGAAGATAGAACACATCACCAGGATAAGCCTCTCTTCCAGGTGGTCTTCTAAGCAATAGAGAAACTTCTCTGTAAGCCACTGCTTGTTTAGACAAGTCATCATAAACAATTAAAGCAGAACGACCTGTATCTCTGAAATATTCTCCTATGGCTGCTCCTGCAAAAGGTGCATAAAACTGCATAGCTGCTGCATCTGCTGCTGTTGCTGCAAGAACAACAGTATATTTCATTGCTCCGTGTTCTTCTAATGTTTTAACAGTTTGAGCGACGGTAGAAGCCTTCTGACCACAAGCAACATAAATGCAATAAACAGGATTGCCAGCCTCAAAGAACTCTTTCTGATTTAGGATAGTGTCTATTGCTATGGCTGTTTTACCTGTCTGTCTATCGCCTATTATAAGTTCTCTTTGTCCTCGTCCAATAGGAATCATAGAGTCAATGGCTTTAATGCCTGTCTGCAAAGGTTCATCAACAGGCTGACGAAAGATAACTCCAGGAGCTTTTCTTTCTATAGGCATATCAAAAACTTCTCCCTCTATTGCTCCTTTTCCGTCTATTGGTTGTCCTATAGTGTTGATAACTCTGCCTACAAGTCCTTCACCAACAGCAATGGAAGCAATTCTTTTGGTTCGTTTTACGGTGTCGCCTTCGTTGATGTCTCCAGCCTCACCTAAAAGCACAATACCAACATTATCTTCTTCCAAGTTCTGAATAATACCTTCTGTCCCATTTGCAAATTCTACCAACTCACCCGCTTGAGCGTTCATTAGACCGTATGCTCTTGCTATGCCGTCGCCCACGCTTAAGACAATACCAATTTCCTCCAGTTCTGTTTCTATATTGGCATTGGATAGTTGTTGTCTTAGTATTGCTGTAACTTCTGATGGTTTTATATCTGCCATTGCTTTATATTTTATGTTCTGTTTTACTTTTGTGTTTGTAGAAGTTCATTCCTTAAATCGAGAAGTTTTTTTCTAAAAGATGCATCATATTGTTTGTCATCTACGGTTAAGGAGAATCCTCCTAAAATCCTATCATCTACTTCTGTCTCCAAATCTATATTGGCTTGCAAGGAGTCTTGAAGTCTGTTTTTTATCTCTTCTTGTAAAGACGGAGAAATATCTTCTGCCACAACTAAGCGAGCCTTTTTTATGTTATGCTCTTCGTTGTAGATATGCAGAAACTCTTCGCAAATGCCAAGTAAATAAATATCTCTTCTCTTTTCTATAATAAGCAAAAGGAACTTGATTGTCAGTTCTTCGCAAGTGTCTTTGAAAAGAGAGTTGATAATCTGCTTTTTTAGATTAGGTTTTATAACAGGATTTCTTAAAATAACTTGAAACTCATGACTTTTTATGCACAAGTCTTTTATGGAGAGAATATCCCTAAGGACCTTGTCCAAGATGTTATCTTCTTTGGCAAGGATATAAAGACTGTTAGCATATCTGCTTTGTAGTTTAATTTCTCTCATTGTGCAGAAAAAGATTTATTTGAAATTGATGTTTTGCATTTCTTGAGAAATAATCTGTTCGCTACGTTGCTTGTCTGAAAGTTCTTGTTTAAGAATCTTTTCAGCAATCTCTATTGAGAACAGAGATACCTGCTTTTTCAAATCCTCTACAGCCTGACGTTTTTCGGCTTGTATGTTTTCTCTTGCCTCTCTTATTATCTTGTCAGACTCCAAGGTTGCTTGTTGCTTAGCATCTTCTATTATTTTCTCCTTTACTTGCTTAGCATCTTTGAGTAGTTGGTCTCTCTCTTTCTTAGCCTCCAAAAGAAGTTGTTCGTTGTCAAGTTTAAGTTGTTTCATCTCTTCTTGAGCATTCTTGGCTGCTTGAAGAGAGTTCCTGATGTCTTCTTCTCTTTTTTTGATGCCTATGATAAGAACAGGCCAACCCCATTTACCTAATATCAATAAAACTATTATAAAGATAATAGTCATCCAAAATATTAGTCCTATGCCTGGAGTTAATAGTTCCATAGTTATTCCTAAGGTTTAAAAAGTTAGTTAAGTATCCTTTCAAATAAAGAATACTTAACCTAACTTGATAACTTTTATTTTACTATTAAAATGAAACAAGTAACAACTGCGAACAATGCAACAGCTTCAACCAATGCTGCGATAATAATCATATTTGTACGAATATCGCCTGTTGCTTCTGGTTGGCGTGCTATAGCTTCCATTGCGTTTTTACCGATGTTTCCGATACCAATACCTGCTGCTATTGCTGCAAGTCCTGCTCCTATTGCTGCTAATCCTTGTCCTATTGGTAAGTAATTTGCAACTGCATCCAATAATACCATTAAAGATGTCATTATTCTATTGATTTTTTATTTGTTAATTATCTTAAAATATTTTCTTTAAAACTTTTGCTCTATACTCATCAAAATATTTGTCCTCAAACTTAGAGAACGACATTTTCTTATTATATCCTTCTGCAAAGTAAATAAGTATAGGTTCCAAGTCAGAAGGAGTCCTGTATCCCATTTCAACAGTTATAGGAGAGAAGTCAGCCTTTCGTATAACCATTGAAGGATAGCCACCACCTTTTTGTCCTTCCCAAAGAACTTTCATCAGTTCATGAGCTCCATTCTTTCCTTTTGCGTTTTTTGTTGGGTGATATATGGTTCCGTTTATAGTGATATCTTCTTGTCCTTCTGCGTCAAACTTTACAGGATAGAAGTAATAGTTTAGAATACGTGCGATTGTATCGTTGGAAAATGTCTTTTCATCCAATACCTTGCACCAACCACACCAAGAAGTGTAACAATCTATAAACAGAGGTTTAGCCTTTTTTGAGGCTTGTTGCATTGCACTCTCTATATTAGTCCATTTTACACTTGTCTGTGAAGTCCCATTAAGACTTAGCAGCATAAATACAACTATGATAACTAAACTTATTCTTTTCATTTTAAATATATATTTTTATGTTTGTTGTTAATTTTTTGCAAATATATACAATTTAAATGTTATGGCAAGATTTTTTTTCAATAAAATAAGGATGAAGCAAAAAAAATACCAATCTTGTAGTAGCAGATACACAGATTTTCAAAGTTTTTTTCTATTTTTGCAAAAAAAATTTGAAACTAATAAATGAAAAACATAAGAAACTTCTGTATTATTGCACATATAGATCACGGCAAAAGTACTTTGGCAGATCGTATGCTTGAATTTACTAAGAGTATTCCTCAAAGAGAGATGGAAAACCAAGTTCTTGATAATATGGATTTGGAGCGGGAGAGAGGTATTACAATAAAGTCTCATGCTATTCAAATGGAATACACCTATAAAGGAGAAAAATATTACTTGAATCTTATAGATACTCCAGGACATGTGGATTTCTCTTATGAAGTTTCTCGTTCTTTAGCTGCTTGTGAAGGAGCTTTGTTGGTTGTAGATAGTACTCAAGGAATACAAGCTCAAACAATATCTAATCTTTATCAAGCTTTAGACAACGACCTTGAGATTATCCCTGTTTTGAATAAAATTGACCTACAAAACTCCATGGTTGAAGAAGTCTCTGACCAAGTGATAGACCTTTTAGGTTGCAAAAAGGAAGATATTATTCTTGCTTCTGCCAAAACAGGAGAAGGAGTAGAACAGATATTTCAAAAGATTGTTGAAATTATTCCTCAACCTCAAGGAGATGCTTCTCAACCTTTGCAAGCCCTTATTTTTGATTCTGTTTTCAATGCCTATAGAGGAGTTATCTCTTATTTTAGAATATTCAACGGTTCTTTATCTCAAGGTGATAAAGTTATGTTTATGAATACAGGAAAGGAATATAATGCTGATGAGATAGGAATATTGAAATATGATTTATCACCAACAAAAACTCTCTCTATTGGAGATGTTGGTTATATTATTTCTTCAATAAAGACAAGTACAGAAGTAAAGGTAGGAGATACAATAACCAAAATAGATAATCCTTGTAGTGAAGCGATAAAAGGTTTTCAAGAAGTTAAGCCTATGGTTTTTGCAGGAGTTTATCCTCAAGATGCTGCCGATTATGAAGAATTGCGAGCATCAATAGAAAAACTTCAACTTAATGATGCATCACTTACTTTTGTGCCTGAGAGTTCTTTGGCTTTGGGATTTGGTTTCAGATGTGGTTTTTTGGGACTTCTGCACATGGAAATCATACAAGAGAGATTGGAAAGAGAGTTTAATATTGATGTTATAACAACTGTTCCAAACGTAAATTATAAAGTATATACAACTAAAGGAGAATGTCTTGATGTATATAATCCAAGTGGTTTGCCAGACCCTTCTTCTATTGAACATATAGAAGAACCATATATTTTAGCGTCAATAATAACTAAGACAGAATATATTGGTGGCATAATGAAACTATGTATAGATAAGCGAGGAATACTAAAAAATCAGACATATATTTCAACAGATAGGGCAGAGATAGTATTTGAACTGCCATTGGGAGAAGTTGTTTTTGATTTTTATGATAAACTAAAATCTATCAGCAAAGGTTATGCTTCTTTTGATTATCATCCTTTTTGTTACAAACCTTCTAAACTTGTAAAACTTGAAATACTTCTTAACGGCGATCCTGTTGATGCTCTTTCTACTCTTATTTATGCGGATAATGCTTATCCTTTTGCGAGACGTATGTGCGAAAAACTCAAAGAACTTATTCCTCGTCAGCAGTTTGATATAGCCATTCAAGGAGCAATAGGAAGTAAGATTATCGCCAGAGAAACAGTAAAAGCGGTAAGAAAGGATGTTACTGCAAAATGTTATGGTGGAGATGTAACCAGAAAACGAAAACTTCTTGAAAAACAAAAAGAAGGTAAGAAACGTATGCGACAAGTGGGTAACGTAGAAGTTCCTCAGAGTGCTTTTCTTGCTGTTCTTAAACTTGACTAATCAAGTACTTGGTATCTTCAAAGAAAGTTCTCCAAGACTTTTCTATACAAGATACATCATCAAACTCAATCTCTTTACAAACCATTCCTAAAGAACATAAAGCCATAACTATTCTGTGGTCAGAATAGGATGAGAATTTTGGCTTCAATTCTTTATCTATCTTTCCTGAATGGATAAGTATTCTGTCCTTTTCTACAACACATCTTTCACCTAATTTGTTTAATTCCCTTGCTATGTTTTCTATGCGATTAGATTCTTTAACTCTTTGGGTTTCTATACCTGTAATTTCTCCTTCTATACCTTTTGCGTAGATACTCACAACCAAAGGGAGAAACAAATCAGGAGTGTTTTTTATATCAACAACTAATTTATTTTTAACTAAATCTGGATTATAAGAAAGAATACAACAATCTTGTTCAAAGCAAGTCTCTACTCCTAAATTAGTAAATAGTTCTATTGCTATAGCATCTCCTTGTAAAACGCTTTGTTTTAAATTTGGGACGATAACCTTTTCTAATTCTCCTACACAAGTAAAAGCATATATAAAACTTAATGCAGAATAGTCTTTTTCTACACAAAAAGCATGGAAAATATATTTTGATTCTTCACTGATTATTAAGTTTTCTTTTAATTTTATCTTAGCTCCAAAAAGATTAGCCAAGGATATTGTCTGATTAATGTACGGTAATGAAACTTGATTGCTGGGTAAGTTAAGCTTTAATCCTCCTTTTATATAAGGAGAAATTAAAAGTAAGGCACTAATGATTTGAGAGGTAAGATGATTATCCAAGTTTTTAGTTCCATTATTTTTCAGTTGAGAGCCTATAATTCTAATAGGGAAAAGATTTTCTTTGTTTTGATACTCTATTATTGCGCCTAAAGATTTTAGAATTTCTATTAATGGTAATATGGGTCTGCTCTGCATTCTCTGTTCTGCATCAACAACAAACTCTCCTTCGCAAATAGAAAGCAAAGCAACAAGAAATCTTGTTGTCGTTCCTGCATTTTTGCAGAAAAACCTATTATTCCTTTTTGTTTCTATATCATTTAGAAAAGAATAAAGGAGTACAGTGTCATCACTATCTGATAAGTTTAATATATCTGCTTTCGTTTCGGATAGATGTCTTATGATAAGCAAACGGTTGCTTATGCTTTTGGAATAGGGTAGGTGGATATAAGGAGTGTCCTTTCTTTCTTTTTGACGACAAATTTTATAAGACTTATTCATCTTTAGAGTCTTTTAATCCATACTCTATTATTTTACGATACAGAGTTCTATCGCTAATCCCTAACTCTTCTGCTGCTTCTCTTCTTTTGCCATTATGTTTTTTCAAAGCATCTATTATGGCTTGCTTTTTCAAGTCTCCTATATTAAGATTAGGCTCATTTTTCAGTTCTATATCAATAATATCATCTTCATTTTCCGTTGAAGTATGATGAGGGGAACTAAGAAATAAAGTATTTGAAGAGTTGGTAATAAGTGTTTTGACAATTTCTTTCAGTTGATTTATTTCTAATTTTAGGTTTTCTATTTCTCGTTTGGATTGAAGAACCATCTGCAAAGCATCATCACCAATAATTGTTTCATTATCTGCATTAAACAATACAGGTAAAGAACTTTCTAAAGGAATATATTTTTGCAGTGTTTGGGCATCAATAGTGCGAGATGTTTCTATTATAGATATTTGTTCAGCTATGTTTTTTAATTGACGTACATTACCTTTCCAATGGTAACGTTTTATATATTCTCTTGCATCTTCAGTTAATGATATATGAGGCATGTGATATTTTTCTGCCTGATCAACAGAAAAACGCATAAACAACATATATATATCATCTTGTCTTTCACGTAGAGGAGGTATATTAATGGATATTTGATTCAAACGATAGTAAAGGTCTTCCCTAAACTTACCTTCTTCTATAGCTTTAAGCAAATTTACATTAGTAGCAGCAACTATCCTGACATCACAGTGTAAAGGTTTTGACGAACCTACAGGAAGAAACTCTCCACTTTCCAACACACGCAAAAGTTTAACCTGCATACTCATAGGTAATTCACCTACTTCATCCAAGAATATTGTTCCTTTGTCTGCTTCTGCGAAATATCCTTTTCTATCTCTGTCAGCATTAGTGAAAGCACCTTTGACATGTCCAAAGAGTTCGCTTTCTATTGTTCCCTCAGGTATAGCTCCACAATTGACAGCTATATACTTATTGTGTTTTCTTGAACTGCTTTGGTGGATAATTTTTGAAAATACTTCCTTACCTACACCGCTTTCTCCTGTAACTAAAACACTCATATCAGTAACAGCAACCTTGGAGGCTATCTCTATAGCACGGTTCAAGTCTTTATTGTTGCCGAGTATTCCAAATCTTCTTTTTATTGCTTGTATATCTTCTGTCATGGCAGGATTCAGTTAGTTTTTACATTAAATATCTAAAAGGAAGAAGAATAAACTCTATTAGTTTTTCTACTCCTGCACGTTGTTTCCAGACGTCATAATCAAAACTACCACATAACTCTATTGTCTTTTCATAATGTTCTTTTAGTTGGTTAAGTATAGCAGGCTTCTTTCCTAAAAGAGCTATCTCATATTGATAACGAAAACTTCTGTAGTCGAAGTTAGCAGAAGAGATACAGAACGTTTGCCCATCTATTTGAACACTTTTAGCGTGTAGATTGCCTGCCTCATAGAAGTAGAACTTAATTCCAGCCTCATGTAGTTTACCTAAATAGTGTCTTCGGATAATATCCACCACTCTCACATCCGAAGAGCGAGGAATCAAAACCTTTACATCCACTCCTCGTTTGGCAGCTTCCATCATTTCTTTCCTAAGTACGTGTCCAGGCAAGAAATAAGGCGTTTCTATTATGACTTCTTTATGAGCTGAACGTATCAAGGCTTCATATTTTCTTTTAATTCTCTGTCTGTAAGAATCAGGGTAGTCTTGGATAAATATCCAGTCATTAAAACTATATGTTTTGTAGGAAGCAACGACAGGCAAGTCATATTTGTTATAGTTGCGGTAGCTATCCCTAAAAGAACGTCTAAATACTTTCAATAAAGAGTGGTCGGTTGTTCTAAGATTTAATTCTTTCCAGGAAATAGAATAAGCAGTTATATTGGCAGAACCCATATATCCTATTTCCGAATCAACAAGAAGTAATTTCCTATGGTTTCTGCAGTGGTTCTTGGCAAGTACTCCTTTGGTTAGTCTGAATTTGCGGAACATCCTTATCTCTACTCCTACATCAATGAGAGGTTGAAAGAAACTCAAATCAGTGCCTGTTCCCCATGCGTCCAAAAGTAATTTTATGGCAATACCTTCTTTGGCTTTTTGATACAAGACCATTCTAAACCTTTCTCCCATAGCATCCTTTCCAAAGCGAAAGGTCTCTATGTAGATACTACGTTTTGCATTAGCCATGTCTTCCATCATGGATTCAAACAATTTCAAATTGTCATCAAATATAGTGTATCTCTCTGCCATATCTATTTATTAACGCAAAAATAATGGATTTATTTTCCCTTATTTTTCAGTCTGTTACAAAGTCTTCGTTTTTAGAAATTAAAACCAACTCTTTACACCCAAAAGACTTGGTTTTAAAAAATTAAAACGAAGACTTTTTAATTAGAATATTTCTCTTTTTTGCTACCTTGATACATTTCAAATTTAAACACGCGGCATTCAAGATTTCCGTTATAGAGTTCAATCTTTTGAGATGGTCTTAGACCTATCTTTTTCAGGGCAAATATGTCTGAAGAAAGAACATAAGCAGTACAGCCTTCGTATTTCTGTTTAAAAGTGTCGCCTATTCTTTCGTATAAACCAATAATGTCATCTACTTCTAATCTCTCGCCGTATGGAGGATTGATAATTACAAGGCATTTACCCTCTGGTTTTTCACCTTCTTCAATGGCTGCACGGAAAAGATGAATATCGTGTTGAAGTCTTGCTTTTGTTATGTTCTCTGTTGCTATGTCTATGGCTTGTCCAGATACATCACTTGCCCATATATCGTAGTCAAACTCTGCTATATTTCTGTCTTGTTCTTCCTTAATGAGTTTCCATTCTAACGAGTTAAATTCACTCCATTTCTTAAAGGCAAAATCTTTTCTGTAATATTGTGCTGGAATATTGTTGGCATACATGGCAGCTTCTATAGCGATAGTACCAGAGCCACACATCGGATCATAAAAGTTACAGTCTTTCTTCCAGCCTGAGAGTTGGATCAATCCAGCCGCAGTAACTTCATTCAGAGGTGCTTCAGCAGTCCTTTGTCTATAGCCACGTTTAAACAAAGGCTCACCAGAAGAATTTAATGACACAGTAACATATCTGTCCCCAATATGAACGTCTATTCTTAAATCAGGGTCTATTTTATCTACACTCGGACGATGCATAAACATTTTACGAAATCTGTCACAGATAGCATCTTTACACTTTTGTGAGACATAAAGAGAGTGATTGAAAATTTTACTGCTAACAGAAGAATCTATTAGAAGTGTGCCGTCAGGATTCATTAGTTTCTCCCATTTGAAGTTATAGATGTTGTTGTATAACTCTTGTTCGTTATTAGCCGTGAAGTTCATTATTGGTTTTAGAATACAAAGAGCTGTTCTTAGGGCATAGTTCATACGGTATAAGGTTTTCATATTCCCGGTGAAACTTACCGCTCTGCGTAATTTCTGTATGTTTTTCCCACCTAATGACTCTATTTCTTTGGCTAAAATATCTTCCAGACCATACATGGTTTTGGCTACCATTGTAAATTCTTCGTTCATATCGTTATTTTGTTTCTTTTTGTTCAAACTTTACTTTCTCAACTATAACTCTTGTGCATTCTCCTTTTCCTATCTCTTCACCTTTATCATTTTTGCAAATAATAGAAAAGATGAGCTTTTTGTTTTCTTGTTTTATAAGGGTACTTTCTATTATAACTTTTTCCCCAACAAATGAAGGCTTCAAATGTTGTATATTCATAAGAAAACCGACGCTGACATATCCTTCAGGTAAGGAAACACTTTTGAAAGATACTTCTTCCATCATAGCCAACAAACGAGGAGTCCCCAATACATTAACTTCTCCGCTCTTTTGATTTATAGCAGTGTCTTCTTTGCTTACAATATATTCTTGTTTGCTAAATAATCCTATAGGTACTTCTACCATGATATTCTATTTATTAGAAATTTTTAAAGCTTCTTCTAATCCTATGGCAAGTTGATCTGGACAAGATGTTTCTTTGCTCCCACAATGTATTCCTTTTAGACGAGATATTGCTTGTTTAGCATTCATACCTTGAACCAAAACACTTATTCCTTGAGTATTGCCATGACATCCTCCGATAAAATTAACTTCTTTTATAGTCTCGCCATCTAACTCAATATCTATGAATTGAGAACAAGTTCCAAATGTTTTATGTGTATGTCGCATAATATGTTATTTTAATAAAAAACCTAAAATAATCAGGTTGCAAAGTTATGAATTTTATTTAGAATTGGGAGAAAATACTAAAAAACTCCTTTGGAATTAATTATTGTAACAGAGTATTCCTTTTTCATATCAAAATTTTAATATAACAAAATAATATTGTAATTTTGTAGTTTTAGAAAAATAAACACTATAAACATCTATATAATGATAAAGAAAAGAATATTAGTAACGGGGGGGGCAGGTTTTATAGGTAGTCATTTGTGTAAAAGACTATTGAATGAGGGCAATGAGGTTATTTGTTTAGATAATTTTTTCACAGGGAGTAAAAGGAATGTTGTTGATTTAATTGGCAATCCCTATTTTGAGTTGGTTAGGCATGATGTTTGCACACCTTATTATGCAGAAGTAGATGAAATATATAATCTTGCATGTCCTGCTTCTCCAATACACTATCAATATAATGCAATAAAAACAGTAAAAACATCTATCGTTGGAGCCTATAATATGCTTGGCTTAGCAAAACGAGTAAATGCTCGTATCTTGCAGGCCTCAACAAGTGAAGTGTATGGAGATCCAAAAATACATCCCCAAGTAGAAAGTTATTGGGGAAATGTTAATCCTATTGGAGACCGTTCTTGTTATGATGAAGGGAAACGTTGTGCGGAAACTCTGTTTATGTCTTACAGACACCAAAATAATGTAAAAATAAAAATCATTCGTATCTTTAATACTTATGGACCAAATATGCATCCGCAAGATGGTAGAGTGGTAAGTAATTTTATAGTACAAGCATTACAGAACAAGGATATTACAGTTACGGGTGATGGATCTCAAACACGTAGTTTCCAATATATAGATGATTTAATAGAAGGTATGATTCGTATGATGGGAACTCCAGAAGACTTTATAGGACCTGTAAATATAGGTAATCCTCACGAGTTCTCTATTATGGAATTAGCCCAAAAGGTGATTGAACTTACTAATTCAAAATCTAAAATCATTTATGTTCCTTTGCCAAACGATGACCCTACGCAACGAAAGCCGGATATTACTTTGGCAAAAGAAAAACTTAATAATTGGCAACCAACTATTCAGTTAGAGGAGGGCTTGAAAAAGACCATAGAATATTTTGATGGACTCCTTAAAGAAATGAAGACTTTGTAAAAGGAATAAATGTTTTTGCAATGAAAGAGTTTAATACACCTATATTATTTGTTATATTTAACAGAAAACAAACAGCTGAAAAAGTTTTTGAAAAAATTAGAGAAATAAAGCCTAAAAAACTTTATGTTGCAGCAGATGGTCCAAGAAAGAATAGACCTGATGATATAGAGAAATGTAAGCAAACAAGAGATATAATAAAGGTTGATTGGGATTGCGAGTTGAAGACTCTTTTCAGAGAAGAAAATGTAGGTTGTGGAAGAGGTGTTAGTGGGGCTATAAGTTGGTTGTTTGAGAACGAAGAAAAGGGTATTATCTTGGAAGATGACGTTTTGCCAAACAGTGATTTCTTTGCTTTTTGTGATGATTTGCTTGAAAGATATAAAGATAATGACAAGATAAAAGCTATATCAGGAAATAACTTCAGTATAAATCCTAAAGATAATAAAGCTTCTTATTGGTATTCTTCAATTTTACATGTTTGGGGTTGGGCTACTTGGAGGCGTGCTTGGAAAGATTATGAATTTGATTTAAGTAAATTCTCCTCTAAAGAACTAAAGCAGATGTATGAACCATATAATGTAGGTTGTGAAAGCAAACTCTATTGGCAATACCGAGCAAATCAAATGCGAAAGCATAGCGTAGATACTTGGGATTATCAGGCTATGTTTTGGGTATGGAGAAAAAATGGTTTGTGTATTCAACCTGCTGTTCCTTTGGTTACAAATATAGGAGTGGAAACAACAGAAGAACAAACGCATAGTTTTACTTCCTCTAAAGATATGGTGCATGCGAGCAAATCCTTATTGCCATTGGTTTATAATGATGATGTAAGACAAGACAAGCAGGCAGATAAACAATACCATATAAAGTATAACAAAAAAGCACTCTGGAAATATCCTTTGTTAAATCTTAGACTAATGTTGAAATAAAAGATTATTATTTTAAAATAACTATTACATCTTTTTTCTAAGGAAAGATGTGATGGTTTGTGTTATTTGTTGTCTTTCTATTTTTCTCAATCCAACAAAATACATAAATGTAAGGCATGCAGTCAAAACGCCTAAGGTAACCAAACACGAAAGTAAAAGGTTATTATCTATAAATAAGGATGATTGATTTAAACAAAATCTGTGTACTGCTAAGATAAAACAAGAACAGATAAAGCAGGGAAGAACAACGTTTTTAAAGTATTCCCAAAGGTTTAAGCCGACTATTCTTTTTGCTATAAGGCTACAAACAACAAAACCTAAAACATCAAATAATACAACAAAAACAAAAACATAGTGATATTGATTACTGAACTTTAAGAAGTAGTAAGAAACTATTAACGGCAAAATCAAGCAAATACTATCTGCTATTTGGTAGTATTTTAGTTTGCCTTCTGCTTTGAAAAGTAAGTCTAATTGTTGTTTAAGAACTCCCACTAAGGTATTTATCATTAGTATCTGAATAAAAACGAGGGAATAGTCGGGTATATAACCTAACCACAACCTTACAATAGGTTGGGTTAAGAACAAAAGCGGAACAACCATAAGAACATCTAAGGCAAACATAATCTTTGAGGAGAGGAACATTGTAGAAAACATTTTCTCTTTTTCATTAGAAGCCCTAAGTTTTGTAATGTAGGGATTAACTACAACAGTTATGTTATTTAGAAACATATTGACTGCACTTCTCACTTGATAGGCAACACCGCGAGCAGCATTAAGAACCGTGCCTCCAAAAATATTCAGTATAAGATTAAGTCCATTTTGAGCAACAGTAAAGGCAGAATTACCAAAGAATTGCCAACCAGCAAAAATTACCATGTGTCTGAATATTTGTTTATCATAAACTTTTCTGAGTTTGCACTCTTCAAAGTGTTTATTACAATAAACAAATGTGGTAACTCTTATGGATAGTACAACAATAAAAAGTAATATGCCATATACTATTAATTTGTCCGTCGCAAACAGAGGTAACAAAAGGACGATAAGCAACTTTAATATACCATCTATTAAAGAAAGTATTGCATAAACATCCATTCTTTCATTTGCAATAATGACGGCATCATAAGGAGTTGTTATTATTCCAAGAATAGTAGAAACAAGAGAAAACTGGAAGACAACTTGAGCTGCAAACATTCTATCGGCAGTTATATTCGCTTTGAAGTTTAAAAACCATAATCCCACAAACTCAACACAGATAAAGAACACTAATGCTATAAATAAGTTTATATATATGCTTGTGTTAAAGACAGTGGAAAGTCTTTCTTTGTTCTTCTCCCCTAAAGAGTAGTTTAAAAATCGTTGAGTGGATGAAGTGAATAACACTTTTAATGATTCAAACATTGCCACAACACTTCCAACTAAAGAAAATACTCCGAAATCATCTACACCTAACTCTTTTAATAGTACTCTGGAAGTATAGAAGTATATAATAAATAGAACAAACATTCTGAAATACATGAATGCGGTGTTCTTTACTAATATTTTACCGTGAGAGTCTTCTTTCATATCTACAATAGTAGAGATTTCTTTTGTTGCTTAGGGTTTATAGCCATTTTTCTTTTTTATACCAAGCGATACATTCTTCTACACCTTTGGTTAGGTCATAGTCAGCTTCAAAGCCTAAATCTTTCTTTAAATTCTCAATATCGCAATCCCAATTTCTTGCTGCAAGAAGATTATACTTGTCTTTGTTAAGTGTAAATTGTTTTCCGATTAGTCTTCCGAAACTGTCTAAGCAAGAAGAAATAACTTTTACAATCCACAAAGGGAAGCGGATAGAAATAGTCCAAGTGCTAAGAACTTTTTTAGTTATTTCAGAAAATTCGCTATCTAAATAAACATTTCCATCACTGACAAAATAAGTGTTTCCTGTCAGTTCTCTGTTTTCTGCAGAAAGGATACAAGCTTTGCAAAGGTCTTTCGAATAAATAAAAGTTAGTCTTTGCTTAGGTCTGCCAAGTGTAGCATCTATATGTGATTTTATTGTTTTAAAATAAACAAAATAGTCTTTCTCTCTTTCTCCATAAACGCCAGTAGGACGCAAGATGATATAATTGTTTTTACAATTCTTGTTTATATATTCCTCTGCCTTGAGTTTGCTTTTGCCATACATGGTATTGGGATTATTTTCATCGCTTACCTTAGCTTGAGTAAAAGGATTTTCTCCTGCTGGTCCGTGTGCTGCAAAAGAGGACATATAGATTAGTTTGCAGTCTAATTCTTCTAAAGCATCTACAATATTCTTTGTATAAGTAAAATTGACTTTATCAAATTCTTTTTGTGATTTAGCCTTGGTTAATCCTGCAAGATGAAAAATGGTGTCAAAATCTTGCTCTTGCAATTGTTCTTTCAAATGGTTGGGATTGTTGTAATCCAAATCAATAAAGCTTAATCTTGTGTCTTGAAGATATTTTTTACTTGATGTTTGTCTTATTCCTGCCCACACTTCTATGTCTTGCTTTTGTAGAAGCATATCACATAATGTGCTACCAATAAAGCCACTTGCTCCTGTTACTAATACTTTTCTCATGATCTTTTCTCCTTATACATTTTTTATATATGCTCTCCTTCTTATAGCTATCCTGCTGTCATATTTTGTCCAGACCTGAGAAGCTTGATTTGTTTCTAATTGAGGGTTCGCAATAGCCATCTTTGAGCCAAGTTTTATGTAGTTTTCATTCATCTTGGCATAATAAATAGAATGAACACCCTTGTTTTGCCAATCAGGATCAACGCCATTGAGATATAAGTCTATATAATCATAGTTTTTAAGAGCTTTAAGAATATGATACCAGCCAAAAGGAAACAAACGTCCTTTGGCTTTTTGTAATGCTCTTGAAAGAGTTGGCATACTTATTCCAAATGCCACAACATCATCCTTTTCATCAACAACAAGACAAATAAGTTTCTTATCTACAAATGGAAGATACTGCTTTATATAATAATGTATCATTTTATCTGTCAAAGGGACATAACCATATAAGCCTGAAAAAGCTTTATTTAAAGTAGAAAAAATCTTATAACCATAACGTTTTGCAAGCTCACTCTTCTTTAATTCGGGTACTATTCTTAGATTATATTTTTCTGCAATAAGGTTGTTGATTCTTGACATCTTTTCTGGGATAGGTTGCGAAGCAGGTATCTCATATTGAACCCAATCAACCTCCTTTTCAAATCCAAACTTTTCTAAATGTTTAGGATAATATGCAGGATTATAAAGAGCAGCCATTGGGCAAAGAGTATCAAATCCCTCTATCATCATTCCCTCTTTATCCATATCAGTAAATCCCATAGGCCCTACTATTTTTTCTAATCCTTTTTGTTTAGCAAACTCTTCTAAACTATAGAACAAGGCTGCAGATACTTCTTCGTTATCACAAAAATCTAACCAGCCAAAACGTAAATATTTTCTTTTCCATATTTTGTTCGCTTTGTTGTTTATTATAGCACAGACTCTTCCTACAAGTTTGTTGTTGTCAAATGCAAGAAAAATTCTAAAATCACACCATTCCAAAGCAGGATTCTTTTTGGAAATGAAAGTGTTTTTTTCATCAAAGTATAAAGGAGGGACAAACATCTTGTCGTCTTTTAACAACTTGTATGGAAAGTCTAAAAATTGTTTAAAGAGTTTTTTGTCATTAAATTTTCCCGTGATGTTATCAAAATAAACTTCTCTTATTGTAATGTTACTCATTGTAGAAACAAATTTTATTTTGCAAAAATAGAAAATTATTTTTAATAAACTATTCTTCACCAATCTAAAAAAAAATATATATCTTTGCAAAGATAAAATAACTGATATGAAAGCAGCACGAGTGATAAGAAGTAAAGCACCTTTGCGTTTAGGTCTTGCAGGAGGAGGGACAGATGTTTCACCTTATAGCGATAAGTTCGGAGGCTTAGTTCTAAATGCGACAATAAACCTATATGCCTACTGTACTATAGAGGAAACATTTGATAATACCATAGAAATATATGCAGCAGATATAAAAGAAAAAGTAGTTGTCCCATCTCAAAAATCATTAGCAATAGACGATAAACTCTCTTTAGGGAAAGGAGTTTATAACAGGATAGTAAAAGATTATAATCTTCCTGCACTTTCTTTTAAGATGACAACATATTCTGATGCTCCAGCAGGTTCTGGTTTAGGTTCTTCTTCAACAATGGTTGTTTGTATATTGAAGGCTTTTGTTGAGTGGTTAGAACTTCCTATGGGGAACTACGAAATAGCAAGACTTGCTTATGAAATAGAGCGTTTAGATTTGCTTCTTGCAGGAGGTAAACAAGATCAATATGCTGCTGCCTTTGGAGGGTTTAATTATATGGAGTTTCTTCCTAATGATATGGTTATAGTTAATCCATTAGGGGTGAAGCGTTGGATAAAAGATGAATTGGAGTCTTCTATGATTTTGTATTATACAGGAGCTTCACGTTCTTCTGCTAAAATCATAGATGAGCAAAAATCTAATACAGCAAAAGGTGATGATAAAACTCTCCAATCTCTCCACAAGATAAAACAGAGTGCAAAGGATATGAAGCAATGTCTTTTGTATGGAGACATAAAAGGCTTTGCTGATATAATGCGTCAAGGTTGGGAAGACAAGAAGCGTTTAGCGAAAAGTATATCTAATTCAATGATAGACGAAATAGTTGAATTAGCATATAGGCAGGGAGCCCTGGCAGCAAAGGTTTCAGGTGCTGGCGGTGGAGGATTTATTACTCTTATAACTAATCCTGAAAACAAATACAATCTTATTTCTGCTTTGGATAAATTAGATGGAAGAACAATACCTTTCCAATTTACTGAAGATGGAACTCATTGTTGGCATGTAAAATAATCTCTTTCTATGACAGAAGTAATTATTCTTGCAGGAGGCTTAGGAACACGTTTGAGAAGTGTTGTAAATGATAAACCAAAATGTATGGCTGAAGTAAATGGAAAGCCTTTCTTGTATTATTGGTTGCAGTATTTAGCTCGTTTTTCTTTTAAAAGAATAGTACTTTCTTTAGGGTACAAATCAGAAATGGTAATATCCTGGATAGAAAAAATAAGGGATAATTATGATTTTATAATAGATTACGTTGTAGAACAAGAGCCTTTGGGAACGGGGGGAGGAATAAGACTTGCTCTTAATAAGACTTCAACTGATGATGTGTTTGTTATTAATGGAGATTCTATGTTTTTAGCAGATTTGCAAGACTTGTATAATAAGTATTCTCTTGTGAATTGTTCGGTGGCTCTTGCTTTGAAGCGGATGAAAGATTTTTTTCGTTATGGTAAAGTAACCATAGATTCTAACAATCTTATCACTGATTTTGCTGAGAAAAAATTTTGTCAACAAGGGCTTATAAATTGCGGAGTATATGTTTTAAATAAGCAGAAACTCAATCTGCAATCTTTTGAACAAAAGTTTTCGTTTGAGAAAGATGTTTTAGAACAACGTAACGATATTTACGGCTTTGAATACGAAGGATATTTTATTGATATAGGCGTTCCTGAGGATTATCATAAGGCACAAAAGGATTTTTCTCTCTTGCCTATGTTTAAGTAGCAAAGACAAAATAATTCTCAAACTTGTTTTTAAACAATAAAGAAAAGGAAAAAACGTTTCATTAATTGACAAAATAATTTATAACTATGGATATAACTGAACTTAATAGAGAAATAGAAAGAGAAAGTGCTTTTGTTAGGGTAATAACAGACGAGATAAGCAAGACCATTGTTGGACAAAAGAATATGGTAGAGCGTTTGCTGATAGGACTACTATCTGATGGACATATTCTTTTAGAAGGTGTGCCGGGATTAGCAAAGACATTGGCAATATCTTCTTTAGCAAAAACTATCAATGCAGATTTTTCACGTATTCAATTCACTCCTGATTTGTTGCCAGCAGATGTTGTGGGAACGATGATTTATAATCCCCAGAAGAGTAGTTTTGATGTAAAGAAAGGACCAATTTTCTCTAATTTTGTTCTTGCAGATGAGATAAATAGAGCTCCTGCTAAAGTTCAGTCTGCATTATTGGAAGCTATGCAAGAAAGACAGGTAACAATAGGAGATAACACTTATAATTTAGAAAGTCCTTTTCTTGTACTTGCAACTCAAAATCCGATAGAGCAAGAAGGAACATATCCTTTACCAGAAGCACAGTTGGACAGATTTATGCTTAAAGTTGTGGTAGGTTATCCTTCTATAGAGGAAGAAAGAGAAATACTTAGACAAAAGCTTGCTATGACAGCCAATGCCATTTCAGCCGTAGTAAGCAAGGAAGATATTATAAGGGCAAGGGAAGTTGTTAAGTTGGTATATATTGACCAAAAGATAATGAATTATATTACTGATATTGTTTTTGCTTCTCGTTATCCAGAACAATACAGAATAGAAAATTTAAAACATTTTATTGCTTTTGGAGGTTCTCCTCGTGCTACAATATGTTTAGCATTAGCAGCCAGAGCATACGCTTTCATCAATCACAGAGGTTATGTTATACCAGAAGATGTTATTGCTGTTTGTCCAGATGTAATGCGTCATAGAGTGGGACTTACTTATGAAGCAGAAGCAGAAAATATAACAAGTGTAGATATTATCAATGAAATAATAAACAGAGTTGATGTGCCATAATTTCAATGCAGGTTTATTAAGAAGAGGAGTAAGCATAAACTGATAAGCAATGGACTTAGAGTTATTAAAAAAAGTCAGGAAGATAGAAATTCGTGCGAGAGGATTGTCAAGAGATGTCTTTTCGGGACAATATCGTAGTGCTTTCAAGGGAAGAGGAATGACTTTTTCAGAAGTAAGAGAGTATGCTTATGGTGATGAGGTTAGAAGTATAGACTGGAACGTATCTGCTAAACTTAATCGTCCTTTTGTTAAGATATTTGAGGAGGAAAGAGAAATGACTATCATGCTTATGATAGATGTAAGTGGCTCTACTGCTTTTGGCTCTATAGGCGAATTGAAATCACAGAGAATAACGGAGATAGCGGCAACAATAGCATTCTCGGCTACTTCCAATAATGATAAAGTAGGAGCTATTCTTTTCTCAGACAAAGTTGAGAAGTTTATCCCTCCTCAAAAAGGAACAAAGCATTGTCTTAGGATAATAAGAGAAATGCTTTCATTCCCAAGACAAGAATCACCTACATCATATCAAGGACCTTTTGAATATATGAACAATGCTATAAAGAAGCGTTGTACATGTTTTTTTATCACAGACGGTTTAGGTGAGTTGGGAAAGGCGTTTAGTATATTTTCACGCAAACATGATGTTTGTTCTATAATTGTTAATGATGCAGTGGAATCAGTTTTGCCAAATCTTGGAGTTGTTTTGATGAAAGACGCAGAGAGTGGCAGAAAACTCTGGGTAGATACTTCCAATAGACAGATAAGGGAAGACTTTTTCAGGTATAGAAAGGAGAAAGAAAAAGTTTTTGAGTCAGATTTGAAGAAACTCGGTATTGATTATATTTCTTTACTGACTACTGATGACTATACCAAATCCCTGATAAAACTATTTGCTAAAAGAGAAAGAATGTAAGATGAGAAGGATTGTATATATATTATTTGTTATGCTTTGCTTTGTTGAAACGCTTTCTGCTCAAAAACTTTTGACAGGAAAAACCAGTGGAAATAAGGCAGAATATTTGATTGGTGATAGAATAGAATATTCTTTTTCTATTCCTAAGCAAAAATTTGAGACAGCCCTTTCCACAGATTATTCTTTTTCAGATACTCTCAATCTTATTTCTCAAAGAACAGATACAACAGAGAAAGAGTTTGTTTATCATTTTGTTTTTTCTTCATTTGTTGGAGGTGAGATAAAACTCCCCGTGTATGCTATCTATCGTCAAAGCACAACAGATAGACTTTATTCTATATCATCACCAATGATAAGGGTAAATCTTCCGCAGATAGATACAGTGAATGTAGAGGTAAAGGCGTTGAAATCGATTGAGAAGGTGCCTATTACTTTTAGGGAGATATTGCCAATAGGTATTGCTATTATCGTTCTTGTTGCTCTTATCGTTGCAATAGTGTACACTGTTAAATATCTCAGAAAGAAAAAAGAGAATAGACAAACTGCCATGCCAACGATAGAACAAATTCCTGAAGATGTAGAAGCATTGAAATCCCTTGAAGTTCTACAGCAGGCTCATTATATTGAAAACAATAGAGTAAAACAACACTATATACTTTTGACAGATATTGTATGGAAGTATATCTTTAGGCGTTTTGGTGTAAATGCTTTTGAGATGACTTCAAAGCAAATTATTGAGTCCTTACGGCAAGAGCAGATAGATATGGAAGACATAGAAAGACTGCGTTATCTGTTCTCCATTGCTGATTTGGTGAAGTTTGCAAAGCATCAACCATCAATAAATGAAAATCTTTCTACAATGCAGTCTTCAAAAGACTTTGTTCTTTCTACAAAACGCGTTGAAGAAAAATCAGAAAATAAGGAAGGGGAGGTAAAACAATGATAATATCTTTCTCATATCCCTATTTGTTATTTTTATTGATAGCTATTCCTTTTCTTATCTATTTTATAATAAAGAAAGATAAGCAACGACATGCTTTCATAAAGTATTCTGACTTTACGCAGATTAGCAAAGCAAAAAAAACATGGAAAGTACGTTTTAGATTATTGCCTGATTGGTTGAGGATAGTTGTTTTCGCATTGCTTATCATCGCAATCGCTCGTCCTCATTCTTCTTTGTCAAAACATAACAAAGATATAATGGGTATAGATATTGTTCTTGCATTGGATGTCTCTCCTTCTATGCTTGCAGAAGACTTTAAACCTAATCGTTTAGAATGTGCAAAAGAAGTAGCCAAAGACTTTATTCAAAACAGGAAGACAGACGAAATAGGATTAGTCGTTTTCTCGGGAGAAGCCTTTACTCAATGTCCTCCAACAATAGATCATAATGTATTGATAGATCTTCTTTCTACCACAAAGACTGGAGAACTTGCAGATGGAACAGCAATAGGAGATGGATTAAGTGTTTCTGTGAATAGAATAAAAGACTCCAAAGCAAAAAGCAAAACAATCATACTTATTACCGATGGTGTTAATAATACCGGACAGATAGATCCCGAATCAGCAGCACTATTTGCAAAAAAATACGGAATAAGAGTATATACCATAGGAATAGGTTCCGAAGGTAAGGCAATGATTTCTATTCCTACACCTCAAGGTGTTCAACGACAGACAATAGATGCTCAGATAGATGAAGCTCTTTTAAAGAAAATAGCAGATGAAACAGGAGGAAAATATTTCCGAAGTAAAAAGAACTCATCTTTGAAAGACATCTTTGAGGAAATAGATAAGATGGAAAAGAGTATTATCAGCGTTTCTTCCTATGAGCAGAACAATGACATAGGAGATTTGTTAGTGTATTACGCTTTGATACTATTGCTTATAGAATGTGTTTTAAGATATGGAGTAATAAGAATTAAATATTAAAGGCAATGTTCAGATTTGAGTTTCCTAACATATTGTTTTTTCTCTTAGCTGTGCCTGTAGGCTTGGCGTTGTTTGTCTTTCTTCAATATATAGAAAAGAAACGCCTGAATTCTACAATAGATATTCACTTGCAAGATGAGGTTGTTCCTCTGTTGTCTTTTGGTAAGCAGAGGCTTAAATTTATACTTGTTTGCGTAGCATACGTTTTTCTTGTCTTGGCTGCAAGTAATCCACAAATAGCTTCTTCTGTAGATAAAAAAGAAAGAAAAGGTTGTGATGTTATGGTTTGCTTGGATGTCTCAAACTCTATGCTTGCAGAGGATTTATCCCCCAACCGTTTAGAGAGAGCCAAGTTAGCCCTAACTCAACTAATATCTCAAATGCAAGATGATAGAATAGGAATAGTTCTTTTTGCAGGCTCAGCCTATACTTTCCTTCCTCTTACTTCTGATTATGCGACAGCGAGGATGTTTTGTGATATTATTGATACTAAACTTATAGATTATCAAGGAACAGATATTAATCAAGCATTAAGCATAGCAGCCCAAAGCTTTGGAGAATCAAAAACTAATGACAGATCTAAAGCCATCATACTTATTTCTGACGGAGAAGATAATCAGCCAGAAGCTGAACAAGTTGCTAAATCTATAACTAAAAAAGGTGTTGTAATTAATTGCGTGGGTATAGGTAATGCACAAGGAGTAAGAATACCAATGAAAGACCGCAATGGTAATATTGAATACAAAAAAGATAAAAGTGGTAATATTGTCTTTACACGTCTAAATGAGCAAACTCTTAAAAATATAGCCTCAGAAGGAAAGGGAACTTATGTTAGAGCAAGCAATATGTCCTTAGGTCTTAACTCAGTTATGAAATCCATAAATCGTATGGATAAAAAAGAATACACTTCTTTGGCTTATAGAGATTACAATACAGTGTTCTATATCTTTGCTTTGATAGGATTAATCATCCTTTTACTTGACTTTTTTATCTTTAATGCAAAACATAAATTGATTAACCGTAATTTCTTCTTCGGTGAGAAATAAATTTTCTTGGTCATCGTTGTTTTTTTATTTTTCTTTTCTATAGAAGAGAACGAACCAAAAGAAGTATTCTTTTTCCTAAGAAGAACCCAAGAAGAGTCGCTTATGGGAATTATTTCTTAGAGATGAGAATACACCACACGCTTTATTTGTTAGAGAGAAGCATTGGCTTTGTGTAGATTATTTTAATACTTTGTCGCATTAATAATCAAAAGCAATACATTATGAGAAAAAATTTAATCTTCTTTATATGTTTAGCACTATGTCTGCAAACTACAGCCTTTGTACAAATGCAGGGACTGATAAGTTATAGTAGCGAAAGATATTCAAGAAATATTCAGCCTAAGTCAAAGACAGTAAAGGTTGAAGTCTATGATGAAAAAAATATTATTACACTTTGT
>OMWJ01000004.1 GCA_900314725.1 uncultured Bacteroidales bacterium
CAGAATAGATATGGTAATAAAGACCAAAGACTATATCTATGTTTTTGAGTTTAAGTTTGACAAATCAGCAAAAGAAGCCTTAGAGCAGATAGACAGCAAAGACTATCCTCTTGCATTCCAGCAGGATGAAAGAAAACTTTATAAAATAGGAGTTAATTTCTCTTCCCAAACAAAAAATATTGATGAATACATTATTCAGTAAAGTATATAATACTTTTGACTACTAAGAAAAAAGAGTTGGATTTAAAAATTTAAATCTTGATGTTTAGGGTGTAAAGAGTTGGTTTTAATTTTTAAAAATCAACTCTTTTTAGCATCAACTCTTACTTATTATAACTAAGGGTATCTTTTTTGAATTTTAAGATTGTTTTTATGGAAAATAATTGTTGTTTGAAAGAATAAAATATTGTAAATTTGCAGTAGGTAATCTTTATAAAAAACGAGGAAAAAGATATGGCAAATTTTACTCATTTACACGTACATACACAATATTCCATTTTGGATGGTGCTTGTGAGATAGGTAAGTTGATAAAAAAGACAAAGGAATTGGGAATGGATTCTTTGGCAATCACAGACCATGGCAATATGTATGGAGTGTTGGATTTCAGGAATAAATGTGTGAAAAATGGAGTAAAACCCATACTTGGCTGTGAGATGTATGTTGCTCCCGGTTCGCGTTATGACAAAAAGCCTACACCATCTGGAGCAAGACAGAGAAATAATCACCTTATTCTTCTTGCAAAAAATATGGAAGGTTATCAGAATCTTATAAAATTGGATTCACTTGCTTTTGACGATGCGGCGTTTCACTACAAACCACGTATAGACAAGGAACTTCTATTTCAATATAGCAAAGGTCTGATTTGTTCTTCGGCATGTGTGGCAGGGATTATTCCGCGTCTGTTGCTCAATGGTGAAGATGAAAAGGCTGAAAAGATGGCTTTGGAATATAAGGAGGTGTTTGGTGAGGATTACTATATAGAGCTTCAACGACATATAAAAAATGAGGAACAGAAAATCGTTACACCAAAACTTGTAGCCCTTGCTAAGAAATTGGACATCAAACTTCTTGCAACCAATGATGTGCATTTTATCAATGAAGATGAGTTTCAGGCTCATAGAATACTGCTGTGCGTAAATACAGGCAAGACTCTTAAAGAGGAAACAAAAATGGCTTACACGGGAGAAGAGTGGTTGAAATCGCCGGAGCAGATGGCTGAACTGTTTGAAGACTTGCCAGAAAGCATAAGCAACACTCAGGAGGTAGTAGATAAGGTTGAGGTCTATGAATTGGAGAGAAAGCCTATTCTTCCTGTGTTTGACATACCGGAAAGTTTCGGAAAATTAGAAGATTACTTTGAGAAATATCCTTTGGAGAAAGTCAAGGAGGATTTGGAGCAGAGCCTTGTGAAGAGAGATAAACTAAAGGCGGATGCTACCGAAGAAGAACGTCAGAAGATAATAGATAAGACCTTGGAAGATAAAGGCGGTTATGAAAAACAGGTCAGAACTATTTTTGATTTTGAGTATCTGAGATTCCTGACATACGAAGGAGCAAAAAAACGTTATGGAGAACCATTGCAAAAAGAGGTTATTGAGCGAATAGATACGGAGTTAGACACTATAGGTTGGATGGGTTTTCCGGGATATTTTCTTATAGTTCAGGACTTTATTAACTATTCACGTGACAATCTTGGTGTTGTTGTTGGACCTGGTAGAGGTTCGGCTGCAGGAAGTGTTGTTGCTTACTGTTTAGGAATAACACAGGTGGAACCAATGAAGTATGACCTGTTGTTTGAACGTTTCTTAAATCCAGATAGAATTTCTTTGCCAGATATTGATGTAGATTTTGATGATGAAGGAAGGGAGAAAACACTGCATTATGTCCAACAGAAATATGGAGTAACACATGTTGCACAGATAACGACCTTTGGTTCTATGGCAGCCAAGAGTGCTATCAAAGATGTCGCAAGAGTTTTGGATCTGCCTTTGCCTGATAGTAACAGGTTAGCAGGATATGTTCCGTCAAGACCTGGTATCTCGTTAGAATCTGCTTTTAAAGAATCTCCGGAGTTAGCAAATGTACTACAATATGGCAAACCTTTGGAAAAAGAAGTACTAAAATATGCTCAGCAGTTAGAAGGGTCGCTAAGAAATACAGGCGTTCATGCTTGTGGTATTATCATTGGACCTGATGATATTTCCAACTATGTTCCACTAACCCGCCCAAAAGGCTCGGATATGATGGCTACACAGTTTGAGGGCAAACTTATAGAGAGCGTAGGTATGATTAAGATGGACTTTCTTGGACTTGCTAACCTTTCTATCATAAAAGATGCTTGCGAAAACATAAGGAAATCTCATGGAATAACAGTTGATATAGATAATATTTCTCTTGAAGATAAAGAAACATTAGAACTTTTTGCAAGAGGAGATACAACGGCAACATTCCAATTTGAAAGTGAGGGAATGAAAGCTCATCTTCAAAACCTTAAACCCGATAAGTTTGAAGACCTTATTGCGATGAATGCCTTGTATAGACCAGGTCCTATGAGTTATATTCCTTCTTTTGTTGATAGAAAGCACGGCAAAGAGGAGATAAAGTATGACTTTCCTCAGATGGAGAAGTATCTTAAGGATACGTATGGTATCACAGTCTATCAGGAACAGGTGATGCAACTCTCACGTTTGTTGGCTAACTTTACTCCTGGTCAAGCCGACACATTAAGAAAAGCAATGGGAAAGAAGAAACTTGACCTTATGGCTGAATTAAAGGAAAAGTTTGACGTTGGATGCAAAGAAAATGGCTTGGATAAAACGATAACAGATAGAATTTGGTCTGATTGGGAGAAGTTTGCTTCCTATGCTTTCAACAAATCTCACGCTACTTGCTATGCATACGTGGCTTTCCAGACAGGATACCTAAAAGCTCATTATCCTGCTGAATATATGTCTGCTGTTCTTACTCATAATGTAAAGAATATTGATAATATTACGCTATACATTGCAGATTGTCAAAAACATAACATAGAGGTCTTAGGTCCTAATGTTAATGAGTCGGATGTGAATTTTATGGTTAATTCCAAAGGAGAGATTCTCTTTGGTTTGGCAGCAATAAAAAGTGTAGGACTTGCTGTTGCACAGACTATTATTGCAGAAAGAGAGAAGAATGGACCGTATAAGTCTGCTGTAGATTTTATAGAACGTAATGTATTTGTTGAAGGTTCAGACAAGCAGGCAATAAACCGTAAAGGAATAGAGGCTTTGGTGAAGAGCGGGGCTTTTGATTGTTTCGACGAAGCCCACAGAGCGCAGTATCTTTATACAGATAATAATGACGTTGTCTTTATAGAAAAGTTGATAAAGTATTGTACTAAACAGAGAGAACATACTCTTGCTGCTCAAACTTCTTTGTTTGGTGGTGAAGATGACCAAGGTGAAGCCCTATCTATAAGTTATCCTGATTGCGAACCTTTGAGCCATTTAGAAAAACTTAGATATGAGAGAGAAATGATAGGTTTCTACATTTCAGGACATCCTTTGGATGTATATGAAAATGAGATAAAAACTTTTGCTTCTAATAAACTGAATGAGTTGTCTGATAATATGGAAGCGTTTTATAAAGAGAAGGGAAATGCTGTTCTTAGTTTTGCAGGTATTATTACAGAAGCCAGAGAAGGACAAAGTAAAACGGGTAAAAGACAAGGTTTCTTTACCTTAGAAGACAAAAATGGAACTCATCGTTTTGCTTTGTTTGGTCAGGATTATCTGAATTATTCTAAGTTCTTAAAGGATGGTTTATATGTATATTTGAGAGGCTCTGTGATAGAAAGGACATTTACAGATAAAAATACAGAGGAAAAAACTGTCAGATATGATTTTAAGATATCCAAGATGGATTTGTTGGAAGATATGTTTAAAAACTATGCTAAAGGAGTTAGGCTTAGTCTGAAAGTGGAAGATATTGATGAAGTGTTTGTAAAAAATATTACTTCTCTTGCCCGTAAAAATTCAGGAACAGCAGTAGTTTTGTTTAGATTATTTGATGAAAAGAACAATATCTATTCAACTCTTCAAGCAAAGAAACATAAAGTGGATGTGCATTCTTTCCTTCAAGCTCTTAAACCAATGATAAACCAAGATATAATAAGAGACTTTAAAGTTGAATTGATGAAGTTTTAGTCTTATGACCTATCTGTCAAGGGAAGAGATAAAAGAACTTGCACTGCAAGAAGGTTTTTGTGAATCTGGAGCAGTGCAGATAAAAGAAGTGGAGAATGATTTTTTGAGGCAATGGTTAGAAAAACAGTTTCATGCTTCAATGTCTTATATGGAAAACTACCAAGAGATAAGACAGAATCCTGCTTTGTTGATAGAAAATGCAAAAACGATAATATCTTTTCTTTATTCCTACAATGATGAAAGGGTAGATAAAGACACTATGTTCAAGATTGCTCATTATGCACAAAGAAAAGATTATCACTATGTTCTGAAACAAAAACTAAACAATATAATCGCTGAACTACAAAAAAAATATTCGGATTTCAGTGCGAGGGCTTTTGTGGATTCTGCTCCGATTTTGGAAAGATATTGGGCAGAACAATGTGGCTTAGGTTGGATAGGTAAGAGTTCTCTTTTGATAAACAAAGACTACGGGTCTAAGGTTTTTATCGGAGAGATAGTTTGCAACTATGAAACCGACTACAATAAAGAAAAGGTAGAAAATCTCTGCGGACAATGTACTCTATGCTTGAAGTCTTGCCCTAATAATGCTATCACACAAGACAAAGGTTTTGATTCCAAAAGATGTATTTCCTATCAGACAATAGAGAACAAGGAGAATATTTCAGAAGGTTTTGAAACCAAGGGTTATATATATGGCTGTGATATTTGTTTGGAAGTTTGTCCATGGAATAAAAAGGCTAAGAAAGTAGAGCAACAAGATATGGAGACAAAACTTTTAGTACAAGAAGTTTTAAAGAAAGCCGAACAGAAGACCTTAGAGAAGAAAGACTTTAAGCGACTTGCAAAACTTTCTCCAATCAACAGAGTTAAATACGAAAAGTTTTTAAGTAATATTGCTGCACAATCTTAGGCAATATCTTCTAATACGCCTTTAAGTATTTTGACAAGATTGCTGTTAGCTTTTTCTACATTTTGAAGAACTTCTATGTGAGACGGTTCTTCTTCTATGTCTTCATTGAAAACATTACTTATAACCGAGAACCCTAAGACTTTCATTCCTGCATGTGCCGCTACTATCACCTCAGGTACGGTTGACATTCCTACGGCTGATATTCCTAAGGTGCGGAACATAATATATTCTGCCTTAGTTTCAAAACTTGGACCTGTATTGCCAACATACACACCTTTCTTTATTGTGATGTTTTCTTGTTTTGCAATATTCTCAGCACAAGAAATAAGACCCCTGTCATACACTTCACTCATAGAAGGAAAACGAGTTCCAAGTCTTTCGTCATTTCTTCCAACAAGAGGATTAGGCATACGAGATATATGGTCAGTTATTAACATTATATCTCCTGTTGCAAAAGTTTTATTTACACCTCCTGCGGCATTGGTAACGATAAGAGTATTTACTCCTAAGAGTTGCATAACTCTAACAGGAAAAGTAACTTGTTGCATAGAATATCCTTCATAGTAATGAAAGCGTCCTTGCATACATATTATTTCTTTGCCATTAAGTTTGCCGATGACCAAGTTGCCAGCATGTCCTTCTACTGTTGAAAGTGGAAAATTAGGTATCTCTTTATAAGGGATAACCATTTTGTCTTCAATATCCTCAGCCAAAGCACTCAAACCGCTACCCAAGATTATTGCAATTTGAGGTCTTAGTGTGGTTTTTGAGCAGATGAAATCTTTAGCCTCAACTATCTGTTCGTAATACATAAGCAAAAACTTTGAACTCTTGTTATCTTGTTTGGAATTTACCGAAAATATTATTGTCTTCCCAATGACAAAGGAAGATGATATGCTTTGTGTTGGTTAAGAATAGAGTTTTGTAGAAAGGCATTTTCATATCGTGAGTTCTGAATGCTTGTTGCCAATTGAAAGAACCGTCAGAATATACTTGTACAAAATTGACTTGTGTTCTTAGTTTGTCAGAATTGTATTGACGTGTAGGTTTAAACTTTCCATTAGAGTAGTTGGCGATATGGTCGTTGAACATAATGTATAAACCATATCTGTCTCTTGTTATAGCATAGCCATTGTAAGCGTCATTGTTGTTGTATATCTTTTGACGTTTGGCAATGAAAGCATTGCCTTCAATCATTCCGTTCTTGTCGATGTTAGTTAGTACAAGATCTCTGTAATAAAAAGCTTCTTCTCCTGTAGGTTTTTGACCACGACGTTTAGGTGGTATAAGATGAGAAGCAAATCTTTGTTCGCCTAACATAATAACGTTGCCTCCAATCATAGGGACAAGCTCTTCAATGTAGGTTGTGAAGTTGCTTGGACCAGGCATTTCTTTTTTCTTTTCAACCATTGCGTCTGTTTCATACTCTTTAAATTCCTTCATAGAAGAAGATTTTTGATAAAGACGTCTCTTGTCAAAACTATATGCAAAGGTTCCTGCTGCAAGATAAGGCTTGTCGTTAGTTATTCCATAATAACCTGCAATCATATGGTCTCCCTCTAAGTTGAAACAACATCTTATATCTGTTGCCCAAGCATCTTCAAGTTTTAAATCATATGTTTTATTTTGGTATTTAGTAAGATGGACAAGGTAAGTAATATCGTCTTTATGATTAATTTTCTTTCCTTGTGCTACACCTTGCAAAGCCAATAAAGCCTCATCGCCTTCGTTATTAACCATGACATCTTTGACGCTTATCTTCAAGCCCTCAACTGTCGCAATAGGGTAGGTCTTTGACCAAAGCAAACCCATTTGATTGTTGTATATCTTTACTTCTGCTTCTCTGCTGTTTTCTCCACCTTTAAGGATGCAGAAAACCATTTTAGTTTTGTTTTCAGAGAAAGAGAAAAGGAAAGGTTTTTGTGCAGAATCAACCACATAAGAATAGTTCATAAACAATTCAGGTTGGTCAATCAAACGCATATCTTTTAAATGCAGGTACTGAGTGTAGAATTTCTGTGTTCCTGTTTCTGTAGGGATTGTTTTGTTTCGTGAAGAACGCTTTGTTTCCTTCACTTTATCTTTTTGTGTTTTAGAAAGAACAAAACCTACTAAGGAATTGTTTCTCCAAGTTTGTTCTATCTTGTATTTAGGAGAACCGAAGTCAATCTTAGCCAATCTATCAACATTACCTTCCAAGTCAGTGTGAGCAAGATAGTACTTATACTCAAACTCTCCTTCTCCTTTGTATTCGTTCATACAATAGTAAAAATAATAACCAGAAATATCTTCGGCTATAATTTTTGCATCAACGCAATCATCTTTTATGTCATAAAATCTTTTGCCAAAAGAAATGTCCATTTGTGCTACAGCATTTAGCAAACAAAAGATTGTAGCCAAGTATAAAACAAACTTTTTCATCTTTTATAATTCTTCTTTCTTTGTTTTCAAACTGCAAAAATACAAAAAAAAACAATGTGTTGTCTTTTTTAGGCAACACATTGTAATATTTTTTATTCTTTGCCTAAAAGAGCAAACATTTTCTTTTTATAATTTTCTACTCCAGGTTGGTTAAATGGATTGACATCTAATACATAGCCACTAATTCCGCAACATATCTCAAAGAAATAAATCAATTTGCCAATAGTTTGTTCGTTTATTTCTTCAACTTCAATGGTTATCTGACTAACATTGCCTTCTAAGTGTGCCAAGCGAGTGCCTTCTTCTGCCTTATGGTTAATATCTGTCAAAGAAAAGCCTAACAAATAATCTAATTTGTCATCATTTTCTTTAAGTTTAGGAATGCTTAAATGCTTGTTGCTCTTTTTTACATGAAGAACGCTTTCAAACATAAGTCTTTTTCCTTCTTGTATGTATTGTCCCATAGAATGTAGGTCAGTAGTGTTGCTGACGCTGGCAGGGAATAGGCCTTTGAAATCTTTGCCTTCGCTTTCTCCATACAATTGTTTCCACCATTCAGAAAGGAATACAAGATTTGGTTGATAATTAACCAATAGTTCAATGCTTTTACCTTTGTTGTATAATATATTTCGTGCTACAACATATTTAATAGCTTCATTGTTGTTGCTGTCATCAAACAACGTCTTCTTTCTTTCCTCTATGGCTCCTTCAATTATTCTCTTTATATCAAATCCTGCAACAGCTATAGGAATCAAACCAACAGGGGTGAGAACAGAATATCTTCCTCCCACATTGTCAGGAATAACAAACGTGTCATAACCTTCTTTATCAGCAAGAGTTTTTAGTACTCCTTTTTCTTTGTCTGTTATTGCTATGATACGTTTTGCAGCCTCTTGTTTGCCATATTTGTTTTCTAAGTGATTTCTTAGAATACGGAAAGTTACTGCGGTTTCTGTTGTTGTGCCAGACTTGGAAATAACTGCAAGAGAATAGTCTTTTTTGTCTAAAACCTCCATTAAGTCAGCCAAATAATCCTCATTCATTGTATTTCCTGCATATACAATTGTAGGATTTTTCCTTTCCATTAAAGTGTCAAAGTTGTGCTTTAAGGATTCTATGACCATTCTTGCACCAAGATAACTTCCACCGATACCTGCAACGACAAATACTTCGCTATTTTGTCTTACACGTTCAGCAACTTTATTGATTTTTTCAATATCTGCCTCTTGGATTTGTTCAGGTAGGTCTATCCATCCCAAGAAGTCGTTACCTTTTCCTGTCCCTTCTCTAAGAATTTTTAGGGATTGAATACTTTTTTCTTCTACGCTTTTTACCTCTACGTAGTTGGGCATATCAGCTTGTGAAAAATCTATTTTTACTTTCATATTGTTATTATTTTAAGTTCCTATTTATAATAACTTATATTTTCTGCTAATATTGTCTGACAAGGATTTAAAGATTAAATAAAAAAACGCCGTTTTCAAAAACGAAAACGGCGTTTTTGAAGTGTAAAAACGGCGATTTTAAATATGAAAACGGCGTTTTTTATACATAATATCGCCGTTTTTTCTACAGCAATTTATTTTTTAGTAATTTTGCAGTATGAAAGACACGCAGGAAACTATATTTTGGGGACATATTGTTGATGTTGTAAGAAACAGAGTGTTTGACGGCAAAATTGTTGTCAAAGGAGATAAGATTGCAGATATTGTTGCAACAGAAGAACCTTTGAAAGACGTTCCTTATATTCTACCGGGCTTTGTTGATTCTCACATTCATATAGAAAGTTCTATGCTTTTACCTCATAATTTTGCACAAGCAGTGGTTAAACATGGAACTATTGCCTGTGTTTGCGATGCTCACGAAATAGCTAACGTGTTAGGCAGAGAAGGTGTGGAGTTTATGATAGAAGATGGCAAGCAATGTGATTTCTATTTCTTTAATGGAGTGCCTTCATGCGTGCCTGCAACAAGTTTTGAGACCTCTGGTGCAGAACTAAACAGCGAAGATGTAGAAGAACTGTTGAAGAACGAAAACATAACTCATCTTTCTGAAATGATGAACTACCCCGGAGTTATATCCAACGATGAAGAAGTTATAAGTAAGATAGAACTTGCACATAAATACAACAAACCTATTGACGGGCATGCTCCTATGCTAAAAGGAGACGATTTAAAGATATACTCTTCCTATAATATCAGCACAGATCACGAGTGCAACAGCATAGAAGAGGCAGAAGAAAAGCTATCCAACAACATAAAGATTCAAATAAGAGAAGGTTCTGCGGCGAAGAATTTTGATACGCTTCTGCCTTTGGTAGAGAAATACTCTGATAGATTGATGTTTTGTTCTGATGATAAACATCCTGATGATTTACTTCAGGGACATATAAATCAATTAGTGAACAAAGCTCTACAAAAAGGTTATCCTCTTATTGATGTTCTAAAACTTGTAAGCCTTAATCCTATAAAACATTACAATCTTCCTTGTGGAATGTTACAAAAAGGAGATAATGCAGACTTTTTATTGATAAATAATCTTGAGGATTTTGATATTCTTGCTACATATATTAAAGGAAAAAAAGTCTATGATAGTAAAGAAAATCCTAAAGATAGCATTCAACAGCCAACAAAAGCGATAGAATACAATAATTTTAAGGCAGAAAAGATAGAGAAAAAAGACATTGCTGTAGAGTATAAAGAAGAGAAAATAAATGCTATAGAGTGTTTTAATGGAGAACTATTTACAAAAAGAATAAAGATAGTCCCTAAGGTAGAAAATGGTTATTTGGTTTCAGACAAGGAAAAAGATATATTAAAAATAGTTGTCTTAAACAGGTATCATAAAGCAAAACCATCTGTTGCCTTCATTAAGGGAATAGGATTGCAACAAGGAGCTATGTGTTCTACCGTTGCACATGATTCACATAATATAATTGCTGTTGGAGTTGAGGATGAAGATATTGTTGAAGCCATTAATCTTGTTGTAGAACATAAGGGAGGAATAGCTTTCGTGAATAAGGATGATAAAGACATACTTCCCCTTCCAATAGCAGGACTTATGGCAAACGAGAAGATAGAACAAGTGGCTAAAAACTATGATAGGATTAACAAAAAAGTAAAAACCTACACCAATAAACTGAATTCTCCTTATATGACTTTGGCTTTTATGGCTTTGCTTGTAATTCCTGAGATAAAAATATCAGATAAAGGTTTGTTTGATGTAACAAGGTTTTCATTTATATAAAGAATACGATATAAAAAACTAAATAATATGAAAAGAAACAGTTTAATTATTACTACACTACTGCTGATTTGCATTGTGTTTTTGTCTTGTAAAGAAGATAAATCTCCACTGATAGGAGCAGATAACTATGTTGTCTCTCAAAAGAATCCTCTCAAGAAAGAGAATAAACGTATAGTTTCAGTTTCTACACAAGTAACGGAAATTATTTGTGATTTAGGTTGTATGGATAGACTTGTGGCGAGAACAGATTTTTGCGATTATCCATTAGAAGTAACAAAAATACAAAGTATAGGAGGTGTAAGCAATCCAGATATAGAAAAGATTATCAGTCTTAATCCTGATGTGGTCATAACATCTTCTATGATGCCAAAGAAACTATTTGCTCTCTTGGAAAACGCTGGCTTACCTGTGATGTCTTTCAAAGAAAGCAATGAGATAGAAGGAATGTATAAGGTTATAGATATATTAGGCAAATTACTGCAAAGAGAAACTCAAGCCGACAGTCTTATAAATGATTGTAAGCAAAGACTACAAAAAACTAAAGCTGCCTGCGACAGTATTCAAAAAGCAAAACATATTTCAAAACCTAAAGTATATTATGTTGTTGGCTTTGGTGCAAGTGGAGATTTTTCTGCAGGCAAGAATACTTATATAAATGAGATGTTCGCTTTAGCAGGTGCAGATAACATAGCAAAAGAAAGCATTAATTGGGTTTTTACAAAGGAACAGTTGTTTAAAAATGAACCTGATTATATTTTTATTCGTAAGGACGATGTAGAAAAGTTCTGTAATCTGTCTCCATATAATGAATTGAAGGCAGTAAAAGAACATCGTGTAATAGGAGTAGATGGTATGGATGCACAGACTCCACGTAGTATTTCCTTAATAGAATTTATATCAAAGAAGATATATGAATAAGAAAAATGTGTCAGAATTTTAGATTGTCAGAAATTTAGACTATTTTTGCAGAGTTATTTTTAAACAATAAAGCATATATAATTTTATGAAAAAAGCGTATTTTACATTTTACTTACTTTTATTTGTATCAATATTTGTTAGTAGTGCCTATGCACAAGTATCTGAACAGACTATTAAACAGAAAAGGGCGGAACTTTTGCGTCAGAGAGAGAATATGTCAAGTGAGGAAATAGAAAGAGAGTACAAGGAGATGAATATCTCACGTGTTCCTGCTAAACTTGATATTGCAGGTGTGGAGAAAATAAGTGCTGAGGATAAAACAATAAAGTTCAGCAAGAAAGCATCAAACACATTGACTTCAATACCAGAAGATGCAATCTTTCCAATAGAGAGTGATGAGGTACAAGGAATACTTATGACTTGGTCATATACAACCAAAACAGTCAGTGGTAATCAAAACGCCACCCCTCTTTTTGATGGTTGGGGAATTTATGGTTATAGCAATACTCTTGTTCCTGTTTATAGTGTTCCTGATGTTGCTACTAACAGCAGTTATGCAAAACTTTTTGGCAATCTTGCTAATGCAATACAACAACATACTCAAGTATGGATAAATGTTTGGTATGCTGATGATACTCTTACAATCAAGAACTTTATGCAAGACAGAGGAACTCCATTGACAAACTATCGTTTCTTTGTACATCCAGGAAATGCTTTCTGGTTCAGAGATTTTGGACCTGTTGCTTTCTATTATGGAGAAGATGATGAGATAGGTTTTCTTGACCTTGAATACTATGGAGGCAGACCTTTGGATAATGATATTCCTGTTAGAATTGCAGAAGACTTAGGCTTTCCTGTTTTTACTTCAACAATAGAATATGAAGGAGGAAATGTTCTTGTTGATGGTTTAGGAACCTTATTTACTTCAACGGCTGTTTATGAAAGTAATATGGATTCTTATGGTCTGTATATTCAAGACCCTTCTACTCCAAGTCAAGTCTATGAACAGGAAAAGACACCTTTGACAACAGATCAAGTTGATGACAGTTTAAGATACCTTTTTAATCTTTCACGTCTAAAAGTCTTGCCATCCTTAACATATGACGGAGGAACAGGACACATTGATTTATATTGTGATATGTGGGAAGAGACAGGTTTTGTTGTTTCTCAGTATCCTCAGGGCCTATCAAATTGGAGCGATGCACAAAAGGTTGCAAAAAATCTTGATACTCTTTTGAATATGGATGATTATTTTGGATGCAAATACTATGCTTCTCGTATTCCGTTGCCTGCAAAAAATAATGGAAACTACTATTCATCACAATCAGAATACAACAGAGATTATACACGTTCTTTCTCCAATCATACATTTATCAACGATGGAATAGTACAGCCTGTTTTCTATGATTCAACCGCTGCAACCACTTCTAAGAGAGGTGATATAGCAGGTAATCTTGCAGCTTTGGAGATTTTGAAACAAGCATATCCAGGCTATACTTTTGAAGAGGTAGATGTCAGAAGTTTTGATGGCTTTGGTGGAGCAATACATTGCATAACAAAACAAATACCTGCAGAAAATCCTATAAGAATATATCATCAACCAATAAGATATATCAACACTGCACAAACCCAACCTTGGTATGCAACTCTAAATGCTTTAGTACAAAATCACAGTGGAATAGAAGTAGTCAGAATATACTACAGACATGCTGGTGAGTCTTCTTTCTCAGAGTTGGAGTGCGATTATTTGGGCGACAATATGTATATGGCAAACATTCCTTTAACACAAGAAGTTGCCAACGATACAATATCTTATTTCATAATGGCTACTTCCAACAATGGAAAGACAATTACTAAGCCAATGACAGCACCAGAAGGCCTTTATTCTTTTGCTTATGGTACTCAAGTAGAGGGAGTGGTTCAGAACGATGTCTATGGTAATGGCACAAATCTTTGGGTTTCACTTGAAGGAGTAGAAGAGAATTTAGACGGAATAGGAGAGGTTTATCCTAATCCAGCAGAAGATGTAGCAACAATAAACTTCAATAACTTAAAAGGAGATTTGCGTTACAGTATTATAAATCTTAAAGGACAAGTTCTTGTGTCTGACAAGATAAAAGCAGGAGAACAAATGCTAAGCATAGATGTTTCTGCTTTGAAACAAGGAAACTATTGGATAAGTTTCACAGATGGTAACTTTTCTACAGTAAGAAAACTTGTCGTTGTAAAATAAACAGAAGAATAAACTTTAAAAAATATAAAGAATATGCCTCATTTAGGAATGCCCGAAATATTAGTTATTGCTTTGGTTGTTTTGTTATTGTTTGGTGGAAGAAAGATTCCTCAGCTTATGAAAGGTTTAGGGAAAGGAGTCAAGAGTTTCAAAGATGGAATGAATGGCAAATTTGATGACGAAGACGAAAGTACTTCCGCTAACAAAACAGAAGAAAAGTAATAATTTTCTATTCTTTTAATCTATTATTTAAGAATATCTTGTGGAAATTGAGAAGACTTTTTGGGAACATTTAGATGATTTGCGAGGTAATCTTATAGGGATTTTTGTTTGTCTGGTTATTGCCTTTGTGATCTCATTTGTTTTTAAAGATATTCTGTTTTCCATTGTCTTCTATCCAACAGAAGAGAGTTTTCTTACTTATAAACTCATAGGCATAAAGCCTGTAAAGGTTCAGATGATAAGCACGGAGATAAGCACACAGATGATGACGCACTTGAAGACTGCTTTGGTGTTCGCCATCATTTTGTCTTCTCCTTATATAATAAAGAGTTTGTTTTCTTTTATCTCTCCTGCTCTGTATGAAAAGGAGAAAAAATACTCTTTTCGTCTAATATTGGCTTCTTATCTTCTGTTTGTCTTGGGTACAGCAGTTAATTATTTTATTATATTCCCTGTAACTTTTAACTTTCTTGCAGATTATCAAGTATCAAGTAAAGTGGTTACTCTTGTTTCTTTGCAATCCTATACCCAGACTCTTTTGATGATGACATTGGTGTTTGGTATTGTGTTTGAAATACCAGTATTAAGTTGGCTTTTGGCAAGATTTGGTTTGCTGAAATACAGATTTATGAAACGATATAGAAAACATGCCGTGGTGGTTATTCTTATTGCGGCCGCTATAATAACTCCTACCTCAGATATATTTACTCTTTCGGTTGTCTTCTTTCCTATATGGCTTCTGTATGAAGCAAGTATTCTGATAGTTAAAAGAGTGGGAGCAAGGAAGATAAAGGCTTAGTATCTTTTTTTATCAGATTGGAAGAAATAAGTTACGCCTATGCTGAAACCTCTCCAACGATAGTTGTTCCATCTTCCGATATTGACAAAGCCCATTATATATTTTGCGTCCAATTCCCAGTGATGGTTGAAGTCATAACCAATGCCAAACATATAACCGACATCTTCTTTGTGTAGATTACCGTCTGCAAAGGTCTCAACCGTCTTGCTTACTCCAGCAGTGTAGTTCTCAGCATCTGTTGCATCGTTGTTGGTCCATGAGGTGTTGCCAAACATTCCGTAGGTGAAGAAAGGGGTTAAAGAAAATATGAACCCTCTGCCCAATCTCTCATCGCCAAATTTCAGTTCCAAGGTTGCTTCAAAATCCAAGAAGTATCCATCCACATCAACTGAGCCTTGCGGAAAAACAGATTTGTATCCTTTCTTCCAAAAGTTGAATGTAGGTTTGAAGTATAGGTTATACACCAGATGTTTTTCACCTGCAACGCCTACCTTTGCACCATATTGTTTTTCAATATACTTAGGTTGATTTACCCAATCGTATGTTGCATTTACATTGATACCGAATTTCCATGGGTCTCTGCTCTCTTTTACCGTGCTAACCTCCATCTGAGCAAAAGTTTCATAACACAAGAGTACAGAAACTATTATTAATAAATACTTTTTCATCTGATAGCAAATTTACTATCCTAATAACGCAAAGGAATAGAAATTATTTTGACAGAAAGCAACTCCTTGTCAAAAAAAGACTTCGTTTTAAGAAATAAAAACGAAGACTTTACACCTAAAAGACTTGGTTTTGCTGAAAAAAGATTAAGACTTTTTCGCAAAAAAAACTTGGTTTTCGCAAAAAAAAGTTTTAATTTTTTTTTCTTAAACCTTGATGAATGTAGATATTTAGTTAATCTCTTGAATTACTCAGGGATTACTCTATGAGCCGTAACGGTCTCTCCATGTATAGTCATGATTAGTTCTGTTTGAGTAAGTTTCTTAATAGTTGAGATTGATTCTTGACCATCTGTTTTTATATGAAGTTTGTTGTCACTAAGATACCACGTAAATTCACTCTCTTCTACTTCATCATATTCATAGTCATGGTAATAACTTGTTCCTGTTCCGTCTTGTTTGAATGTGGCAACGCTGTAAACATCTTCAGAATCTACTTTCCAAGAGCCGATAAGAAGAGATTTGTATTGAGAATAATCGGCATCATCATCTTCGCAAGCAGAAAAAGAAGCAATAGTTACTAAACCTATGCCAATAAGTAATAATTTTTTAAACCATTTTTTCATATTTTTATTTCTTCCTTTGTGATTTCTGAAAAGGAAAGGATGTTCCTTAATATCCGTTTATATTATTAAAAAAGTGTGAAATCACATACACAAGCGTGCAACACTTTGTTTTGAGTTTAGAATTCTATTCCTACACCTGCTGATAAAGACCAATAAGTTGTTGTAGCATATATATTAAGAATTCCGAAATTAAGAACAAAAGCTGCTCCGAAATCAAAACCTCCGTCTCTGCTTGTAGCATGATATTTGTTATGAACTCCGCTTCCATCTATGGAGTAATCGCTTCCATCTGTTATACCTTCATTTACTTCTCCATATCCAATCATAGGAATTATACGAAAAGTTTTACTGAAAGGTATTTGATAGCCAATATGTGTTGCTATCCCTTGCTTATCGTGCCATGTGCCTACTTCTGTAGAGCTGTGATGAGCATTTGGATGCAGAAGAAAATCCACATATACTCCCCAAATAATTGCATTTATACCACCACCAAATAATGTCTGGCTTTTTCCTATTCCAACTTCTCCGAATTGAATACCGATAGCATATTTATTGTTATTAACTTCTGCAATACGGCTTTGAGCCATGACAGACAAACCTGTAATAAAAAATACAATAAGTACCAGTATTTTTCTCATAATTAAGATAATTTTATGGTTTATAATACTGCAAAATTAATCAATTTTTTGAAAAACAAGAATATTTTACTTCAAAAGTTTAAGGATTTCTTCTTGTGAGGAGATTTTGTAGCCTTGTGAGAAGTAGATGATATCTTCTTTTTCTATTAGGGTGAGAATGGGATAGTTGTTTAAGAATTCAATATTTGTTGTTTGCAGCAAAAGTTTTTCTATTTCTTTATTCTCATCCAAAAGTATTACAGTGTTATTAGGTAAGGCAGGGAAAATGTCGGTAGAGAAGTCGTTGTTTAGCAGGCTTTTATCCAAAACCAATAGTAAAATAACATCTTTTTTGTTGAAATCATCTATTGATTTGGAAATATCCACCAAAAGATGTCTTGAAGGCTCTTTATATGGGTCAATAACAGCAAGAACAAGAGAAGGTACTTCGTTTTGTAATTCTTGTAAAGGACAGTCCTCAGCATTGTTAAGGTATAGCATATTTATGTCTGCTTTAGTTTTTAACTCAGAAAGAGGTAATAGGTCATTTTTATTGTCAGAACCCGAGCTGATAATCTTTTTCTTTTCAGGTAAAAGTATTTTTCCATAACTTGTTACATCTTCTTTGGCTTCAGGGATAGTAACAGTTATATTTGTTTTTTTATCTTTTTTTAGAGTAAAGTAAGTTTCTTTGACCGTTACTTTTCCTTGTGAGTTTCGGTTTCCTACTATCATACGATATTGACCTTCAGGCAGGGAAAGTGTTTCAGGGAACTTGTCAAACTTAGGGTCATATTCATAATCTAAGGTGATGAACTCATTGTTTATAAGTCTTTGGATGGTGAATTGAGAATAGTATTCAGGTTTTATTTTGTTGTTTATGTCATTTTCAATTACTAAGATAGAGTTGTTTTCTTCTTTTGATTTCTTCTCTTGAAAAGCATAGTGCCAAGAGTCTTTGTCATTTCTCCTCCATTGGCTTCTACCTGTAGCCCATTCATAGCGAGATTGGATGTTGAATGTTCTACATATAGCCACAAAAAGAATCTCTTTTGACTTAGGGTCTGACTCTTTAGCAGAGATAACACCTTTTGGAGAGATAGGAACATTATAATAGTTGTCTGTGGTGTTGATTTTTATATTCTTGTCTATCCAAGCGGCAACCTCATTTCCGTCTTTGGAAGGCTTACTAAAGTATTTAGATATAAAACTTCTCCATTTTGTGAGTTTCTCTAAAGCAATGCGAGGATTGATGATATATTCTGATTGTTCATCTGCAGGGATATAGTTTATATGGTCAATGATTACCTCTGCTTGAAGGTCTCTAAGGTCTTTTTCATACACAAGGTCAAGTATCTTTCTGCTTAAAGGATTTTTGTAATCCAAGACTTTTTGAACTTCCTTGTAGTTGCCCCATGAGTTTTTCAACAGGGAGTTATCTGTCTTAGGGAAAGTGGAGATATAAGCATTTCTTATGGAGTCTTCTTTTAATAAACGTTTATTGTTCTCTTTTACTAAATCTTCTGGCAGAGTTTCAATAGGAAGTTCTTTTGGAGGAGTGATAGTAAAAGTCTGGTCTTTCAGTTCATCGTTTGCTAAGGTTACATTTATGTTTGTAGCATCTTTTTGAACATAAACCTGTTTAAATAGTTTGTCGGTTTTTATCCAAATAACTAAGTCTCCATAACCTGTAGTAAGACTTGCCTTGCCGTCTTTGTTTGTCTTTATTTTAGCCAAAGGATAATATTCAGCATAGTTGTAAAGTCCAAAACTTACCTGAGCATCTTTTATTGGCTTATGGTTCTTGTCAAAAACATTTATAGTCAGTTGTTTGGTAGGAGCGTAATTGCTAAGGAGGTTGATTTTTGAATACTTCTCTGCTTCAAAGTTCTTTTCTTCTTTTCCATTATACTTGCCAAAGACAGTAGTATGCACCATCATACATCTTTTAGAAGGAGCGTCAAACCATCCGACATTTAGTTTTGCTTCTGGTTCGCAAGCACCTAAGAAATACCATTTGCCATCTATCCATACTTCTACCCAAGCATGATTGTCATCTGTGTGAGCCCAGCGAGGAGTATAGCATTGTCGTGCAGGAATGCCTACACTTCTAAGGGCAGTAACAGCAAAAGTACTCTCTTCTCCACATCTTCCCCACGATGTTCTTAAAGTAGCTAAAGGGGCTGAAGTTCTTCCGTCTGACGCTTTATAATTTACTTTCTCATGACACCAATGATTTACTTCCAAGGCAGCATCATACATAGAAAGGTTTATTACTCTGTCTTTTAGTTCTTGTAGCATGTATAAACGAGCAGTGTCAAGGTTTTCATTATTTACCCTATAAACTAAGACAAAATGTTTGAATATGTCTTCAGGTATGTTTTTGCACCAAGTGAATGTGTTTTTGGCTTCAATAGATGAACGCACCTGCTTGACAAAAAAGTTGGTATCATAATCTAACCTGTCATTCAAAGGCATATATTTATAAAGGAAGTCAAGATATTCTTTTTCCTGTTTTGTCAATACGTTTTGTGCTTGCATAGACACAAAAACCATAGCCATCATTAAGTAAATAATAATTCGTTTCATATCTGGTTCTATTTTACCTGTTTCTTTCTCTTCATCACTCTGTTTGACCAATAAGGCAGTACTAAAAGTCCTACTATGATATAAGGATAATAAGTGAATAGCCTCCAAAGCAAAGCCAAGATGCCTTGTAATCCTTCAGGAAGAAACTCAGTAAAGAACAGAGGAAAAGCAAATTCTGCTACTCCGCTACTTCCAGGAGTAGGAGAGATACACAAAACTATCCACATCACCAACTGTCTGCAATAGATTACAAGATTGTCTAACAAAGAAGATATATCAGTATTGAAAGCCATTAGCACAAAGTTCATAACCAAGAACCTTGAAGACCATGACAATACAGTAGCACCATAGACTTTAAGCCAATAGGTGAAACGTTTTTCTTTAAACTCTTCACTACTTGTAAGGATGTCATCACCTGTTTTTTTAAACTTATGCTCCCATCGTTTTAGTAGTCTTGTTTTACCTAAGCGATAGAGAAAACCTCTAAACTTTTTAGGGCAAAAGAAGATAGCTACAAGAATAAACAGGGTGAGCAACATCATAAACGAATAGCCTATAAGGAAGACATCTGTTTCTGCAAACTTCCAGCCTGCAACAGAAAAGCGAAACTCAGTAGCAAAAGCAGTCTGAGAGCCTATAAGGAATATTATTATAGGAGTGATTATAACATAAAACAGTTCATCCATAAGGGTGGCTATCATAACTATGGCAGTAGAACGTCCTACAGCAATACCTTCCATAGGTATTATGAACAAAGCAACGGCACTGCCTCCTATGGAAGTAGGAGTAACGGTAGAAGAAAACTCCCAGAGCATAATGATTTGAAAACATTTTTGCCATGATAGTTTTTTGTCTGATAGTAGTCTTAACCTATACATATACATAAACTCCCTGTTGCATTCAAACAAGAAAGCGATAAACAGACAAAGAAAAGAATAAGATGTGAATAAAGAAGCAATGTTAGAGAATACCGACTGATTTTTAGAGTATTCTCTTGCTATCATAAAGAAGCCTACTCCCAAACCTATAAGAATTGCGATAATAATCCTATATACGTTGAATATCTTTAGAGGGCTGTCTTTTTCTTTTACCATAATTTTTTAGTTGATACGTTTTGTTTTGTAGCCAAGTGAAGAAAGTATTTCCACTACCTTTTCCCTAAAATCACCTTGTAAAAGTATGTCTCCATCTTTAACACTCCCTCCTACACTGCATTTTGTTTTAAGAGTTTTAGACAAGGCTATCAAATCTTCTTCACTGCCAATGAAATTGCTGATAAGGGTTACTTTTTTGCCTGCCCTTTGTTTTTTATCTAATGATATTCTAAGGGTCTGCTGATTAGGTGGAAGAGTCTCTATTTCTTCTTGTAGTTCGTCTTCAAAAACAAAGTCAGGGTCAGTAGAATAGACAATGGAACTATTGTTCTTTTTTCGGTGATTCATATATTATGTTTTTTATAAGGTCAAGTATTTTCTTTTCACTAAGGAAAGGCTGTTTGTTCTTTTCATCTGGAACTATAACATTAAGGTTGCTTGGATTGACAGAGAATTTTAGGCTGTCTCCTTCATAGCTTATGCCTTCTCCATCAAGGTTTAACAATCCGTCTGTAAAGTCTTTTATCTCCACTTGTTTAGCCCTGAATGTTTCAACGTAAGGAGACTTATCCATTTGGTGAAAGAACATCATCTGCACTACTAATGGGGCAAGAATAATAGGAGGTTTCTTTACTACTACAACATCTAATAAACCGTCATTCAGGGAAGCTTTTGGGGCAATAACAGCATTGTAACCAAATTGGTTAGAGTTCATAAAGGAGATAAACAGAGCCTCTTTTTCCATTTTTTTGCCATCAACTATAAGATGATATTTCTTTTGTTTGTAGTTGAGAAAGTCTTTCAGAACAAGACGTAGATAGGTCTGAAATCCTCTTGTTTTGTTGCCTGTAAATTCTTTGGCAATCAAAGCGTCAAAACCTACACCAGCGACAGAAGCATATGGCATATTATTAAGATTAACCGTGTCTATGTTTAGAAAATTATAGTTGTTTATTACCTCTATGGCTTTTTTTATGTCTAAAGGTATATGTAGACAACGAGCTAAGCCATTACCAGAACCAGCAGGAATAATACCAAGTTTTGTGTCCGTATTTATCAGACCTCTTACGCAGTCGTTGATACTTCCATCACCCCCTATGGCAACGACAGTGTTTATGCTTTTTTGTGCTGCATTTCTACATATCTCTGTAGCATGATGAGCATATTCTGTATAGGTAATAGAATAGTCAAATTTTTCTTTGTTAAGGTTTTCTTCTAAAGCAGGTTCAACTATCTTTTGTCTGCCTATGCCACTGACAGGATTGATAATAAACAAGACTTTTTCTTTCATACTATTTTACTTTGGTTTGGTTCTTGATTAGACGGTTGTTGTATTGCTGAATGATAGCCTCAGTAAGTGTAGTATGTTTTTTAGTTATCTGTGGATGTAGTTTGGATATATCTTTTTTCATATCAGGGTCAGTCTTTACATCAAACAGTTGAGTATCATAACCATCACGATATTTGCTTGCATAGTTGCCTATCATAACAATATATTCTCCATTAGAGTAATAGATATAATAATGTTCTTTGTTAGAGAATATGCTTTGACCATATGCAAAAACAGGTTTGTTCGTATGTAGCAAATCACATAGAGTAGGGTAGATGTCTATCTGTTGCATAACTAAGTCGGAGTTAAACCCATGTTTCATCTTAGGAGAATAGAAGATGATAGGGATACGATACAAGCCTAAGGCTGTCCTAAATTCTTTTGTTTCAGTCAATGCAGAGTGGTCAGCAGTAATGATGAATAAAGTGTTATCATACCAAGGCTGGTGTTTAGCATAGTCAAAGAAACGTCTTATGGCATAATCGGTGTAACCTACTGTTTCATGAACAATAAGAGTACCTTTAGGAAAACGTCCTATATGTTGTTTAGGAATAGTATAAGGATGATGAGAAGAAAGGGTGAAGACAGTAGAAAAGAAAGGCTCTTTTGTTGTGTTTAAATGTTTAGCCATATACTGTAGAAAAGGTTCGTCAAATATACCCCAATTGCCGTCATAGTCTTTATTGTTGTTGTATTCGTCTTTGCCGTAGTAGTTTTCATAGCCTACATGTTTAGCAAAGACGTTAAAGTTCATAGTACCGTTATATCCTCCGTGATAAAAGGCGGTGTTGTAATTCTCTTCTCTAAGGGTCTTGGCTATGGATCCTAATTCATTACCAGAGTAAGAAGAAGTGATATAACTTTCTTCTGTTAAGATAGGCATAGAGCTGACCACAGCAGGTATTCCATCTATGCTTCTTTTACCGTTAGAATAGCCTTGAAATACTAATGAATGCTGAGCCAAAGAGTCTAAGAAAGGTACATAAGAAGTCTTGGTTTTATTATATGTAGAAAAGTATTCTGCAGCATAACTTTCTATAATTATTAGCACCACGTTGGTTTTGCCCACTTGCAGAGGTTCTGTGAAAAGACTATCAGCCCACACTTCATTATTTGCCTGCTGAATAGGGTTGAAAATCCTTGCAAGTTCATCATCTTTAAAGTATTGTTTTGGCTCAACTCCTTTCTTGCCTATGGTACGATAAAGAGTATAAGGAGTGTTAAGCACAAGAGCAGTGTTTTGAGTAGTAGTGTAGTTACTTGCTTCCAAAATTCCCATAGGTCTATATTGCAAGCCCCCTCTTTGAAGCACGAAAAGTAGTACAACTGAAACAACAAAAACTATGCTTTCTTTTACAAGTGTTTTGCGTGTTAAAGTACTGATAGATGTGGCTAATCTTTTGCTTATTTTTCTGTCTATAAAGACTATAAGAACATTTAAGATAATAAATATTAAGAAGATATGCCAATAGTCTCTTATGAACTGAGGGATAAGGCTATTGAAATCCCCTCCAACCCCTAAGTAATTGAAAATGTCAAAGGTTAGTCTCTTGAAGGTGAAACGGAAATAACCACAGTCTATAAGGTTACATATAAGTATAAACTCCACACCAATAAAATACAATACTGAAAGACATATTCTATACCATTTTTTAGTCTTTATAGGTAGAGGCAATAGGGCAAAGAATAGGTAAGGAGCAAGAAAAACACTAAGGGTGGAGAGTCCAAAACGCAGATTACCAAGGCTTATCCTGAAAAAACCACCCACACTATCTACACAAAACAGAGAAGAGTTTAGTAAGTAGAACACTATTTGCGTTATAAGTAAATACGCTAAGGCAAGAAGGTATCTGAATAATATTTGTTTATAGAACTGTTTCATATCTTTTTATTTTTTAACAGGTTTATACATTGACTTTTGCAGGATAATGCTGTTGTCGTTTATCTTTATTAAGGAATCAAGGCTTATCTTGTTTTCTTCCATATATTTTTCCACTATCTTGTAGCCTATGTAGTTACCTACTCTTGCAGGCGAACCACTTAAGCCCTTGCTTTCAGGACCTATGGAGATAAGACCTAAGTATTTACTTCTGTCTGTATCATACAGCAGTTTAGACTGTATGATATAAGCCCAGATATTTGCTTCGTTTTTTTCGCACCATTGCCACTGAACTGAACTATAAGAAAGGATAGTATTCAGGGCATAGTTTGGCAATAGTTTATGAACAAAATAACTCAACTTTCCGTCTTCTATTATGCAGTCAAGTAAGGATGCATTACCTGAAAGACTTTTGAAAGGTATGTTGAGAAAGGTCTTGTTAAGCAGATACATACGCATAAAGTCGGGAGCAATAAACTCTTTACCCAAACTTTCTTTCATATACTGAGGATATTGGGTGTAGTAAGGATGAGAGTCTAACTTGTTTAACGCATAGACATCTAAGGCAATAGCAAAATAAATAGTGTCGTTCATATATACTCTGTTAGCATAGCCGTAGGAGTAATCAGCAGGACCAAGAATAAAAGTGTAGATATTCTTAGCAAGAGAGGTGTTAGGATAAATCTCTTTTAGACGAGCAAAAGCCGAAGTCAAGTCTGTTGCGAGATAATCAATATTAGCAAACTCTTTTTCTACTATGTTTTGAGCCTTTTGCATTTGAGTATCGCTTACCATTTGAATAAGCATAGAAAGATATTCTTTATCACTTAAAGGCTGCTGAAACATATAAGGATATTCCTTTTGCAAGTCTTTTAAGTGGGCTTCTAAAGTGGTCTTAGGAGCAGAGAACAAAGCCCTGTCAAAACGCTTAAAACTAATGGTTTCTTCTACATTGTTGTTATAGAACTTTTTGACCGCTTTATCGTCTTTTTTACACGAGAACAACAAAGCACAAACAAAACAGATTATTAGTATTTTTTTCATTTCTAAAAAACAGAATTATTAACCCGCAAAAATACAAAAAGATTTTGAGATAATAACAAAAAATCAAAGGGACTTGTAAGTCTATGATTTCTTTGGAATGAATCTTGACGACGCCTATAGGAATATAGTTGTCGTCGTCATCTTACAAAATTAGGTGCTTACATATATAAGTACCTAAAAAATAGTATAATATAAAGAGTGTAATAGCTTATTAAATGGATAGGGATTGTGATGCGTTTTCTACCCAAACTTATATCCCATTGATTTTAAGTTAAAGTAAAACAATAGTTGTAATCGTATAAACACTGATAATTAGACTTATATGACTATGTATATTTAAATTTTAACTCAAAATAAAAGCCTAATAATAACAATCTCTCTTTGTATTATGACCATAAAAACCAAGAGAAAAACATCAAGTCTTTTTTCGCCAAAATCAATATTTAAATAAAATATATCAACTATTTATAGTACAAAGATTTGATGTTTGTAGAATGAAATCAAATAAACAATTTTTTAACAAAAAATGTGTATCAAATTTCAGTCTCTTTGATTATTTTAAAACGATGACGACGACAACTATATTCCTATAGGCGTCGTCAACTTTTCTGCGGAAAACACTTTTTTTATTTTTATATATTATATTTTTTATGTAATTTTGCAAGTACTAATTAAGTTAAATTTATTATAAATAAAAGAAATAATCTATTTTTTTTTCGTTAATAGTCTATGAAGAGGTTGTTTTTGTTTTTATTGTTTTTTTTGTGGGGTGGTTTTCTTTTTGCTCAAATGGAGTGTGATATTCAGATCATACCAAATGATACTGTTTTTTATACAAATAACGACACAACGATAGTTCTTTCTCTTTCTGAAGAACCTAATTTCTTGATTTCTTGGAGCGAAAGTGGTGAAGGTCTCAACGTTGCCGATTCTCTTCATCCTACTCTGTTTATACCTGCTTCTTCTACTAATTCCATATTCGTAGATGCAACCTTTCTTGATGGAGATAATCTTATAAATAATGGGGATTTTGAAAGTGGTAATACAGGTTTTTATTCTGCTCTTCAATATGTCTCATCTACGGGGAGTCAAGCACTATGGAACGAAGGTACATACGCCATAGGTACTAATCCGCATAATTATCATCAGAGTTGGTGGAATGGTACTCATGATGGGAATATGTATATAGGTAATGGAGCGACCTCGCCTGGTATGGTGGTATATAGAACGACTATAAATGTTCAGCCTTATACGGACTATGTGGTAAAGTTTGAAGCAGCAAATGTGGATAATGGAGCTACAAGTAATAATGTTGCCAGATTCCAGTTCTCTATTGATGGACAAATGGTTGGGGATATATTTCCTCTTTCAACTAATGTGTTTGAATGGAACACCTATTATCAGATATGGACAAGTGGAAACAACTCTACATCCGTCATCACCATCGTCAATCAAAACACTGCAGGAGGAGGTAATGATTTTGCCATAGATAATATAGAGGTTAAGCAGTTGTGTAGTGCATACGATATGGTGCAGATAAGGTCCATCGCTACCTATTATGACACCGTAGAAGCACAGATATGTGAAGGCGAAAGTTATGAGTTTAGAGATACTATTTTTTATGAAAATACACTATATAATGATACTGTAAGCGAAGAGAATACCATAAACATCACTACCTTAAACCTTACAGTCAATCCCAAGACTATAAGAAATATAGAGGCACAAATATGCAGAGGAGAAAGATACACATTTTTTGACACTATACTTTCAACTCCTGGAACCTATTCTTATTTTTTGCAAAGTGAGAATGGTTGTGATAGTATTATAAATTTACAACTTGACGTCAAAGCCACTTTTACAGACACTATAATAGCGGAGATATGTGAAGGAGAAGTCTATCATGACAACAATTTCAGTGAAACCAAAACGGGGGTATATACGAAAGAATATATGAGTATTGACGGTTGCCCAAGTAGTGCTACCTTAGTTCTTACCGTTAATCCGAAATACGATATAGAATATAGAGTTACAGCTGAAAACGAAGAAGAACCTTTTACAGAATATGGTTTTTATGCTGATAGTTCTGGCACATATATTCAAAATCTCACAACTGAAAAAGGCTGTGATTCAATACTGACACTGTATTACGTGGTGGATAAGCCTCTTTTGATATATCCTTATAATGCTTTTATGCCTATGAGTGATGATGAGAATCTTAATAGGTTTCGTATATGTTCTAATGGAGAAGATGTTCAGATATATAAGTTTCAAATCTATGACAGATGGGGTACTCTGATGTATGAAAGCAACGATATAAAAGAAGGTTGGGATGGTAAGTATAAAGGGAAATATTGCCCTCAGGGAATTTATGTCTATCATGTTCTATATTATTCTAATTTAGATTCTTCATACGTTAAAGATTATACAGGTGAATTTATTCTAATATATTAAAAAAATGAAAAAGTTATCATTTTTTTCGGTTATATTTTTCTTGTGTTTATATGCAAATGCACAAGTAGATGTCTTGCATTATGGTATTAACCTTGACGTAGATAATATGATAAGCAAACATCATATAGGCTACACGGATATAAAAGCACTTGGCTTGCAGGATAATAATGTTGTGTCTTTTATGTTGAAAAATCATAATGTGGATTCCATAGTAGATATGAACACCAATACTATTCTGACTTACACTTATGACAATCTTCATCTTGACATAAACCTTTCCTACGATATAGGGGATACACTGCATATTAGAATATACTATAATGGTGGTCAGGTCATAGAACGCTGGGGAGGGATACATTATGATGCTAATCTTATTTACACTATAGGGGTTGCTTTTGAAGACTATCCCCATTCATATGCACGAAGTTGGTTTGTGGCAAAAGATGTGTTTGATGATAAAGCAACATATAGTTTGAATATCTCTGTACCTAACGGCAGACAGGCACGATGTACAGGGATGTTGGATAGTGTGGTAAATCATGGATCATTTACAACCTATCACTATAGTGTCTCTCAAAATATTGCTCCTTATTTAGTGTCTATGACTATAGGTAATTTTAATGAATATGCTTCCACAATACATTCTTCTACATATGATTATGATATTCCTTTAACAGTTCATTATCTTAACTCAGCAATAGGTACTACAATAGAAAATATGTTTGCCAATGTACCTTTAGCTTTTGATACTTTAGAAAAGAGTTTTGGTAGATATGCTTTTAATCGTGTAGGCTATTGTGTTACTCCAATAGGAAGTATGGAACATGTTGATAATATATCTCTTGCTTCAGGTGCCTTGACAGGAGAAATAGAAGGTATGTCTAATATTGTTCATGAAATGGCTCATTCTTGGTTTGGTAACAACATAACCTGCAAGACGCAAAGGGATATGTGGCTTAATGAAGGATGGACAAGTTTTACTACTCGTCTTTCTCTTTCGGCTATATATGGAGAAAAAACCACAAGGGATTTCTTCAGGAATAAGCATGAAGAGGTTTTGAAAGATGTGGTGATGAATGAAGGTCGTTTTCCTGTAGCAGAGCCAGACAGTACTCAGACTTATAGTTCTACCGTATATGACAAAGGGGCTGAGGTTGCTATGTCCTTAAAAGAATATATTGGTGATGAACTATTCTATGCTGCTGTAAGAGATATGATAGACAGTTTTCATTTCTCTAACCTTACAAGTGAGATGTTAAGAGACTATCTTTCTTTAAAGACAGGCAAGGACCTTAGTTCATTTTTTGATTGTATGGTTTTTTCTTCTTCTACTCCCCACTATGAGATAACAGAAAAGCACTTTCATGGCAATAATGCAGATATAACTATAAGCCAGAGAGCCTATCCTGATGTTACTAAGACTATAAGTTCTTCTCGTATTCCTGTTACTTTCTTTGACAGTGAGTTTAATAGTTTTAAGAAGTATCTTGTTTTTGAAGGTGATCAAGCTACATTACATATAACTAATCTGCCATTTGCTCCTGTTAATGCTATGATAGACTATGATGAAGAGTTTATGGACCTTACTACTGATTATGCACAGATGATTAAAACCCCAGATACAACCTATCAATTTCCTAACACTTATTTCAGATTAAGAACTGACAATATAGATGACAGTAGTTTAATCAGGGCTACATTGCATTGGATAGATGCCCAAGAACAACAACTGCCACAAGGTGTCAATCGTTTGTCTTCACAACACTATTGGACTATAGAGGGAGTGAATATGGATAATGAAAAAATGCACGGGGAGTTTAGATACGAAGTAGCAAGTTATTCCACTGCTTTTGATACCACCTTAGCACAAGAATACACCCAGAGGGATTCTTTAATGCTGTTGTATAGAAGGGATAAAAACTCTGCTTGGACGCATATACCTTGTTCTCCTATAACAAGTAGTAAAGGTTTTATGAAGACAAAGTTCTTGTTTGAAGGAGAGTATATTATGGCTATTGGTGATGTTGATGAAGTAGGCTTGAATAGTGTCAATCCAACGGATATAAGAGTGTATCCTAATCCAACGGATAATGTATGTAAAGTGGAATGTACTAAGCCAACTCAAGCCTTGCTATATAGCATAGACGGAAAGTTGCTTAAAAAGTATAGATTCACAGAAGGAATAAATACTATCAACCTTTCTGAATTTAAGGATAAAGCCTTTATAATCAGGTTTTACAATGAAAAAACAACTAAGTATTCTTCTAAGATATTATTCAAAAAATAAAAAAAATAAAAAAAAATCGGGAATTTCATTTACCTTTTGCAGAAAAAGTTGTTTATATGTGTAGATGAACAATGAAGACTTGTCAAAAATAGTATCACTTTGTAAGGAAGGTAATACAGAAGCTCAGAAAAAACTCTTTTACCTCTATAGCGAACAGATGATGTTTGTCTGCAAGAGGTATCTGTTTAATGATGAGGACTGCAAAGATGTGCTTATGGACAGTTTTATGCAGGTCTTTAAGGCTATGTCGTCATATGAGTTTAAGGGAGGTAAGGCTCTTTATTCTTGGATTAGAACCATAGTAACCAACCGATGTATTAATGTTATTAAAAAGAAAGTTCGCCAAAAGCCAACGATAGATATAGAACAATATGAGCAAGAAAAAAGAATAGACCAGGAAAAACAATATGAATATACTCAAGAAGAACTGATGTGGTGTTTAAAGAACATACCCGAAAGGCTTAGGCTTATATTTAATATGTATGTTATAGACGAATATTCACTTAAAGATATTGCTATAAGGTTGGAAACATCAGTAGATACTATTAAGACATCTCTCTTTCAGGCACGAAATTTATTAAGACAAAAACTTGAAGAATTAAAAGCAAAACATATTAGGTAAGTATGGATATAGATAAGTTGTTTAAAGATAAAATCTATGAAGGTCAAGCACCTGTGGAAGATAGTCTGTGGAGCGATATAGAGGCTAAGCTTAATACTCCTTCTGCCAATGCTTCTCCTACTCAGACTGCTGGTGCTAAGTCTTTTATCTCTCAGACTTGGCAGGCTATGACAATAGGTGCTAAGGTTGTTACTTCTGTTGTTGCTGTGGCTTTGGTTTCTACGGCTGTGGCGTTATTGGTTAATGGTTCTGATAACGTTTCGTCAAATGGTTCTGATGAACATTCTAATGGTCAAGAACAAATAAGTCAGATACTTGAAGATACAACCCATACAGCACCAGATAATATCAATAAAGAAGAAACCATTTCTAAAGAAAATACTTCTAAAGATGTTGATTTTGAACCATACTACGATGATGATATAACACTAAACAATATTGACGAAACCTATAAACCCAATCCACCTTCTAAGATAGAAAACAATACTTCTCCATCTTCTAACATAAATCCCAAGAAGATAAAAAACGATACCGCTTCTAATAAGATAAAGCCTGTTTCCCACATAGATACTAACGCTAATGTAGATATAAAGATACCTAACTATATAACTCCCAATGCTGATGGAATAAATGACTGCTTTAATATTAAAAACATAGACAAATACCCTGATAACACTCTGATAATAAAAGACAGGAAAGGTAAGATAGTATTCAGACAGAGGCATTATAATGGGTCGTTCTGCGGAGAAAACTGTGTAGTGGGTACTTATTTCTATGTTTTAACCGTAAGAAAAGGTTCTCATGTGCAACAATTCACAGGTGTTATAGAAGTTTTAAGATAAAAAAAAGAGTATCTTATCTATTTATTTATTAGTTGTTTAGTAAAAAGTTGATAATTTTTTTGTAAAATTGGTATGCAAATAAAAAAAACTTACTAATATTGCAAAAAATTTATGTTAGTGATATGAAAGAAACAACATCAAAGAAAACAACTACCAAAAAAACTACTATAGCAGTTGAAAAAGAGACTGTACAAAAGAAAGCAACATCAAAGAAAACAACATCAAAAACAACAACAAAAACAACTCCTAAAAAGACTGCTGCTAAAAAGACTACTACAACTAAGACTACTAAGAAAACGACTACTAAGACAACTACACCTGCCCCAAAAATAGAAAAGAAAAGACTAATAGTTTCATATAAGAACCTTCAGGAACAAGATATGGAACTGTTTAATACTACTTATGCAGATGGTTTTATGAATTATATTCAAAAGATAGAAAAGCCAGACGGTACTCCTATGTTCTTAGTTCCATTAGAAACCGAGCAGGCGTATCTTATGGTAAAGGTTGAGGTAAAGGTAGATGACAGATTAACAGACGATGACTTTGATAAAGAATATGACGAAAAAGAGCAAGAGACGACATTGGATGATATAGAAAATGGTAAGGAGAATCAGAGCTTTAAGTTGATACATGGGGATTACTCTACGGAAGATAGAATGATTGAAGAACAGGCTAATAAAGATATGAGCGAAGAAGATAATATGAACATAGATGATATAGATGAAGATGAAGTTATAGACCCTGATACATTAGAATAGATTTACTTAATTAGGATTTTAGATTTACGAGAAAACTTATTTGTTTTCTCAGTTGTTTTCACAGTTTTATATATTTTTTTGGACACTTATTTTTTTAGGTGTCCGTTTTTCTTTTACTTCCTTTTGCCTTAAACAAAAAAAAGCAATACTCTCATAAGGAGTATTGCCCAAAAAGTTTTTTTTGTTATTTTACTAAAATGCTTTCCTATTGTAATTCGTGGATAACTAATCCTGAACGAAGTTTTGGCTCAAACCAAGTTGATTTAGGAGGCATAATATTGCCTGTGTCTGCTATCTCCATAAGTTGATTCATACTTACAGGATAAAGAGCAAAAGCAACTTTCATTTCTCCGCTATCTACTCTACGTTTTAATTCGCCTAAGCCTCTGATACCACCAACGAAGTCTATTCTCTTGTCTGTTCTCAAATCCTTGATACCAAGAACTCTGTCCAATAGATTGTCAGACAAAATGCTTACATCCAAAACACCAATAGGGTCATTAGCATTGAATGTGCCTTCCTTAGCAGTCAAGCGATACCACTCACCATTCAAATACATTGAATATTCGTGTAGTTTAGTAGGCTTGTAGATTTCTTTACCCATATTCTCTACTGTGAAGTTTTCTTCTATCTTCTTGATAAAGTCAGCCTCACTAAGACCATTCAAATCCTTAACAACACGGTTGTAGTCAATGATATGTAGTTGAGAAGCTGGGAAGATAACAGCCATAAAGTAGTTGTATTCTTCTTCTCCTGTATGGTTAGGGTTCTTAGCCTTTCTTTCCATACCTACGTTTGCACCTGCAGCACTTCTGTGGTGTCCGTCAGCAATATATAATGCAGGAACTTCTTTATCAAATATTTCTTCCAATCGCTTTATTTTTGCATTGTCGTTGATAACCCAGAACTTGTGTCCAAAGCCATCTTCTTTTGCAATGTAGTCATATACAGGTTTTTCGTTCTTAACAACGCTATTAACTATCTCATCTATCTCTTTGTTGTCAGGATAAGCAAAGAAAACAGGCTCAAGGTTAGAATTGGTTTTATCAATTATAACTTGTCTTTCAGCCTCTTTTTTCTTTAAAGTCAATTCGTGTTTCTTAATCTTACCTTCAACATAATCTTCTGCGTATGCACAACCTACAATACCATATTGTGTTCTGCCGTCCATTGTCTGTGCATAGATATAAAGTTTAGGTTCTTTGTCTTGTACCAACCAGCCTTTTGCCTTGAAATCTTCGTATGTTTTCTTAGCCTGCTCAAATACTTCAGGAGCATTGCTTGCTGTTCCTTCTTTTAGGTCTATCTCTGCCTTAGTGATGTGAAGTAAAGAATAAGGATTGCCTTTGGCTAACTCTCTTGCTTCTTCACTGTTGATAACATCGTATGGTTGTGCTTGCAATTGTTCTGCAATTTCTACAGGAGGACGAAATCCTCTAAATGCTCTAACTTTTGTCATAGTTTTTATCTATTTTTATGTGAATGTTATTATTTGCTTTATAGTTTGCAAAAATACACAATAATTTTAAAAAGAGTTAAGTTCTTTGATTATTTTAAAAAAAATAATAATTTTTTAACACCTCACAAGCCCAAAAACCTCTCTCTTTGGAACAGATTTCATTATTATTTTATGTGTGTTGATTATCTCTTTTTGTCCCTTACTCTTCCCTTCATATGAGTGCAAAAATTAAGAAAAACTGCACTATATGAGTGTATTTTTGTTTTATCTTCCTCTTTTTACAATAAAAAAACATATTCTACAACTGTTATTTTTTTCTTTTGCTTTTCTTTTTAAATAAAACTTTTTGTAATTTTGCAAGTGCTGTTGATAAAAAAGCAAGATATGCCGACGAACAAAAACGCTATAGTAAGATATAAGTACTTGGATAAGATGCTTTCTGACAGATATCACTACTATGATATCCATGATTTGACAGACAAATGTAATGAATGGCTGGAGTTTGACGGTTTTCAGTGTGTTTCCCAGCGTTGTATAGAAAAAGACATCAACGAACTGTCTTTTTCTCCTTTCTCAGCAGACATTGAGAGATACAGATATAATGGTAAAAGGTGCATAAGATACAAAGACCCTACTTTCTCAATATTCAACAAAAAACTTTCTGAAGATGAAAAGAACCTTCTTGCTGAAGTACTTAACACCATTGGTCAGTTTGAAGGACTTGACAATTTTGATTGGATTGATAAACTTAAACAACGCCTTAACATAGAAGAACACAAGAAAATAATAAGTTTCTCAAACAATCCTTATCTAAGAAATTCCAATCTCTTAGGCGTGTTGTTCTCTGTAATATCCAACAAACTGGTTGTTAATCTTACTTATCACAGCTTTAAAAACGAACAGGAGCGTAACATTGTTGTTTATCCTTATCTGCTGAAACAATGGAATAATAGATGGTATCTGATAGCAAGTGCTGAAGATGGATTTATACTTAATTTTGCATTGGACAGGATAGACAAGGTAGAACCTTTACTGGACAGAAAGTATAAAGATATTGACTGCGATTTGGAGGAAAGGTTTGAAGATATTATAGGCGTTACTATTCCTGCTGATAAGAAGGTAGAAGAAATACTATTCTGGATAAGTGATAAAAGTTTCCCCTACATTGATACAAAGCCTTTACATGCCTCACAAGTGGTAATCAACAACGATAATGAACTAAGAAGCAAATACCCTCAATTACACAATGGTAAATTCATAAAACTCAACTGTATGATTAACTACGAACTGTTTCAGCTCTTTATGTCTCATTTGGAAGACATTATCATACTTACCCCAACTCACTTGCAAGACAAAATACACAATACAATAAAAACAAAAAATGAAGAATATTTTTCTTTACGAAAATAGAGTGCGTAAAGCCATTATAATTTTGCAACTGAAAAACACAACAAGATAAAAAATAAAAAGATATGAATACTGAATATACAATTAAGAATTTTAGAGTGTTTGACGAAGAAGGTGCAACAATAAAACTAAAACCTATATCAATTTTTACGGGCTGCAACTCTTCAGGCAAAAGTTCTGTAGTAAAATCTATGGTATTATTACAATCTGCATTACGATCTTTTAAAAAAGTTAGAGACAATATTGATACAAAAGGTTGTGTATTAGATTTTACCATTAAACCGAACAACCTACTTGGTGGATTTAACAAAGTCTTGAATAACAATTCAGACTGCAAAACACTAACATTTCAATATACAGTACATTCTTTATTACTTACAGAGGATGTAAAAGTAGAATTAGAATTCAAGACAAAAGAAAATGACATTCTAAACAATGGATATCTGTCTAAATATACTATAAAAAATATTGATGATAAAGTTATATACTCTAAGGGTGAATCTAAAATAGCACACGAAGATGCAATTAGAAATTGGAATCTGATTGAGAAGAATTTTATAAGATTTGCAGAATTCATTCCTGTTTTGAAAAAGTTTGATGCATTCAATGAAGCAAAAGACTACGACACTTCCGAAGAAAGAGAAAACGAAAAGAAACTTGCCGAAGAAAAGTTTAAGAAAAAAAAGAAAAAATATGGTAGTTTATCATTTGCCAAAGATTATAGATATTTACTTGATAGAGGGCTATCTTTAACACAAGATGATATAAATATATTGAATAACTTTTCCGAAAAATTCAATGAATATGGAACAATATATTATCTGCCAATATTGGATAAGTTAAAAGACTTAACTCCTGATAATATTAAAGAATTCTTGTATAACTATATTGATAATACAAATAGAAAAATTTACTGTGGATTTTGTGGTGGTGATATCACAAAATACAAATTGGACATAGAAAATCAAAGGAAGATACTAAAAGATTTTGCTAACAAAATTATTGAGGATTTCTCAAATAGTGGATGCAAAAGTTTTTGTGACTACTATAAGGAGAAAAGTACAAATAATATTACATTTTCAAATCCGATAAAATGGCATTTTAGTTATATATCTTCACTATATTCATATGACGCAATTAAGAATAACGCTTTTATTTATAGAACGATTTTTGAAGAAGATGATGAGGAAGATTGTAAAAATAAATTAATAAGTAATGTAATTAAGAGTATTGAAAAAGATGATATTACATTATCAATTGTATTTGAATTTATGGCGGCCTTGGAAATAGCAAAAAAAGAGAGAGACTACCTATACTACAGAGATGCTAATCATTCTTATTATTCTTTTTTAGAGATGTTTGATGATTTTATTAAGATATTTATTGAACATACACTAATATATAGTATTTACCAAGATATAAATATTAATTACACGAGTTCTTCCTTAGTAAATATAAAAAGATTATATTCATTTGATAACAACGATGAATTTACTTTACTGCTAAAAGAACATTCCAACCTTAGGACAAAATTTTATAATGAGCAAGGAATAAAAGGAATTAGGATACTAGAGGATTTTGAACCATGCTCATTTATTAATAAATGGATAAAATCATTTGGAATTGGCGAAAGAATAGAAATATGTCCTGATAAAGAAGGTTTGGGTATTACATTACGCTTGTATAAAGATGAAAATGATAAAGAAGGTTCATTACTTGCAGAACAAGGATATGGTATAACACAACTATTTACTATACTTCTAAAAATAGAGATAACCATAATGAAAACAGAACTATTATACCAAACTTCAAACACTCCTTATCCTCTATTTTATATCTTCTCTGATGATCTTAGGATAGATGTAGTTAAAAGAATCACTTTAGCAATTGAAGAGCCGGAAGTTCATCTGCATCCTAAGTATCAGTCTATGCTTGCGGAAATGATTGTTGATGCTTACAAAAACTATGGAGTACATTTTATTATAGAAACTCACAGCGAGTATTTAATAAGAAAACTTCAGACTCTTGTTGCTAAGAAAGAAGTAAAAAATACAGATATTTCTTTGGTTTATTTCAACGAACATAACAAAGAAGACCGCCCAGCCTATGTTCCACAAGTCAAACATATAGAAATAAAAGAAAATGGAAAACTTGCAGATAAGTTCGGTACAGGATTCTTTGATGAAGCAAGTTTATTATCAACGGAATTATTAACCTCCAATATCCCTCAAAAGTAAATTATGAAAGACGAATGTGTTGTTTACTGTGATTTAGAGTTTATTAAAAACTTCTTTAGGCTAAGTCCATACGAGAAAGGTTATACATCTATAAATGACTTTCCTGTATGGAACAACATATACTGCTTTATTCAAAAAGCAGATATTACTTTTTATAACTCTACTGATTCAGATTTTGCAGAATATATCAATCAAGTAGGAGCTGATTATGAGTTTATGGAACCTGTGTATCAAAAGTTTGTTAATTGCGAATTTGAACAAGAAGATATTTTACAAGAACATGTAGATTACAATGCAGTCTATCTTACAGATCTTAGTACTTCTGAATGTGAAGAAAAATCAAAACAGTTGGGCGTATTGGTATTCAACTATGAAAAGATAATAAAAAGCAACTATATTTTCGAAGATAACGGAAGTGCAATAAAAGAAAACTCTAAAGGTGATTGGAGTATGTACTTAAAAGAGCCTAATTATAAGATTTGTAACTCAATGATTATAACGGATAATTATCTTTTAAAAGATAAGGACAAGATGGATGACAATCTCTTTCCTATATTGGATGCTTTATTACCTGAGACTCTGAATACTACCTTTGACTTAACTTGTTTTTGCAAGGATATGAATGGACAGGAAAAACAAAGATTTGATTCCTTATGCAAAGAATTAAGTACATTGCGTCCTAATATAAAATTTAAAGTTTCTTTATTCAAAACATTAGGAGATTTTCATGACAGATTTATTCTGACAAACACTTTATGGTTTAGCTGTGATGGGGGTTTTGATTTGTTTTCATCACATAAAGCTAAAAAAGAAACAAAAACCGATGTTGTTTTCCCTTTCTTTATACAAAATATCAAAAAATACCCACACCTGTACCTGAACCAAATCTATGCAACACTAAGAGTATATAGAAGAGACCATACTCAGAATTTTGATTATTGGGGCGAAAACAAAAACAGATTATTAGATTATTATAAAAAATAATGGCTGTATTTTTACCAACATTAGAAGAAATCTATAGATTCAAAGTTCCTCCTACTGAAGGAGAAAGAACATTACTTGAATTTTTAAAAACAACTCTTTCTAATGAGTTTGAGGTTTATTTTAATCCATTTCTAAATGGAGATAGACCTGATGTTGTTATTATGCGTAAAAATTACGGAGCCCTTATAATAGAGGTTAAAGATTGGAATTTAGACAAATATTATATAGATAAAAATAAGAAATGGAAGTATAATAACAACATAATAAAATCTCCTATTGATCAGGTTCTAAAATATAAAGAAAACCTATATAATCTACATATACCTAATCTATTACAACTAAAGATTAATGATATAAAATATTTTAATTGTGTCAAATGTGGCATATATTTTCATTGTGCTTCACAAAAAAAAGTCAATGAAAAAATAGAAGATTCATCCAATAATGCAGAAGATCAAAAATTCCAAGAATTCCTAAAATACAACATACGACTTATTGGTAGAGACAATCTTAATCCAGAATATTTCCAAAGCATATTACAATGGGCTTATCTTGATGCTAAGAATAAATCGTATTACTTTACAGATGAAATATATAATAATTTCAAACGAATATTATCGCCGTCTATTCATTTAAAAGAACAAGGGAAATACGATATAACATTTTTCATAGAAGAACAATTAGCTATAATTTTATCAGATAAATTAGAACAAAGAATTAGAGGTGTATTTGGTTCTGGCAAAACAACAACATTAGCAGCAAAAGCAGTACAAGCATATAAAAAAGCCTTGAATAGAACTAATAATCCTAAAATACTTATCCTTACGTATAATATTACATTAAGAAACTTTATCAGAGATAAAATAAATGCTGTTAGAGAAGAATTTAATATTAATAATTTCTTTATAATAAATTATCATGAATTTATAAATATAGAACTAAATAATTTAGGAATAGACATAATGTCCCCTGATACTTGTAACAAGGAAGACATTTCTACATACTTTGAAAAGTATTATTACTCTAATATCTCGTTATTTGAGGAACATAAGAATAAAATTTTAAAATATGATGCAGTTTTCATTGACGAAATACAAGACTATCGACGAGAATGGATGGAAATTATTAAAAACTATTTCAGAGATCCAGAAGGAGACTATATATTATTCGGGGATGTTAAACAAAATATATATGGCTTACCAATAAAAGAAAAAGATGTTCATGCAAATGTACAAAGAGTAAAAACTCTGAAAATCTGTCACCGTTCTGATACAAAAATAATTGATTTAGCAACAAATTTTCAAACTAAAATATTTCAAGATAAATATATAAAAGATAATTTTGATGACTACAAACAATTAGAACTCAATTTAAAAAAGAATGGGTATATTGATTATATCTATATAGAAAAGAATAAATATTATTTACGTGAATTATATGATATAATTAGAAAAACTATCCTAAATAAAAACAATAATATTTCACCTAATGACATAACTGTTTTATGCACTACTATAAATTCATTAAGGTCTTTTGATGCTTACTATAGATACATATCTAGAGAGAAATGCTTATCAATGGCTGAAACATTAGAAGTGATGTATAGAACAAATATAGATTATATAGGTTCAAATAGTTCTAAAGAAGATTATAATTGGTTTAATTCTATTTATAATAAACTTGAAAAAACATTATTTTCTAACAGAAAAGGGAAGTTATTTGATAAGGATAAGGGCAAAATAAAAAATTATATCGCACAATTATTTACAATATATGATATGTGGATGAATTATAAAGAAGACTTTGACTACATATTAGAAGAAAAATGTAATAAATGCAAAATAACAAAACAAAAATTTTTAGAATATAGAGGGTATTATAAAGAAACTATAGATGTTTTCAAGAACAAAGTTTATAGATACGATTACGAATACATTCGCAAAAATAAAAAGTTTCATTTTGAAATGAATTGTGGGTCAATAAAAGCATCTACAATACATTCCTTTAAAGGTTGGGAAAGTGAAGTACTATTTTTAATTATAGATCCATTTATTCATGAAACTTTTGACGAGCTAATCTATACAGGAATCACGAGATGTAAAAGAAATCTTTTAATTATTAATATGGGAAATGTATCATGTGATATAAAATTGTCTTCTATAATTAAAAATCAAGCTTAATAGTAACGTTTAATATTTATATTATGAAAATAGCAATTATAATCTATATTATAGTTTGTCTTCTTGGAATGGGACTTATGCTTTATCCAAGAAAAGAGGAAAAGGAAAGTTTTTCTAATTGGGGGCATTTCTTATAATTTTGTTCTTTCCTATCATTATTACATTTAGTCTTATGATGCTGCCTATTATCCTCCATAGACAAAAGAAAGAACAAAAAGAATCAAGGGCAAGATTAAAGGATATAACAAGAATAAATAACCTTTACAACCAAAAAGAACTTAACAAAAGTTTTCCGCCACCCACATACATATAGTATGTATGTGGGCGGTGGAAAACTGATAGTCTGAAAAGTAAGATTTTTTAAACCAAAACTGCCTTTTAATAATTTAAAACGAACTTTAATAGCAAGAAAACAAACTTTTAACACCCAAAAAAGAGGATTTTTTATCTATGGTAACAGACACTCAACAAAACTTTATCATATCCGCTAATTGTAGGAAATAATCATTAGACCATATATCTAAGGGATGAAGGTCTTTGATGTATGGTTTTACATCTTGTTTGACTTTGTTTATATCTGTAGTTGCAAGCCTTTCTTTTAGGCATTCCATAAATTCCTGTTTTGTCATATTTAAGGAGTTGAACTCTCTTATTCTCTCCCGCAAGTGTTCAAAGTTCAGTTTTACTCCATTGCGTACATACCATTCAAAATCATACCAGTCTCTTCCTTTTACCCTGTTTTTCCATACCCTGAAAGTCAAGGCATGCATCTTACCTGCATATAAATCAGGCAATACGAAACATCGTGTCATAAAAGAATAGGGATACAAAAGCAGTCTTTCTTCCGTTGCAAACCTCATAGGCGGACAGGTATCCACTTCTATCTTTATTTTTATGTTTTTTTCTGTTGAGAATGCTATATCGTATGCTGATGTATCTTCTTTCAGAAAAGCAGACTCCACTTTTGAAAAACGTGCCTTTTCTTTTTTTGTAATTACAATATCCCTGCCAAGTATTTTAAATTCTTCCTTTATGGCAGGAAAATAATCTTCAAGATTAAAAGGCAGGTTCTTATCTACCAACGAAAAATCCATATCCTCCGAAAACCTCTCCAAATGATGAAAAATTCTCAAACAAGTACCACCATAAAAAGCAGCCTTCTCAAAAAAACCGCCTCTGTAAAGTCCTGCAAGTGTAATCTGCTGCATAACCTCATAGATAGCATTCTGTCTGTCTTGTGTATTAGCTATCTGATAACGAGATAACATCTGTTCAAATATTCCGCTCATTTGCTAAGTATTTTTATGATATTGTTTATTGTGTTTTTCTTTTTGCAGACCTTTAAACACTCTTCAAATACCGTTATATCCATCTTGAAAAACTCGTCCATATCAAAACGAATATCATTTTCCAAATAATTGATGACATCTTTTTGAAACCTAAGTTCAAGTCCCTTAGTAAAACATATAGTATCGCAAAGGGCCTTTTCTTTTGTGGCGATAAGAAAACAGTTCTCTTCGTTTTCAACCACTTGACTTATACCTATATGAAAATAATCCTTATCGCATTCGGTGTATTCAAACAAACCAAGTTTGTTTTCAAATACACGTGTATGCTTTGTAGTCATGGAACGGGTAATATAAACTGCTTCAGGTATCAAACCATAATACCTTAAAGCCGTTTCCCTTGATACATACGAAGGACCATAGATATGATTAGCCAGAATTTCATTTGAGACTGGTTCGCCTGTATCATTCTGTGAACAAATGTAAAGCCCTCTTTTTAGCCTTATGATTCTATGGCTATCCTCCAACGATGATATCTTACTGTGAATAGATTTAATATCTGGATAGACAGACTGCAACCCCTTCACCGTAATTGGAATATTCTTGTAATCAGTCAAAGTCATATGGATTACCTCCTTTATATTTTTTTGCAAAAATAGTAAATTTTCGTATAGTAACTATAGTTTTTCTGGATTTTCTGTACGAAAATATGCTATTTTGTTATAAAATCACTGTTTTTAGGTATTCTTTTTTAAAGGAGAAAAACGAAGTCTTCGTTTCTTTGAAAAATAATCAAGTTTTTAGGGTGTAAAAACCAAGTCTTTTGGGTGTAAAAACTTGGTTTTAATTTTTAAAAACGAAGATTTTTTTCATCAAGTCTTTTTTGCGGAAATTGTTCTTAGTAAAACATTTATTTTATGGTAAAATCTTCTGTTTTTTTATAATTCATCTGCGTATCCCATAAGAAAACATATACATAAAACTTGCAAATAATTGCATTTACAGATAAAATTTGTAATTTTGCAGTTGTAAAACAATATTATCAAAATGAATACTGTAAGCATAAGGTTGGATATTCCAGGTTCGGAACTTGGTTTCTTTGAGAAATTTGCTAAAGGAATGGGTTGGCATTATAGTAATCTAAAGGTAGATGACCGCCTTTATGATGCCGAGACAGGTATGTTTCTGAACGAGCAGACAATGCAGTCCATAAGGGAGATAGAAAACGGTACAGCAGATTTACATTATGCAGACAATGCTGAGGATTTAATTGCACAATGTATGGAATAGTATGAAATATACGTTGATATATACAGGAGAATTCAAACGTAATGTAAAGAAATGTGTAAAACGTGGCTATGATTTAACTCTGTTGCAAAACGTTATTAGCATATTGCAGATGAAAGGTGAATTGCCTAAGGAGTATTCTCCACATAAACTTATAGGTAACTACAAAGGCTATTGGGAATGTCATGTTATGCCAGATTGGTTACTGCTCTGGAAACAAAATGATAAAGAATTAATACTTACATTATACAAAACAGGAACTCACTCCGATATTTTTCAAAAATAGAGGAGTGATATGTAAGGATGAAAAAGAATATTACTAATCAGAAAGATAAAATTTGTAATTTTGCAGTTTAATACTTTTGGGATTAATGGTTAATGAGATAAACACAGAAGAGTTATACGAAAATTATCGTGTTGTTGTTGATAAAGGACAATCGCCATTAAGGATAGATAAATATCTTATGGTGAGAATAGAAAATGCTTCTCGCAACAAAATACAGCAGGCTGCCCATGCGGATTGCATAAAGGTTAATTCTAAGAGTGTTAAGCCAAACTATAAGGTAAAACCTAATGATGTTATACAAGTTTTTTTGACTACAGAACCAAGAGAGATAGAAATCATACCTCAGGATATTCCGCTTGATATTGTGTATGAAGACAAAGACCTTATAATAGTCAATAAGCCAATGGGTATGGTTGTTCATCCTGCATATGGCAATTATGACAAAACTTTGGTTAATGCACTTGAATGGTATTTTCAGCATTCTCCAAATAAAGAGACTGAAGGTGAAGTACATCCTCTTTTAGTACATAGGATAGATAAGGACACTACAGGCTTGCTTGTTGTAGCAAAGAATGAGACTGCTCAGACACTGCTTGCAAAACAGTTTTATGACCATACAATAGAGAGAACTTACACTGCTTTGGTTTGGGGTGATTTTTCTGAAAACGAGGGAACGATAGATAAAAACGTTGCAAGAGATATTAAAGACAGAAAACGTATGGCTACTTACGAAGACCCAGACGTAGGCAAGCGTGCTGTAACTCATTGGAAGGTGTTGGAACGTTTTGGTTATACTACTCTTATACAATGCAATTTAGAAACAGGTCGTACTCATCAGATAAGAGTACATCTTTCTTCAATAGGACATCCTTTGTTTAATGATTCAACATACGGAGGCGACAGAATACTTAAAGGAACTACTTTTTCAAAATACAAACAGTTTATAATGAATTGCTTTGAAGAGCTTCCACGTCAAGCCCTGCATGCAACTACACTTGGTTTTATTCACCCTACTACTAAAAAAGAAGTCTTTTTTTCTTCTAATTTGCCTGACGATATGTTAAATGTATTGAGCAAATGGAGAAAATACACTCAGCAGAATTAGGAGTGAAAACTTGTTTTTTTGTAATTTTTTAAGAAAAATATTTGTCAGATAAAAAAAATGTTATACTTTTGCAACCTGAAAAAAGCATCTGTGGCGGAATGGTAGACGCGATAGACTCAAAATCTGTTGTCAGCAATGGCGTGAGGGTTCAACTCCCTCCAGATGTACTGCTAAACATATAAAGAATAGATATTTTGGACAAATGCGTGAGTGTTTGTCTTTTTTTTGTATATTTTTTTTTCAAAAGTTTTGCTATTCTACAAATTATGACTAACTTTGCACCTCAAATTTTTACCGCAAATAATAAAATAAATTTATAAAATGAAAATATACAATACTTCACAGATTAGAAATATCGCCTTAGTTGGTGGTAATAAAGCAGGTAAGACTACATTGGCAGAGGCTATAGGCTTTAATGCAGGTGTGATTAACAGAAGAGGAACAATAGAAGATGGAAACACTCTTTCAGACTATAGAGATATAGAAATAGAAAGAAAAGGTAGTGTGGTATCTACTGTTGTTTCTGTAGAAAATGGAGACAAGAAAGTTAATGTAATAGACGTGCCAGGCTTCACAGATCTACAAGGTGAATTGATGAGTGCTTTGCCTGTTTGTGAAGCAGCAGTTGTTGTAGTTAATGCTCAAAGTGGTATAGAGGTAGGAACAGAAGTAGCTCTTAGATATGCTAATCGTTTGAATACTCCTATCATTTTTGCGATGAATCAACTTGATGCTGAAAAGGCAAACTTTGATGAATACACTAAAGAACTGCAAGAAGAATTTGGTGAAAAAGTAACATTGGTTCAATATCCTGTTAATGCAGGTTTAGGTTTTGATTCTTTCATTGACCTTATCACTCAGAAGATGTATAAGTATCCAAAGGGTGGTGGCAAAGCTACGATAGAAGACATACCAGCAAGCGAAAGCGACAAAGTAGAAGAACTTAGAATGAAACTTGTTGAGAATGCTGCTACAGGTGATGACTCTCTAATGGAGAAATACTTTGAAGAAGGTGATTTGTCATTGGAAGACATACGTAAAGGTTTGAAAATGGGTATAGCAAGCAGAAGTGTATTCCCTGTTGTTTGTATTTCTGCTAAGGAAGATATAGGTATAGACAGAATGATGGAATTTATCTGCAACAATGTACCTGCTCCAAATGAAGCAACAAATACATTAAACTATGACGGTGGTGAAAAACCTTCTTATGATGCAAGTAAAGATGCTGTTGTTTATGTATTCAAAGCTGCTAACGAATCACATGTTGGAGAAATTACCTTTATGAAGGTTATTGAAGGAGAAGTTGCTGCAAGTTCTGACTTAGTAAATTCAAGAGATGCAAGTAAAGAAAGATTTTCTCAGATAAGTGTTAATACAGGAAAGAACCGTGTAGCTGTTGATAAAGCAGTTGCTGGTGATATAGTTTCAACTATAAAGCTTAAGTCAGTTAAGGTAGGTGATACTCTTACAGGAGCTAAGAATCAAGGTGTAAAAATGGAAAAAGTAGAATACCCTGAACCTATCTTCACAACTGCAATCAAGGCTGTTGATTCTACAGAAGAAGAAAAACTTGGTGCTTCTTTGAATGACTTTACTGCTCACGACCCTGCTCTTAGATATGAGATAGCAAGAGAAAGTAAGCAAACTATCGTTGGTGGTATGGGTGAGTTCCACATCAACATACTAAAATGGTATTTAGACAATGTTTATAAAGTAAAAACAGAGTTCTATACTCAAAAGATACCTTATAGAGAAACTATTACTAAAGACGCTGAGGCTTCATACAGACATAAAAAACAATCTGGTGGTGCAGGACAGTTTGGTGAAGTATATCTATACATTCAACCATATACAGAAGGAATGGCAAAACAGACTAAGTATCCTATCCGTGGTACAGAAGAACATGAACTGCCTTGGGGTGGAAAACTTATCTTCAATAACTGTATTGTAGGTGGTGCTATTGATGCAAGATTTATGCCGGCAATTCTTAAAGGTATAATGGAAAAAATGGAAGAAGGTCCATTGACAGGTTCATACGCAAGAGATATTGTTGTTAATGTATTTGACGGTAAAATGCACCCAGTAGATAGTAATGAAATGGCATTCAAACTTGCTGGTAGAAATGCATTTAAGGAAGCTTTCAAAAATGCAGGTCCAAAGATTCTTGAACCTATATATGATTTGACTGTTACTGTTCCTGCTGACCTTATGGGTGGTGTTATGACTGACCTACAAGGTAGAAGAGCAATAGTTATGGGTATGGATTCAGAAGGAAAACATCAGGTTATTAAGGCTAAAGCTCCTTTGGCTGAGATGAACAGATATTCAACTGCCCTTTCTTCATTGACTTCTGGTAGAGGTATGTTTACTATGAAGTATGCGGAATACCAAGCAGTTCCTACTGATGTTCAAAACGACCTATTGAAAGCATACGAAGAGGAAAGTAAAGAAGAAGATTAGAATAAAAATAATATTTTTGCGAAAAATTTTATTTGTTCATTAGTTCGGACTGCTGTGAAGCAGTCCGTTTTTTATTATTTTTGATAAAAAGAACAAAAAAAACAAGATATTAGAAAACTTTTACTAACTTTGCAAAAAATATATCAACGCTATGATTCAAGAATTATTACAACAAGATATTTCAAAAACTATTAATGAATTATATTCACTAAACACAGAACCTAAGGATATCGTATTACAGCCAACAAAGAAAGAATTTGAAGGAGATTATACCTTAGTAGTCTTTCCGTATGTTAAACTTGCAAAAAAATCTCCAGAACAAGTTGCAGAGGATATAGCAAAAAAGACTATAGAACATTCTACGATAATTACAGGCTACAATATTATTAAAGGATTTCTTAACTTTGTTTGTGATAAATCCTATTGGAATACATTCTTAGATAAAAATAAATGTAATCAAACATTTGGTTATCACGCTTCAAAGAAAGGAAGTCCTATAGTTATAGAATACTCTTCACCTAATACTAACAAGCCTTTACATCTTGGGCATGTAAGAAATAATCTTTTAGGCTGGTCAGTCGCTGAAATACTTAAAGCAAATGGATATGAGGTTAAGAAAGTTAATCTTGTTAATGACAGAGGAGTACATATATGCAAGAGTATGGTTGCTTGGCTTAGATATGCTAACGGCGAGACACCTGAAAGTAGTGGAATGAAAGGTGATCATTTGGTTGGTAAGTACTACGTTGTCTTTGACAAGCATTATAAAGAAGAGATAGCAGAACTTGTTGCCAAAGGTATGTCTGAAGAAGAAGCCAAGAAGCAGGCACCTATTATGCTTGAAGCACAGAATATGCTTGTTAAATGGGAACAGAAAGATAAAGAAACACGAGACCTTTGGGAAAAGATGAACTCTTGGGTTTATGCAGGTTTTGATGCTACATACAAACGCTTGGGTGTTGATTTTGATAAGATATACTATGAAAGTCAAACCTATCTTTTAGGTAAGGACTTAGTAAAAGAAGGCTTAGATAAAGGTGTATTCTATAAAAGAGAAGATGGAAGTGTTTGGATAGACCTTACAGACGAAGGCTTAGATGAAAAACTCCTATTAAGAAAAGACGGCACAAGTGTATATATGACTCAAGATCTTGGTACTGCTTGTTTAAGGCATAGTGATTTTTCTTCAGATAAACTTGTCTATGTTGTAGGAAATGAACAGATATATCATTTTCAAGTATTAAAAAAAGTAATGCAACGTCTTGGATTTGATTGGGCTAAGGATTTATATCATCTTTCATATGGTATGGTTGAACTTCCTAATGGTAAGATGAAATCACGTGAAGGCACTGTTGTAGATGCTGATGATTTAATGCAAGAAATGTATGAGGTGGCAAAACAACAGACTCTTGAAAAAGGAAAACAACAAGATTTAACTCCAGAACAAGCAGATATACTTTACAATACATTATCTTTGGGTGCGTTGAAGTATTTTATATTGAAAGTAGATCCAACCAAGACTATGCTTTTCAATCCTCAAGAAAGCATAGACTTTAATGGTAATACAGGTCCTTTTGTTCAATATACATATGCTCGTATTCAATCTATTGTTCGTAAAGCACAAGAAGAAAAAAATGTTAATGTAGAAGATGTTAAAGTAAATAAGGATATAACTCTTACTGACAAGGAAATAGATGTTTTGAAGACTATATCAACATTCCCTGAAGTAATAAAACAAGCAGGTGAAAACTATTCCCCTTCTTTGATAGCTAATTTTGTATATTCTTTGGCAAAGAGTTTCAATACTTTCTATCAAGACAGCAGCATACTTAGGGAAGAAAACACTGATGTAATGCAACAAAGAGTATGTCTTGCTTACTTTACAGGAGAAGTGATAAAAAGAGCAATGCACTTGTTAGGAATAGACGTTCCTCAGAGAATGTAAAATGTAAAATAATATGGGTAAGTATTTTGAACAAACGGAAGAAAGAACTTGTCTTGCAGGCTTGGAAGAAGGTGGTAATGAGTTGATAGTTTTTAATGATGATGTACATACCTTTGACTATGTTATAGATTGTTTGCAGACTATTTGTAAATTGAATAAAGAGCAGGCTGTTTCCTGCACAAATATTATTCACTACAAGGGTTTATGTGTAGTAAGACATGGTTCATACGATGTGTTAAAGCCCATGTGTATAGCATTAGAAAATAAAGAATTAAAAGCAGAAATACGTTAGTTTGTATTATTTATAAATTATAAAAACAATTAAAATATCATGGATTTGTTATTTATCATATTATTATTAGTTTGTGGAATGGCTTTGATAGTGCTTGAACTTGTAGCTATTCCTGGTACAACAATAGCAGGCTTGGCTGGTGTAGGTCTTTCTATTTGGGGAATCTATAGGGTGTTTGTTGAGTACGGTTCTTTTTGGGGTGGTATGGTAATAGTTTTTGATGTGTTGGTGTGCCTTATTCTTCTTATCTTTACTTTGAAGTCAAAGCTCTGGAAACGTTTTGCACAAAAAGAAGAGATTTCCTCCAAAGTCAATGAGATAAAAACCGTTGTTAATGTAGGAGATAGAGGAAAAACAATTACTCGTCTTGCTCCTATGGGAACAGCACTTATCAATAATGAAAGAATGGAAGTCTATACTTCTACTTCTTTTCTTGATCCTGAAACGGAGATAGTAGTAGAAGAAGTAAGTGGAAGTAAGATACGAGTAAATAAAATTAATTAATAACCATAAAAATTTAAAAATTATGTCTTACACAATTATTGCAGTAATAGCTGTTTTAGCCTTTGTGCTATTGTCAATATTCTTTTATCTGATACCTGTAAATCTATGGTTTCAGTGCGTGTTAAACGGAGTAAGGATTTCTTTGCTTCAACTTATGTTTATGCGTTGGCGTAAAGTACCGCCTGCTATTATAGTGAATGCTATGATAAACAGTAAGAAAGCAGGCTTAGACCTTAGCAGTGATTTGTTAGAGGCTCACTATTTGGCTGGAGGTCATGTTCAAAGAGTTGTTAATGCTTTGATTTCTGCTGATAAAGCAAATATAGCCTTAGACTTTAAAGCAGCAACAGCTATTGACCTTGCAGGTAGAGATGTGTTTGAAGCAGTTCAGATGAGTGTAAATCCAAAAGTTATAGACACTCCTTCTGTTGCAGCAGTTGCAAGAAATGGTATCCAGCTTATAGTTAAAGCCAGAGTAACTGTTCGTGCTAACATCAATCAACTTGTCGGTGGAGCAGGAGAGGAGACAATTCTTGCACGTGTTGGTGAAGGTATTGTTACTTCCATTGGTAGTGCAGAATCTCATGCTTTTGTTTTGGAAAATCCTGATTCTATTTCAAAGGTCGTGCTTGCCAAAGGTCTTGACACAGGTACTGCTTTTGAGATTCTTTCTATTGATATTGCAGATATAGATGTAGGAAAGAATATTGGTGCAGAACTTCAAATGGACCAAGCAAATGCAGACAAGAATATTGCACAGGCAAAAGCCGAAGAAAGAAGAAGTATGGCTATTGCAGCAGAACAAGAAATGAAAGCTGAAGCTCAAAAGATGAGAGCTAAGGTTATTGAAGCAGAAGCTGAAGTTCCTCTTGCAATGGCAGAAGCATTCCGCAAAGGCAATCTTGGAATAATGGATTATTACAAGATGAAAAACATACAAGCCGATACCGAAATGCGTGATGCAATAAGCAAACAATAGCAACAAAAATAACTCTCACTAACAAGTCCTGCAATTCTTTTGTGGGACTTTGGTGTTTTATTAGTACATAAAAAAAAGGTACGGCTATAGCGTATCTTCTGTAGAAAATGTATGTTTTGCAAAAATCAATAGAGAGTGATAAGTACTGCTGGCGGGTTATATTGTTTAGTGATGCATAAGTTTTTCTTATAGATAGTTTTTTACATCGTCTATGGTAATGACTTTGTCGGACAGAATGGTAAGTCTTTCTATAATATTGCGGAGTTGTCTTATGTTTCCTTTGTAGTCGTATTCCATAAGGAATTTCATAGCATCTTTTTCTATGGTGCTTTTTTCTGTGTTGCTTTCTTGTGCAATAAGATTTAGAAAGTGTTCTGCAAGCAAAGGTATATCTTCTCTTCTTTCGTTAAGTGAAGGTACTTTTATTTCTATAACGTTGATTCTGTGATAAAGGTCTTCCCTAAAGCGTCCTTCGTCTATCTCTTGTCTAAGTGTTTTGTTAGTGGCAGAAAGAATACGCACATTTACATGTATTTCTTTTTCGCTACCAACAGGCAGAATCTTCTTTTCTTGTATGGCTTGAAGCACTTTGCTTTGTGTGTTTAATGACATATCGCCTATTTCATCTAAAAACAGAGTGCCCGTGTCTGCAAGTTGGAACTTACCTTTTTGTTTTGCAATAGCAGAAGTAAAAGAGCCTTTTTCGTGTCCAAAGAGTTCGCTTTCTATTAGTTCGTTAGGTATGGCAGCACAGTTAAGTTCCACAAAAGGATTCTTACTTCTAAGACTCTTTTCGTGAAGCATTTTGGCTACAAGTTCTTTGCCTGTTCCGTTGTCTCCTGTTATAAGTACTTTGGCATCTGTTGGAGCAACCTTGTCAATAAGAGCTAACATCTGTTTTACTTTCAAAGACTCCCCAATGATAACAGTGGAAGAGGTGTTGGATATTGTCTTGTTTTTCTTTGCAGGCGGCTTTTGATTGAGAGGTATATTCTCTTTTGCTTTTTGAATTTGCTGTTTAACGCATGAAAGTATTCTGTTTAAATCTAAAGGTTTTTCTATGTAGTCTGCAGCACCATTCTTTAAACATTCAACAGCAGTTGCTATAGTTCCATGACCAGAAATCATAACAATAGGAGAAGAGGATAACTCTTTTGCTTTGGCAAGAAAGTCTATGCCATCCATCTTAGGCATCTTTATATCACAGAAGATAACATCAAAAACTCTATGCTTTAATGCTTCCAAGCCTTCTCTACCGTCTTCAGCTTCTACAACTTCATAGTCTTCAAACTCAAGAATTTCTCTCATGGCTCTTCTTATAGCCCTTTCGTCATCAACGATTAAAATGGTGTTCATTGTTATATTAGTTTTAGAGTGTTTAGTAATTTATTACAGATTCATTTTGTTGTAAGCAATAAGCCAACGAATAGGCACTTGTCCATTCATTGCTGCAACGTAGTCTTCATAAAGACAAGGTACAATGTAATGGCGTAAATATTTGTATTGAGATTCTCCTGAACAAGGCACTTCAACCCACCAACGCGAAGATTTCTTGCTTTTGTAGAAGATGACATCTCCGTCTTCTTCTTCCATCTGAACGTTGAACTTTAAGTAGTTTTCCTTGTCTTTGTAAGGGAAGTCTTGTTTTCTCCAAAGATATCCATCAATAAGATAATAGATAGCATGAGCAACAATTTGAGCAGAGCGGTCTTGAGAGTCTTTTATAGGATTTAAACCTGTGAAACAAACAGAAGTTAGTTTATCACTCATTCCTGCATAATTAACAATCTTGCAGAATTCTTCACCATACAGACCATGAGGAGAAGAAGAAGCAGGAGAATCAGAAGCTCTTATGGCGTCAAGGTCTAAAAGCAACATATCTGCGTCTCTTATCATTGGTTCAATATCTTCAATCTTACGTTGTACTTCACCTAAACGTTTGTATTCAAATCTAAGGCTGTCTAAAAGTTCTAAAGCTTTTTTGTCTACAAAATATGATTGATAAGCCAAGTGAGTGTAGTCAAACAAATAGTTAGGTTCATTGCACAATAAACGATGTATAAAGTTCTCATCAGTTACTTCTGTTTCTTCACTGACAAGGTCCAAACGTGAATCAACGTTAAGAATATTGATTATCTGTGCAAGTTTTACGTATGCCATATAAACTCCAATAGAGATATCGTTGCTACCTCCAAGAACGATAGGAATAATACCGTATTCCAAAAGTTTGCTTACAACTTCTGAAATAGCAAAATAAGTATCATTGATAGTTGCTCCCGGTTTTATATCTCCTATATCTATTATTTTAATATTTTCATCTTGTGGCATAAGTTGGTAGAAGAAAGAACGTACTCTGTTAGGAGCGAAAGCACAACCTTTGTTGCTTACTGAAGCCCTGTCCTCAGGTACTCCGATAATAGCCATGCTAACATTAGTATCTATCTTCGGGAAAGGCTTTCCTTCCAAGTACATTTCCACTCTGTCTCCCCAAGTTTCAAAACGTTCTTTTTCAAAATCAAATTCAATATTTGTTAAATCTATTGCTTGTAAATATTTTTCTATCTCAGCCATATCTTTCCGTATATTATAAATAAGGTATTAGTTTATTCTTTCTATTTCTGCACCTATGTTGTTAAGACGAGTATCTATGTTTTGATAACCTCTGTCTATCTGCTCTATGTTGTCAATAATACTTGTTCCTTCTGCACTTAAAGCAGCAATCAAAAGAGCTACACCTGCACGAATATCAGGAGAAGACATCCTTATTCCTCTTAAAGGGTATTTTCTTTCATTACCTATGACGGTAGCACGGTGAGGATCACAAAGAATTATCTTAGCTCCCATATCTATGAGTTTATCCACGAAGAACAATCGGCTTTCAAACATCTTCTGATGAATTAATACAGAACCCTTAGCCATAGTTGAAACGACAAGTGCAATACTTATCAAATCGGGAGTAAATCCAGGCCAAGGAGCATCAGAGATATGCATAATAGAACCGTCCATAAACTTTTCTATTTCATATATCTCTTGAGGAGGAATAAGCATATCGTCGTTTTCTTTTTCTATCTTAATGCCTAAACGTGAAAAAATCTCAGGAATAATTCCTAAATGTTGCCAATGAACATTCTTTAACCTTATATTGCTTCGTGTCATTGCAGACAATCCAATAAAACTGCCAACCTCAATCATATCTGGCAACAGAGTATGTTCAGTTCCTTTTAGTTCTGATACTCCTTCTATGGTCAATAGGTTGCTACCAACACCACTTATCTTAGCTCCCATTCTGTTTAGCATACTGCACAATTGATATAAGTAAGGCTCACAAGCAGCGTTGAATATTTGTGTTTTACCTTCTGCAAAGACACTTGCCATAATGGCATTGGCGGTTCCTGTTATGGAAGCTTCGTCCAAAAGCATATAAGTTCCTTTTAGATTTTTGCCTTCTACTTCGAAGGACATTGTTTCAAAGTTGTAAGAGACTCTTGCTCCAAGTTTTTCAAAACTATTGAAGTGAGTGTCTAATCTTCTTCGTCCTATTTTGTCTCCACCAGGTGTGGGTATATGAGCTTTGTGAAATCGTGCAAGCATAGGACCTATAAGCATAACACTTCCTCTTAGACTCCGAGTTTTTTGCCTGCATTCTTCGGTGTACATTTTATCAACGTCTATATCATCGCATTGAAAAGAATAAGAGTTGCTGTCTTCTTTTTTAACCTTGCAACCTAAAAACTCCATTAGAGATATAAGATTATTAACATCTCTAATGTTTGGAATATTATGTATAGTAACTTTCTCCTTGCTTAAAATTGTAGCACAAATAACTTGCAGAGCTTCGTTTTTAGCACCTTGTATAACTAAATCTCCGCTCAAATGTTTGCCACCTGTGATTTTGAATGATGCCATATTAGTTTTTGTTTTACTTTGAGTGTGGCAAAGATAGTATTTTTTGTAATTCTGACAACAAAAACTCAAGACTTTTTGTAAAATAGCACTTAGAGAAAAACAAAACGCCGTTTTCTTTTACGAAAACGGCGTTTTTAGACTGTGAAATCCCCGTTTTCGTTTTTGAAAACGCCGTTTTTAAAAACGAAAACGGGGATTTTATTAGTTGAATTCTTATTTTAGACTTAAACGAAAATCACTAAGGATATTCATATAGTTAGTGTATGCTTCGTATGGTGAAGAATAGTGGTTGAAGTACTTATGTACGTCTCCGTCTGAGAACCATTTAGTACACATGTAATAGAAATTGTCTGATGTTTGTAAATGTCTCCAAATGTTCAGCAAGTCTTCATTCTTTGTATTTTTTACCTTTTCTTCCAAATCGTATATCTGATTGAAAGCATCGTTTTGTATATCATTGCCCAACCAAGCACTTATGTCTCTTTCTTCGTCTGCCCATGAAACAGGAGCAATAGTAGAAAGAACATCCTTTGGACTTAGATTGTCCGCAAGAAAACTTGGAGTCTCAAATCCAAAATCACTATCAGAGAATACTCTCTCAGGTAAATATCTCATAAATTCAAATATTCCTGTTTCTTTCCATTGATGTTCGCCAAAGGTTTCGTAATCCATAAACAAGTTGATGCATTCAGGATTATCAATAGCATTTAGCCAATAAACATATTTTTCAGTAGTAAGAGGAAACTCTGCCCATGAATGTTGAGAGAAACGAAAAGCGATGTCATCAGATAGTTGAAAGTTTTTGCACAATAGTTTCAACCCGTTGTGATCTCTGTGTTCATATATGTAGTTTGGACTTCTCCAAGCAAGCATCTGTTTCGCTCCTTCAATACATTGAGCCTTGAAACCTAAACGTCTGACCATTCTTCCAATGTCGTCAGAATAGATTAGCTCTGTATTTCTAAACACCTTAGGAGTTACTCCAAATATATCCTGCATTAGTTTAGTGTGCATCTTTACTTGAGTAGCAAATTCTTCTTCGCTTTTTAGAGCAGCAAGAGAATGCATATAGGTTTCCCCCAAAAGTTCTACACAACCTGTCTTTACCAATGCTTTGAAAGACTCTACAACTTCAGGAGTGTATTCCATGAATTGTTCTAATGCGGTTCCTGTTATAGAAAAAGCTATTTTAAATCTTCCTTGATGTTTTTCTATTAATTCTAACAAAAGAGCATTCATTGGTAGATAGCATTTGTCAGCAATACGTCTGCAAAGCCAACGGTTTTGAACATCATCATAATAGTTATGACTTTCTCCAATATCAAAGAAACGGTAAGATCTTAATCTAAAAGGTTGATGTACTTGAAAATAAAAACAAATATTTTTCATATCATTAAACTATTTTACATTGTTATAAACTTCTATTAATTCTCTTGCTGCTTTATCCCAATTTATTTTATGCAATTCAGCAGAAGCATTTTTTGTTATCATATTACTTATAGCAGGGTAGTGAGTAAGAGAGTAAATAGCATCAGCCATAGCATCAATATCCCAGAAATCAACTTTTATTGCGTAAGATACAACTTCAGCAACTCCACTTTGTTTGCTTATGATACTTGGAACACCTTCTCTCATCGCTTCTAAAGGAGAAATACCAAAAGGCTCACTAACTGAAGGCATAACATAAACATCACTCATGCGGAACATCCTTTCTACATCTTTGCCACGAAGGAAGCCTGTAAAGAAGAAGTTTTCTGAAATGCGTTTCTTGCCTACTAAAGCAATCATGCGGTTGAGCATATCTCCACTGCCAGCAAGAACAAAGATGATGTTTTTGTCTTTTTTTATGACTTTTTCTGCTGCTTCAATGAAATAGTCAGGTCCTTTTTGGAAAGTTACTCTACCAAGAAAAGTTACTATCTTTTTACCAAAAGGATTAGGTATCTTTCTTACATTAGCGTCTTGTTCTTCTATTCCATTATATACTGTTGTTATTTTATCCAATGGCTGTCCATAGCGATTGACAACAATACGTTTTGTGTAGTTGCTGACAGTTATGATGTGATCTGCAGCAGTCATTCCTTCTCTTTCTATATCATACACAACTTGATTAACATTCTCTCCACTTCTGTCAAACTCTGTTGCATGAACATGTATTACAAGAGGTTTGCCACTGACTTGCTTTGCAACAATACCAGCACGGTATGTTAGCCAATCGTGAGCATGGATAACATCAAAATCATAATCTTTTGCAATTTGAGAAGCTACTAAAGCATATTTATCTACTTCATCCAAAAGATTTTCTCCATATCCTCCAGAAAAGTCAAAGGAACGGAATAAAGAATGACTATCTGTTACGCTTTGGTGTTGATAGGTGTGATTTGTTATATTGTAATAATCACGTTGTCCTACGTATGGTATAAGTTGAGAATCTACCTCAATAAAAGAAATGTTTTTACAAAACTTTTTAAGGACAGGTGAAAAGATATTAAACTTTACTTCGTTAGCCCCTATAATACGAGAGCCGTTTTCTTTTTCATCCTCAAATCTATGAGGAACAACGAAAAGAATCTCTGCATTCTGTTTTACTAAAGCCTCAGTCATACGAAAACAAGCAGTCCCTAAACCTCCAGAAATATGCGGAGGAAATTCCCAGCCAAACATTAGTACTTTCATATCTCTTCTCTCCTTATTGTTTAATTAGTTGTTTATTAACGGTTATTAGCGTTGCATATCTGTATAGTTATCCAATAAATATTTTATCCTAATCAATGCAGCCACACTCCACGCTTGAGAAATGCTTCCTCCAGCCTTGAAAGGTGGATTGCCGTCATATACTTCAGCTATGCTACCTACACAATAATCAGTAAGAATATCTTCAAATCCTTTGTATATCTTTTCTACAAAATGTAAGCCTTCTTTACCATACATTTTTAAGTATGCTTCACAAAAAGCACCTAAAAGCCAAGGCCAAACAGTTCCATTGTGATAAGCTCTGTCTCTTTGAGCTTGGTTGCCGTAGTAATATCCTATATACTTTTCATCTTTTGGAGAAAGTGTATTCAATCCACGAGGAGTAAGCAGTTCGCTTTTTACCTTTTCTATTATAAGTTGTCTGATTTTTTCACTTAGAGGGGAATATTCCAGAGAAGCAACAAAAATCATATTAGGACGAACGGAAAAATCTTTGTGTATTCCATCACAATAGTCAGCAAGGTATCCTCTTTCTTTAGACCAAAACATTTCTTTGAAAGTACTAGGAAAAGCATTTGCAAAATCATCCCATTGTCTAAGGAATGCATCATCGCAATACTTCTCAGCCAAAGAACGAGTGAACATTACAGCATTATACCACAAAGCGTTTATCTCAACTGCATAACCTTTTCTTTGCGTAACAGGATTGCCGTCTATGATTGCATCCATCCAAGTTAAAGCCTTTCCACTTTCTCCTTGCCATAGAAGATAATTGCTTTCCATTCTAACATTTATTGTGCCTTGTTCAAAAGTTTTGATAATGGATTTCATTATCTTGGAATATTTCTTCCAAATCTTAGCATCGTCTCCTGTTATCTTTACGTATTGTTGTAAGCACCAGAAAAACCATAAAGGAGTGTCTGCACTATTATAAGCAGCATTTACACCTCTACCAATATTAGGGAATAATCCGTCTCTATAATCCTTGAGCATGGTGTCTGTTACTGAAAGTAAAAGACTCATATCTTCTACTCCAAGACATAATCCCGGAAGGCTTATAAAAGTATCTCTTCCCCAGCGTCCGAACCACGGAAAGCCAGCTACAACATTCGTTTCTATTCCTTGACGACAGAAGAACATACGAGCAGCACGTTTAAGAACATCTTCCATTGTTGTAATGTCAAAACGATTGCTTGCTTCCCGTTTAAAATCTCTGCTAAGCAACAAAGGATTTGCACCTTCTTCTATTCCGCAAGAAAGATAAACTGTTTCTCCTGGTTTCATTTCTATAGAGAACGTGCCAGGTACTAACAAATCTTCTAAGTAATCATAGCCTCTTTCCTTTTCTTTTATGTATTCAAAATCATAATACCAATCTGGTCTATGTTCATAAGTAAAATGCTTGGAGAACTGTATAAACAAAGGCGTATATTCCTTGTATAATTGAAAACTTACTCCATTCTCTATTTCTTTGTATGAAGTATCCGCATTATCGTTTCTGTAAGATAACTTATGTACTTGTCTAAAAGCTAAGAAAGGTTGTAATTGCAAAGTAATATTTACAGGAGACTGTTGTAGGGTATATTTTATAAGGAGTCTATCTCTACGTTGCTGCACTTGCATTTCTTTTGTTAAGACTATACCTCCTATTGCATAAGTTGTTATTGGAAGGTTTTTAAGATAATAAGAGTCTAAATATTTATGTCCTTTCGGATAATAATGTTCTCCTTTATATCTATGCAGGGCTAAATGAAAGTATTCTTCATTTATTTTAACGGTTTCATCAAGCGAAGAAAGGATGACATGATTGTCGCTGTCTATTTGAGGCTGAGGTGCTATTAGTAAGCCGTGGTATTTTCTGGTGTTGCAACCAGCAAGAGTCGTGCAAGCATAAGCATTTGACATATTAGCACGCAGAATCTCTCTATTAAGAGAAAATTCTAAATTAAGTAGTTCTTCTTTTTTAAAAAAAATCTCTTTCATTGTCTAAAAATTTTCGCCAAAATTATAAAAACAAATTATAAAAACCAAAAAAAAGAACTTTTTTTTACAAAAATTGAGTTTTAGGATAAAAAAAAGAATTTTTGGGTAGAAAAGGTTGAGCTTTTTGCAAAAAAATGAAGTCTTTTTTAGTTGCTATTTTTGATTTTTTTTGTAATTTTGCACTCTATTTTTAAAGAGCATTATAAGAAATGGATAAAAACACTAATAAAAGCAATTATACAGCAGCGAATATTAACGTTCTTGAAGGATTGGAGGCCGTAAGAAAAAGACCCGCTATGTATATTGGTGATGTTAATACTAATGGACTACATCATTTGGTTTATGAAGTTGTAGATAACTCTATAGATGAGGCTTTGGCAGGATATTGTGATAATGTTGATGTTCGTATTTTAAAGAATAACGCAATAAGAGTAGAAGATAATGGTAGAGGTATTCCTGTGGATATGCATGAAAAAGAACATCGTTCTGCCTTGGAAGTTGTTATGACGGTATTACATGCTGGAGGAAAATTTGATAAAGGAAGTTATAAGGTTTCTGGAGGTTTGCATGGAGTGGGTGTTAGTTGTGTTAATGCTTTAAGTATGCATACTCATGTAACTGTTTATAGAGATGGTAAAGTATATGAGCAAGAATATAAAAGAGGACATCCTTTATATGCTGTTAGAGAAATAGGAACTACAACAAAAAGGGGTACTGTCGTTGAATTTTTACCTGATGACGAAATATTTACTACAACAGTTTATGATTACGATACTCTTGCTACACGTCTTAGAGAGTTAGCTTTTTTGAATAGAGGCTTGACTCTGAAAATAACAGATGAAAGAAATGCGGATGAAGAAGGTAACTTTAAAACAGAAACTTTTTATTCTGCAAATGGATTGAAAGACTTTATTAATTATATAGACGGTAGTAAAGAAAAACTTACTCCAGAACCTATTCACATAGAAGGTGAAAAGAATGGTATTCCTATTGAAATAGCAATGGAATACAATACTTCATTTACAGAAAACTTACATTCATACGTAAATAATATCAATACTCACGAAGGAGGAACACATCTTCAAGGTTTTCGTCAAGGAATGACAAGAACACTAAAAAATTATGCTGAAAAAGAGGGTATGCTTGAAAAACTTAAATTTGAAATATCAGGCGATGACTTTCGTGAAGGATTGACAGCTGTTATATCTGTTAAGGTTGCAGAACCACAATTTGAAGGACAAACTAAAACTAAACTTGGAAATAGTGAGGTTGTTAGTGCTGTTTCTCAAATGATAGCAGATAAACTTAATATCTATTTAGAAGAACATCCAAAAGAATCAAAACAAATAGTAGATAAGGTTATTCTTGCAGCAACTGCACGCCATGCAGCACGAAAGGCAAGAGAACTAGTACAACGCCAAACTATTCTTGGAGTTGCTGGTTTGCCTGGAAAATTAGCAGACTGTTCAAGTAATGACCCCGAAGTTTGTGAATTATTTCTTGTTGAGGGAGATTCAGCCGGTGGTACTGCAAAACAGGGAAGAGATAGAGAACATCAAGCTATACTTCCATTAAGAGGAAAGATACTTAATGTAGAAAAAGCAATGACTCATAAAGTCTTGGATTCTGAATCTATAAAAAATATCTACACTGCTTTAGGGGTTTCAATAGGGACAGCAGAGGATAGTAAAGCTCTAAACATGGATAAGATACGTTACCACAAGGTAATCATCATGACAGATGCCGATGTGGATGGTTCTCACATTGCTACGCTTATCCTTACATTCTTCTTCCGTTACATGAGAGAGTTAATAGATGCAGGGTATGTTTATATTGCTACACCTCCACTATACCTTATAGAAAAAGGAAAATCATTCAAAAAATATTGTTGGACCGATGAAGAACGTGTTGCTATAATAGATGAACTTGGAGGAAATAAGGGTGTAAGCATTCAACGTTACAAAGGTTTGGGAGAAATGAATGAAGACCAACTTTGGTCAACAACCATGGACCCAGAACAAAGAATACTTAGACATGTAACTATAAACGACGCAGCAGAGGCTGACAGAATATTCTCTATGCTAATGGGTGATGATGTTGCCCCAAGAAGAGAATTTATAGAAGCAAATGCTTCATATGCAAATATAGATGCATAATAGTGTTAATGACATTTGTTTTAGATAGGAGCAAATTAAATTTGTTCCTATATTTTTATACTTTTATGTTTTGGCATTAATTTTGATATACAAATATTAGAAGTGAATATGTTTAATCTTTAAAAAATTTATTGCTATGAAAAAGATGAATTTAATTTTAGGGTTGGTAGTTGGAATAAGTTCTTTCTGTCTTGTTTCTTGTGTAACTACTTCTACGGCAAATAACAATGTTAATACAGGTTATTATACTTCTTATTCTTATTCAAAACATCAAGCAAAAAACACTATTGCACAAACTTCATACGTAATAAATCAAGCATACGAAATTTCAACCTATTATTCTTATTGGGTAGATAATCGTTTGTCAAGAGCAATGTACTATAATGATTATGCACGCCGACTTTATTCAATGCATAAATATCGTTCAGCAATTAACTACTCTTTATTGGCAAGAGACTATGCGTTAGATGTTATAGATGGTTGTGATGATTATTGGGAAACATTCTACTATACTTATTTTGGTTGGAGTAACAGATATGGATATAACTATAATTTTGGTTACGCAAATGGATATAGAGATGGATACTATGATGGATATTATGCAGCATATTGCGCAAGACATCATCACGATTATAGAAAAGATCCACATCACAATCTTCACAGTGATTGGTATACTAATGAAAGATATGATAGAGTGGTAACCAATGCTTCTAATCAGTCAATGAGAAATCAATCTCATTCAGGCGGAACAAATACTAATAATAGTAGAGGTACAGGATTTAGAAATATTAATAGAAACGAATACTATACTCAAGAAGAGAATACTATGAATGGAAACGTTCCAGATGAAAAGGAAATGGAGACAGATTTTAGAAAGGCAAATCCAAACGTAGAAATAAGTGATGCAAATTTAAGAAAGGATAATGCTGTGATTACACGAAATAGAGAAAACAGTGAAACTTTCTCAACCAATACAAGAAACACTACTTTAATAAATAACACTCGTTTGGAAAAACCAACAAGAGTAGAAACTAAAAGACCAACTGAAGAGAAAAAGAACGAGGAGACAATCACTCCTACAAGAAAAGATAATCTTGAGAGAAAAGATAATAAGGAAAATACTACTCCTATAAGAGAAGTGAATAAAGAGAGAAAAAGAGAAGTTACTCCTATAAAAACAGAAAACAAAGAAGAGAAAACAAAAATAGACAATACTCGTAAAAGAAATGTTGATACAGAAAAAAAGACTAATGAAAAATCAACTAATATAAAAAACACTCGCAAACGAAATACTAATGACATAAAAACTAATACTCGTAGTAAAGAAAATAATGCTAAGACAGACTCAAATACAAGAAACAGAAATAATAACTCAACAAGCAGAGGGAGTAATACAAGAAACAGAAGATAGATTTTAGGTTTAATACAAATGTTTAATGTTTGATAAGAGCAATGCTGAAGAGATTCAGATTGCTCTTTTCTCATAAAATATAAAAAAGCTTGTAATTATCTTTTAAACATATAGAAAAAAGTATTATATTTGCAAACTAAAATAAAGAAGTGAAAAGATAGTTATGAATCCTAATTTAGACCCAGATAACAAAAGGCTTACTAATCAAGAAAAAGACTATGAAAAAGCCCTTAGACCATTAGGGTTTAATGATTTTACAGGACAAGAACGTATAAAGGAAAATCTAAATATCTTTGTTCAAGCAGCCAAAGAAAGAGGAGAAGCCTTGGATCATGTTCTTTTGCATGGTCCTCCTGGACTTGGTAAAACAACACTTTCTTATATTATTGCCAATGAATTGGGAGTAAATGTGAAAATGACTTCAGGCCCTGTGTTAGACAAGCCGGGAGAATTAGCAGGAATACTTACCAATTTAGAGAAAAATGATGTTCTTTTTATAGATGAAATACACAGACTTTCACCAATAGTAGAGGAATATCTTTATTCTGCTATGGAAGACTATAAAATAGATATTCTTATAGAAAGTGGTCCTAATGCAAAAAGTGTAGAAATATCCCTTAATCCTTTTACTCTTATTGGAGCAACAACACGAAGTGGCTTACTTACTGCTCCTTTGCGTTCGAGATTTGGAATAACTTGCCGACTTACTTATTATAATCATGAGACTCTTTGTGCTATAGTTAAACGTTCTTGCCGCATACTTAATACACCAATAACAGAACAAGCAGCCTTGGAAATAGCTTCTCGTTCAAGAGGAACCCCTCGTATCGCAAATTTACTTTTAAGACGAGTAAGAGATTTTGCTCAAATAAAAGGCGATGGCAAAATAACAATGGACATAGCAAAGATGGCTTTGGAAGCATTGAATGTTGATAAGAATGGTTTAGATGAAATGGATAACAGGATACTTTCTGCCATTATAGACAAGTTTAAAGGAGGTCCTGTTGGATTGACTACTATTGCTACCGCTGTTGGAGAAGATGCAGGAACGGTTGAAGAAGTTTATGAACCTTTCCTTATTCAAGAGGGATTTCTTATGCGAACTTCAAGGGGAAGAGAAGCAACTCTTAGAGCTTATCAACACTTAGGAAAAGATATTGCAGCAAAGAAAAATAATCAAAATACTCTTTTTGATTAATGAATTTTATACTGAAAATGAGGCCTTTCTGTAAATTTAATAAAAAAAATGAAAAAAAATCAGTTTTTTTATTTACCTTTGCACCCTGAATGTTGTTTATATGGGTGAAAGAGGTGTTTAAAAAAATGCCTAAATAGTAAGTAATAATAAAATATATAATAAAATGAAAAGGTTATATTTTAAATGTTTGTTCTTAATAGTGTTTGCTTTAATAGGAAATGCTTATGCTCAAACAACAGTGAAGTTAGATGCCACAACAGATGGTACAACCAAAACAGGTTGCAGTTTTGCTTTTTATGATAATGGAGGTTCTGGTGGTAAATATGCAAACAGTCAGGATAGGACAATAACTTTTTGCCCATCAACTTCTTTGCAAAGAATCAGTGTGGAATTTGAAGCTTTTGAATTGGATGAAAGTGATACTTTATTAATTTATCAAGGTAGTTCTATAAATGATCCTGTTATTTTAAATGATGGAGAAGTAGGTTTTACAGGAGATTTTTTACAAGGAACAGTGATTTCAGCTCCTCCAACAAATCCTTCGGGATGTATTACTTTTAGATTTGTAGCTGATGATGCTGGTAATGCAGCGGGATGGAAAGCAAAAGTAACTTGTGAAGATTTATGTCAGGATGTTGTAGCTGCACTTGATACTGTTTTTTCAAGAATAGATTCTTTAGGAGAAATGCATACTTTTCCTTTGAATATAGAATATGATTCATCGCTCGTAAAGGCAAAAAAACATGATGCAGCAGGTAATCTTATCTACGATACGATTATAGGTACAGATACTTTGGTATATAACGTTATTGATTTTTATGCTTTGAATATGTGTTTAGGAGATTCTCTTTTGATAATAAATGCTAAGCCAGAATTTCCTTACAGTGAGTATTCTATCCCTGTTACACACTATCTGCCTGATGGTACACCATATACTATGGACTCAGTCGTTGGTTATCCTCAGTTTCCAGAAAATTGTGTTTATTATTGGTCCTTTGGCGACGAAGAGTATGATACCGTTCATGGTAATCCAACAGTATCTCATCACTATCCTTTCTTACAAGGTTATAATTTAAATCTTAAAATTGTAGATACGACAGATGGTCATTCTTGTTCAAGTAGGAATGCTATTTCTGCTCGTGTGCGTGTGGCAAAAAATCCTATTAAGACAGTGGCAAGTATTCCAGATATGTGTTCAGGAGATAAACAATCAATTTTTGCAGGATATTCTGCTAATAGTAGTATTATCATGGATACCATTACTTTCTCTCAGGCTGCAAGGGAAGCATACGACACACGTACATTCATACCCGACGTTAGTGGAGGTGCAACAGAATGCTATGAATCTCCAGTGACATTTACCACTTTTTCACCAGGAGCAACTATAGATGACCAAGATGAAGTGATAGATATATGTATGAGTATAGAGCACTCGTTCGTAGGAGACTTAGGATTCTTTGTAGAATGTCCTAATGGACAAGTTGTAACTCTTAAATACAATACACACGTTAATGGTCAATTCCTTGGAATACCGAATGAAAATGATGGTTATGGATCACAAATGGGAGATTCTAATGCTAACCCTATTGGGACATGTTGGACATATTGTTTTTCTAATCAGATTCTTACTAATGCACAAGGTGTAATATCAGGTGCTGCTCCTAATCATATTGTAAATAGCGGTTATTCTGGAAACACTATAGATTCAACTCACGTAGAAGATTCAACATATTATTTTCAAACACCAATACAAAACCTTCCAAATCAAAGTGGAACACAACAAACTACAGTGGATTTAGATGGATTTTCTGAACTTGTAGGTTGTGAGCTTAATGGAGAGTGGAAACTTAGAGTTTGTGATAACTGGGGTAGTGATAACGGCTGGGTTTGTTCTTGGTGGATGGACCTTGGAAAGAACTCTGCAACTGATTGGCAATATCAAGTACCTTTGGATACTGTTATCTGGGAAGGTCCTTATATTTCCTCTTTAGACTATAACATCGGTTTAATAGCACCTCCTATTGATGCAGAAGGACAGGTTACTTATAACATAAGTATTGTTGATGTTTTTGGTTGTCCTTGGGATACTGTAACTCATTTGAATATCGTCCGCACTCCTGTAGTTGATCTTGGTCCTGATACTTCTTACTGCGAGGGTATGACCATGACCTTGGATGCAGGAAATGAGGGGGCTTATGCATATGATTGGGAACCTACAGGAGAAAATACACAAACTATATTAGTAGATTTACCAGAGAATGTAACGGGAGATCAGGAATATATTGTTCAGGTAACAAATTACAATGGAACTCTATATTGCTATGGATTGGATACGATAAATATATTTATAGATTCTGCTGCTTTAGCTTCATTTACTTCAGACTTAGATTACATGGAAGGTTGTGAGCCTTTGCAACTTCAGCTAAGAGGTACTTCCGAGAATGCAACAAGTTATTATTGGGTTGTAGGAGACCAAATATCAACAGACCCTAATCCTTATTTTGAATTCACAAGTGGAACATACGACTTAATGCTTGCAGTTGAGACCTCAAAAGGTTGTAAGGATACCATAAGATATAATAATATAATAAACGTATTTAAAAATCCTGTGGCAGACTTTGGTTGGGACCCTGCTTTACCATACGCTTCTAATCCATCAGTTCATATGGTTAATCTAACAACTCCTGATATTTCTTCAAACCGCTACCATTGGCAATATCAGACAAACAAAAACGACGTAACTTCCGTGGAAAATGTATTTGGATTTGACCCAACTTATACATGGCATCCTCAAACAGGACAAAGTGTTGCAGGTGAATACAATGTATTGTTAGATGCTTATACATATAACATATCTCCTTCAGGAAGAATATATGAATGCCACGATACTATTAGCAAACTCATAACTATCATAAATGACAACATAATGTTTCCTACTGTTATTACTCCTAATGGTGATGGAATAAATGATGTCTTTGCTATACATAATCTTATAGATGGTCAAGCATTCCCAGATAATGAACTTGCTATATATAATAGATATGGAAAGAGAATATACTTTGTTCAAGACCTTAGAAATGCAGAGGATTTTTGGGATCCTGACAAAACCAATTCTCCAACAGGAACATATTTCTATCGTTTTATTGGACGCGGACCTATACGTAATGTTGAATTCAAAGGAAGTGTAGAAGTCCTTAGAGATAAATAAAAGAAATATTCTATAAACTAAAAGGTGAATAGATTGGCAGGTGCTGTTGAAGTACCTGTCTTTTTATTAGGATGTACTTTTAGATAACTGCCTAAACAGAAGCGAAAATATATCCACTCGCTACGCTCGTTAAAGAAAAACATTGTCTTTGTGTAGATTATTTTAATATTTCTTTCTATTTATTTTGTTATTTGAAAATAATTTCATAATTTTGCAATATCAATAATCAAAAACAAACTACTATGAGAAAGGAAACCATATTATTTATCTGCTTAGCAGTATTTTTGCAAACTATAACCTTTGCACAGATGCAAGGAGTTATAACAAGTAGTACTGAAAGAGAAGTTTTAAATATTGAACCTGTAGTTAATACTATAAAGGTAAAAAAGTATTCAGATAGAAAAATCATCACTCTCTGTAAGGATAACACTACTGGCTGTTATTGTTTTGTTAAGACAGAAACAGGCACTACTTCTGTAAATTACGGAATATTACCTTCTAATTTTGAAGTTTATGATTTTAAGATATTAGGAGAGAATATATACTTTTGTGGTCAGTATAATACAAATAATACTACTCATGGATTTATAGCAAATATAAGTTATAACGCATTATTTACAGGAGGTAATTTTGACTATGACGAAATACCGCAAACCTTTTTAGTTTATGAGTTAGAAGTGTATTATAATAAAGTAACAGATAGTGACGATATAGTTGCATTAGGGACTAATTCAACAAGCACTACGTATTACTGCATAAACTATAATACAAGTTTAAGTTTATCAAATTATAATCTTTTTCATACACAAAGAGTACTACAGAGTATTACCCAGACAGAGAATTACATAGGGATTGTTGCTTCATACCCAGCAACAAATGAATTTGAAATAATTCGTTTTCTAAAAAACAGTCTTTACACTAATCAAGGTCAAACGTGGCAATTTGCTTATTCTGGTTATAAATGGATTGATTTAAGACCTGAAAACAGAACGTATGCTTATCTTTCAGAAGCAATAGATGACACAGATGAAATGCTTGTTGCAACATCTGTAGATTATCATGGAACTCATCCAGACATCGGACTTACACTGAATTGTCGTACAGTCAATGTATATAAAATAGAGTTATCAACTCTACAGCTTCTTTCTACACAAGTTATTCCAACGGAGGGAAAACCTTATTTAAAAGATATGGTATTCATTCCCAATAACGAAACATTGAATATAGTTACAAATGTACAGATAGGAGATATGTTTGGGGGTTTTCCATATTGTTGTGCCTTTGATATAGATATTGTTTATAATGTAAGTGAAAATGTAACGACTCTATATTCTGCTGATTATACTATACCTAACGGAAGTCAGGAATGGCTTCATCTTATGAACGCAATAGAGAGATATGATAGCGACTACTATATTGTTGCTGGCAAATATAAGGACGATAATTTATATCTATTTGATAAAAACATACTTTCAGCATCTACTGATTGCTATCAAACTTACTATGCGAAGGTGTTCCTTGATCCGTCTCTACCTATAACTTCTTCTACGTACCAGTTTTATCCTTCCACCAAACTTGGTTTTACTTCAAAAGGTAGTATTTCATCAACAAGCACAGTACAATATGTCAATGATTAATAACATTAAAATAAGTAATAAAATGAAAAGAATAGTATTTTTATGCTTAGGAGTTTTCCTAACAATAGTAACACGATCTCAGGGAATATTTCCGCATATGAATCCTGACAGTTTGAATTTAAGGCACTATGAAAGTCAATATCTGCTGCCAGAGGTTATGACAAATGCATCTTGTCAACGAAATGGAATAACATTAGATATGTTTGATTTTGGCATAACATTTAACGATCTAATGGATAATGGATATATTTTTCATGCTGACGGCATTGTCGATATGGAAAGAGAGTACTTTCCTGAGGAATATAACCTCCTGACAGATTATGCACAACCATATTATACAGATACAACTATAACAGTTATAGGCCTGTCTGCTTATCAAGCAAATGGTGAAAGCCGACCAGCTGGATGTGATTTAAAGTATCGTTTTTACTTAGAATTACGGGATAGTACTCTTAATAATATTATCCGAAGCATAGATATAACTCATACAAGTAGTTATTATTTATATCAGACAGTAACTTATACTGAAGATTTTTTTGATACTCCAGTTAATATAAATGGAAAATTTTATGTAGTCTTTCATACACCAGACACATTAATAGGAAACCCAAGAGTAGCTGACTTTTCAACTCGTTCTACACTTGCTTGCTGGTTACTAACAAGTTATCTTTGCACTCCGAGTGATACAAGCATGTATCCAATATATAAGTACGCAAATAATAACTCAATACCATATATGAATCCAAATAATGAATGGACATTATTAACACTTTATAATCATACTGCTACAATGTTTTATTTGTTCCCAATATTGAGTGAATATAATCCAGATGCGGAGGAATGGCATGGTGTTGGTTTGAATGAGACAAGGGATATTTCACAATTTACCCATGTATTTCCAAATCCTGCAAGGGAGGAAGTTAATATCAATTGCGGATATAAGATAAAGACTCTGCAAGTCTTTGATGACCAAGGCAAACGCTTGCTTGAGAAAGAAGTAAATGCTTATAACTACCAAATCAATTTAGAGAATTATCCAACAGGAACATACTTAATAAAAGTCCTAACCAACAGCGGTCAAGCGACCAAGAAAGTTATCAAAGAATAAGTTTTTCTTTTGGTGAAAAAAGAGTTGGTTTTAAAAAATTAGATCTTGATGTTTAGGGTGTAAAGAGTTGGTTTTAATTTTTTAAAACCAACTCTTTTTTTGCGAAAACGAAGACCTTTTCTATATAGGGTTTGTTAATAATTTACTATCTTTGCAAAAAATTTATTTAAATATAATTTTGCAATGAAAAGGATTGAAAAAAGTGGATTTATTCTAACTATTATTTTTTATGCATTCTCTATTAGTGTATTAGCGCAAAAACCGGTTACACATTATTACTATTGGTGGAAATCTTATTCAGAACCTATTATTTTGGATTCCTTGAATAATCAGGGTGAAAAGTTTTCAGTTGAAGACTATTTTAAGACGCCAAAGATAAATAAAATGGTTTATGAAAATGAAGGCTGGACTTCCTCAGACGGAATAGATACAATAGATATTCATCCTTGCATGGCAGAAGAGATAAACATAAGTCAGCGTTTTTTCAATGTAAGTCTGTCAAAACGAGAGAAGGTTAAGTTTGAAGTATATTGTAATGCAAAACTTAAAGTGTCTATTGATGGTAAGCAGGTTGCTGAAAAAGTAACAGAAGAAGACGAAATGACAGATGAAACAAAACTTCTTGTAGAAGAAGAACTTGAACCCGGTAATCATATAGTTGGAATTGCGGCTTTATGTCTTTATTCAAAAATAGTCGAAAGCGGAAATCCGTATTATTATAGAATAAAAACTCTCTTGTATGATGGAGATACTGTAGGCGGAGAAAAAGACATCGCTTACTCAGAAAACCTTTCGGGGCTTACCTTGAAGGCTATGCTTTGCGGAGAAAATCCTTATAATGTTACAATTTCGGATAGTGGTGATTATTATTTGGTAAAGTACTATAATACAGATGAAAAGGGTAAAAGTACTTATCGTGTAGAGGTTCGTTCTTCAAAAGATGATAAGGTGGTTTTTACTGATAATAAAATATTTTCTTATTCTTGGTATCCAAAATCAAATCTTTTGTATTACAAGGATGATTCTAAAATATATTTTCTGAACCCGAAAAATTTGGAAAAAGGACTTTTGATTGATGAAGATGGTGATATAGACGGGGATATAACATTTATTGTTCTTTCAGATTTTGACGGATATATACTGTCAAAAGTAAGTAAGAAAGACAATACATCTGATGATTTACATCGTATGTATCTTCCAGATGACAGAATACCTGGCTGGAGAGATAGAACAGAATTATATCTTTATACTGATTTTTTTAATGGTAAATTGTTTCAAACTCATCGCTCCACTTACCTGAATGATTTGTATAATGAGGACTCTCGTATATTGTTCTCAATGACAAAGGATGATATAACAAAAAGACCGTTCTCCTTTACAAGTCTATATCAATATGATATTGGAAGGCGTAAGTTGGATACGATAATAGAAAATGATGGTTTTGTTTCTTCTGCTCAATATCTTAGAGATGGAGAAAATATTGTAGTGCTTGCAAGCAACGAGGCTTTTAATTCTATTGGCTCAACGGTGAAAAAAAATCAGATACCAAATGCTTTCAATTATTCAATCTACTTGATGAATCTGCAAACAAAGAGAGTGGAACCTGTTGCAAAGAATTTTAGTCCTAATGTCAAAGATGTTATTGTTAGAGAGAAAAACCTTTATCTTACTTGTGAAAATAGGGATTCAGTAAGTGTTTATCGTTACAATTTAAAAGATAAAAGCTTTAATCTTATTCCTCTTCCTGTGGATATGGTTCATAGTTTTGATATTTCAGACGATGAAACTCAAATGGTATTCTATGGAGAGAACTACAATAAACCAAAAAGACTTTTCCATGCAAGACAAGATACAAATAAATATGCTCTTGCTATGGTTAAGGAAGTTTATTTCCCTAAAGAACAAGAATACAAAAAACTGTCAATAGGAAGAATGGAAAAATATTCTTTCCGCATGCATAGTTCGGATATAGATGGTCGTTTGTATTATCCAGCAGATTTTGATTCTACAAAAAAATATCCTATGATAGTTTATTATTATGGTGGCTGTTCTCCAACAGACCGTAGCTTTGAAATGCGTTATTCTGCATGGCTTTATACTCAGCAAGGATATGTTGTTTATGTAATCAATCCAAGTGGAACAACGGGTTGGGGACAAGAGTTTGCTGCTCGTCATGTAAATGCCTGGGGAGATTATACAGCAGATGAAATAATAGAAGGAGTAAAACGAGTTTGCAAGGCTTTTGCTTTTATAGATGAAAAACATATAGGCTGTATGGGAGCAAGCTATGGTGGTTTTATGACTCAATACCTGCAAACAAAAACAGATATTTTTGCTTGTGCTATTTCTCATGCAGGTATAAGTAATATTGCTTCTTATTGGGGAGAAGGATATTGGGGTTATTCCTATTCTGGTGCTGCTACTGCAGATAACTATCCTTGGAACAATCCTGAACTATATACTAAACATTCTCCTTTGTTTAATGCAGATAAGATAAAAACTCCTTTGCTATTACTTCATGGTACTTCTGATACTAATGTTCCTATTGGAGAAAGTATTCAAATGTATAATGCTTTAAAAATATTGGGTAAAGAAGTTGAGTTTATTACTGTCAAAGGAGAAAATCATGGCATAGTAGATTTTGAAAAACGTTTGAAATGGAATAATACTATTTATGCATGGTTTGCAAAATGGTTGAAAGAAGATGCTTCTTGGTGGGAAAGTCTTTATCCAAATGAAGAATACTAAAAAAACAATACTCTACAATGAAAACAGATTTGAAAGAATTTCGTAAATATGTTGCACAAATAGGGGAGATAGATGAAATAATACTTGACCCTGTGAAAGCAGAAGGTATTTGGGTTTATACATCTGACGGTAAAAAATATATGGATTTACTATCAGGAATATGTGTTGGTAATGTTGGACACAAAAATACAGAGGTAGTTGCTGCAATAGAAAAGCAGATAAAGGAATATCTGCATGTTATGGTCTATGGAGAGTATATGCAGAAACCACAGTTGGATTATATAAAACGATTAAAAGAATTTCTTCCCAAAGAACTTGCACAGATTTTTTATGTTAATTCTGGTAGTGAAGCAATAGAAGGAGCTATAAAGGCAGCAAAGCTATATAATGGACGAAAGGAAATAATAAATTACGAAAATTCTTATCATGGTTCTACGCTTGCTTGTGTTTCTATGCTTAGTGATAAAGTATATACACAACGATTTGAACCATTGTTGCCAGATTGTAGTTTTATTAAGTTTAATAAAGAAGAAGACTTAGAAAAAATAACAGAAGAAACATGCTGCGTTGTTGCAGAATGTATTGCAGTAGGAGAGGGTGTGGAACTGCCTAAAGAAGATTATCTTAGAAAACTAAGAGAGCGTTGCAATCAAACAGGTGCTGTTCTTATCTTAGATGAAATACAGACGGGTTTTGGAAGAACGGGTAAGATGTTTGCTTTTGAACATTATGGAATAATTCCCGATATTCTTTGTATAGCAAAAGCTATGGGTGGAGGACTTCCTATTGGAGCATTTATTGGAAAAGAAGAAATAATGAATGCATTGAATAATCATCATCCTTTGATTGGACATGCAACAACTTATGGAGGAAATCCTGTTTGTTTGTCTTCGGCTTTGGCAACGCTTAATTATATTGCAGATAATGACTTGTTGCAAGGTGTAGAACAAAAAGGAGAACTCTATAAATCTCTTCTTAAACACAGACATATAAAAGAGGTAAGAGGGAAGGGAATGTTTAATTGCATAGAACTAAAAGTAGGTGTTGATTGGAGAAAAGCCTTGATTTCTTGTTTTAAACATGGAATAATAACAGGAACACATCTGTTCAATTCTATGTGTTTGAGTATAAAACCTCCTTTGATTATTACAGAAGAAGAAATAAAAGAAAGCATAGATAGAATACTTTCTGCTTTGGATGAAATATAAAAAATAAAAAAAGATATTGCATTATGGCATTTTTTGAACATAAAAGACCAAGACAGTTTGAATATAAACCAAGATTCTATAATCCCGAAAAAGAACGCTTGGAACAGCTTAAGGCAAAGTATGGAGAAATAGGAGAAACTTATAATCGTAAAATCAACTTTCGCCAAGCAATGAACGAGAAGAAAGAAGAAAAGATTGGTTCTAAGATTTCTGTTTCCAAGATAATACTTTATGCTTGTATAGTTGTGGTTTTGTTGTATGTACTTTTAATGGTTGTAGAGAAATGGCAATAAATGTTCTTCCTCCTTTAATAGCTAACCAAATTGCAGCAGGAGAAGTAGTATCTCGTCCTGCAAGTGTGGTAAAGGAATTAATAGAAAACTCCATTGATGCAGGAGCAACAAATATTACTCTTATAGTAAAAGACGCAGGAAGAAGTCTTATAGAGGTAATAGATAATGGTTGCGGAATGGATAGAGAAGATTGTAAAAAATGTTTTCTTCCTCATGCAACAAGTAAAATATCTACAAGTGAAGATCTTAGAACTCTTTCAACAATGGGATTTAGGGGAGAAGCATTATCTTCTATTGCATCCATAGCACAAGTAGAACTGAAAAGTAAAAGAACTGAGCAGGAACTCGGAACTCTTATCTGTATTGAAGGAGGAGAAATAAAGAGAGACGAAGAAACTGTTTGCAAGCAAGGAACAGATATAAAAGTAAAAAATATTTTTTTTAATACTCCAGCAAGAAGAAATTTCTTAAAAAGTGATAATATAGAAAATTCACATATAGATGATGCGTTTGTAAAGATTGCTCTGATATATAATGATGTTGCTTTTATATATTATAATAATGATAAGATTGTTTATAAATTAGATAAAGCAAATGATAAAAAGAGGATAGTAGATATTTTTGGAAACAGTTTTAAGAGCAAACTTTTAGATATTAATGAGAAAGTAGATATTGTGAATATTCATGGTTATATTTCTACTTTGGAACTTAGCAGAAAGAATAAGAATGAAGAATACTTCTTTGTCAATGGTCGTTATATGAAAAACAATTATATGGCAAATGCAGTGGAAAGAGTTTATTCTAATCTTCTGCCTGAAAAAACTTTCCCTGTATTCTTTATTTCTTTGGAATTAGATCCTAAGAATATAGATGTGAATATTCATCCTACTAAAACAGAGATAAAGTTTTTGGATGATAAACTTATCTATTCTATTCTTCATGCAGCTGTTCGCAAAGCTTTAGGACAAAATACTCTCAGCACGCAATTGGATTTTGAGAAAAAATATATTGTTTTTCCAGCTTCAAAACCTAAGACGCCGATTTATCAACCAAGTATTTCATATAATTCTTCTTATAATCCTTTTTCTCAAGGTCTAAATAATGAAAGGTTTAATGACGTTCTGCCAGAAAAAGTTTCACAATCACAACTTGCTTTTGCAAATCAAGGATTTGATAACGAAATAAAGACACAACAAGACATATTTGCTCCATTCCAGTTTTTGAATAAATATATTGTAACCAAAATGCACGATAGTATAATGCTGATTGACCAACATCGTGCAAGCAAGAATATTATCTACAACAGACTTCTACAAAATCAATCTCCAGAAATTGTCTGTCAGAAACTTGTGATACCTTATATATATAATGTATCTAAAAAAGACTATTCAATTATTAAAAATAAACTGTCAGACCTGCAAGGTTTAGGTTTTGAGTTGAAAGAAAAAGATGAGCAATCATTTGAACTAATAGCTGTACCTCTTTCTCTTTCCATAGAAAAGGCAATAGGTATTATAGAAGAACTTGTTGCTATAGACGAAAATATAGAATTGGATTTGGAAGAAAAAAGAGAAAAACATTGTCTTAGACTCGCAGATAATCTTGCTATAACTTACGGAATAGTTTTAAATAAAGTAGAAATAATGAAACTTATAGCAGAACTATTTAAACTTTCACATCCTGAAACTTTGCCAAATGGAGAAAAAGTCATTCTAAAACTGAACGAAGACTTTCTAAGTAAAATATTCTGATTAAGAAAATAAAGTTTCTTGTTTTAGTTTATGAAAATCTTTACAATGGTAAGGATTAATAATATGATAATATATGTGTCGGAATAAATGTTTCTCTTGATTGAGAAGAAAAACACCGAAAGAATATAACTCAATGCAGGAGCAAAGATTAATGTCATTGTAGGAGAACTCAAATCATAAAGAAATGGTAATATACTTATTGCAAATAAAAGTAGAATAGTAGATATTCTCTTTCTGACAGAAAGTTTTTGATCATTTCTATATCCAAGAGTAATAACAAAAGCAGGAAGAGTAAGAATAAACAGATAAGCAACATAAACAATTTGTATTGGTTGATTAAGGAATTTAAATGAAGGTAGAATTCCAAAATGAGTATTAGCAAAATTTGTAATTGCTTCTGTGTTATTATTCAAATAATAATAAACAAACAAAACTACAAGAGGAGTTATAAAACCAAATATACTAACAAGAAAAGAACGCAACTTATAGATTTTGAAGTTAAACAATCCTATCCAAATCCATAACATTAGTAAGATTGTAGGACTATAGAATAAAGTTCCTGTTGATAATAATACAGTTGAAAGATAGATTTCATCTAAACCTTCTTTTTTGTTATAACATTTTAAAAAAGTAAAGACAGCTAAAATGATAAACGTATTAGCCAAAAGGATACTACTTAGAGTCATAAACCTGTAGTCGCTACTCATAAGTAAGATATAGATAAACGCAGGGAAGAAAGATGTCTTTTGAGATAGTTGATAAAAAGTACATAAGTAGTTAATCAGGAATCCATGAAGAATAACTAATATAAAAGCAATAATAGAATTGATTACATTTTGTGAAGGAAATATACTGCGAACAACATCATACAAAGGCATATCAAAGACTCCTTTGTCTAATACTTGCGGAGAGTTAATAAACGAAGGTATCCATAGCAGCAAAGGTACTATAAGTAAGAGTATAAGTTGTAGAAAATAATTCTTTTTAAATATTGATACTATCATAATATTAAACAGTGTTTATCAAGTAATACATTAAACAACTCCCATAATACGTTATTAACCTGAAAAAGTTACAAAAAAGAAGCACAAAGCAAGAACTTTGTGCTTTTGAATATGAAAAAAAGATTGATGTCTTTTAGTTTATAGGACAGGTCCTGCCTTAACTAATTCTTTTCCTTGAGGATTGTTTTCGTATTTTACAAAGTTTTTAATAAATCTGTCAGCCAAGTCTTTTGCTTTATCTTCCCATTGCTTAGCATCAGAATATGTATCTCTTGGGTCAAGAATATTTGTATCAACACCTTTTAACTCTGTAGGTACAGTAAAGTTAAAGTAAGGAATTTTCTTTGTTGGTGCTTTGTCAATAGAACCGTCAAGTATAGCATCAATTATGCCACGTGTATCTTTAATAGATATACGTTTTCCTGTTCCGTTCCAACCAGTATTAACAAGATATGCCTTAGCACCTGAAAGTTTCATACGTTTTACAAGTTCTTCTGCGTATTTAGTAGGATGAAGTTCCAAGAAAGCTTGTCCAAAGCATGCAGAGAATGTAGGTACAGGTTCTTTAATACCTATTTCTGTTCCTGCAAGTTTTGCAGTAAATCCACTTAGGAAATAATATTTTGTTTGTTCTTCATCTAATATACTTACAGGAGGAAGTACTCCAAACGCATCAGCAGAAAGGAATATCACTTGTTTTGCTGCAGGAGCATGAGAAATAGGACGAACGATATTCTTTATATGATAAATAGGGTAGGAAACGCGAGTATTTTCAGTAACACTCTTATCTGCAAAGTCTATCTTTCCTTCTTTATCAACAGTAACGTTCTCCATTAGAGCATCTCTGCGGATTGCGTTGTAAATATCTGGCTCTGCATCCTTGTCTAAGTTGATAACCTTGGCATAACAACCGCCTTCAAAGTTGAAAACTCCATTATCGTCCCAACCATGTTCATCATCACCTATAAGAAGTCGTTTAGGATCAGTTGAAAGAGTTGTTTTGCCTGTTCCAGAAAGACCAAAGAAGATAGCAGTGTTTTCTCCATTCAAATCAGTATTTGCAGAGCAGTGCATTGAAGCTATTCCTTTCAAAGGCAGATAGTAGTTCATCATAGAGAATAGTCCTTTTTTCATCTCACCACCATACCATGTGTTAAGGATAACTTGTTCCTTGCTTGTTACATTAAACAAAACAGCAGTCTCACTTCTTAATCCAAGTTCTTTATAGTTATCTACTTTAGCCTTAGAAGCAGTATATACAATAAAGTCTGGTTCTTGTTCAAATTCTTCTTGGTTTTGAGGACGGATGAACATATTTGTAACAAAGTGAGCTTGCCATGCAACTTCCATAATGAAACGAATCTTCATTCTTGTGTCTTTATTTGCACCGCAAAAGCCATCTACTACAAACAAACGTTTATTACTCAATTCGTTTAACGCAATATTCTTGCAAGTATTCCAAACTTCTATACTTGCTCTGTGGTTATCATTAGGATATTCTTCTGTATTCCACCAAACGTTTTTCTCTGAATTTTCATCAACAACAATGTATTTGTCTTTAGGAGAACGACCTGTGTAGATACCGGTCATAACATTTATTGCTCCAAGTTCAGTTTCTTGTCCTTTGTCGTAGCCTGTCAATTCAGGTTTGGTTTCTTCGTTGTAAAGAACCTCGTATGTAGGGTTGTAAAGTATTTCCTTTACTCCCTTAATTCCATATTTTTCTAAGTTTATATTTATCATGATAAATATGTTTTTTATATTATCTTTTGCAAAGTTATGAAAATATAATTACGTACTACAAATTTTACGACAAAATTTTAGAATAAAAATTTTTATCTCACTGTTTTCGTTGCAGAGACTTGGTGTTTAACACGAGAATTTCCTTTGCTAAAATAAGCATCAAAACCTCTTAAAAAAAGAGTTGGTTTTGAGAAAAAAAGATCAACTCTTTACACCCAAAAGACTTAGTCTTTTTTTCTCAAAACGAAGACTTTTTTTGCGAATGTCTAACCTATTAAAACACAGATATTTTCTGCAGTTTTGCAAATTAATATTTTTTTCTTATCTTTGCACGCTGAAAAGAGAAAGATCAAAGATTTATGAATACATACGATTATTTATTTGAAACAAGTTGGGAAGTATGCAACAAAGTAGGTGGCATACACACAGTGGTTACTACAAAAATACCTACAATAAGCAAAAAAATAGGCGATAATCATATATTATTAGGACCAGACTTAGGACAAGCAACATCCGAAGATTCGGAATTCAAGGAAGATAAGTCAATGTTTCTTTCATGGAAGATGTATGCCAAACTTTCAGGCATAGAATTCAAGGTTGGAAGGTGGAAAATGGAAAATTCTCCTATCGTTATATTGGTTCCTTACACACAGTATTTTTCCTCTAAGGATGAGATTTTTGCAGAGTATTGGGAAAACTATCAGGTGGATTCTCTTACAGGAGGCTGGGATTATGTAGAGCCTTTTCTTTTCGGATATGCGAGTGCAAGAATAATAGAGTCGTTTTATAATTTCTATCTTTCATCTACAGATAAGATTGTTGCACAGTTTCATGAGTGGATGACAGGTTCAGGACTTTTGTATTTAAAGAAGAATGTTCCTCAGATAGCAACTTCCTTTACAACACACGCAACTGTATTAGGAAGATGTTTGGCAGGAAATAATCTTCCTTTATATGGAGAAATGCAACATTTTGATGCAGATAGAGTATCTAATGATTTTAACGTCAGAGCTAAGTTTTCTTTAGAGAAGATGTCGGCTATTTATTCTGATGTTTTTACAACCGTTAGTGAAATAACAAATAGAGAATGCAAGCAATTCTTCAAAAAAGGTGCTGATGTTATAACTCCGAACGGTTTTGAGGGAAGTTTTGTCCCAGAAAGCGGAGCCTATTCCGAACTGAGAGAACAAGCAAGAAAAAAGATATTTGATTTTGTAGAAAAGACTGCTGGTTACAGGCCTGAAGAAAATAGTTTTCTTGTGCTTAACAGTGGTAGATATGAATACAAGAACAAAGGAATTAATGTATTCATAGACTCTTTGGCAAAAATAAATCAACAAAATAAGTTAAATAAGAAGATAGTTGCAGTTATAGCAGTTCCTGCTGGACATTATGAAGCAATAGATAATGATAAATATTTGACACATCGCTTAGAAAATGCGGATAATGACCCTATACTAAATCAAATAAAGCAAAGTGGAATAAATAACACAAGAGAAGAAAATGTTCATCTTATATTCCTTCCATCATATTTAGATGGCAAAGACGGACAAATAAATATGAAGTATTTTGATTTTCTAACTGCTTTTGATCTTAGTGTATTCCCTTCTTATTATGAACCATGGGGATATACACCAATGGAAAGTATGGCGTTTGGAATTCCAAGTATTACAACAACTTTAGCGGGCTTTGGACTTTGGGTTAAAGATAATATAAAGAATGAAAACGATGCCTTGAAAGTTGTTTATAGAACAGATAATAACGAAGAGGAATGTGTAAAGGAAATTTCGGAAAGTATAGTTAAGGTGTTGAATCTAAGTGAGGATGAATTAGATGTTCTACGCAAAGATAGTAGATATATTTTTACACAAGTTCAATGGCAGAACCTACAAAACTATTATGATGAAGCATATTCAATAGCTTTAGAAAAAAGTCTTGAGAGAATAAATCTGTATGTTCACAAACAACCTCTTTCCTCTTCAATGGATATGCAGGTAACTTGGGGAGAAAAACCTGTATGGAAAAAGATACTTGTCAAAGCTGAACTTCCTGAACGTTTGCAAGGACTTAGACAATTGGCACAAAATCTTTGGTGGTCTTGGAATTATGATGCTTTTGAATTATTTGAAAGTATAGATAAAAAGAAATTTTATGATTTAGAACGTTCTCCAATACGTTTGTTAGACTCTTTAACTAAGGAAGATTGTAACCGTTTGTTACAGGATAATGACTTTTTGAAGCAAATGGATAATGTCTTGGCTCAGTTTAATGATTATATCAAAACAAGAGAAACAAAGACTAATCCTTTGATAGCCTACTTCTCTATGGAATTTGGAATACATGATACTTTGAAAATATTCTCTGGAGGATTGGGAATGCTTGCAGGAGATTATCTAAAACAAGCATCAGACAGTAATAAGAATATTCTTGGAATTGGATTGTTGTATAGATATGGTTATTTTATGCAGCAAATAAATAAAAATGGAGAACAACAAAGTGAATTGAAGGCTCAACGTTTCTCGTATCTTCCACTTGTTGCAGTAAGAGATGAAGAAGGAAAATGGAAAAAAGTATTTGTAGATTTGCCATCTGGTAGAGTATATGCAAAGATATGGTTATGTAATGTGGGAGTTACTCCTTTATATTTATTAGATACAGATATTGAAGAAAACTCAGAAGAGAACAGATTGATAACTCGCCAATTGTATGGTGGAGATAATGAAATGAGATTGAAACAAGAAATTCTTCTTGGCATAGGAGGAATCCGAATGTTAGAAGAGTTAAACTTGAAGCCTACTCTTTACCATAGTAATGAAGGACATTCAGCTTTTTCTTCTTTAGAGCGATTAAATAATTACATTAACAAAGAAAAACTTCCTTATATTCAAGCATTAGAATTAGTAAGAAGTTCTACTCTATTCACAACTCATACACCTGTTCCTGCAGGACATGATGTATTTCCAGAAGATTTAATGCGTGCTTATTTTTCTCGTTATGCAGAAAATCTGACTTTGGATTGGGATTCATTTATGCTTTTAGGAAGAAAATCAAACGAAAACCGTAGTGAAAAATTCTCTGTCAGCGTTTTGGCAATTAACTGTTCTGCAAACGTAAATGGAGTTAGTAAGATACATGGTAGAGTAAGTAGAGAAATGTTTAAGTATTTGTTTGATGGATATTTTGCTGAAGAAGTAAATATAGGCTATGTTACAAATGGAGTGCATCTTTCTACGTGGGTAGCAAAAGAATGGGAAGAACTGTATTTGAAATATTTTGGCAAAGAAATGTTTTCTGATGAAAGCAATGCTGAATATTGGCAAAAAATCTACAATGTTCCTGATGAAGAAGTTTGGCAAACACATCAGAAACTTAAAAAACAACTTGTTAGTTTTATTAAGCAAAGGCTACAAGGTGAATTCCAGCGTAGGGGAGAAGATCCTGGTCTTTATGTAAAAACAACTAAAGAACTGAATGAAAATAAACTTATCATAGGTTTTGCTCGTAGATTTGCAACATATAAAAGAGCAGGCTTATTATTTACAGATTTAGGAAGATTAGAAGAAATAGTAAATAAAGGAGTTTGTTTTGTGTTTGCTGGTAAAGCACATCCAGCAGACAAAGCAGGACAAGACCTTATCAAAAATATAATAAACATATCCAGAATGCCACAATTCATAGGTAAGATTATATTTGTGGAAAACTATGATATGTATGTAGCGAAACATTTGGTAAGAGGTGTAGATGTTTGGTTGAATACTCCGACACGTCCATTAGAAGCTTCTGGAACAAGTGGTGAAAAAGCAATAATGAATGGAGTTGTTAATTTCTCTGTACTTGATGGTTGGTGGGCAGAAGGCTATAAAGAAGGTGCTGGTTGGGCATTGAGTGAAGAACAAACTTATTCTGACCATAATTCTCAAAATATTCTTGATGCAGAAACGATATATTCTACTTTAGAAAATGAGATAATACCTGCATATTATACAACAACAGAAGATTTGCCGCTGCAATGGATTTCTCATATCAAGAATACTATTGCAAAAATCTCTCCTCATTTTACGATGAAACGACAGTTAGATGATTACTTCTTGAAATATTATGACAATATGTTTGTGAGAGTAAATCAAATTACAAAAGATAACAATAAGCAAGCTTTGGAATATGTTCTTTGGAAAAAGATGATGAAAGAAAAATGGAACTCTATTGAGTTGTTAAAAGTAGAGTTGCCAGATACAGAGTCAGAATCATTCTCTTTTGAGCAAACCTTTAAAGCGAAAGTTACTCTTTATACGGGAGAAATCAATCCAGAGAATATTGGAGTTGAAATGGTTGTTGCGGATAAAGAAAATGACCATATCACAAAGCCAGAAGAAATAATAGAGTTCAAACTCGTTGAGGTTGCAAATCATAAAGGAGAGTATGCTCTGTTGTACAATAACTTCTCTTCTGGAGTTCATAACTATGCTTTCCGTATTTATCCAAAACATGAGTTGATGCCTTTCAAAGGAGATTTGAATCTTGTGAAATGGATATAATAAAGAATACTTAATAAAAAAAGTGGTAGAATTTTCTACCACTTTTTTTATTGATGAAGTTTGGAATTTATTTAATTCCAAGTTTATTTCTCATTGCGGGAGTTAAAGCATTTTTATTTACTTGGAAGTCTATTGTTTTATATCTAACGAATGCTTCACTTGCATAGAAATAACCATCATATTTTCCTATTGCATCCCAAGAATTCTTAACTTTATAGAATTTATTTCCGTTTTGATCTTTGTAGATTCCTGTGATTTGCATACCATGGTCATCTGTTGTTTGGAAAGAGTCAAAACCTTTTTGACGCATTTCTTGAGTGATTTTCTTTTCTTTTGCAGTTCCGTCAAAAGTATATGTTGCTGCTGCTTTTTCACTTGCAGTAAGTTTTTCCCATTTTTCTTTTTCTGTACCAGAAAGGTCTCTTTTTTCTTCATCAGGAACAATAGCTACACCATTTTTCCAAGAGAATCCTTTTTCACTAACGTCTGCTCCCCAGCCAATAGTGTAACCATTCATTATTGCATTATCTATTATCTCCATCATTTCATCTAATGGAACATTATAAATTTGAGCATGTAGCCAGTTATCTGGAACTTCAAGCATAAATGTTTCGTAGAATGGATGATGAGTGTAAGATCCTATTTCAATATAATTATCCCAATCCAAACCAAGACTTTCAGCAAAAGTTATTGGAGTGTATTCTTTACCTTTGTAAGTAAATTTCTCAGGACATTTTCCAAAATAAGAGTCAAGCAGACTTTCTAAACCTTGTTGCCAAGCAGTAGATAAGTTCTTAGCGTTTGCCAACGGTTTAACAAATCCCTCTAATGCTGGAGAAACTTCAGAAAAGTCAGGTTTATCTGTTCCATAGTTTAATCCTCTATAAACTTCTTCAGGAACAATACCATATTTCTTTATAATATATGGTATATCTTGGAATGCTCCACCTTCAGAAAATGTAGCAGAACCATGCAAACGAATATATCTTTCTGCTTTTTCTGGATAAGCATGACGATAAATCCATGCTTCACTTAAATCGTATTCACCTTTTCCAGCTTTCAATAATTCACTTTCAATGAAACCTAAACCAGAAAAAGCCCAACACGTACCTGAACGATTTTGATCTTTAACACTTGTTGCAGGGTTGTCTTTTACAACTGTAAATTCGTAGCCTTCTTTTTTCTCTTTCTTTGCTTTTTTGTCTTTCTTTTGTGCAAAAGCAGTAGAAGACATCAACAAAGCAATGGCTAATACATAAATTATTCTTTTCATTTTTTACAATTTATTTAGTTGTTAAAAATTAATTTCCCATTAAAATTACAGGCATAACCAACATAAGCAAACTTTCATCAGAACTATCTGCTTCTTCTGCGTATGGTGTTATAACACAAGGACGATCTGGACGAGAAAGTTCAAAACATACATCTTCTGTTTCTATGTTGTTTAGAATTTCAATAATATATTTTGCATTTAAACCTATGTCTAAAGATTCTCCTTCATAAGAACAATTTAATTCTTCCTTACCTTTTGTTCCTTGATTGCTATCTTCTGCAGTGATTACAAGTTGTTTTTCTGAGATAGAAAAACGTATTTGATTTGTTGCAGGATTAGCAAACAGTTGAACACGTTTGATAGATTGTAAAAGAGAAGAAGTGTTTATGATAAGTTTATTTGGATTATCTGTAGGTATTGCTTGTTCGTATTGAGGATATTTTCCTTCAATTAAACGGCAAGAGATATTGTAATCTCCAAAATAGAAAGCAACGTTGGAAACATTATTTTCTACCTTTACATCCATATCTTCATTTATAGAGCTAAGTATTCTTTGTAGGATAATAAGAGTTTTCTTTGGAAGAATAAATCCTCTTTCATCATCAGTAGCAAAGCTTACATTTCTAAAACGAACTAATTTGTGAGAATCTGTTCCTACAAAAGTAAGTCCTTTTTTAGAAAATTCAAAGAAAACACCAGCCATTTGAGGACGAAATTCATCATTGCTTGTAGCAAAGATTGTTTTACTTATTGCTTTAACAAGAGTAGATGATTTAATAGTGAATGTGTTTGCATCATCTATTTGAGTCATTTGAGGATAATCATCAGGTTCAACACCTTTAAAACTATATTTACCTCTGTTTGTTGAAATGTCAATAGAATAATCTTCATTGACAAAAATAGTTAAAGGAACGTCTGTTGATTGATTAACCAAATTAGAAAACTCTTTTGCAGGAACGCAAACAGCATTTTTTCCCATTTCCTCAGCTTGTTGAAGTTCAATATTAATATTTGCTAAGGTTTCCAAATCTGTTGCAGTTATTGAAAGATTGTTTCCTTTCAATTCAAACAAAAAGTTCTCAACAATAGGGATAGTATTGTTTTTTGCAATTAATCCCATAACAGAATTTAGAGAGTGTGCAAGAGTTGCACCATTTATTATAAATTTCATATCTATGTTGTTTTTATTTCAATAGTATTAAGTTGCGAAAGTACAAACTTTTTAGCAACTGAGTAAAAATAAACCTATATTGTTATTAACAAAAATTTATTAGTAACTCTAAACTTCAGACTTAGTCTATCTTTTTCAGAGTGTATTTCTTTGAACCTAAGCCTATTTTTTCTGCATAATCAACAGTGTGAGTGCCGTGTTGCTGTTTTATTCTGTCAATTAAAGGTTTTGTGTTATTGTCTTTTGTTGCCTCCATATTGAAAATAATATCCAAGCACGCTTGGTCTAATGCAACAGGATCAGTAGAAGCTAAAATACCGTAATCTTTTATCAACGGTTTTGCAGGATTTGCGTTGCAATCACAGTCTATTGACATATTATTCATAACAGCAATATATACTATTTTACCTTTGAATTTGTCGTGAATAGCTTTTGCTGCTTCAGCCATACTTTCACAGAAATCATCTTGTGCAGCTATATGTTTTTCCCATAAGTCTTCCATTTTCTCCCATGTACCAGCGGAATGTATGTATGCTTTTCCGTTTGTAGAGCCAAAACCTATTGATTGGTTTTTCAAAACTCCTCCAAATCCAGCCATCTGATGACCTTTGAAGTGAGCAAGATTAACTATGAAATTGTAATTATTAATATGTGAGCCTACAATATCATATTTTAAGTGCTTGCCATCTTTGATTGGGAGCTTGATTTCTCCCTCTTCATCCAAAATATCTACCTTTGCAACCTTTTCCCAGCCGTGTTCTTTTATCGTGTGTCTATGCAGTTCTGAGTTGTGTCTTGTTCCTGCGTAAGCTGTGTTACATTCAATAATATTAGCATTAAGTTTCTTTACCAAAGGAGCTATTAAGTCCATAGACAAAGCATGTATTCCCTTGCCTTCTCCTGTGGAAATTTTCACACCTACTTGTCCTTCTGCTTTAACTCCTAATGCTTCATAAATCTTGATAAGATTTTCCGCAGAAATATTTCTTGTTAGATAAACAACGCTTTCATTATTCTGATTTTCTGTATTCATATTGTTTTCTTGTTTTTCTTTGTTGGAGCAAGAGGCAAAACCTAATGCACTAACACCAACAAACATTATTATTTTTGTTAATTTTCTCATTTCTTTAACTATCTTTAAATTAATATTACATACTTTCTATAAGAATTTGTTTTATTTCTTCAGGAGTGAGAGTACGATAACCACCGTTCAGAATAAAAGATCCTTTAACAACATCGTCTATGTTTTCCATAGTAAGACCAAGTTCTTTGCTATGAAGCACGGCTCCAATCTCTTTCATCCAATTTTCCAAACAACAAAGCCCCTCTTTTGCAATATCTTCCTTGGATTTGTTGTCTTCTTTTACGTTCCAAACATTTTTAGCAAAGCGAACGAATTTATCCAATCCGTCTTTCATTATATATTTATAATAAGGTATGGAAACGCAGGCAAGAGTCATTCCATGAGTAGCATTAGTTACTGCACCTATTGCTTGACCAATCATATGAACTTCCCAATCTCCGCTCTTACCCATTTTCAATAGTGTATTCAAAGCCCAAGTTGCAGTCCACATTATATTACTTCTGGCTTCATAGTCTTGAGGATTTTTTACGGCTACAAGGCTTGAATTAATCAACGAACGCATAAGTCCCTCAGCAATATAGTCTGTTGTGTTGTCATCTGTGTTGGAGAAATATTGTTCCATAATGTGAGACATAATATCAAAGAAACCAGCAACCATTTGATATTGTGGAACAGAAAAAGTATAAGTAGGGTTAAGGATAGTAAATTTTGGCATTACGTTAGAACCGAAAACTTTACCTATCTTTAGCTTTTGTGAGTGATTAGTAATAACCGAACCACCATTCATTTCACTTCCTGTGCCAACCATTGTAAGCACGCAACCTACAGGTATTATTTTTAAATCCTTGTCAGGTTCCTGTTGTTGAAGATAGTATTTTGTCCAAGCATCTTCCTTACAATAAGCACTGACACTAACCCCTTTTGAATAATCTATAACACTTCCTCCTCCAACAGCAAGAATCAAATCTACCTCGTTTTCTCTTGCAAGAGCAGCTCCTTCATACAGTTTCTCTACTGTAGGATTTGCAGGAACACCAGAAAGTTCTATGATTTCTTTTCCCGCTTCTTTTAAAATAGCAACAACGTTATCATAGATTCCGTTCTTTTTTATAGAACCGCCACCGTAAGTCAATAAAACTTTTTTGCCATAGTTTTTTAACTCTTCTTTAAGATAATCTAAAGACTCTTTTCCAAAATGCAGTCTTGTAGGATTGTGATAAGTAAAATTTCCTAACATAATTCTTTTAGTTTTTAACCCTGCAAAATTATAAATAAAAAACTGAATGACAAAATTAAGTGTTGATAAAAAAAGAGTTGGTTTTAGAAAAAAAAGATCAACTCTTTACACCCAAAAGACTTGGTTTTGGCGAAAAAAGACTTGATGTTTTTTTACAAAGATAAAAACAATAGTAGATAGCTTAAATTATCGCATAAGATTTATTGATTTTATAAGAAATATATATAAGATAGAATCATTGTTTGTGATAAAAACTTTTTTACCTTATTATACTTCAAAAAAATATTGTACTTTTGCAGTCTTAAAATATAGTTTAATTATGTGGACATTATTCAAAAAAGAAATAAACAGTTTTCTTACCTCACTTATAGGTTACATAACCATTATAGTTTTCCTTATTATTAATGGATTGTTTCTTTGGGTTATCAGTTCATCATCTTGGAGTTTTAACATCTTTGATAGTACTATAGCTTCATTAGATGGACTTTTTGCCTTGTCTCCTTGGTTATTTTTGTTCTTGATTTCTGCTATTACGATGAAAATGTTTGCAGAAGAAAAGAAAAATGGAACTATAGAGATATTGCTTACAAAACCTATTAGAGATATTTCAATTATTTCCGCCAAGTTTCTTGCAGGTTTAACCATAGTTGTTCTTTCTGTTTTGCCTACAATGATATATATGATATGCGTTTATAAACTTGGTTCTCCTGTAGGTAATATGGATATAGGAAGTGCTTTAGGTTCGTATATAGGTCTAATATTTTTAGGAGGAGTTTTTGTTTCTATTGGACTTTTTGCTTCTTCTATAACAGATAATCAGATAGTTTCATTTATAACCTCTATTTTATTGTGTTTTGTATTTTATATAGGTTTTACTTTTGTTTCTTGGATTCCATTCCTTTCAAAATTTGATCTTGGAATTAGAAATCTTGGAATAGAATATCACTATATGTCAATGAGTAGAGGTGTTATTTCTCTACGAGATGTAGTGTATTTTATCAGTGTTAGTACTTTCTTTATATTTTTAACAAGAGTTACTCTTCCTTATAGTAGTAAAATATCTGTAAAGATAAGTTATATAATTCAACTTTTTGTATGTTTGGGAATTATACTTGTGATAAATGTTGCGGTTTATTTTTCTTTAAGAGCAGAAATAGACTTAACGAAAGAAAAACGTTACTCTCTTACTTCCGCATCTAAGCAATTGTTAGGAAAAAACAAAGATAATGTTCTTGCAATAGAAGATGCTTTGACTATAAGGTGTTATCTTGGAAAAGATATTCCTATTCAATATAAAGAATTACGAAACTCTTTGATAGAGAAATTAGATGAATTCAGAAGTTATAACAGCAATATACAGTATGATTTTGTAGATCCTAATGCATACGACGGAGAAAAGAAAGCTGATTTCTATCAAAAGTTGTTCAAAAGAGGCTTTCAGCCATTGCTTATTCAAACTACTTCAGGAGGAAAGCAAGAACAACAGTATATTTTCCCATATATAGAAGTAACATATAAAGGACGTACTGCTTTTCAATCAATAATGAACACAGGAAATGGTTTTTCTGATGCGGCATTGATTCAGAGCAGTATTCAGAATTTAGAGTATATGCTCTATACTTCCATTCAGTCGGTTCTAAGAGATATAAAACCTTCTATAGCTTTTCTTTATGGTCAAGGAGAATTAGATGCAAGCAGATTGTTAGATATAATACAAACCTTGGATGAAAGATATTTGGTTGATTCTGTTTCTATAGGAGGGAAAATAGATGCTTTGGTAGAAAGAACTTACAAAGATAACGACATAACATTCAGAAAAAAATATGAATGTATCATAGTTGCAAAGCCACAGACTCCGTTTGATGCAAAGGATTTATACATTTTAGACCAATATGTTATGAGAGGAGGTAAGGTACTTTGGCTTATTGACCCGTTAAGTGCGAATATGGACTCATTACAACGTCAAGCCTCTACCTTGGCCTTAAGTGTGGCAACAGGAGCAGAAGAGATGTTGTTTAACTATGGATTGAAACTAAACACAAATCTTATTATGGATTTGCAGTGTGTTAATGTGCCGATAGTAACAGGAACATACGGTAACGGAAGACCTCAAATGACGTTCTATCCTTGGAATTTCTTTGCTCAATTGTCTTCTAATTCAAACAGTGTTATCGCACAAAGAATAAATCCTGTCAAAGTTGAATTTGCTTCAACTCTGGATAGTGTGGAAAATAACGGTAATGTTAGATATATTCCTTTGTTGGAAACTTCGCAAAATACAAGACTTCTGAATGCTCCTGTTAATGTTTCTTTACAAATGTTAAAACAAAAACAAGAACCACGCTTATTCAATCAAGGAAAACATACTGTTGCGATGTTGATGGAAGGAAAGTTTTCTTCAATGTTCAGAAATCGTTTGCCAGAAGAGATGATAGAAAACTCAATGATTGCAAATCTCAACTCCTCAGATTCAACTGCTATGATAGTTATTGCAGATGGTGATATGATAAAAAATGATTGGAAACAAGGACAATTAGTTCCTTTGGGTTATGATATTTACACTAATCAGATGTTTGGCAACAAAGACTTCTTAGTAAATTGTGTCGATTATCTATGTGGCAACAATACATTAATTCCTTTAAGAAATAGAGAAATAGTTGTCAGACGTTTGGATATGGCAAAGGTAGAAAGAGAAAAGACAGGCTGGCAATTATTTAATATGATTTTGCCTTTGGGCTTGATAAGTCTTTTAGGAGTTGTTATGATGATTATAAGACGAAAAAAATACGCAAGATAAAATTTTTGTAAACTATGAATATAAAAGAAATATATAATAAGATACGTCCTAAAAACAGAAAACAAAAGAATCTTTACGGCTTAATAGCAATTGTTTTACTTGGACTTATTGTCTCAGTAGTGTGGTTGGCTAATTCTAAAACAACAACCATTAAACAAAATTATCATATTGAAAACGTTGATTCAATAGTTAAGATAACCTTAAAAGACAAGTTAGGAAGGAATATTGTCTTGGACAGAAAACAAGATTCTCTGTGGGTTGTCAATAAAGATTATGAATGTAATCAATCAACTATGCAAGGTTTTCTTGAAACTTTTGCTAATATGAGAATAAGGGAAGATGTACCAAAAGCAGCAGTTAATAACATAGTTAAGTCTTTGGCTTCTAATGGTGTTGAAGTCAGTATCTACACAGAAGATTATCTGATAGACTTTTGGTTTATTCATCTGTTTAAACGAATTCATTTAGACAGAACTTTTTTTGTTGGATATGAAACACAAGACAGATTGGGAACATATATGCTAAAGAAAGGAGACAAAGTTCCTCGTATAGTTCATATTCCAGAGTTTAGAGGTTATCTTTCTTCTCGTTTTAACACAGATCCTGATGCATGGAAATCACACAATATCTTCCGTTACAAACAAAGTGAGATACAGCAACTGACTATTGATATTCCAAATCAGAAGTCCCAGTCTTTTTCTTTAAAGAACAACGGTAAGGGTTTTGATTTCTTAGATTTCAACGGACAACGGATAAATAATTTTGACACAGCCAAAGTTGTTGCTCTTCTGTCTTCATTTGTTAATATGAATTACGAGAGTGTGGCTAACAATATCAATAAGGCACAAAAGGATACTATCTTTACTCACACTCCATTATATGTAATAACTATAAATGATAAGAAAGGCAAAAAAGAAACTATGACTATCTATCTTAAACCAGGTGAAGATGAGGTGGAAATAGAAGACCCTCGTCAGGGATTTTTTGTTGCTATGTCTGATATAAACCGTTGTTATGCTTTGACAAGTAAGACTAAAGATACTCTTGTTATGCAGTATTTTACATTAGACAACGTGCTTCAGCCAGCAAGTTATTTTATTCACCGATAACACAAGTCTTGGTTGCATAAAATTTGTTATTTGTTTTTGCTAACTCTATAAACAATATCATAATATGAAAAAACATTTTTTGTTTGTTGTATTGACACTTGCTTTTGTAAGTGTTTTAGCACAATATACGACAAAGGTTAATCCTTTTGTTGGAACCGATGAACACGGACATACTTATCCGGGTGCTATTGCTCCTTTTGGTATGGTGCAACTTTCACCTGATACCCGATTAAGCGGTTGGGACGGTTGTAGTGGCTATCATTATTCTGATAGTGTTATTTATGGTTTTTCGCATACTCATCTTAGTGGAACAGGTTGCGAAGATTTGTGTGATATACTTTTCTCTCCTGAATATGAATACAAAGAAGATGGTATTTGTAAGCACTCTTTTTCACATAAAAACGAAAAAGCATTTGCTGGTTATTATTCTGTAGAGTTTGATGATGGAATATTTTGTGAACTTACAGCAACAGAATATGCAGGTTATCATAGATATACTTATCCCAAACAAGCAAAAAACTTCTTCATTATTATAGATATGTTGCATAGGGATAAAACATTGGATTGGAATGTTGAGGTTTTGGATGATAATACTGTTGTTGGTTATAGAAACTCCAAGTCTTGGGCTGAGGAACAAAAGATATATTTTGCAGCAAAGTTTAATAAGAACATACAATATTCTCACATAGATAAAGAAAATGGCAAACTTTACTTGAGTTTTGTTCTTGAAGATAAGGTTTTGGAAGCAAAGGTTGCATTATCTTCAACTGATTATATAGGAGCATTAAAAAATCTTAACAAAGAAAAGGCAAATAGTTTTAATGAGGCTTTGAAAGAGAACCAAAAACTTTGGAATGCTGCACTTGGAACAATAGAAATAGAGGGCGGAAGTTTAGAACAGCAGCGTACATTCTACACTTCCTTGTATCATTGTATGATTTCTCCGACTTTGTATTCTGACGTTGATGGCAAATATAGAGGAATGAACAGAAAGACTATTGAAGGAGAAAGAAATTCTAATAATATCTTTTATGCAAAAGACTATACACGCTACACAACTTTTTCTCTTTGGGATACTTATCGTACGCTTAACCCTTTGCTAACGATAATTAACCCGTCTATTTGCAAGTATTTTGCTTGTACTTTCAAGGATATGTTTCTTCAGATGGATGAGTTGCCAATGTGGGAACTGCATTCTTGGGAAACACATTGTATGATTGGAGCTCATGGAGTAAGTGTTCTTGCAGAATGGATAATGAAAGGAATAGTAAAACCTGATGAAACGTTTCTGCAGTCTATGATTGAAACACTTAATAAGAAGGAGAGAGGACTGCAATTCTTTAATAATGATGGTTATATTTCAGCAGAAAAAGAACACGAAAGCGTTTCCAAGACTGTAGAATATGCTTATAATATGTATTGTGTTGCTTTGGTTGCTAAGAAAATGGGCAAAACAGATATATATAATGAATATATAAGGAAAGCACAGTATTATAAAAACCTGTTTAATCCAGAGAATACTTTTATTCAACCAAAAGAAAATGGAAGATTTCTTCCAAATTTTGATCCAAAACAAGTAGATATTAACTACACAGAAGGAAACGGTTGGCACTATACTTTTTATGCTCCTCAAGATGTTAATACTCTTGTGGAAATGATGGGAGGTGATGAAAAGTTTGCAAGGAAATTAGACCAATGTTTCTTTTCCAAGGAGAAGACCACAGGAAGACAGCAAGCAGATGTTACAGGTTTGATTGGACAATATGCTCATGGCAACGAACCGTCTCAACATACTGCGTATCTTTACAATTATGTAGGGCAACCTTATAAGGCTCAGAAGCTTGTTCGTCAAATTCTGACTACTCTTTATTCAGATAAAGCAGATGGAGTTTGTGGTAATGATGATTGTGGTCAAATGGCAGCGTGGTATGTTATGAGTTCCTTAGGCATATATCCCGTTAGTCCAGTCAGCGGTGAATATATTATAGGTTCTCCTTTGTTTGATAAAGCTACAATACATCTTCAAAATGGTAAAGACTTTGTTATCAATTCAAAACAAGGAAAAAATACACCATACGTTAAGGCTTTGAAACTTAACAATCAGGATTATGCTAAAACATTCATAACTCACAACGACATAATGCAAGGTGGAGAACTGACATTCTTTATGACTGATAAGCCAAATAAAGATTTTGGCAAAGCAAAGCAAAACCGTCCTTATCAAAAAATAGAAGAGAAAATAGAAATCCTGCCTTATTTAGAATATAAAGGTACAGGAACATTTACAGATAAACTCTCTGTTACAACAAAGAAGATAGACGAAAACTATAAATCAAAAGTTTTAAAGACAGAACTAATCAATGACACATGGAAACTTGAAGAAAGTTTTGAAAAATATGATTCCAAAAATAATGTTCATTTTTCAGCTCAACTATTAAAAATACCTGCAGGAAGAACCATAAAACTTCTTACTCCATATTCTTCTCAATACACAGGAGGAGGAGATAATGCTCTCATAGATCTTAGACAAGGAGGAACAAATTGGAAACTTGGAACATTCCAAGGCTATTGGGGAGAGAATGTAGAGGCTGTTATTGATTTAGGTTCTGAAAAGGAGATAACAAAACTTGGAGGTAATTTTGCCCAAGACGAAAGAGCGTGGATTTTTATGCCGACAAAGGTTGAATACTATGTTTCTTCTGATGGCAAGAGCTTTACTCTTTTAGAGACGGTAAATAATCCTATAGACGAAAGAGATGAAACCATTCAAACACATACTTTCTTTACATCTAAAAAGGCAAAGACTCGTTATATCAAGATGAAAGCCTATAACAGAATGACAAATCCTGATTGGCATTTGTCTCCAGGAGAAAAGTCATGGTTGTTTATAGATGAAATAATAATAAGATAGGATTAAGTCTTATGCTTTTCTTTCTTAGCAGCAGGAAAAAGAATGTTGTTAAGTATTAGACGATAGCCGGGCGAATTAGGATAGAGAGAAAGGTCTGTTTTAGGGTCGCCAACAAAATGACGATAATCTTCAGGATCATGACCTCCAAGGAAAGACCATGTACCTTTTCCATATTCACCGTGAAGATAACGGGCTTCACTTATAGATTTGTTTTCACCAAGAATAAGGACGTTGCTTTTTATTAGATTAGTGCGAAAAGCAGTTGTTTGACCATAGAAGCCTTTAATTATCTTGGTATGACATTGTGTTAGCATGGTTGGAATCCAATCCCATTTGGCTGAAAAATCAAACAGAACAAACAAATCGCTTTTTTCACTTATCATTGACGCTCTTTCTTTTGTTATGTCAATATCTGAGAGTCTGTAGGCAGAAGGATTTGTTTCAATCTGAAAACCAGTAAAAGCAAAACAGTTATCATAATTCAGACTTTGTTGAGCATTTTTTTGCATAGGGTCTCCGTCAAACATACTCTCACAAATATCTACACCGTCTGCAGCAAGAGCAATATCAAATGAATCTGTAGCAGAACACATAGCAAACATAAAACCTCCTCCCAAGACAAAGTCTCTTATCTTCTTTACAACAGCAAGTTTAAGCTGAGAAACTTTTTTATAGCCAAGACGTTTTGCTAAACCTTCCTGAAAGGTAACATCATCTTTGTACCACGTTGTAGTTCTGTAGTTAGCCCAAAACTTTCCATATTGTCCTGTGAAGTCTTCGTGATGTAAATGCAACCAATCATACATAGGAAGCACGTCATTTAATACCTCTTCATCATAAACAACATCGTATGGTATCTCTGCGTAGGTTAAAACCAAAGTAACTGCATCGTCCCAAGGTCGTTTGCTTTTTGGAGAATAAACAGCTATTCGTGGAGCTTTTTGTAGTTTGACTGCATCCATATTTATTTCCGGGTCAGAAATTTCGTCTATTATTCCAAGCATTTGAGAATTGGAAATAACCTCATAGCTTACACCTCTTAGTTTGCAGAGTTTTATTATTTCAGCGTCCTCTTCCATGGAAAAAGAGCCACCTCTGTAGTTCAATAACCAAGTAACGTCATTATCTTTTTGCAAAGAAAAGTATGCAATACCGTATGCTTTGAGATGATTCTTTTGAGTTTCGTCCATAGGAATCAAAACAAAGGCTGCCTTAATGGAAAAGGGAAGTAATAAAACAAGAGTTAAGATTATATTTTTCATTTGAATTTTGCTGAAACATTAAAATGGATTTTCGTCATTGTCTGCCTCCATTTCGTTATTTATCTGAGATTCAAAAGTAGCAGTATTTGTTGAACTGTCAAATGCTGCATTCTCAGGTATAAGAGAATATGGAGAAGTAGAAGAATATTCTTTTCCGATATTATAAAACTTTACAAACTGATGTTTAAATCCTAAACGAGCCTTGGCTGTAGAACCTGCACGGTTTTTTGCTATATCTATGTAAGCCACTCCTTGAGTAGAACCGTTTTCGTCTTCTGTTATGTTATAATACTCTGGTCTATAGATAAACATAACAATATCCGCATCTTGTTCTATAGCTCCACTTTCACGTAAGTCAGATAAAACAGGTGTTTTGCTTCCTCCACGAGTTTCAACAGCACGAGAGAGTTGAGAAAGTGCAAGGATAGGAATACCAAGTTCTTTAGAAAGGGCTTTCAATTGTCGGGAAATAAAGCTTATTTCTTGTTCTCTGTTTCCATTATTTCTTGATTCTCCTCCGCTCATCAACTGTAAGTAGTCAATAAACGCCATCTTTATGTCGTGAGCCTGCTTTAATCTTCTGCATTTTGCTCTTAAATCAAAGATACTTAGTCCAGGATTGTCATCAATAAAGATAGGTGCTTCGCTAAGAACCTGAGTTCTTTCCTTGATGATATTGATTTGTTGAGTAGTCATTTGGTCTCCTCGTTTAAGCTTAGAACCTTCTATTTCAACCTCTGAGGAAATAAGACGCATAGTTAGTTCCATGGCTGTCATTTCCAAAGAGAATATGGCGATAGGTTGATGAAACATTACAGCGATGTTTCTTGCCATTGAAACAGCGAAGGCTGTCTTTCCCATAGCGGGACGTGCTGCAAGGATAATCAAGGTACCGGGTTGGAAACCATTGATACAACGGTCTAATTCTTCAAAACCACTTTGCAACCCAGAGGTTGTTGAGTCGGAGTTTTGAATAAGTTCTAACTCACCTATGGCGTTGTGAATAAGTTGTTGCATATTTTGTGAAGAGGAGTTGAAGTTTTTGTCATTAATATCCAAAAACTTAGTCTCTGTCCTGTCTAACAAATCCACAATGTCGGTAGTTTCATCATATGCGTCTTTTAGTGTTTCGGTAGATACTCTTATTAATTCACGTTGAATAAATTTCTCGGCTAAAATGCTTACATAATACTCTATATGGGCAGCAGATGTAACTTTAGAAGTAAGGCTTGCCATTTTGTAAGAACCACCTATGGCTTCCAAACTTCCTCGTTTTTTCAATTTCTCTGTAACAGTAATAAGGTCTATAGGGTTTCCTTCCTGAAAAAGAGCAAGAATAGTTGAAAATATTTCCTGATGTTCCTCTTTATAAAAAAACTCAACTCTTAATCTGTCTATAGTGTTTGTCAAAGCGTCTTGGTCAAGCAACAAAGCACCTAAAACTTCCTCTTCAAGTTCTTCTGCTTGAGGGGGAACCATATTGTTGTTTAACGCAAAGGCTTGACTTAGAGTCATTCTTTGGTTTCTGAACCTTGAACTGATTTTGTTTTGAGTTAAATCTGCCATAAAAATACAAGTATTTAAATCCCAATAAAATGGAAATTTGCTTCTTTAAAATCGTACCAATTGCAAAATTACAAAAATCTGATATAACAAGAAAAAACTTGTAGAAAATATTCTCAAGAACTAACATAAAACACTAAATGTCTTGGATTTAAATATTTTTTATCTGTTTTATGAAATATAATTTGTTTATTTCAAAAAAATATATTAACTTTGCATGATGATAATCGGTGGTTTTGAGTAAAGTTTTTGCAGAAACATTACATAATTTACTTAAAACCATTACAATAACATAAGCAAATACCATGTTTTCTTTTGAATAGAAGATTTTATTACTTAAAATCACTTGATTATCAACTAAATACAACTTAAAAACTCTTCGTTTTTATATAACAAAACCAAGACTTTAGTTACGAAAACGAAGACTTTGTAACTGAAAACGAAGATTTTTTTTACAAAGACGTTGTATTGCTCCTCAAAAATGAAGATGTTTGGGGATGCGTTTTCTTTTGTCTAAACGGTTAGTTGATGTGTTTGCAAAAATTGTTTAATTTATCAAAAAGGAAGATAATTTTTTGTTTCTCTTTTCGTTTTATACGGTGAAATATAATTGACTTATATGGCAGAGAACAAGGAAATAGAACTTGCATTTAATTTTTTGCAATATACAGATAGGAATATTTTCCTCACAGGTAGGGCAGGGACGGGCAAAACCACTTTCCTAAAGAGTCTTAAGACAAGACTTTTTAAGCGTTTTGTTGTTTTGGCTCCAACGGGTGTTGCAGCCTTGAATGCAGGAGGAGTAACCATACACTCCTTTTTTCAATTGCCATTTCATGCCTTTGTTCCCGGTGCTAAGTTTGAAACTCGCAAATTCTCAAAGCAAAAACGTAATCTTATAAACAGCCTTGACCTTATAATAATAGATGAGGTTTCAATGGTAAGATGTGATGTTTTGGATGCGATAGATAGAATTCTAAGAAAGTTTAGAAGAAACGGAGCAGGCAAGCCTTTTGGTGGAGTGCAGTTGCTTCTTATAGGCGATTTGAATCAATTGCCTCCGATTGCTAATGATAATGAAGAACAAATGCTAAGGACTTATTATGACAGTATTTATTTCTTTTCTTCCAAGGCATTGCTGGATTCTAACTATATAACCATAGCCTTGAAACATATCTATCGGCAATCCGATGAAAAGTTCATACAGATTCTTAATGCAGTCAGGGACAATAGGCTCACAGAGGAAGATGTAGCGGTCTTGAATCAATCCTACAAGAAAGATATTTTGGAAAATGTGCCAGAAAACTACATCGTTCTTTGCACTCACAACCTTCAGGCAGATAAAATCAATGTGAATAAAATCAATGCCTTAAAAGGCAAGGACAAAATCTATAAGGCTCAGATAGAAGGTATATTCCCAGATAATATATATCCTAACTTAGAAAATCTTCATCTGAAGACAGGATCGCAGGTTATGTTTCTGAAAAACGATTATGAAAATGGTGAAAAGAAAAGATACTACAACGGGAAAATAGGAATAGTTACTGAGTTGGATGATGAATTTGTGAAAGTGAAATGTCCCGATGATGAGCAAGAAATCTTTGTTCGCCGATACACATGGCAAAATTTTGAATACTCAATGGATAAAGATACAAAAGAACTCAAACTTAAGGAAAAAGGAACTTTTACTCAATTTCCATTGAAACTTGCATGGGCAATAACTATTCATAAATCACAAGGTCTTACATTTGACAAGGCGATAATAAACTCCAATCAGGCTTTTTCACATGGGCAGGTTTATGTGGCATTGTCAAGATGTCGGAGTTTGGAAGGTATGATTCTTTCCGAGCCATTTAAGTATTCCTCCATTATTTTGGACAGAAACATAAAAATCTTCAACGATAATGCCTTGGAACACTCACCTGATGATTTGGTTTTGCAAAAATCCAAGGATGATTACTTCTTTAAGACGCTGTATTCTGTTTTTGATTTTACTGAATTGTCAAGACAGATGAGCCGACTTCAAGGTTTTGTTAATACCACAATAAGCAAAGTATTTCCAAAACTCTCAGAAATAATCACTCAACAGACTATTACCTATTTTAAAGATGTGGATGAAGTCTCTTTGAAGTTTAAAAAATATTTTGATAGTGTTTGTATTAAGAATGTAAGTGCTGAAGAAAAAATGGGAATGCTTCTAAAACGTTCCTATGATGCAAGAGATTATTTTTTGAAACATCTTTCAGTGATTAATAATGTTGTACTCTCTCTCTTGGATATTGAATTGGACAACAAAGAAGAGAACTCTCTATTGAAAGAACTAACGGTTCAAATCTCAGTAGAAAAAGAAATAAAGGTGAGACTCTTGGATTTTTTAGATGAAAAAGGTTTTCAAATAGATCAATTCTTAAAGTACAAGAACAATATCCTTGCACAAGGAATAGATATTGAGCTTTCTTCAATCATAACTGAGAAAAAGAAAACGAAAAAACAGTCATCCAAATCCAAGAAAACAAAGAAACAGACGGATAATAAAGCATATAATGATATAGAAGATAAAGAATTGTTTGACATTCTAAGAGATTGGAGAAAAGAGACGGCAGAAGAAGATGCTATTCCTGTATATATGGTTCTGTCTCAAGTGGCTTTGATAGAAATTGCAAACAAGAAACCACAGACAATGAAAGAGTTGCTTGACATAAAAGGTGTAGGAAGACAAAAGGCAGAACGCTATGGACAAAATATTTTAGATATAGTTGCAGATAAAAAATAAACGAATGCAACAATAAAACAAATGAACTTGCGTTATCTATTGCATAACTATAGTTCTAAAGAATTAGGATTATGATAGAAATCTACCCTGTTATCTGCTACCATCTTCGTGCTTTTAAAATAATCGGTAGCAATAGCAGGGGCTTTTTTGCCCACACCAAAGCAAGTATCCCCTGTTAAAACATAGGCTTCATCCCACAGATTGTTGTCAATAAAGAGTTGAAGAGTTTGTTGTCCTCCCTCTACGACAAGTGAGCCAACGCCATCGTTTAGTAAATGTCTTAGTATTTGAGGTATGTGGTTTTCGTTTCTGTCTATTTTTATGAAATTAAGGTTATCTTGTTTTTCTGTTTTAAGATAATTGAATATAAAAGTTTGACTTTCTTTGTTGAAAATATTATTTGTCTGTGCTAAGGTTAGATCTCTGTCAAAAATAACACGTTTAGGATTTCTGCCTTCCAAGTATCGTGTGGTAAGGTTAGGATTGTCGTTTAAAACAGTATTATATCCTACTAAAATTGCGTCTTCTTCGCTACGTTGTTTATGAACCCAGACTTTTAATGCGTTGTTAGTTATCCAATAGTTCTGTTTTTCTTCGTTCTTTCGTTCTATATCCATAAAACCATCAAGGCTTTGAGCAAATTTTAGGATGATATATGGACGGTGCTTTTCTTGGTTGCAGAAGAATCTGCGGTTAAGAAATCGTCCCTCTTCTTCCAATACTCCGCACTCCACCTCTATGCCAGCATCTTGCAACATCTTTATTCCACCTCCTGCGACTTTGGGATTGCTGTCTCTGTTTGCTATAACACAACGTTTGAAATTGTTCTTTATTAACAGTTCTGCACAAGGAGGAGTCTTGCCGTAATGACAGCAAGGTTCAAGATTGACGTAAATAGTGCATTCTTTTAGCAAGGATTTATCAGCAACACTATTCACAGCATTGACTTCTGCATGAGCAGAACCATATCTTTGATGATAACCTTCACCTATTATCTTATTATTATGAACAATCACAGCACCTACTTTGGGATTAGGACTGTTTAAACCTCGTCCCAAGAGAGCCAATTCAAAACAACGTCTTATATATTTTTTATCTTCAGTATTCATATTTATTTGTAATTTTGCACGGCAAAGATACGAAAAAGAATGAAAACACGCTCAAACAAAATAAAAGACATAAAAGACTATGTTCTTGAAGAATTAAAGAATAAATATTCAAAAACAGAAATAAACTCTTTGATTTCAATTCTTTTTGAGGAATATACAGGTTTAAACTCAGCACATATTTTGGCTTTTGAGCAAGACTATGTCAATGAATCTGAACTCTTGAAGATAGTTCTTGCTACCGAACAATTGAAAAAAGAAAAGCCCATACAACAAATCTTGGGTTATGCGGAATTCTGTGGATTAAAAATAAAGGTAGATGAAAATGTTTTGATACCAAGACCAGAAACCGAAGAACTGTGTTATAAGATTGTTGAACAGGAAAAATCAAACGAGAATAAAAAACTAAGGATTATAGATCTTTGCTGTGGAAGTGCTTGTATTGCTTTAAGTTTAAAGAAACATTTACCTCAAGCCGAAGTGTTTGCGATGGATGTTTCTTCCAAGGCTTTAAAGATTGCTCAGGAAAATATCAACAACTTAGGTTTAGAAATAAAACTTTTGCAGGGAGATTTGTTGAATGGTTTCAACATAGAACAGGACTTTGACATTATAGTCTCTAATCCGCCTTATATAATGCAAAAAGAGAAGGCAGATATGCATAACAATGTATTGAAATATGAACCCCCTATTGCCTTGTTCGTTGAAGATGAAAAACCATTGATTTTTTATGAAAAAATAAGTTCTTTTGCCCAAAAACACTTATCAAAACAAGGAAGAGTGTATTTAGAAATTAATGAAAATTTAGGCAACAAAACGCTTTCATTATTCTCTGAAAAAGAATATCTTGGGCAAGTAAAAAAGGATATATTCAACAAAGACAGGTTTATTTTTTTGAAAAAAAAGATGTAAAAAATTTGTCAGTAAATAAAATTATACTACTTTTGCACACGGAGAGTTGGCTGAGTGGTCGATAGCGGCGGTCTTGAAAACCGTTGAGGGTCACACCTCCGGGGGTTCGAATCCCTCACTCTCCGCCAAAGAAGAGATTTTAAGCAGGATTGAGAATGATTGGTTTTCAATCCTTTTTTCATATAAGCATTATCAGTTATGGAGAATGAAAATCTGGAATATATCAAAACGTTATTTCCTTTTGTAAGCGAAAAACAACAAGAGCAGTTTTCAAAACTACCTGCTTTATACAAGCAATGGAACGAAAAAATAAACGTAATCTCAAGAAAGGATATAGATAATCTGTTTGCTCACCATGTTCTACACTCTTTGACGATAGGAAAAATTTGTCCTTTCTTGCCAGATGCAAGTGTTTTAGATGTAGGAACAGGAGGTGGTTTTCCCGGTATTCCGCTTGCTATTCTGTTTCCTCAGACACGTTTTCATTTAATAGATAGGACGGCAAAAAAAATCAAGGTGGTCAATGCTATAAAGGAGTCCTTAGGTTTGGAAAATGTGATTGCTCAACAAATAGCCTGTGAGGAATTAAAGCAGAAGTATGATTTTATTGTTTCAAGAGCCGTTACAAATATGAAAGATTTTCTTTCTTTGTCCAAAGGCAGAATATCTTCAAACTCTTCTCATAGGTTACCTAATGGCATACTATATCTTAAGGGTAAAGATGCATACGAAGAGATGGTGGATTATAAAGGCTATTATCAGATATATGACTTGGAGAACATAGTTCCTTTATCAGAGTATTATAAAACAAAATGTTTGGTCTATATTTCTTTGTCCAAATAAAAAAACACTTTAAAATCAAAGTAAGTGAATAAATTTGTGTAATTTTGCTTCAAATTTTAAAACCAATGTTTCAAAAATTGCTGAGCATATTTTATGATAAAACATTCTTGCGATTTGTTATCGTGGGAGTAATAAACACGATATTTGGGGCAACTATTATGTTTGTTGCTTACAATGTCTTTCATTTTGGCTATTGGTTTTCAACTTTTGCAAACTATTTTCTTGGGAGCATACTTAGTTATTTTCTTAATAAGTATTATACATTTAAATATAAACAAAGAAATCTTGCGGTTGTTGTTAGATTTACTTTGAATATTGCAATATGCTGGTTGATTGCATACGGAATAGCAAAGCCTTTGATGATGTGGATTTTGTCTTCATGTGCAAAAAACATACAGGAAAATGTTGCAATGTTGGTTGGTATGTGTTTGTTTGTTGGTCTTAACTATATAGGACAAAGATTCTTTGCATTCAAAAAAGAAGAAGTAAAATGAAAAAGAAAATATCTATACTTATACCTTGCTACAATGAAGCCCAAAGTCTACCTTTGTTATATGATTCTCTTGTAAGTATAATGACAGATGACTATGATTGGGAAGTGCTTTTGATTGATGATGGTAGTAAGGATAATTCTGTTTTTATAATGGAGGGATTGCATAACAAGGATGAGCGTTTTTCTTATTTGGAATTGTCTCGCAATTTTGGAAAAGAAAAAGCTATGTTGGCAGGCTTTGATTATGTTACAGGTGATTGCACAATTATAATGGATGCAGACCTTCAACATCCTTCAGAAGCTATTCCTCAGATGATAAAACTTTGGGAAGAAGGTTATGAAGACGTCTATGGCAAGCGAAAAAACAGAGGAAACGAATCATATTTACGAAGAAAATTTTCATTATTGTTCTATTATCTTTTGCAAAAAACTGCAAAGTATGATGTGTTGCCAAACGTTGGAGACTTCAGACTTTTAGACAAGATTTGTATAAAAACCTTGCGAAATATAAGAGAAAGTGAACGATATACAAAAGGTATGTTTGCTTGGATTGGATTTAAGAAAATTGGTATTGAATTTGAAACAAAAGAAAGAACAAAAGGTAAATCTTCATGGAGTTTTAGAAAGTTGTTTGGCTTAGCAATTGAAGGTTTGCTTTCATTTACTACTGCTCCTCTTAGACTTTCCACAGTTTTAGGTGCAATAGTTTCGTTGTCTGCTTTTATTTACCTTATATATGTATTGATAAAGACTCTTATCATAGGTAATGACGTTGCAGGTTTTCCAACAATGGTTATTTTAATACTGTTTTTAGGAGGGGTTCAACTGTTATCATTAGGAATAATAGGTGAATATGTTGGAAGAATATTTATAGAATCAAAGAAACGACCAACATACGTTGTCAGAAAATATAATGGAAAAAAAGAGTGTTAGAATATGAAGTCTATTTTCTCTCAAAAAAACATACTTAAAAGGTTAATATCAAACAAACAAGTAAATGTATTCCTGCTTTGTTTGTTGTTAAGTTTTGCTTTGTGGATTTCAATTACATACTCTAAGGAATATATTTACAGTGAATCGTTTCTAATAAGTTTTATAGACAACACCAATAAGGTTGATTTCTTTACTAAAGACAGTGTTATAACTATAGAAGTTAAGACTAATGGCTTTGAATATTTGGCAAATCAACTTTTTGTTGCCCATAAAAAGAAAATAGTATTAGATGTTAATGACATCAATCTTAATCTGACAAGAGGAAAAAGCAGAATACCCGTTTCAAGACTGAAACCGATGATAATAAAACAACTTGGAACAGTTTCAAATAATACTAAAATAAGTCCAGAAAACATTAACTTAGTTTGGAATAAGGTATATTCTAAGAAAATTCCCGTTGTTTTGTGTGCAAATTTTTCGTTTTCTAAACCATACGATGCATACAAAAAGCCTGAAATGTTGATAAAAGAAGTTGTCGTGGAAGGTAATAAAGAAGAATTGGATAAATTGGATACTCTATATACTGTGAAAACAGATTTTAAGAACATAAACAAAACTATAATCTTTTCGGTTCCTGTGGATATGTCTTCGCTTAGCCCTACATTAGTCTGTAAAACAACCAATATCCCTGTGAGAATAGTTGCAGAAAAATACACCGAGAACACAATAAGCATACCAATAGATGTGATAAGATACGAAGAATATAAGAACATTAAACTTTTACCAAGAGAAGTCAAAGTCCGTTATCGTGTGGCAATGAAAGACTATAATAAGGCTAACATAAAAGATTTTAAATCTTACGTCATTTGTTCTCACGAAGCTTTATCCAATAATTCAAAACTAAAAGTTTATCTTTCTAATATTCCAGATTATATAAAGGTTGTAAATATTCTGCCTGAAAAAGTTGACTACATATTATTTAAATAGACTATGAAAACATTATCAATAGGCTTGACAGGAGGAATCGGTTGTGGAAAAACTTTGATTGCTAAGGTTTTTTCTCACCTTAATGTGCCTATTTTTAATGCGGATACTGAGGCTAAGTTGTTATACCAAGACGATGAAATAAAAGAACAACTAAAGACGATGTTTTCTGAAGATATTTTTATTGCTGATGTACTTAATACTAAAAAACTTTCGCAAATAGTATTTTCAAATAAGGAAAAACTTCAGCAACTCAGTGATTTTATCCATCCATTAGTACAGAAACGCTATCAATCTTTTCTAAATAAAAACACAGTTTTGAATGTTCCATACGTAATTATGGAAAGTGCAATCATTTTTGAAAGTAAATGGGAAAAGTATTTTGACAAACTAATCTGCATAAACACTCCTCAAAACCTTGTTATTCAAAGAGCAATGCAAAGAGATAATGCTTCAAAACAAGAAATTATGCAAAGAATAAACAATCAATTATCAGTTGAGTATAAAATTTCTAATAGCGATTACGTTATTTTGAATGATGATTTGGCATTAGTTTTGCCGCAGGTTATAAATATAGACAAGCAATTAAAAACATTATCAAATATAAAATAAAAGTAAAAAAATGAAAAAACTAAGTTTGATTTTAATCGTGCTATTTTTAGGTATGTACGCTTCTGCACAGATAAGTACAAAGCAAGTTCCCCGTTCTTTTTCATTGAAAAGCGAAATAGAAATACCAACAACAACTCTGTCTTCTCCAGATGTTGATGCTCTTATGCAAGAAGATGAGATAAATGCACGAGAATTCTTTAAACCTCAAAGATGTGCAGTAGCCGTTCCTATGTTTGAAAATTATTTTGATAAGGCTAAACACATTTCTTTTGATGAATATGATTTGTATTTATTGAAAGTAGTCATTCCTTATGCACAGGCGATAGGTTTTTCTTCCGATAACTTTTATTTGCCAAAAGGAGGAGAACTGTATTTGTATAACACAGATAGAAGTAAAGTATTAGGAGCTTTTACTTCTGATAATAATACAGAGGAAGGAGTCTTTGCAACTGAATATGTCTATGGTGAAGAGTTGATAATTGAGTATTATCAGCCAAAAAACATAACAGATAATGCAAAAATAGAACTTTCAGAATTTGTTTATTTCTATAGAGACGTTATTCATTTTGAAGACTTGTTAGAAGAAACAGATGAATACCTTTCTGAGACAGAAGAGAATGCAATAATTAAGAAATTCAGAGACTCAGGTTCTTGTAATGTAAATGTGAATTGTTCAGAAGGAGATAACTATCAAGATGTAAAAAAAGCCGTTTGTCGCATACAAGTCAAAGGTGGTAGTTCGTATTATTGGTGTACAGGTACTCTTATTAATAATACAAGTAATGATAAAACACCTTATGTTATTTCAGCAGGACATTGTGTTGCCTATTCTACAACAAGTAACTTTAACCAATTTGTATTCTATTTCAATTATGAAACTTCTGGTTGTTCAACACCATATACAGAACCTGGATATACTTCTTTAACAGGTTGCTCACGTTTGGCATACGATAATACATACGGAGATAATGGAACAGATCATTTGCTTGTAAGACTTTCTTCAAGCCTTCCTTCTTCTTTAAATCCTTATTTTGCAGGTTGGTCAAGAAGCACTACTGCTCCAAATAAAGGCGTTGGTATTCATCATCCAAGCGGAGATGTAAAGAAAATATCTACTTTTACTCAAAGACCTACAGCTGCTGAAGGATATACTACAACACATTGGAGAGTATATTGGGCTCAGACAACAAATGGCTTTGGTATTGTAGAAGGAGGTTCTTCTGGTAGTGGGTTGTTTAACACATCTGGTCTTTTGGTAGGAACTCTAACAGGTGGTTATTCAGATTGTAGTAATAGTAGTGCAAGTGATCAAAGAGATTGGTATGGACAATTTAACAAACAATTCCAATATCTTTCTCAATGGCTTGATCCAAGCAACACAGGCGTAACAACACTGAATGGAATCTATTATAATCAACAAGCAAGTTTAGATAAAGTAGAGACAAATCCTTTGACTTTCTCTGTTTATCCTTCACCAGCGAAAGATAATATAACCATAAGTATAGATGTACCAGAAGAAGATTGTGTTGTTTCTGTTCTTGATAATATGGGAAGAAGCCTTATCTCAACTAAAATATCTAAGTCTGAAAAGCAGACAACATTAAATATTTCTTCACTGACTTCAGGTGTTTATTTCATTCGCTTGTATTCAAATAAAAACTCTTACGTTCAAAAATTTGTAAAAGAGTAGTCTTTTAATGAAAATAAAACTCTTTATCATATCAACCATTTTTCTAATTGTGATGTCTTCGTGTAGCAGTTCAAAGACTTCTATGCGAAAACATCGCAAAGGAAAATGTGATTGCCCCACTTGGTCTGTCAATCCCGACAGTTTTAATAAATATAATGATATTGCTGTTCTTTGTCAGGAGTAGTTTTTATTTTTTCTCAAAAAGCAGGTGATGACAGAACAAGAATTAGCAATAGCAATGAAAGATTACTTTCCAGAGGATTGCAGTTTGGATATTGCACATATAGTTTTGCAATATAATATTGTCTTTAAAATTGTTCGTCCGCGAAAAGTCTTTTTGGGAACTTGCTATAAAAATAAGAATATTATAACTGTTAATGCAAATCTTCCACCTTTTCTTTTCTTGTTAGTAACACTGCATGAAATTGGTCATTTTATTTCTTTGAAAAAATACGGAACAGATATAAAGCCTCACGGAAAAGAATGGCAAGAAGAATATGTTAAACTTCTAAAACATTTTCTATACAAAGGGGTTTTCCCTATTAAGTTAGCAGAACGAGTTATGCAGGAAATAATACGACCAAAAGCCACTTGTTCAAAAGAACTTATGGAAATGACTGCCAATGTTTAGTCTCTACCATAAATAATATAAGAAGAATATATGCCAAAGATAGCTTTTCATACATTAGGTTGTAAGTTGAATTTTGCAGAAAGTTCAGATTTGTTGAGAAGATTTGTTAATGAAGGTTACGAAGAAACTTCTTTTCATCAAAAAGCCGATGTGTATGTTATAAACACTTGTACCGTTACTTCAATAGCAGAAAAGAAATGCAGAAATGCAGTCCGTCAGGCTCATAATCTTAACCCCGATGCACTGATAGCAGTAATTGGTTGCTTTGCTCAAGTGAATGCAGAAGAAATATCAAAGATAGAAGGAGTAAATATTATTTTGGGTAATGACAATAAACATCTATTGATCGATAAGGTTAAGCAGTGGAGTAGGGAAAAGGAACTGCAAAACTTTGTAAAGGATATTTCACGTCTGCATACTTTTTATTCTTCTGTTTCTTTCTCCGACAGAACACGTGGATTCTTGAAAGTGCAAGACGGTTGTGATTATTTTTGTACTTATTGTGAGATTCCTTTTGCGCGAGGTCGCTCAAGAAGTTGTTCAATAGAAGCAGCCGTGAAAGATGCTCAAATTCTTGTACAAGAAAATAAAAAAGAGGTAGTTTTAACCGGTGTTAATATAGGCGATTTCGGTAAGGGGACAGATGAAAACTTTCTTGCTCTTATTAAGGAATTAGACAAAATAGAAGCAATAAAACGTTACAGAATATCAAGCATAGAACCTGATCTTTTAACCAAGGAGATTATAGATTTCTGTGCATCTTCTCGTGCTTTTATGCCTCATTTTCACATTCCGTTGCAAGCAGGCAGCGACAAGGTGTTGAAGATGATGAAAAGAAATTACGATACTCAACATTTTAGAGATAAGGTTTTGTATATAAAAGAAAAAATGCCAAACAGTTTCATAGCTTGTGATTGTCTAACAGGCTTTAATGGAGAAACTCAAGAAGAGTTCAACAAAGCAATAGAGTTTATAAAATCTCTTCCGCTTGCTTTTGTACATGTTTTCACTTATTCTGAAAGACCAGATGCTCATGCTCTTAAACTACCCGAAAGAGTTCCTATAGCAGAACGAAGAAAACGAAGCCTCGTACTCCAAAATCTTGCAATAGAAAAAAAACGTGAGTTCTATAAACATAATGTAGGCTTAGAAACATCTGTACTCTGGGAAGAAAGTCAGAAAGATGGTTACATGTATGGTTTTACTGATAATTACATAAGAGTAAGAACAAAATTTAATCCAGCAAAAACCAATACCGTAGAGGACGTTATGCTGAACAATTTTAATGAAACTGTTGAATGTTTTGAAGTTTAATATCATTGTATTTAAATAAATTTTTTTTCAGTTTTGGTAGTAGAAAAAAATATCGTACTTTTGCAAAACTTAAATTTGAAATGTTTAACTAAATAAAAAAATAAATAGAGATGAATTTACTAAGTATTATGCTCATGATGGGCGGACAAAACGGACAAGGTGGTGGTGCTGGAAGTGGATTAGTAATGTTACTTTTGATAATAGTTATTTTCTACTTCTTTATGATTAGACCTCAGACAAAAAAACAAAAAGAAGAGAAGAAATTTAGAGAAATGCTTCAAAAAGGTCAGCAAGTTTTGACCATAGGAGGTGTTCATGGAAAAGTAAAAGAAGTAAAAGAAACAACAGTAATGGTAGAAATTGCTCACGAAGTAGTTATTGAAATAGAAAAAACAGCGATTTCTATGACCGCAGTTTCAACAAAAGCAGAAGAAAAGAAATAATTGTTGTTGAATATTTATAAAAGAAGAAAGCGAACGAAGATTTTTTAATCTTTCGTTCGCTTTTTGGTGTTTATAAATGATAATTTATCAGTTCTTCTAAAGGAGCTTGGATGACCTTTCCAACTTTTACTCCATGTTGTTCGGCAACTTCTTTGAAAACATCTTGAGCATAGTAACCGACAGAGCCGACAACGTTTATAGGATGTTGCTTATAGTCGGAATACTGCGAGACTTGCATGATGAAAAAGTTGTTAAACGCTTCTTCTATAATTCTTCTGCAATAAGCATCATCACGTCTTGTGATAGCAAACTTTGCAAATGAAGCCAAATAAAAGTTTGGTTTCTCTCCCATATAAAGTCTGTTGAGAAAATCTGCTTCTTCTCCGGGATTTTCTGCTGCAAACTGCTTGTGAATATGCTCAGGCATCTGCCCACGAAGGTAGTTTCTAAGGACAATCTTGCCGATATTTGTTCCAGCACCTTCATCACATAGCACGTAACCCAAAGAAGGTAGGTTCTCTATTATCTTTTCTCCGTCATAAAGACAAGAGTTAGAACCTGTGCCAAGTATTGCAGCAACGCCTTTCTCTCTTCCACAAGTAGCACGTGCTGCTCCTAATAAATCATCTTCAATATGTATCTCTGTGTTAGGAAGATAGTGCTGGAATATGTTTGACATTTGTGTCTTCTTTTGAATGGTGGAACAGCCAGAACCATAGAAATACATCTCCATTCTTTCGTTTGCTGGAATATTTGGAAGAATATTAGCCACTATTTCATTATTTATAGTGTTTTCTGAAACATTATAGGGATTCAAACCAATAGAATGAAAGTACTTTCTTTGATTTGCGTTGTCAATTAAGCACCAGTCTATTTTAGTAGAACCACTGTCTGCAATCAATAACATAGTTTTAAAGATTTATTTTTTCGCTTGCTATCTTCATTCTCTCCAAACTCTCTTGCTTACCTAAGAGTTTAAATATCTCCACCATATTTACTCCCTTAGTATCTCCAACAATTGCAAGACGAATGCTGTTCATTATCTGTCCCATATTCAGTTCGTTCTTTGGAATGTACTCCATTAGAAACTCTTCTGCCTTTTCTCCCCACTCTTTGTTGTCTTCTATCTTGGAAAGGTTGTCTATTATATCATTCATTCTTTGAGAAGTTCCTTCTTTCCAACGTTTTTTCAATGCTTTTTCAGCATATTCGCTTGGACGAACAAAGAAATAATCACTATTGTCCCACAATTCTTTAGCAAAAGAACATCTTTCTTTGACCAAAGCAACTATGCTTTCTACAAATTCTATATTTGTGTTATAGCCTTTTGCATTTAACTCCTTCAAATATTCTTCTGCTAATACACGGTTAGGAACATTTTGAAGATATTGATGATTAAACCATTTGGCTTTTTCCATATCAAACTTGGCACCATGCTTTGATATTCTTTCTATTGAGAATTTGTCTACCAATTCTTGCAGAGAGAATAGTTCTTGCTCAGTTCCATCGTTCCAACCTAAAAGAGCTAACATATTAATTACAGCCTCAGGTAAATAACCACTCTCTCTGTAGCCGGAAGATATTTCATTGGATTTAGGATCTTGCCATTCTAATGGGAAAACAGGAAATCCCAATCTATCTCCATCACGTTTAGAGAGTTTGCCTTTGCCGTCTGGTTTAAGAATCAAAGGAAGATGAGCAAATTTTGGTGCTTCCCACTCAAAAGCCTTATATAAGCTGACGTGTAAAGGACAACTTGGCAACCATTCTTCACCTCTGATAACGTGAGAAATCAGCATTAGATGATCATCAACTATATTTGCCAAGTGGTAAGTAGGCATTCCATCGCTTTTGTACAAGACTTTATCATCCAAAAGTGAAGAATTGACGCTTATGTGTCCTCTTATTAGGTCATCAAATTCTATCTGTTCGTTCTCTTCAAACTTAAAACGGATAACGAATGGCGCTCCTGAATTGATAAGTTCTTGAGTTTCCTGTTCAGAAAGAGCAAGAGAGTTTTTTAGACTCTGTCTTGTGTGGCAGTCATATTGAAAATTCTTTTTCTCTGCTTCTGCTTCAGCACGCTTTTGTGCTAATTCTTCCGCAGTGTCAAAAGCATAGTAAGCCTTTCCTTTATTCACCAATTCCAAAGCATAGTCTTTGTACATGGCTTTTCTTTCGGATTGCTTGTAAGGACCATATTCTCCGCCTATTCCTACACCTTCGTCAAACTTTAGTCCTAACCATTTAAATGATTCTATTATATATTCTTCTGCACCAGGAACAAAACGAGTCTGATCAGTATCCTCTATTCTAAGAAGAAAATCTCCTCCCATTTGTTTTGCAAAAAGGTAGTTGTATAAAGCCGTTCTTACTCCTCCAATATGTAATGGTCCTGTTGGAGATGGTGCAAATCTTACTCTTACTTTAGTCATAATGTGATATTAATTTAAATTAATTGTCTAATATTATCTGCAAAAATACAACTTTTTTACAAACTATAAAAAAGACTTGATTTTTATAAAAAAAGACTAAGTCTTTTAGTGTAAAAGATCAAGTCTTTTGAGGTAAAAGAGTTGATCTTTTTTTCTAAAAACGAAGTTTTTTTTGCAAGAAAAAGGGATTGTAAAATTTTATTTTTAACTTTGCACTCTGTTATATGAAAAAATTGTTATACATATTTATATTAGTGCTTGTTTTATCTTCTTGCGATAACCATAGAAAGAGTAGCACGGAAGGTAATTCTGTCTATTATTGGAAAACAACATTTTCTCTTGATAAAACAAAGCAGGACTTTATAAGCAAAAACAACATTACTCGTCTTTATATACGTTATTTTGATGTTGTTCTAAGAGGGAATGCATCTGTTCCTAATGCAACTATAAAGTTTAAGAGCAGTATTCCTGACAGCATACAAGTGATTCCTGCAATATATATAATGAATGAGTGTATGCAAAGCAGAGATACATCTTTGGCAGAAAAGATTCTTGAACGTATATTGCAGATTAACGCAACTAATGATATAAAAAATGTAAGAGAAATTCAGATAGATTGCGATTATACTAAAAAGACTGAGCATAATTTTCTTGCTTTTATGCAACAACTCTACAATCTTTGCAATAAACATAAAATAGGCTTAGCCACAACTGTTCGCCTATATCAGTTATCTTGGCAAGAACCTAAAGCAGACAGAGGAGTTCTGATGATGTATAACACAGGAGATTTCAAAAATATTTATGATGAAAAACCTATACTTAATGTTGATAGTGTAGAAACTTATTTGCGTTACTTAAAGAATTATGATTTACCACTGAGCGCTGCCTATCCTTTGTTTAAATGGGATTTGTTGTTTTATGAAAACAGGTTTAAGGAGATACTTTATACAGAAGACCGTTCTTTTCTTTTCTCTGGAGATACAGTCGTAAGAAGAGAACCGACACTGTCTGACATTCTTAAAGCCAAAACACGATTACAGCAGATAAGAAAAGATATAAATAAGGAAATAATTGTTTTTGATTTATCAGAATATAATATAGCACGTTTTAAAGATGAAGAATATAAAAAGATTTTTGCTCATTAGTTTAGTGAGTTTCTTGTTTATCAATCAAGCGGATGCTTGTGGTTGGGGAATGAGAACACATAATTATTATATGATGTTTGTTGCTCCTATTAATTATACAACAAATGACCAAATGGAGCGAATAAATAACTTTTGGAAAGAATACACAAAAGGGAAGTATGACAATTATGACAGTTATAAAAAAGAGATATTTGATTATGCAAAATCAAAGAAAGATAAGGAAATGCTTGAATATTTGGATAATTTGAATACTTATCTTTACTATGCAACTTCTTTTACTGATTCATGGGACTATATTACCCAAGAAGATGTAAGTAATTATAAGGTTGTAATTCCTAAGATGCTTGAAAAAACTTTTAATTATAAGGGTGAGAGATTTAAGTCTCAATATGCTCTTTTGTATGTGCGTTTCTGTACTTTGGAAGAAAAATATAAGGATGTGATTTCTTTTTGGAACAACAAAGCAAAAAATCTTCCTAACTCTGTATATAAGGAAATGATAGAAAACTATTACGCAGGGGCTTTATATAATGTTGGTTTAGAAGATGATGCTTTGGAAATATTTGCACGTAATGGGGATTATCGTAGTATAAAATGGGTTGTAAGAGAACATCGTAACATAATAGGAATAAAAAAGATATATAGAAATAATCCTAACTCAAAAGCTCTTTACTATCTTGTGCAAGATTATGTAAATAGAATACAAGATAGTTTTGATGAGTTTTGTGAATGTGTTGATTATGATAGATTAGAAAAACCAGAAGTGAAAGAGTTTCTTGATTTTGCAAATACGGTTATAAAAGAAAGAAAAACTAAAGATTTGTGTTTTTGGAATACAGCTTGTGCAATGGTGGAGCATATTATGGGGAATAATACCAAAGCTAAGGAATATATAGATATTGCTATGAAACACAATTCTTCGGAAATAGTTATGGATAATGCACGTAGTGTTAAGTTTTTGATTTATGTGAGTGAAAAGACTTTGGACTTTGACTATATTTACAAAGAAATGCAGTGGTTAGATAAAAAGGCTAAGGAAAGTAAATCCTATAAAGAGTGTTTTGAAAATGTGCGAAACAGGATAATAATGAATTGTCTTGTACCTTATTATAAGAAACAAAACAATGAGAATATGGTTCTTTCTCTTATGATGATAGATGATTATTTCAGATATGAAAAAGACATTAGGGAATATGGAGAGAAGTATGATTATCAAATATCTTCTTGGACTGAATATTATGATGAGTTGCAGAATGTGTCAGCAGAAGATATAATCAATTATCAAAAGTTTTTGTTTAGTAAGGGTAGTAATAATTTTGAAGAATACATAAGAAAGCAGGTTAAGATAGAAAAAGATTATATAAATGATTTGATTGCTACAAAATATATTGCACAGGGAATGTTTGATAAGGCAATTGTTTATTTGGAAAGAGTTCCTATTACTTATGTAAATAATCAAGCTATAGCGTATTATATGCAAAGAAGAAACTACAACAAAGAACGCTGGTTTGTTGATCAATACATTTTTGAAGAATGGGAAGAAATGGAAAAAACACAAAACCTAAAAGTAAATCAAAAAATAACTTTCTGCAAGGAAATGCTTGACCTTTTGAAAAAATATGATAATGAAAAAGATGTAGAAAAAAGAAATGAACTTGCTTATTCATTAGCAACAAGATATTATCAAGCTTCATACGCAGGTCAATGTTGGTATCTTACGGATTATTACTACTCTGCATATACTGAAAAGGCAAAAGATTGGCAACAGGATTTTGTAAAACAAGCAGAAAAATATCTTAATATTTCAAAGAAATCAAATAATCAAGGATTGAGAACCAAGTCTTTGTATGCTCTTGCTTATATTCCGAGAGATGAATGGGCAGAATATGAATGGGATTGGCAGAAAGAGGAAAATATGTTTAAAAAAACAAACAAAAATTCTTTGCAATATAAATACTTAGATGACTTATATGTCTATCTAACTCAGAATCCTAAAGCACAAACAGATTATACTCGCAAGTGTGATGTGTTAAAACAATTTGCAAAGCATAGATAAACAAAAAAAAGACGGTTTTTCTAAACCGTCTTTTTTCATTTGTCTTATTCATCTGTTGGTTCAAAAGAAGGAGGTAGGGATTTTTTAGTTTTTGAATTTATTCCTTTTTGTCGTAATTCTGTTAATCGTTTTACAACATTACCTTTTCCTGAGATAAGTTGTCCTTTAGCTTTGTCATATTGTTCTTGGGCTTTTTCAACAGCAGAACCTACGTTTTCAAAAGTCTCCAAAAAGCCCAATAACTTATCGTAAATACTTCCGCAAGTGTCGGCCATTGATTGAGCTTCTTTGTTTCTTGTGTCTATCTTCCAAATATCCGCAATCAAACGCAAGGAAGTAATCATATTGGTTGCAGACATTAGTATGATTTTCTTTTTGTATGCATATTCCCACAGAGTTGGCTCACCTTGAACTGCTACTAAATAAGCAGGCTCAATAGGAATAAACATCATAACAAAGCCTAAACTTCCTTTGGTAGCAAGTTCATAGCTTTTTGCTGCAAGTTCATCAATATGGTTTTTTACTGATTTTATATGCTCTTGAAGATATATTTCTTTTTCTTCTTCTGTCTCAGAATTGAAGTATCGTTCGTAAGCAACCAAAGAAACTTTTGAATCAATAACAATAGTATTGTCAAATCCGTCTTCGGTATTCGGAAGATGAACAATAAAGTCTGGTATCAGTCTTTGTTTGTCTTCGGTTGTAATGTTTTGTTGTGCTTCATAGTGAATACCTTTTAATAAGCCACTATTTTGAAGAATTGTTCCCAAGATGTGTTCTCCCCAATTGCCAGCACGTTTATTTTCTCCTTTAAGGGCGTTTGTAAGTTTTATAGCGTCTTCAGAAATGGATTTTGTTTGAGCAATCATATTCTCTATTTGAGTTTTTAGGCTTGTATGCATGATTGCTTGCTTTTCGTTGCCGTCTTCCACTTTCTTTTTAAACTCATTTATCTGTTCTTTCAAAGGGAGAATTATGTTTTCCATTTCTTTGGAGTTGTTTTCTGTGAATTTTTTAGTCTTTTCTTCCAATATTTTATTGGTAAGGTTTTGAAGATGTTCTTCATTCTGCTTGTTGAGTTTTTCTAAAGAGAGTTTATATTCAGAAAAAGCCTGTTCCAAGTTCTGACTTTTTTCTTTTTCTCCTTGCAATAGAGCAGTTGTTTGAGTGTTTTTTTCGTGTAGAGATTTGTTTTCTTGTTGAAGTTTTGCGTATTCTTCCTCTTGCTTCTTATTTATAATAATAAGGTTGTTTAATTTCTCATTAATGACTTTGTTTTCTCCTTGTAACGATGTAATCAGTTTTTCTTTTTGGCTATTTTCCAAAGAAACGGTTTCTATTTTTTGATTAAGGTTTTCTATAAGTTCTTTTTTCTCTTTCAACTTTTCTTGAATAAATTCGTCATTCTTTTTATGGCGGACAACTTCATTGGATAGTTCTTTGTTTTGTAGGTTGTAGTCCCTAAGTTCTTTGTTTAGTTTTTCAATTTCTTTTATTTTTTCATCTAATTGTAGTTTTATAGTTGAAATATTGGCTTCCAATTTTATGTTTTCTTCTTTTAGGGGTGCGTCGTCTTGGTTCGCTTTCTTCTTTACTGAATAATTACTGAATATAAACAGACATATTGACGAAACGATCAGCAATCCTGATACAATTAATAATATAACTTCTATTGTCATGGTAAAATGAATTTTTTAAGGTTAAATAACTACTGCAAAGGTACATTCTTTTTGTGTATTATTCATCTTTATTTTTCTATTTTTTCATTTTTTTTACTCTAAATATTGTGTTTTCATATTTTTTTTATAATTTTGTTTCCTCATTTTGAGAATAATATTTTAATTAAGTAAAACATATAGTAATGGATTTCAGTTTAACAAAACAAGAAAATTTATTTCTGCAAATGATAAGAGAGTTTGCGGAAAATGAAGTTAAACCATTGGCTGCTGAAATAGACGAGCAGGAAAGATTTCCAATGGAGACAGTAGAAAAAATGGCAAAAATAGGCATTATGGGTATTCCTATTCCAAAACAATATGGAGGACAAGGAGGAACAACTCAGATGTATTCTATGGCAGTAGAGGAATTGAGTAGAGTATGTGCAACAACAGGTGTGGTTGTTTCAGCTCACACTTCTCTGTGTGCAGAACCTATTCTTATGTTTGGAACAGAAGAACAAAAAAATAAATATCTTCCTAAGCTTGCTTCAGGAGAATGGATTGGTGCTTTTGGTCTTACAGAGCCAAATGCTGGAACAGATGCAGCTATGCAACAAACTACTGCTGTAGATGCTGGAGATAAATGGATACTTAACGGAAGTAAGATATTTATCACCAACGCTTCATACGCAAATGTCTATGTTGTTTTTGCTATGACAGATAAAAGTCTTGGAACAAAAGGAATTTCTGCTTTCATAGTTGAAAGAGGCTACAAAGGATTCTCAATTGGAAAGAAAGAAAAGAAACTTGGTATTAGAGGAAGTGCAACTTGTGAGCTTATATTTGAAAACTGTGAGGTGCCAAAAGAGAATTTACTTGGTAAGGAAGGCAAAGGTTTTAAGATAGCAATGATGACTTTGGATGGAGGTCGTTTGGGTATTGCTTCTCAAGCTTTGGGTATTGCACAAGGAGCAATGGATGAAACAGTAAAATATGTTAAAGAAAGAAAACAGTTTGGAAGAGCTATTGGACAATTTCAAAATACTCAGTTCCAACTTGCAAATCTTGAAACAAAAATAAATGCTGCTCGTTTCTTAGTAAGAAGTGCTGCAGATAGAATAGACAGAGGTTTGCCTCATAGTAAGGACGCTTCTATGGCAAAACTCTTTGCTGCTGAGACTGCAATGGAAATGACAACAAAGGCAATTCAATTCCATGGCGGTTATGGTTACACAAGAGAATATCCAGTTGAAAGAATGTTCCGCGATGCTAAGATTACTGAGATTTATGAAGGAACATCTGAGGTTCAACGTATGGTTATTGCAGCAAGTTTGCTTAAATAAATAAAATGTTAGAAGGATGGGAATTAGACAAAATAAAGTTTTAATTCACATATTCTGATAGAGTTTAATTAATAAGAAAATATAGAAATAATGAATATAATAGTTTGTATAAAACAAGTGCCTGATACAACAGAGGTAAAAATAGATCCAAAGACAGGTACGTTAATTAGAGAAGGCGTTCCATCTATTATGAATCCAGATGATAAAGGCGGATTGGAACTTGCTCTTAGAATGAAAGATGAATTTGGTGCAAAAGTAACAGTTATCACTATGGGTTTGCCACAAGCAGAAGCTATCCTTAGAGAATCTCTTGCTATGGGAGCAGACAGAGCAATTCTTCTTACAGATAGAAGATTGGGTGGAGCAGATACTTTAGCAACATCATATGCTCTTAGTGGTGCATTAAGAGAATTAGGTTATGATTTAGTAATTACAGGTCGTCAGGCTATAGATGGTGATACTGCACAAGTAGGACCAGAATTAGCAGAACACTTAGATATTCCTCAGGTAACATATCTTGAAGATTGTAAATTTGATGGCAATAAAACTCTTACAATAAAGAAGCAATTGGAAGATGGTTATCAAATGGTACAGGTAGAAATGCCTTGTTTGGTTAGTGTTTTGGCCTCTTCTTACAAACCTCGTTATATGAGTGTTAGTGGAATCGTAGAATGCTTTGACAAAGAGATAGAGACTTGGACAGTAGATAACATAAAGGTAGAAGAAGAGAAACTTGGAAAGAAAGGTTCTCCAACAAATGTTAAGAAATCTTTTGCTAAGGCTGTCAAAGGACAAGGAGAAGTCTTTGAAGTAGAAGCAGAAGAAGCTGTTGAACTAATCATTAGCAAGCTTAAAGAAAAACATATTATCTAATCTTTTGAGATAGATATATTTGTTTTTCATTGTATAACCTTAATAAAAAAGTTAAGAAAGATGAATAAAGAAGATTATAAAAATATATTTGTTTTTGTTGAGCAAAGAGAAGGCAAAATACAAAACGTAGGCTTAGAACTTTTGGGCAAAGCAAGAGAGTTGGCTGATAATCTTGGACAAGAAGTGTATGCTATGTTCCTTGGTAATAATATAAAAGCACAAGCTAATGAATTAATCAGTTATGGTGCAGATAAAGTTCTTTTGGTTGAAGACGAATGTTTGGGAGTTTATACTACTGAACCTTACACTCAGGCCATAGCACAAATGATTAATGACAAGAAACCATCTATTGTCTTGATAGGTTCAACAACAATAGGTAGAGATCTTGGTCCAAGAGTTTCTGCAAGAGTAGTTACAGGTCTGACAGCAGACTGTACAAAATTGGAAATCAACGAAGAAGATAAAGAACTTTGGAGTACTCGTCCTGCATTTGGAGGAAACCTTATGGCAACAATTGTTTGTCCAAATCACCGTCCTCAAATGAGTACTGTACGTCCTGGCGTTATGCAACGTATGGCAAAAGACGACTCTCGTAGAGGTGAAGTTATAGACTACAAAGTTAATTTCCAGAAAGATAAATTCAAAGTAAAAGTTCTTGAAACAGTTAAGAAAGAAGCAAAAGTAGATATTACTGAAGCTAAAGTTCTTGTTTCTGGAGGTAGAGGTGTTGCTAATGCAGAAGGATTCAAGAAATTGGAAGCACTTGCTAATGTATTGAAGGGAGAAGTTTCTTCTTCAAGAGCTATGGTTGATGCAGGTGTAATGCCAAGCGAACGTCAAGTAGGACAGACAGGAAAAACTGTACGTCCAGACTTGTATATGGCTTGCGGTATTTCAGGTGCTATACAACATATTGCAGGTATGGAGTCAAGTGAGTTTATTGTTGCAATCAACAAAGATAAATATGCTCCTATAATGCAACTTGCAGACCTTGGTATTGTTGGTGATTTACACAAGATAGTACCAATGCTTACCGAAAGACTTAAACAAGAAGTAAAATAGTCTTATAGCTATAGTTTTTTGTAGAAAAAAAGGACTGGAGGATTTTAAAATGTCCTTGCAGTCCTTTTTATATTATTAAAAAAAGTTAGAAAATCTATGAAAGAAAATCTAAGAATTGTTGCTGTTGAGCCAATAGGGATAGACAAAAGCAAAGAAGAAGAGATAAAACAGGTGTTTGCTAAATATAAATGTGAGTTTTCTATCTACTATGACAGGAAAGAAGATGAACAAACCCTCATAGATAGGATAGCAGACAACGATATAGCAATAGTTTCAAACATACCTTTAAGCAAGAGTGTGTTGGAAAAATGTCCAAATCTGAAATTTCTTGCCATTGCTTTCACAGGAATTGACCATATAGATTTAGACTATTGCAAAGAGAAAGGTATTACGGTTGTTAATGCTTCAGGCTATGCAACGGAGGCTGTAAGTGAGTTGGCTATAGGTCTTATGCTTGATGTTTTAAGAAAGATAACTTGTTTTGATACAGATATAAGAAATCAAGGTGCAAGAAATAACTTCTTGGGTTTAGAGTTGAAAAATAAAACAGTAGGAATCATAGGTATGGGAGCAATAGGCAAACGTACTACTTTTTTGTTGAAAGCCTTTGGTGCCAATGTTTTGGCCTATTCTCATAGTTCTAATTTGGTTATGGAAAGAGAAGGGGTAGAGTATGTTGATTTTGAGACTCTTATGAGAAATTCTGATATTATATCTCTGCATGTTCCTTTAACCAAAGAAACTGAAAATCTCATAGATAGCAAAGCCCTTCAATTATGTAAGCCTTCTGCTATTTTGATAAATACTTCTCGTGGCAAGGTTATTGATTCAGAAGCTTTAGCAGATGCTCTTAATAATGACAGACTTGCGGGTGCGGGTGTTGATGTTTATGAAACAGAGCCACCTCTAAATACAAATCATCCATTATTGAATGCAAAAAACTGTATTTGTGTTCCTCATATAGCATACGCAACAAAAGAAAGTTTTGACAAGAGGATAGATATTGTGGTATCTAATATAGAGAAATGGCTTTCTAAATAATTATAGACAAAAAAATAATATACTATATTCGTCTGCAGAACATGTGAAAAATGTTCTGCTTTTTTATTAAAAAAGATCAAGTCTTTTGGTAGTAAAAACTTGGTTTTTAGAAATTAAAACGAAGATCTAAATTCTTAAAACGAAGACTTTTTTTGATTAAGCTATGTTTATATATTTTTATAATTGTTCAATACTGTCCAGATTCATTATGACCATAGTGTAATAGCGCCAGCCAGCTATAGGAACATAAAAAGAGCCTGTTGCACGAACACGTTTATTGACAAATAGTTTGACGAAATTTTCTTCATCATAGTAAAAGTTAGGAACAATCATAAAGTTAGAATATTTAATTTCTGAAATTTCTGACTCATCTACAATAGATAAAAGATTATTTTTGTTCTCTCTGTCAAGGTAAGGAATTACATTTATTTCTTCATCTGTTTCCACAACAAAAGCAATGTACTCTCCCTCGTAGAAAGTTTCATAATAATCATTTATTTCTACACTTCCTCCGAACCAGTTGATAAGATACATTTTTAATACTCCTTCAATTGTTACCTTTTTAGGCACAGAATCATTGTCTTCTATTTGACAAAGTGATATGGTGCTAAAAAGCAAGCAAAAACAAATAACTATAAGGCTTTTTTTCATATTTCAAGATTTTTAATTAATTGTATATTAGGTAAAAATTATAAAGCCTATTCTTCTTCGTTAGTATCTGGTATTTTAAAGAAAGTGAAATTCACTTTTCCGTAATGTCTTTGCTCCACGAAATAAGGATTTTCAGTGTAGGAATGCTCTTTTGAATGCTCCAAAATAAATATCCCACCTTCTTTTACAAAAGATTTTAGCACCAAATCTGGAACAATGTCAAAGTTTTTCATATCGTAAGGAGGGTCGGCAAAGACAACATCAAAACTCATTTTGCTTCTGCCCAAATAGGTGAAAACATCTTGTCGGATAGCAAGCAGATTATCTACTCCAAACTGTTCTTTTGTTTTGTTTATGAAGGCAATGCATTTTGGATTGATGTCTATGGAGGTTATTTGCTTGATTCCGCGAGAAACAAATTCAAAACTTATACCTCCCGTTCCACAAAACAGGTCTAAAGCACTGCATTCCTCAAAGTCTATTCTGTTTCTAAGTATGTTGAATAGACTTTCTTTTGCAAAATCTGTTGTTGGTCTAACTTCTATGTTTGTAGGTGGATTAAGTCTTCTTCCTCTAAGATCTCCTGCAACTATTCTCATAATATTGTCTGTTAGTTGTTGTAGCCGATTTGTTCGTAGCTACATCTTAAGCAAGCACCATGAAATATTTTTGCAAGTTCATACAATCAAATTCTTTATCTACGATGATATTTTCTTTAACATTTGCGTAAGAAACTTCTTGTACAAACTTCTGAAGTAAAGAAAGTTCTCTTTCAGAATAGTCTTCTCCTGTAATCAACAGGCAAACTTCTCCGCTATTTATTCCTGTTTGTTGCAAAGTGTTAAGGATAAAGTATATCATATCCTCAGGTGAAGAGTAAGAAAAACTATTACTTAGGGTGAATTCGTTGCCTTTGAAAACAGCGAAGTCGCACGCATTGTTTCTCTTATAAAGAATCATTGTGTTGTTTTTTAAAGATGCAATATCAAAAGCATATTCTGCCAATACATAAGAAGGGGTTATGAATTTAGCTTTTGGCATGACAACTTTTAAACCACTATGTATTTGCAAAGGATATGCAAATATGTTTTCTGCGTCTAATTTTTCAGAAGTGTTTGCAATGATTGTTTCGCTGCTATGAACAGAATTTGTTGTAGAAAGGTAGTCTCTGTTTTTTGTTGCATCATAAAGACGATAAGGAATCCAAACATTTTTGCTTGTCTGGCAAACAATTCTTGTTCTATTAAAATTAAAGATATGTATGCCTATAGATTTGAAGCATTCTTTTATCGTCATCATAATTTGAGTAATACCTCCGTTTAGGTCAGCTTCAAATTCTCCTAAACATTTTAAAATATAATTGTTGTCTATTAATGAAAAATAAAATCCACTTGCTGTCAAGCAAATGGATAAATTTGTTTCACTTGTAACAATATTAGACTCAATATTTTTTAGGTCTACTAATTTATAAGTATTCATGAATATCTTGTTTAATTACATTACAATGACTTATTCCCAGTTTCCGTCTGTTATTGTTTGATCCAAAGATCCAACCTTATATCCAGCGTAACCATTCTCTCTTTGTTCCAATTCAGCCTTACGGTTTATAACTGTTTGCTCATCCATGCCTTTTGTATATGTTTCAATAGGAGCTTTGGCTTCAAAAACAGCTACAGGAACACCACCTTTGTCAATAACGTCTGCACCCATAGTAAATTCTTGTCCATCAGAGAAAGGTATATACTTTAAATCTTTAATTTTGTCTTTAGGAGTTATTAATTTGCCTTCACCATATAGCTTTTCCAAAGGATTTACTACAGTTGTATCACGTTTTAATATTCCTTTTGCAAGAGCTTCTGCTTCTGTCATATTATCAGGAATAGTACCTGTCTTTTTAACTAAAAGAGCTTTACCCTCTTGAGCAAAATCTATAAGAGAATCTATTGAAGAACAATATCTTCCATTAGTATTCTTGAACTGCTCTTGTAAAGCACGAATGTCTTTTAATTTATTAATAACCTGTTCTGAACGAGTGTTGTATTCGTTTTCAAATTTAACGGGTTTTAAAATGCAATTGTACAAATAAATTGCAAGGGCAACAACTCCTGCTGCCAATACTACGGTTAAGATTAATCTTATATTTTTATTCATAGTTTAGTGTTTTTTTATTCAAAAGTTAGATTATAAATTTTACTTTGCAAATTTAGTGTTTTTAACTGAAAGGACAATCATTTATTTTAAAAAAAATTAAATATTTTGTTCTATATGTTTTACAACAATATTTAAATCAGTGTTTTGGGATAATTCTTTTGCAATCTTTTCAGCAAAGAAAACACTTCTGTGTTGTCCTCCTGTGCAGCCAAAACACAGCATAAGATGAGTAAAACCTCGTTCTAAATACTTATCTACACTCTGCCAAACAATATTTTTTACATTTTCAAAGAAATATCTTACTTCTTCTTTTTCTTCTAAAAATTTTATAACCTCTATATCTTTGCCTGTAAGTTTCTTGAATTCTTCTAATCTTCCAGGATTAGGCAATGCTCTACAGTCAAAGACAAATCCGCCGCCATTACCTGAAATATCCATCGGATAACCTTTTTTGTAGGAAAAACTTTTTATAGTTACTGTAAGTTTTTGCTTAGATGTTCCAATGGATAATAGTTTTTCGGAATGAATCATTTGCTGAAAAACTTTATTAAGTTCTGGCAGTTGTATAGGAAGTGTTGTGTTTTGTTGCAGATATTCTATGTTTTGAAGTGCATTGGGGATACTTTTCAGAAAAGATTCTTTTCTTTGGAAATATCCTCTAAAACCATAAGCACCCATTGCTTGCATTATTCGTATGTAGCAAAAAGCGTAGAATTGTTGTACAAAGGCTGTTTTATCAATATTGATTTTTGTTGATAATTTGTCTATGTAGTAGTTTAGTAGATTTTCTCTTTGTTGAGGAGATAGTTTTACTTTTCCATCGAATAGCAAAGAAGCAACATCATATTGCAAAGCACCCTTCCTTCCTCCTTGAAAATCTATAAAATATACCTTATTATTATGTAGCATTATATTTCTACTCTGAAAATCCCTGAAGAGAAAATAATCGTTTGGTGCAGAAATAAGATAGTCAGTCAGATTTTTGAAGTCATTTTCCAAAAATTGTTCATTAAAAGGTATGTCTGCAAGTTTTAGAAAATAGTATTTGAAATAGTTTAAATCCCAACTAATACTTTGAACATCAAAAGCTTTTCGTGGATATGCTTTAGAATAGTCAAAGTCTTTCATTGTTTGGATTTCTACTAAATGATTAAGTACTTGTTCATATATAGGTAGTGCAGTTTCTATGTCGTTTTTTTGCAGAAAAGAATATAGTGTCTCATCGCCTAAATCTTCTTGTAAATAAACGTTATTAGTTAAATCAGTAGCATATATTTCTGGAACGTTTATTCCTTTTTGTTTCATTTGTTCTGCGTATGAAACGAAAGCTTCATTTTCTTTGTAATCCTCATTATAAACTCCTATACAACTTATTTTATCTGCGAGGATACGAAAATATTTTCTATTGCTGCCATGTGCAGATATTTCTTCTATATTGTTTGGTAGAAGATTGAATTTTTTGCGAAATAGGTTTGATAGTCTTGTTTTCATTATTGTAATAAACTCTCTGCTATTTTTAAATCTTCAGGCGTTGTTATTTTAATATTTTTTCTATCTCCGTTGCAAAGGAATATTTTTTCTCCTATTTTTTCAACAACAGATGCATCATCAGTAAAACTTTCGGAATATTCTTGACAATATGCTTTTTTTAGTGTTGTTAAATAAAAGCACTGTGGAGTTTGAATCAAACGGATATTATCTCTATTGAAAGGTGAGTTATTATTGTTGCTTATTACCCTAACGGAATCCACACATTTTGTACAGCAAACGGCGTTTCCGTTTTGTTCTGTTAAAGCAAAACAATTTTGAAGAATGTCTTTATTGACAAAAGGTCTTACTCCATCGTGGATAGCAACTAAACACTCTGAGTTTTCGTTTATAGATTCAATAGCATTCTTAACAGAAAAAAAACGTTCTCTTCCTCCATAGACAACTTTATGAGGAATATTTACATCATATTTTTCTATAATGTCTTTCCAAAGAGATAAATGCTCCTTGTTTAAAACAAGTATGATATTGTATTCTGAAGAAGAATTATAAACATTCTCCAATGTATGAAGAAGAATGGGTTTGTTTTTCAGAACAAGAAACTGTTTAGGGATACATTCTCCCATTCTTTTTCCACTACCCGAGGCAACAATAATCACATACTTTTTCATTATGTACTTATTATTAAATGTACACAATTTATATTATAAGCATGGCGTCTCCGTATGTAAGGAATTTGTAGTTGTTTTCAATCGCTTCTTGATATGCTTTCATTATTAAGTCGTAGCCTCCAAAACTGCAAGCCATTATAAGCATAGATGATAGTGGTTTGTGGAAGTTTGTAATCATAGCATCGGCTATTTGAAACTCATAATCAGGAATTATAAATTTGTTTGTCCAGCCTGAGAATACTTTTACTTTGCCATTTATTGTAGCAGCACTCTCCACAGCTTTCATAGTTGTTGTTCCTATTATGCAAACTTTTTTGTTGTTCTTTTTAGTGTTGTTTATCAGTGCAGCAGTTTCTTCGTTAAGAATCATTTCTTCTGAATCCATCTTATGCTTAGAAAGATCTTCAACTTCTATTTGTCTAAAGTTTCCTAAACCACAGTGAAGCGTAACGAAAGCTCTGTTTATTCCCTTTATCTCCATTCGTTTCAGAATCTCTCTTGAAAAATGGAAACCAGCAGTTGGAGCAACTACAGCTCCTTCATTTGCAGCATATATGGTTTGGTATCTTTCGTTGTCTTCTTTTGTTAAGTCTCTAAGTCTAAGAATATCATCAGGAAGAGGAGTTTTGCCAAGTTGTTTTAGGACTTTATGAAATTCTTCGTTGCTTCCGTCAAATAAAAATCTCAAAGTACGACCTCTGCTTGTAGTGTTGTCAATAACTTCAGCAGTCAATTCGTTGTTTTCTCCAAAATACAGTTTGTTTCCAATCCTTATCTTTCTTGCGGGTTCAACTAAAATATCCCACAATCTTGTGTTTTCATTTATTTCCCTAAGAAGAAAAACTTCAATCTTAGCATTGGTCTTTTCTTTGATACCAAGTAATCTTGCAGGGAAAACTTTAGTGTCATTGAAAACAAAAAGGTCGTCTTCGTCAAAATAATCTAAAATATCTTTGAATGTTTTATGTTCTATCTCTCCTGTATCCCTATGAACTACCATTAGTTTTGACTCATCTCTGTTTTTGGATGGATATTCTGCTATAAGTTCTTTAGGAAGATTAAACTTAAACTGAGAAAGTTTCATACTCATAATATACTGTACTTTATATAATTGTCTCTTTTTTACGATATGATAACGGATTTTGTTTCATTCTATTGTATATTATGGATAAAAAAAGTTGATTTTGTATTAATCTTTCATTTCGATTATTTTAAAAGTTTTATCTTTTTATTCAAAAACAATAAAATTTTAAGGAAAACGTTAGTAATTGAGTAAGAAAATAAAGATTTGTTATGAAAAAGGTAAAGATATTATTCTCCCTTATTGCTTTGTTGCTTTGTTTTACATCGTGTTCAGATGACGATTCTGGTTTTGCGGTTAGCGATGAACACTTGGATTATCCTTTATTAGATACGGAAGGATTAAGAAATTCGGATGTGTATAAAGGAAGTGTGTTTGTTAATAATGAAATAACAGACGCAGATGTAGAAATGGTAGTTTATTTTAATAAAAGATTAAAGACCTGTAATGTTATTCTAAGGGATATTTCTTTTGGAGAAGATTTTTCAACAATCAAAAAACTTACTCTGTCTGGGATGGAAAAACAGGGAAATTCATACTTTAAAACCGCAGATACTGTTTCCAATGTTATTATTAATGATATAGTCATAAATTTTTATAATACTAATGTTATATTAAATGCTTTGATAAAAACTCAAACGCACGAACAAAACATAAATATGTCCTTGCGTTATGAAGGAGTAAAACAAAATAAATAGAATATTATGAAAGTAAAGGTAGGACTTGTACAAATGTCTTGTGTTAAAAACAAGCAAGAGAACATAGATAAAGTAGAGAAGAACATAAGAGAACTTGCAGAGAAAGGAGCGAATATTATTTGCCTACAGGAACTGTTTTCTTCTTTGTATTTTTGTGATGTAGAGGATTATGATAATTTTGCCTTGTCCGAACAGATTCCTGGAAAAACAACGGAAAAGTTTTCTTCTTTAGCCAAGGAATTAGGAGTGGTAATAGTAGCATCCTTATTTGAAAGACAGATGGCTGGAGTATATTACAACACTACTGCTGTTTTAGATGCAGATGGAACTTATTTGGGTAAGTACAGAAAGATGCATATTCCAGATGACCCAGGTTATTATGAAAAGTTCTATTTTTCTCCAGGGGATTTGGGCTATAAGGTTTTCAATACAAAGTTTGGAAACATAGGAGTGCTTATTTGTTGGGATCAATGGTATCCAGAAGCTTCTCGTATTACGGCTTTGAAAGGTGCAGACATTCTTTTCTATCCTACAGCTATAGGTTGGGCAAGCTCGCAAGATGAAGCAACAAATACAGAACAATACTATGCTTGGCAAACTATTCAACGTAGCCATGCAATTGCTAATGGAGTGCATACTGTCTCTGTAAATCGTACAGGAAAAGAGGGAGAAATGCAGTTTTGGGGAGGAAGTTTTGTTTGCAATCCTTTCGGAACAATACTCTATGAAGCCTCTCATGATAAAGAAGAAAATATTGTTGTCGAAATAGAAACAGATCATACTGAGCATTATCGTATGCATTGGCCGTTTTTCAGAGACAGAAGGGTGGAATCTTATAGTGCTATAACTAAAAAATGTCTTAAAGATGAGTAACGTAGATTTAAGAACTCCAAAGCAAGAAGGCTATATTTTTCCTGCTGAATGGGAAAAACATATTTCAACATGGTTGTCTTATCCTCATAAAGAAGCCTCGTGGCCAGGCAAGATAGCAAGCATATTCCCTTCCTATAATCTTTTTATAAAAGAACTTTCTGAGGTTGAAAATGTTCATATTAATGTAAATAGTGAAGAGAAAAAGTCCGAAATCCTAAACCAATTGAAAGCAAATGGCACTAACATAAATAATATATTCTTTCATCTTTTTAGAACCAATGATGCTTGGATTAGAGATCATGGTCCTACTTTTATAAAAAATGCCAACAACGAAAAAGCTGTTGTCAATTGGGAATATAATGCTTGGGGTGGAAAATATGAATCAGATTTGGATAATCTTATTCCTCAACAAATAGCCCAATATCTCTCATTGCCAGTTTTTAACGCGGGGATAATAATGGAAGGAGGAAGTATAGATGTCAATGGAGTAGGGGATTTACTTACTTCTAAATCTTGTCTTTTGAATGAAAATAGAAATCCCGACCTAAATCAATCACAAATAGAAGAAAAACTTTTTAATTATTATGGAGTAGAGAATATTCTTTGGCTGGAAGAAGGTATTGTAGGGGATGATACAGACGGACATGTGGATGATATGACTCGTTTTGTTAGTGCAGATACTGTTGTTACAATGGTAGAACCAAACAAACAAGATGAGAATTATGAAATTCTGCAACATAATCTTCATTTACTAAAACAGATGCGTCTTTTAAATGGCAAGCAGATAAATATAGTAGAAATGCTTATGCCGTCTCCTCAATATTATGAAGGGGAACGATTGCCAGCATCTTATGCTAATTTTTATATATGTAATAACAAGGTCATAGTTCCTATGTATAAATGCAAGGAAGATGACAAAGCCGTATATTTACTGGAAGAGGTTTTTAAAGACAGACAGATAATAGGAATAGACTCTACTGATATTATTTGGGGATTAGGTAGTTTCCATTGTTTAAGCCAACAAGAAGCGGACTAATTCTTTATATAAACAAAACGACAACAACATTATACCTATAATGTTGTTGTTCTTTTGTTAGTTTATTTAAGGGAGGAGACTTTAGTTATAGAAGATGTCTATTACAAAAAAGATTTTGGAGAACATAAGAACGATGACGACGACACCTATAGGGGGTAGGTGTCGTCGTCATCGTTCTTATGTCTGGTATCTCGTACTTTTGTTGTCTAAATATCAAGATATTAGTGTTAAAAGAGTTGATTTAAAAGAAAAACCTCTTAATGTTTAGGAT
>OMWJ01000022.1 GCA_900314725.1 uncultured Bacteroidales bacterium
TGCAACAGGAACTTACACAGCTACATTGACAAATGCTGCAGGATGTGATTCTGTTGCTACACTTAACCTAACAGTTCGTCCAGCAAATGCTCCAATAGAGGAGACAGTAACACTTAACAATGATGAACTTCCATACACTTGGAGAGGAGAACAATACACTGAATTTGGTACTTATACAGTAACAGGTGAAGATGAGAATGGTTGTCCTCAAGAATATGTATTAACTCTTGTACATAATAGTGGTATCGCAGAGGTTGAGAACGAATACTACTCAATAGCTCTTTATCCTAACCCAACATCAGAGAATGCAACATTGAGTGTTAAGGGCTTGAATGAAGAAGCAACAGTAATCGTTACCGACCAAGCAGGTAGAGTAATTTCTACTTCTAAACTTGCTCTTGGACAAGAGACACTTGAGTTAGAGAGTTCAAAACTTGCAAGTGGAGTATATTACATCAGAATTCAAACTGCTAACTCTGTTCGCACAGAGAAACTAATAAGAAAATAATTAGAAATGAGAAATTAGTAATTAAAAGATTTTAACGTTAATCCGCAATTTCTAATTTCTAATTACAAATTTCTAATTTAAAAAGGCCGCTTTTAAAAAGGCGGTCTTTTTTTGCGGAAAGGTGGAAAGCCTAAAGCTGACAATAACGTTTAGCGACTAAATTTTTTAATCGTTAATCCGCAATTTCTTGCGGTAATTTGGCTGTCTTCTTCGAAGCCACCCCAATTTCTAATTTCTAATTTCTAATTTCTAATTAAAAAAAGAACAAGTATTATTTAATAAGAAACTATCTTTATTTTAAAAGAATATTGTATATTTGCATCCATAAATCAAAAGTATTGATTTATAGCGAGAAAGTACATTCTATGGAAGACACTGCTTTCTTTGTTTAAACGGAAAACCATCGTGTCGTGGATAACAATCAAATAAGTAAAAATATGGAAAAGACTTGGAAAAAAATATTAACCGTTGTGGCATTCGGTATTCTGACCCTTGTAGGTTGTAATGGTTTTTTAAGTGCTAAAGCTCAAACTAATGAGGTAACTCCAAGCAGAATAATGAAAGTATATACAGACCTTCTAATAGAAGAGGACTATAGGTCGGCTGTAACTTTCCTTGCTGACATTGAATTGCTTACAGACGAACAGAGAGAAGAATTTGCTGAAACCCTTAAAAAGGAGTTAGATAAAAAAGGTGGCTTAATCTCATGCAAAATACTAAGCGAAGAGATATTAAAAGGTGGTAAAAAAGCCAAAGTGAAAGTAAGATACACTTGGGGAGACGGAACTTCAAAAGAAGTCTTTGAATATCCAATAAAAAAGGGAAATAGTTGGTATTGTACTCTTTAAGATAGAAAAGAAAACGTTTTAAAGCCTACTGCTTAAGGAACAAGCAAGCATCGCCATACGAGAGAAAACGATAGTTATTCTCCAAAGCATGCTGATACACTCGCTTCCAATCCTCTCCTATCAAAGCACTGACCAACAGAAGCAGAGTACTTTTTGGCTGATGGAAGTTGGTAACCATACCTTTTATTATCCTGTACTTATATGAGGGAGCGATGATTAGTTGCGTCTGTCCTGTAAGATAGTTGATATTGTTGGCTTCCATCATATTAAGGATAGCCTCTAAGGATTGTCGGCTTGATATTTCTGTCTGCTGGCTCTCGTAGGGTTGCCACTGCTTTATATCCAATGGAAGATAGTCCCCATTGTTTTCTATTATCTTTCTGCCATACCAATACAAACTCTCTATCGTACGAACGGAAGTCGTTCCAACGCAGATTATCGTTTTAGTATGGTGATTTAACAGATTTTGGATAACATTTTTTGGAACAAAGATTTTCTCTATATGCATTGAATGCTCGCCTATTGTGTCGGTGCTTACAGGCTTAAAAGTCCCTGCTCCCACATGCAGGGTAACAAAAGAGGATTCTATTCCACGTTGTTTCAAGTCTTGGAATGTTTTATCGGTGAAGTGTAATCCTGCTGTTGGAGCTGCTACGCTACCATCATAGTTAGCGTATATTGTCTGGTAGTCTTCTTTATCTTCCTCGTTGGACTCCCTGTGAAGATAAGGAGGCAGAGGCACCACTCCAAACAGTTCCATTATCTCTGCAAAACTTTTATCTCCGTCCCAAGTGAATTCAATAAGCCAACATTCATCTTCGGCTCGTAATCGCTTAGCTAAGAGCATTATTTCTTTTTCCCCTTCCTTTTTTGAAGAAGAAAGTACGCCATCCTTCCACTTTTTGTTATTTCCTACAAGACAACGAAAAACAACTCTATTCTTCTCGGCAAAAGCTAACTGAGCGTCGTTTGGTTCAAAGGGTTCAAGACAGAATATCTCTATCTTAGCCCCTGTTTCTTTGTAGAAGAAAAGCCGTGCATAGATAACCTTAGTATCATTGAAGATTAAAAGGCTATCGCTATCTAACAACGATGGCAAAGAAGAAAACACCTCATCTTTTATCTCTTTGCCATTAAAATACAAAAGCTTGGCTTTATCTCTTTGCTTGAGAGGGAACTTTGCTATCTGCTTCTCTTGCAAAGGATAGTTAAACTCTTCTATTAAAATATCTTTTGGATTCATTGATTGGTGAGAAGAAAAATATTCTTTGTTATCAACCAATTCAGGGGAAAACTATTTTATGATATTTATTTCAAAACTCTCCATTATAGGATTATATAACAACTCCTTACACGCTTTTTCTGCAGAAGCCTTTGCTTCATTCTCGTCCTTTGCTTCTATGGTCATTGTTATATGCTTACCTATTCTAACATTATCTATATTTGTAATGTTAATATTTTTCATTGAAGAAGTAACTGCTTTCCCTTGAGGGTCTAATAAAGCCTTTAAAGGCATGATGTCTATTGATACGTTAAATTGCATAGTACTATCTCTTTTTTTGTTATTTTCAGATTGCAAAGTTAATATTTTTTTATGAACTAAAGAATTTCTGTAAAAAGAATGGTATAAAAAAAGCGGTAACCTTTTTGTCAGTTACCGCAACACTATATGAATATGCTAAAAAACAATGAAACTTTTTCTTTCTTATAAGCCTAACATAATACCAAATGAGAACGGATAAACCTTTATTTCTTTGTTGTCTTTGAACAATGGTGTTAATGCCTGCTCACAATATATCTGAAACTCTCCCCACTTTATTCCAAGATGTGCATCAAGTTTTAGTTTGTTGAAGTTGTTGTACTCTGTTCCCCAACTCTCTTCTATATGTTTGCCATTGTTGTCATAGTTTGTCTTAAAGCCGGTGTGAGATGTTCTGAAATTCAAGCCTCCTATAACTCCTAAATCTATAGCAAAACTACTATTCCATGCTTTTCCTACATTAAAGCCTAATATCAAAGGAATATCCACGTATCTTGCTACCATCTTTGATTCATTGGAAACATTTGTTGGAGTTATCTTTTCTGTTCCGTTACCGTCCCAATCTACATTGTTTCTAAACTTGAAAACATCACTTTGATACAATACTCCTGTGTGAATACTTATCCAGCTTTTAGGGAAGAAAGTAGTATAAAATCCTATCATCCATCTTTGACCACTCCAAAACTTCAAAGCATAATCACCAGAAGGAGAAGAAAACAAGTCATCACTGCTATTCATTCTACTCCAAGATAAAGGTCCATAACTTAATTGCAAAGAAAAGTCATGACTCCACCATTGAAATCCTTTGTCTTTATGTTTGATAACGTGTTTTTCTGTCTTACCATCGTTGGTATATTCTTCCATTCTGTCCCAACTATCAAACCTGTCTTCAAACATTTCTCCTATTCTGTCAAACATTTCTCCCATTTTGTCTCCCCAAGAATCAGAATCCCAATTACCATATATTTTCCAATCTTCTCCAAGATCATCTATTATGGTAGTATCAAAGAACATTTTTCGGATGAATGTGCTGTCATTCCCAACAACAATGGTGGTGTCCATTTTGTAACTCTTCATATTAGGATTGACGATGATGGTTGTGTCTCCGTTATGTACAATCTTTATTGTGTCTCCTTTCATGCCTATTTCACTACGGAAAGAATAACCTTGTGCTTTTACTTGACCTGTGCCTATGAGAACTAATAACAGGCTCAAAACTTTTACAATTTGCTTTTTCATATTACTATACTTTTTACTATTATTAAATCTTCAAATATTTGTTTTTTGTTTCTTTTACCTTGTTTGCCGTTTGTTTGATAAAAGTAACAGCAGGAGCAACATTTACATTAGTATGTTTTTCTACAAAATCAACTACTTTTTTTGTATAGTCTTGCTTTCCCCCTACATATATTATATATACAGTGTCATTTTTTGCATTGTTGGAAACATAAGCATTGTTTTGAGCTATCAAGTCTTGTGGATTAGTTTGGTTATTAGCTGAGATTGTAGTGTTTTCTGTTACATTTTCTTCATAATAAACAGGGGTCTCTTCTTTTGGTGTTGTAGTTTTGAAAGAATCAACTGCTTTTACTTTATTGGATTTTTTATTAGGAGTAAAAGTATTTGTAGTGTCCCCTATTACTATTTCTTTATCGGTTGGATGACCTGCTTCTGGTGCTATCCTTGCAATAGTGTTTGTTGGTTTTGTTGAATTTGTTACTACGTCTGTGCTTGGTTTAAGCAAGAAAAACAATAAAACAACCGCAGCAACAGAACTTGCAACATAGACAACTCTTTTCCAATAAGGGAGGATGACCTTATGCTTCAAACTTTCTTTGTCTTCATAGCAAATTGAAGGATCTTCTTGTAAAACAAGTTCCTTATCATACAAAGCAAGCATTTCTTTGTATTCTGGGTTTTGTTCCAAGAAAGCAAAAACTTCTTCTTTATCGGCTTGGCTTATTGTTCCCTCTACCAAATCCAAAAGATACGCCTCTATGTTTTCTTTATTTATCTTGTTCATTCCTAAATCCCTTTCTCCAAATTCATTATATATTGTCTCATTTTCACTCTTGCACGAAAAATATTTACTTTTACATTTTCCTCTGTTATGTTCATCATTTGAGCAATCTCTCTGTAGGCAAACCCTTCTAAGTCTCTCAAAAGCAAACACTCTTTCATTATAGGAGTAAGCAAGTTAGTTAAATAGTTGATAAAGTCCTTGTTTTCAAAATCTCTATTCTCCATCAGTTCCTCTAATATTATAGGCTGTTGCCTCAGTTTATTGTAGTTAAAAGTGTTCATCATCAGATTGTGAGCTACAGTAAAGAGAAACGATTTTGACTTTTCTTTTTCTACTTTTTCCCTATTGTTCCATAGACTAACAAAACTATCTTGCAAAACATCTTTGGCAGAATCACTATCTTGCATGTTTTTTACAAGATAGGCAAACACTCTGTCGGAGTATTCTTCTACACAAACATTGTATTCTTTTTCTGTCATAGAGTTTATTTATAGTTCTTTTCGCCTAACGTTTATTATATAACAAATAAGAGGTGCAAAAAGTTACAAAACAAAGAGCAAAAATAATAAATTTTGCATTTTTTTTATAAAAAGTTTGGCAATTATTAATCCTTTATGTAATTTTGCACACATCAAGTAAATTTTATTATTGTGATTTTTATCAGACACATATCAGATATTACTAATCTCTACTTGAACATCAAAGAAAGAGACAGTTTCTCTATGTAATCTCTTTTCATTTGCCCGTTTTGTTAGCTCAAACGAAAGGCTTAGGTCTTTTGTAAAAAGAAAATAATTTATTCATTCAATTTATATAATCATTAAAAAATTAATTTATTATGGAGATACCTTTTGCAGAAGCGTGGAAAATAAAAATGGTTGAACCTTTAAAAAAATCCACACGCGAACAAAGAGAACAATGGCTTAAAGAAGCTCATTACAATGTATTTATGTTAAAAGCAGAGCAAGTGTATATTGACTGTTTGACTGACTCTGGTACAGGAGCAATGTCTGATCGTCAATGGTCTGCAATGATGTTAGGAGATGAGAGTTACGCTGGTGCTACTTCTTTCTTTAAATTTGAAGAAGTTGTTCAACGTATATTCGGTTTTAAATACGTCATTCCTACTCACCAAGGACGTGCAGCAGAAAATGTTCTCTTCTCTTACTTAGTAAAAGAAGGTAACGTTGTTCCTGGAAATGCTCACTTTGATACAACAAAAGGACATATAGAGTTTCGTAAGGCAAAAGCTATAGATGTAACTATAGACGAAGCAAAAGACACTCAACTTGAAATACCTTTCAAAGGTAATGTCTCTTTAGAAAAATTAGAGAAAGTTCTTGTTGAGAACAAAGGTAATGTTCCTTTCATGGTTCTTACAGTTACTAACAACACAGTTGGAGGACAACCTGTAAGTATGAAAAACATTAAAGAAACTTGCGAACTTTGTCATAAATATGGTGTTCCTGTTGTAATGGACTCTGCTCGTTTTGCTGAAAACTCTTTCTTCATTAAAACAAGAGAAGAAGGTTATGCAAACAAAACTATCAAAGAGATTGCAAAAGAAATGTACTCATACGTTGATGCAATGACTATGTCTGCAAAGAAAGACGGTCTTGTTAATATGGGTGGTTTCATTGCAACAAACAAACAAGAATGGTATGAAGGAGCAAAACAGTTCTGCATTCCTTTTGAAGGCTTCCTTACTTACGGCGGTTTGAACGGTAGAGATCTTAATGCTCTTGCAGTAGGATTGGATGAAAACACAGAGTTTGATATGCTTGAAACTCGTATTCACCAAGTTCAATACTTAGCAAAGAAATTGGATGAATACGGAATCCCTTATCAAAGACCTGTAGGCGGACATGCTTTGTTCATTGATGCAGACAAAGTTCTTTGCAATGTTCCTAAAGAAGAATTCCCTGCTCAAACATTGACTTGCGAACTATATCTTGAAGCAGGAATACGTGGTTGTGAAATCGGTTATATTCTTGCTGACCGTGATCCTGTTACAAGAGAGAACCGCTTCGGAGGATTAGATTTATTACGTCTTTGCATTGCTCGTAGAGTTTATACAGACAATCACATGGATGTAATTGCTGCTGCATTAAAGAATGTTTATGATCGCAGAAATGAAATCTCTCGTGGTGTTGCTATTGAATGGGAAGCTCCATTGATGCGTCACTTCACAGTTCAACTTAAACGTTTAGGATAATATCTTTTCATAACATATTTAACTTAGCGGAGAAAACAAAGGTTTTCTCCGCTTTTATTGTTGAGTATTGTATTTATAAAGGATATTCTTGCTGTTTAAATAATTTTTTGTAAGTTTGCACTTTAAAAATATAAGAACTATGAGAAAAATATTTGTTGTCTTATCTTTGATTATCACCTCTTTTGTCTGCAATACAGCAAAAGCAGACGGAGGTATGTGGTTGCCGATGTTGCTTTACATGAATGAAAGTGATATGCAAGCTAAAGGAATGAAAATATCTGCAAAAGATATTTATGATGTTAATAATGCTTCATTGAAGGATGCTGTTATGCTCTTTGGTAGTGGTTGTACAGGAGAGTTTGTTTCTAATGAAGGTTTGCTTTTTACTAATCATCATTGCGGATATTCATATATAGTAAAGCATTCTACAGTAGAACACGACTATCTTACAAATGGATTTGTTGCACAAAGCAAAGCAGAAGAACTTCCTTGCCCTGGCTTAACCATAACTCTTTTAAAATATATGAAAGATGTTACAAAGGAAGTATTAGAAGGCGTTGATAACTCTTTGAATGAGATTCAAAGAAAAACTCTTATCCAAAGCAACATTGATAACATCATTAATAAAGAAATAAAGAATACACATTATACTGCTATTGTTAAACCTATATATTATGGTAATCAATATATAATGTATGTAAATGAAGTTTTCAAAGACGTTCGTCTTGTTGCTGCTCCACCAAGTAATATAGGAAAGTTTGGAGGAGATACTGATAATTGGATGTGGCCAAGACATACAGGCGATTTCTCTGTTTTTAGAGTCTATGCAAACAAAGATAATAAGCCTGCTTCATTCAGTAAAGATAATGTTCCTTATACTCCAAAGAAATTTATGACTATTTCTTTGAAAGAAAAGAATGAAGGCGATTTCACTTTTGTTTTTGGCTATCCTGGAACAACAAGACAATTCCTTACATCTTTTGCAGTAGATGAAGTTCAAAACTATGAAGACCCTATTCGTATTAAACTTCGCACAGAGGTTCTTAAAGTCTATAATCAAGCAATGAATGAAAGTCCTGCCAAACGTTTAAGATATGCTTCTAATGTTGCAAGCATAGCAAATGGTTGGAAAAAATGGCAAGGAGAAGTAAAAGGATTGAAATTCCTTAACGCAATAGAAAAGAAGAAAGACTTTGAACAGAACTATACCGATATAATACCACAATTCCAGAAATTGTACTCTGATAATCACAGTTATAAACTAAGAGAGATATATCTTGGAGAAGCTGTTCTTGCTTCTCAAATGATGAAACAAGCACGACAAGTGCTTTCTCTTATTTCTACTTCCAACTCAGAAGCGACAGACGAAGAAGTATCTGCTCTTGCAACATCTCTATTAAAAAGTTTAAAAACATATTATGCAAATGACTTTTCTTCTCAAAGGATAGTAGATAGTACAATATTTGTTAAGACTATGCTTATTTTCTACAATGACTTCGCAAAAAACAACTACACTTTTTTAAGAGAAAGAATAAGCAAAAACTATAAAGGCAATGCAGAAAAGTATTTTGGTGAAGTTTTCTCAAAAACTCTTTTGACAAATCCAAAGAAAATAGAACAGATACTATCAAACTACAAAAAGAAAGATAGCAAAAAACTTCTTAAGGATGCTTCTATAGAACTTCTTTCTCCTATATGGGGAGAGTATTTTAGTAGCGATGTTTATTATCTTTCTGAAAATAATAACAGAATAGATAGTCTTTACCGAATATATGTTGCTCAAATAATGCAAATAGAAAAAGGAAAAATGTTTTATCCAGACGCAAACCTAACTTTAAGAGTGGCCTACGGAAATATATCTTCTTTTAAACCAAGAGATGGAGTTACTTATAAACATTACACTACTCTTGAAGGTATTGTAGAAAAAGAAAATCCTGAAATATATGATTATGTGGTAGAGAACAAACTTAAAGAGTTATATAACAATAAAGACTATGGTCAATATGCAAACTCCTTAGGAGAAATGCCTGTTGCTTTCATTGCAAGTAATCATACCACAGGAGGAAACTCAGGTTCTCCTGTTATGGATAAAGACGGCTACCTTATTGGTATAAACTTTGACAGAAACTGGGAAGGAACAATGAGCGACATTCTTTACGACAAAGACCTATGTAGAAATATTTCTTTGGATATAAGATATTGTCTATTCATAATAGATAAGTTTCTTGATGCAAAACATTTAATCAAAGAATTGAATATAGTTAGATAAGCTCTCAGTTTGAGACTTTATCAACAAAGATGATGGGAAGATTAATTTCTCTCTTTTATCAAAAAACAGCGTTTTTATTATCAAAACGCTGTTTTTTTGATAATAAATATATGTAAAAAGATAACTAAAAGCCTTATTTCTTTTCATTGTAAAAAGACTAAGTCTTTTGTATAAAAAGAGTTGATCTTTTTTTCTTAAAACCAACTCTTTTGCACCAAAAGACTTAGTCTTTTTTTGCTAAAATCAAGACTTTTTTTATTCCTTATATCAAGTTAGCTAAAATTTAGTAACTTTGCAGTTCTAATCTTAGAAAAGAAAGTATGAGTTTTTTATATCCATATTTTTTGCTGTTAGGTTTGGCTATTGTAATCCCAATAGTTGTTCATTTGTTTAACTTTCACAGATTTAAACAAGTGTTGTTTACCAATGTAAGCATGCTTAAGAATATTGCTATTGCAAACAAAAAACACAACAAACTACTTCAAAGACTTTTGCTACTAAGTCGTTGTTTGGCTATTATTTTTCTTGCTCTTTTATTTGCTCAACCTTATATCAAAAACAATGATTCCCAACTTAAAGGAGAGGATAGTAATGCTGTAGTTATTATATTGGACAACAGTTTTTCAATGCAAAATCTTTCTAAAAAAGGTTCCGCTCTCCAAACTGCAAAAAGCAAAACAGAAGAAATACTCAAAGAATATTCCGACAATGATGTTTTTTGCTTATTAACTATGGACTTATTAGGAAAACACAAGCACTTTGTAAGCAAAAAGACATTTATGGAGTTCCTTAAGCAAGTTGAAGTTTCTCCTTCTTCTCATCCTTATTCTACTCTTATAAATACTGCACATCATCTTTTGAGTTTAAGGAATGAGGCGAATAAAAGAGTCTTTCTCGTTTCAGATTTTCAGATTTCACAAACAGATTTAAACAATATTAAAGCAGATTCTACTATACAAGATGTTTTTCTTCCTTTACAGATAGCCAACATAAATAATATATATGTAGATTCGCTTTCTTTTGATAGAAATATTTATCAAAAAGGACAGAAAGTTAATATAACGGTAAGAATAAAGAACGCCTCTGATGAAAATATTGACAATGTACCTGTAAAACTCTTTATTGATGATGTTCAACAAAGTATGTTAAATGTCAGCCTTTCAAAGCATTCTTCCACGAATGTTGATATGTCTTTTGTGATAAAGAACTCAGGAGTATTAAAGGGGAAAGTTCAAATATTAGATAGTCCAATTACTTATGACGATGATTTTTATTTTGCGATGAATATTAACGATAAGATAAAAGTTTTATCCTTAAATGGAACAGAAAACAAATATCTTGACCGTCTTTTCAATAACAGCGATGAAGTGCAATTAGATAATATGCCTGAACATCAGATAGATTTCTCTGTTTTTGCAAAATATAATGTTATTATCTTATCTTCTTTAAGTGATATTTCTTCTGGTTTAGCTAATGAACTTAATAGTTTTAGAGAAAAGGGAGGGTCTCTTATTATTATTCCTCCTATAAATAATGCTACTGCTCCTTATTCTTCTGCATTAACTTCAATGCATCTACCTTCTTATCAGTCTATGATAGAAAAAAAATTGAAAGTTAATGCTTTAGATGATAAAAATCCTTTGTATAAAGCTGTTTTTTCTTCTGTAACAGAAAATATGCCTCTTCCTGAAGTAAAAAAATACTACAAAATATCAAAACAAGCAGGTGTAGCACGCCAAGATATAATGACTCTTACAAATGGCGATGATTTTCTTGTTGAGAGTGCTACCAAAACAAGCAAAACTTTTATGTTCGCCGTTCCATTTTCGGAGGAATTTTCTGATTTTACTTCTCAGAGTATCTTTGTCCCTACTCTTTGGAATATGGTTCTTTATTCTGAAAAACTGCTCAAGCCTTTTATGTTTATGAATGATAATTCTTTTATGGACTTATCTCTATTTGCGGACAATATTTCTTCAGAAACAATCACTATAAACAACGATAATAAGTCTATTTCTGTTGTTCCACAAATGCTCAGACAAAACAATCGTTTGGGATTCATACTTAATTATCAAATAAAACAAGCAGGAATATTTGGCATTGAAGACAAAGGCAAAAAGATTGGAGCCATAGCCATTAATTATCCTCGTGAAGAATCCGAATTGATGTTTCACAATTCCTCATCTTTGAACAAAGAACTGAAAAAGATAGGTCTAAAAGACGTTCAAGTCTTTAACAATAAGAAAATGATAAGCACATACTTCGCTCAAAGTAATAAAAAATTTGATTTCACGTTTATAATTTTAGTGTTATTGCTTTTATGTTTGATATGTGAAGGCTTCTTACTTTGGAAAATGAAAAAACAATAAAAAAACAACTATAATATATGAAAAAACAAATTATACTTTTAGTTATTCTTATAGCATCTTCTCTAACAATATTTGCACAAACAGAAGGAGTTAAAGATTCTATTCCTCCTAAACCAAAACATTGGTCTGAAAAAACAGATCTTATCTTTACTTTAGAACAAAACCAAATCAACAATTGGGCTGCGGGAGGTTATTCTAATTTTGCTTTCGGTTCTTTTTTAAAAGGCTTTTACAACTATGTTAATGGAAAACATAAATTAGACAACACATTAGAAATGTCCTACGGAAGAACGCGTCAGGATATTAGCGGTGAAGGTATCTGGGACAAGACTAATCATTGGATAAAGAGTGATGATAAATTTGAGTGGAACTCTATCTATGGTTACAAAGCTGTTGGTAATTGGAACTACTCTGCATTGATGAACTTAAAATCTCAATTTGATAATGGTTATAAGAATGATACAATATTTATCTCTGCAGGTTTAGCTCCTGCCATTTTAACCTCATCCATAGGTTTGGAATATAAGACCAAATATTTCTCAGCTTTGTTTTCTGTTCTTACGGGCAAGACAACATACGTCTTGGATAAAAGACTGAGAGGTTCTGCCTTTGGATATACAGATGAGATTGATGATGCTTGGAAATTCTCTTTGGGTTCATACGTCAAATTGTTCTATAAAAGAGACATCGCAGCTAATATCAACCTGTTGTGTAAATTGGACATGTTCTATGACTATGAAAAACCTCTCATAGATACAGATATCAATGGAGAAGTTTTCGTAAATGTTAAAATATTTAAATTTTTAAGTGCTTTCTTCAACGTGCAGGCAGCAATAGATAAAGATTTCTCAACAAAGATACAGTTCAAAGAAAGATTTGGCATCTCAATTCCATTTTCTTTCTAAGAAATTTTGTAATTTTGCATCCTGAAATTGTAAGCATCTGAAATTAAATAGTAGGATTAGTAGAATATTATCTTTTCTATTTGTTTTGTACTCCGAATGTTTTTTGTAAGTGTCTGAAGATTTCAAAAAGAAATTTACTAACACTTATTTAAAAACATTAAAAAAACATGAAAACACAGATTTCAAAAAAAGTAACTTTTACAATTCTTAGTATTTCCCTTCTAACTGTTATGGCAGGTGCAGCAATGGCTCCTGCTCTTGGAACAATAAGAGAGCATTTTTCTTCCTCTTCAGATATTCTTATTCAGTTTGTGGTTTCTCTACCAGCATTATTTATCATCATTACTAATCTTTGGTTCTCCTATATTTGCAGGTTTTTCAAAACAAAAACAATAGCTGTCGTTGGATTATTACTTTATGTTACTTCCGGTAGCGTTGCTTTCTTTGCAGACAATATGGTTCTTCTGCTCATTTTAAGATCTTTGTTAGGAATAAGCGTAGGTCTTATTATGCCCCTATCAACAGGTCTGCTTTCCTTTTATTTTCCTCCTAAGGAACAAGCAAAACTTATGGGATTAGCAGGAGCAATGAGCCAAATGGGAGGAGTTATTGCTACAATGCTTGCTGGTCTTTTGGCAAATATTGCATGGAATTATGCTTTCTTAGTTTATTTGCTTGGTTTGATAGCTTTGACTTTGGTTTTGGCTTATTTACCAAATGATAGAATAACAGCTTCAGGAAATATATCCATAAAGAGCTTATCAAAGTTTCACCCTTCTGTTACAGGAATGTTATTTGTTATGGTTATATTCTTTATCTTCCCAACAAACTTTGCTATCATATCTTCCCAAACAACAAACCTTTCTTCCGACGAAATAACTATAATAATGGTTGGATTGGATCTTGTAGCAGTGTTTATGGGATTATTGTTTGGTAAGATAATGAATGTTATGCCAAAAATTATGAAATACTTTGCTCCCCTTTTGTTTATGTTCGGATACATCTGTTATGCGTACGGTGTATCTTCTGCTTACCTAATTGTAGGTTCCTTATTGATTGGTATGGCGAACGGGATAGCGATACCTTATTTGAATACTATTGCTTCTATTAAGGGAGGAAAAGATGCTGCAACAACTGTTATGCCTCTGATTTCTGCCTCTTTGTATTTAGGACAGTTTATTTCTCCTATAATAGTAAATCCTTTAAGTAAAGCACTATTTAATCAAAACGATATATCTTCTCCTTATAAAATAGGAATAATGATTTGCATTCTTTTCCTTATCCAAACATTTCTAACACGCAACTATCAATCTTTACCTCCGAGAAATAACAAATAAAAGTATTTTACGTTATTATCCTATAAATAAAGATTGATAGATGAGACGAAAGAAAAAAGATAATGATTCTATATATTTTATAGGTACAATAGAAATAAAACCATCGAAGCATATCTATGTTACAATAGAAGGTTCTGATGAACTCGTAAGAATAAAAAAAGATAATACTCTAAATGCCTTAGATGGCGACAAGGTAAAAATATATGTCTTGCCAAGACGTAGAAGTAAGGAGAAAAAAGGACAAGTTGTAGAAATAATAAAAAGAGCGAGAGAACAATTTGCAGGTATTTTGGAAAAACATAAACATTTTGCTTACTTTTATCCTGACAATGACAGCATAACAAAGTTCTATATTCCTCATCCAAAGGTCTCTTTTACTGATGGAGATAAAGCTATTGTAAAACTTCTTAATGACTCTGAGCGTTACCACGAACACTGTGGAGAAATAATCAAAGTATTAGGCAAAAAAGGAGAGAATGAAGTGGAAATGCAAAGCATTCTTGCTAATAATGATTTCTCTGCTGAGTTTCCTAAAGAAGTTATCAAGGAAGCTAACAAGGCAAGTTTTGATATAAAGAAAGAACTTAGCAAAAGAAAAGACTTTAGAGATGTTGTAACTTTTACTATTGACCCTGCAGATGCAAAAGATTTTGATGATGCTTTATCTATTCGCAAAATGAAAAACGGCAATTATGAAGTTGGTGTTCATATTGCAGATGTATCCTATTTTGTAAAACCAGACTCAGAGTTAGATAAAGAAGCCTACAAACGAGCAACTTCTGTTTACCTTGTTGATAGAACAATACCAATGTTGCCAGAAAAACTATGCAATGAGTTGTGTTCTTTAAGAGAAGGTGAAGATTCTTTGTGTTATAGTGCAGTATTTGAAATCAATGGCAAAAAAGAAATTGTCAATCACTGGATAGGCAGAACGATTATTCACTCCGACAGACGCTTCAAATACGAACAAGTGCAAACAATAATAGAGAATAAAGAAGGAGAAAAAGCCGAATATATACTTCCTCTTTGGGATATTGCACAACATTTCCGCACCGAAAGGATAAGAAAAGGAGCTATGAACTTTGAAACTCCTGAATATATATTCGATTTAGATGAAAATAAAAAACCAATAGGTATTCATATCAAAGTTAGCAAAGAAGCTAATTGGCTTGTAGAGGAATGGATGTTGTTAGCAAATAGAACCGTCGCAGAAGAAATAGGTAAAGTTAAGAACAGAAACGAGAAAAAGACTTTTGTTTATCGTGTTCATGACGAACCAAACAGTGATAAGGTAGATTTATTCAAAAAGTTCGCTTCAAAACTAGGCTACATTATAAATAATGACAACCGTAATACTTTAGCACAATCATATAATAGCGTACTAAATGAAGTAAAAGGTTCTTCCTTCGAAACAATGTTTGCCTCTATTGCTCTTAGAACAATGAGCAAAGCAATATATTCTTGCAACAACATAGGACATTATGGCTTAGCATTTAGATACTACACTCATTTTACTTCACCTATAAGACGCTATCCTGACATTATGGTTCATCGTTTGTTGTCTCTATACTTAAATAACGGTGCTTCTGTAAATAAAGACGAATATGAGGAATATTGCGAACACTGTTCTGATATGGAAAAAAAGGCGGCAGAAGCCGAGAGAGAAAGCGTCAAGTTTAAACAAGCAGAATTCCTTTTGGACAAAGTTGGAGAAGAATTTGATGGAGCAATAAGTGGTGTCAGCAAATGGGGATTACATGTTCTGACAGACAAAGATAAATGTGAAGGATTAGTAAGGATAGGCTCATTAACAGATGACTTTTATATGTTTGATGAAGAGAACTATCAAATAATTGGAAGGGACAATGAAAACATTTATCGCTTGGGAGACAAAGTCAGAGTTCAGTTGATAAAAGTTAATTTAGATAAACGACAAATAGATTTCAAATTGATAAACAATAAAGAATAAAAATATACAATTATGTTTACGGGAATAGTAGAAAAGACTGCAAAGGTTGTTGGCATAGAACAAGAAAACACAAACTTTCATTTCACGCTTGAATGCGACATTGCCAAAGATTTACACATAGACCAAAGTTTCGCACACGATGGTTGTTGCCTAACGGTAGTAAAACTGGACAAAGAGAAGTGTCAATATGTGGTTACCGCAATGAAAGAAACTATGGACAAAACAAATCTTGGACAATGGAAAGTAGGTTCTGAAGTAAATGTAGAAAGAAGTATGCTTATGGATGGAAGATTTGATGGTCATATTGTTCAAGGACATGTTGATACTACTGCTATATGTACAAAAGTAGTAGATGAAAAAGGGTCATGGAGATACTTTTTCAAATATAATAACCAAGAACATATAACCGTTCCTAAAGGTTCTATCTGTGTCAATGGTGTTAGTCTGACAGTAGTTGATAGTGAAAAAGATATGTTTTCTGTATCTATCATCCCTTATACTTACGAACACACCAACTTTCATTCTTTTACCGAGGGAAGTGTTGTGAATATTGAGTTTGATGTCTTGGGTAAGTATATAGAAAAACTTCTAAAAGAATACCTAAAAGATATAAATAAATAACAAGATAGTCGCCATTTTATAAATAATTTGTATCTTTGCAAGCGACAATTTATTTACTAACCTTTTAAAAGTATAAAGATATGGATACTTACGAATGCACAGTTTGCGGATACATTTACAATCCTGCCGTTGGTGACCCAGATAGCGGAATAGCTCCTGGAACAAAATTTGAAGACATTCCAGATGATTGGGTTTGTCCTGTATGTGGAGTAGGCAAAGGAGATTTTGAGAAAAAGTAAATCCGTTTTAAATCACACAAAAAAGGAGACATGATTAAGTATGTCTCTTTTTCTTTTATAAAAAATTGAATGGTCATGGCTATAGTTAAAACATTGTTAAATAAAACTCCGCAATTTGGAAAAGAATGTTATCTTAGTGAAAATGCTGTTGTGGTTGGTGATGTCATTATGGGAGATAATTGTTCTGTATGGTTTTCTGCTGTTATCCGTGGAGATGTAAATTCTATCCGCATAGGAAATAATACAAACATCCAAGACTGCTCTTGTATCCATGCAACTTACAAAACAGGTCCTGTAAACATAGGTAACAATGTAAGTATCGGACATAATGTAACAGTACATGCCTGCACTATAAAAGACGGTGCTTTAATTGGAATGGGGGCTACTCTCTTAGATGGCTGTGAAATAGGAGAGGGAGCTGTTGTTGCTGCTGGTGCGTTGGTTCTATCTAAAACTAAGATAGGAAAAGGAGAACTTTGGGGCGGTGTTCCTGCTAAGTTTATCAAGATGGCTAAACCTGGTCAAGCAGAGAGTTTTGCAGAACATTATATGATGTACAAAGAGTGGTATAAGTAGGAACTTTTTTAGCCTGATTTCAAATATCTTTTGATAAAAAGAAAATAGAACAACAAAAAAATTGTAATTTTGTGGCACAATAAACAATACAACACTTTATGAAAAAGACATTGCTATTACTTATTGTTACTGTTTCTTTGGCTTGTGGTGTAAAAGCACAGGGAATATTAGGAGGACGAGTAACAGGAAATTTTCAAACAGACGTGCAATCTTCTAAAAAAGATAGTGTCATAGGTGCTGAAGGATTAGAAGACAAGATGCGTATCAATGCTTTTGCTAATATCCTCTACAGTACAGATAATTTCAAGGCAGGATTTCGTTATGAAGCATACCTAAATCCCATTCTTGGCTTTGATAATGAATACAAAGGAGCAGGAATAGCTTATAGGTTTGCCTCTTATAAGAAAGACTTCTTTGAAATAACAGTTGGTAACTACTATGAACAATTTGGTAATGGGTTAGTTTTCCGTTCCTACGAAGAAAGAAACCTTGGATTAGACAATGCTATGGACGGATTACGTATTATTGCAAAGCCTTTCAATGGTGTTACTCTTAAAGGATTGGTTGGCAAACAAAGATATTATTGGGAAGATATCTGGCAAACAGAAAATGGCTTGGTCAGAGGTGCAGATGCTGAAATTTCGTTCAATGATATTATCCCTAACTTCACTTACTCTGATTTCAGAATTTCTTTGGGAGGAAGTTTCGTTTCTGTCTATGAAAAAGCAACCGCTGAAAGCACAACTTTAGACGGAATTACTTATAAACTAAATATTCCTGAAAATATTGGAGCAGGAGCCTTCCGCTTGAATTTAGGTTATAAGAACTTCAACTTCCAAGGAGAATTTGCTCAAAAAGGACAAGACCCTAACGCAATGAATAACTATATCTATCACAAAGGCAATGCTCTCTTGCTTGCCGCCGACTACAGTATGAAAGGTTTTGCTATCCGTTTGGAAGGAAAACGTATTGATAATATGTCTTTCAAATCAAAGAGGAATTTGCAAGGTAGAATGCTGAATGTAAATTATCTTCCTGCCATAACAAAACAACATTCTTACTCTTTGATGTCTATGTACTCTTACGCAACGCAATTAGACGGAGAGATAGGTTTTCAAGCAGATGTTATGTACAAAGTAAAAAAAGGGACTCTGCTTGGAGGAAAAAACGGTATGGATTTAAAACTTAACTATTCTTATGTTGCTTCTATTGACAAAACTGCTCTTGATGGTTACACACTAAACCAAAAAGGAACACTGGGTTATGAGAGTAGTTTCTTTCAAATTGGTGATGAGAAATATTTTCAAGAAATAAACCTTGAGATAAACAAAAAATTCTCCAAAGACTACAAAATGAACTTTATGTATTCTTACCAAGAATTCAATCCGATAGCGTATGGACATGCAGGCAATCCTTTTATCTATGCTCATATCTTTGTTGCAGAGGGAATATACAGATTTTCTTCCCACAACTCTTTAAAAGGAGAACTTCAATGGCTGACAACCAAACAGGATTATGACGAGTTTGCCAAAGGAGATTGGCTACAATTGGGAGCAGAATACAATTTAAAAGGCAGATACTTCTTCGCTGTTTCTGACCAATGGAACTATGGAACAGAACAAGGAGACAAAGTGCATTATTACAATCTTTCCATGGGCTGCACTGTCAACACTACACGCGTTCAACTTTCATACGGGAAACAACGTCAAGGTATTCTCTGCATAGGAGGGGTTTGTAGGGAAGTCCCTGCTTCTAATGGTTTGTTCCTAACTATCACAAGTTCTTTCTAAAAAAATTAGCACTTTGAAAACTCTTGCTTTTTGTCAAAAAACATCAAGACTTTTGCATGCAAACATCAAGAGTTAAGAAAAAAAGAGTTGGTTTTAAATTTTTAAATCCAACTCTTTTTTCTTAATTGTTAAAAGTATTATATACTCTACTGAATAATGTATTCATCAATATTCTTTGTCTGAGAAGAGAAATTAACTCCTATCTTGTATAGTTTTCTTTCATCCTGCTGGAATGCAAGTGGATAATCCTTGCTGTCTATCTGCTCTAAGGCTTCTTTTGCTGATTTGTCAAACTTAAACTCAAAAACATAGATATAGTCTTTGGTCTTTATTACCATATCTATTCTG
>OMWJ01000002.1 GCA_900314725.1 uncultured Bacteroidales bacterium
TAGTACCTTTGCAGCCACATCAAGGTTCTTGATTGTATTGGTAACGTCAGCGGAATTGGACTGCTGTTTGCCAATCCATTCAAGAGCCTTGTTTTTATCCGCATACTTCAATGAATTATCTATATTATGTTCGCCCTCTGAAATCATATCAGAGATAAAAAGCTGTCCCTCTTTTCCGTGAATACTTGCTATCTCATTGATGGTCATTTCTTCACCATTTCTCTCAAGTTTAACGGCAACAGTTATTTTGTCGCTGTTTTCTCTTGTTATGTTGGTTATTATGATGGTGGATTTTGCTTTTGTTCCCCATTCATAAACCATCATAGGATTGTTTATTGCATTCGGCAAATCTTTTATCTCTTCTATTGATATTCCGTGCTTATCTAAGTGTTCTTTCAGTGTTTTTGCAGTTAATGTTATTTCACTCGCATTTAAACCAGAACTTCTCAATAAGGCATTAGGCTCGCCTAAATGCAGTATTCCTCCCTTTAGTTGCTTATCTTTAAATTCGTCTAATTCCTCATTAAACCTCTTATTAACTTCTTTATTTGATATTCTTTCAGGTCTTACTCTGCCGTTATACTCATTAATAATCCTCTGTGCCTGCTCGTTGTCGGTGATAACATTATCCTTGCCTATGGCTTCGCCTAACAAATCTATCAAAGCGTCCCTCACTTTCGCCTCTTGCTCAGTGATAGGTGCTTTTTCTGTAGCCTTGTGTTCCTTCCTCTTTTCTGGTCTGCAAACAGAGATGAGTTTTACAGATGGGTTGATGAGAAGTTAGCCGATGGCTATACCGTAATAATTGTGTATGATAAGGACGAAGATGTATATTTCGGATGGGCTTTAAAAGATTAGTTTCTTCTTCAGACTTTTGCTTTTGATGTTTGTCGAAAATATCAGGATTTGAAAAATTAAAACCAAGTCTTTTCATACAAAAGACTTGGTTTTAAGATAAAAAGATTTGATGTTTTTTTGCGTTGTGTTTTAGGTAGTAGTGGAAGGTAAAACATAAGGTTTAAAGCAATGTATTTCAGAGTATAATTGAATCAATAAAGAGTGTAAGTGAAAGCATATCGGCTGCACCTCCTGGTGAGATGTTTTCTTTAACGAACTCTTTATTAAGCTTTTCTACCCTATCTATTGAGAAATCGTCCAAGATTTCCTGTGCTTGTTGCTTTACATGAGCAACAACTTCTTCTCCTTTTCTATAATATATGTTGGTATCATCCAAGTTAGTCATTATAAACAGAAGAAGTTTTATCAAAGAATGCTCTTCATTCCTATGTTTTCTATAAAAAGGCAACCACTCATCAAACAACAAAGGATAACCATCAATAGCCGAGTTTAAGGCTCCTTTTATATTATGTTTTTCAATAACCTTTTTACCGTGAGTATCATTTGGTTGAGAGAATTTACTTGATAATAACTTTATCGTTTTTTGAAGTTGTTGTTCTTGTACTTTATCCCTTTGTTGGCAGAGATAAGAAGCAGCGTATAAGACTAATCCCATAGAAAATAAAGCACCTTTATAGGTATTTACGCCATTGGTGGTGAATAACATCTGTTTTTCTGCTTCAATACCGATGGTTTTAATCTTATCTATATTTATAACATCCTCATTATAAGCAAGACAAGATAATTTAGTAAAGTGTGGGTGTAGAGAATAGATACTCTTCAGCATAAGATTATAGTCCATATCTGAATGAGCGCCATTATCTGCCTTATCTACCAAACCTGGCTTGGGTGTTGTATCTAACTCTGCCTTAATGGACTGAACAGCAAGATATGACAATAAAAATGGAATAGTAGTAGGATATACTAATTGCTTTGCATCATAGAAATCAAAGCTTGAAAGACATTCTCTTACAGTCGTTGCAGATATAATAACATTTGACTCATTCTGCAATCTATCTACTTCAACAACTTTAATACATTTTTCAGGTAAAATACTTTTTATTAAATAGTTATACCTGTTAGTAAGAATGTCTTTTGGTTCTGTTCCTATGAATCTTTTCTTTATGTTTAACGCAGGAGCAATATGTTTGGAAAATAAATCTAAATCTAAAGAAATTTGAGTGTCTGTTGCGTCTGTTATTTCTTTTAGAAAATAAGTCGGGAAAGTAGTATTTGATATTTGATAATCACTTCCTTCACAAATGATTACATTTTTTAAATCTTCTGTTCCTTTAGTTATCATCTGTTTTCTATCATCATAAGAAAACAGACTTCTATTTTCCTTAACTACAATAATATATAGATTATTAACTTCTTTAGCAGCTGTTTCTATCAAATATCTATGTCCCAAGGTAAAAGGGTTAGCATTCATAACAATTGCTCCATTCTCCCCTTCTCTTCTTAGTGAAGCAAGGTAATCGCAATAATGTTTTAAGCCATTACCGTTTTCTAAAAGTATTGCTTTATCTGAAGTCGCTAACAGTTTAAAACCTAATGAAGTGAATATCTCTTTATTTTTAGGTTTAGTGAATACTCTTACCGTATCTTCTCCATTATTTATAGCTTGTAGATATAGATGAGAAATGAGTTTTGTTCCCATTCCTGTCTCTCGCAAGTCATCTGTAATAGCAATACATTTGATAACATTACCTTGCAATCCTCCACCTCCAAGTAGGACATCGTCTTCTCCGACAAGAAAAACTCCTGCATAATAATCTACACCATCTAAACGTAAATCATTATCATTGAGAAATTTCTCAACTTTATTCTTATATGATTTAATGCTCAGTGGTATTGACCTTATTTCAAAGTTCTGCCCAAATGTATCCATTATATGCTATCAAGTTCTTAGAGGCTATTAACCTGATTAACAAACTTGTATATAAAGACACTAATCTACTTCTGCAATTATCTTTAGATTAGTACGAGAAGGGTTTGTATTAGATGAAACTGTTACATATTTTTCTACTCTCATTCCGTGAGTACCTTTAGAATCGTATGTAACGGAAATAAGTCCTTCTTCTCCTGGTTTAATTGCCTGCTTTGGATAGTCGGCTACTGTACAACCGCAGTTTGCTGCCACATCTCCTATGACAAGGTCGTGATCGCCTACGTTCTTAAATTTGAAACTGCCGGTAACTTTCTCGCCAGAACGGATTGTATGAAAGTTAAGGACATCGTTTTCAAACTTAATAGCCGCTTGATTTTCTATAACAGAGACATCAATATTTTCCTTATTTTTTGAACAGGAAAACAATAGACAGCAAGCCATTAAAACCGCAAATAAATGTTTATTCATCATCATTATCCTTTTTTACTACATCTAACAAATACTCATCATCATTAATTTTGTGTATCTTGTTCTCTGTACGCAAATCAACCACAATTCTGTCTAATATACCATTGACAAACAAACGGCTTTTTTCGGTGGAGAACTCTTTGGATAGTTCTATATACTCATTCAGTGTTACACGCAAAGGAATTGTAGGGCAATAGATAAATTCAGTTATTGCCATTTTGATTATGATTATATCAATAAAGGCAATACGGTCCATATCCCAATTCAGTATTCTACTATCTATTAACTTGTCATATTCTTCCCAATGATTTATGGTATTGCGGAAAAGATTGGACATATAATCTTGGTCTGTCTCTATCGCATTGTCTATTTTCTTATCAAAAGGAGTTGATAATAGTTTATCCTTGCAATCGGTTTGTTCCCAATTTCTAAGCAAGACAATAACAACTTGACACAAATACTCGTAATCATCTTCCCATGAGAATTTCTTTTCAATCAACAGCTCATAGAAATTAGCGTCCTTTATGATGTAGTTCTTGAACAACTGAACTATTACACGTCTGTGCTGCTCAAAGGTTACCTCTTCACTTTGCATATAGTCTTTATAGGAATCTGAACCTTTGAAACGAAGAAATATTTGACGTAACAAATCTTTCTGATCGTGCCAATTAATATGCAAACGTTTGATAGCTTTAGTCAATTGCTCGCATTCAGCCATTCTATCAAAGACAGGATTTTCTACAAAACGATAGGATGGATTCTTTTCCTCTTCTGTAGGACGGAATTTATTCTTACCTTCATCTATTATCTCCAAAGCAATGTCTTTTATCTCAAAGATAATCGAAAGTAAATAAACCTCTAAGTCAAACATCTCATCTATATTGGAAAACATCCATTTTTCTTGTGCTTCTATATTGCTTCTGCCGGCAGTATGATAGGCATATAAGGATTGTAGCACTTTTGCTCTTAAAAAATGACGATTAAGCATGTATCTCTTCGTTCTTTATATTTATGCAATTAATAAATTCACACCATAACAAACTTCTTGTTATGAGCCTGCAAAGATACTATAATTTATTTAAATAACGAAAAACTCAAAGTTTTTTTTATCTGCGTTACTTGATATAATAAACGTAACAAAGACCTATCTTGTTTCCTATACCTTAAAACATTACAAAAAAAAACGGCTATCATCCTTATGAGTGGTAACCGTTTGATTTCATAAATTGTTATATAACTAATTATTCTTCATCTTTTCTATGACAAAACAACCGGACTGCTTTGCATGTATGTAAACCGATGCAGCTTCTTTATTATTTTCCCTATTAAGCATTTAAAAATAAATAATACAAACCAAACGCAACTAACTCCTTGTATTTATTCTGCTAACATAACATAGTTCTGAACTCTGCCACGATAACGGATATTTTTATCAAACTTATAGATGTCTTTTTTTTCACCAAAAGCAAAAGGATGGATACTATACCCATCCTTTCTAAATTTTACTGCAAGTATCTTCATAGACAGTTATGGTATTACATCATTGCTGTTAAGAAATTCTCGTATCCTAATTTATCTATATAGTTTAGATACTGAGCCTCCCAAGCCATATGGTCTTTCTCACCGTCAATCCACTTATAGATCAGTTTTTGTGTAGGATAGTCATCAGCGAAGGCTTCTGCTAATTCACTCATTATCTTTATAGCCTCAGGTTGATAATCAGATTCTATTTGTTGTTTAGGATCATCATAGAAAGGAAATTCCATAGTTGTCATTACTTTCTGTAAGTCAGCAGGTTTGCAGCCAAGTTCTACTAAACGGTTTAATACTTCTTCAGCCTCATCCCACTCTTCTTCTGCTTCTTCTTTCCATTTGTCAGCCAATTTATTCTAACCATTCAAACGGCAATATGCTGAGAAAGCAAAATGTTGTTTACTATTTCCAAACCAAGCAGAACCAAGCTCGGCAAACTGTTTTAAAGCTTCTTCTTTTGTCATAATTGTTCTTTTTTAATTAATACTTTTATTATTTGATTTCTAATTATTAAGACTGCAAGGTTAGTATTATTATTTATAACAACAAAATTTATCGCATATTTTCTTGAAATGAAGGACTTTATTTTAACATTTCAAGGAATTCTTGTTCGGTAATCATTGGAATGTTGAGGCTTTCGGCTTTGCGTTTCTTTTCTGGCCCCATCTTTTCTCCACAAACAAGATAATCAGTCTTTTTTGATAAAGACGAAACGTTCTTTCCGCCGTTTTGTTCTATAGTTTTCTTTATGCCATCACGTGAAAAAGTCTCAAAAGTTCCGCTAACTACAAAAGATTTTCCTTGAAGTTTATTTAAAAAGTCCTGCTTTTCAACTACAAACTTCAAGTCTTTTTGTCTTAAGTCTTGGATTTCACGGATGTTTTCTTCGTTTTTGAACCAAGAATAAACGCTTTCGGCAATAGTCTGTCCTATATCTTCTACGTTCAACAAATCCTCTATACTTGCAGCGATAAGATTATCTATATTTTCAAAATGATAAGCCAATGTCTTTGCTCCCACTTCTCCAACATAGCGTATTCCTAAAGCATATAACACTCTCTCAAAAGGCACCTGCTTGGATTCTTCTATGGCGTTAATAATATTATCTGCTGACTTGTCTTGTATGGAAACTTTTTTACCATCTACAGAAAAATATACTCCAATAACATCTTCTTTCTTTAAGTCATAAAGAGAAGCAAAGTCTGATACCTTATTATTATCTAAAAGATAACGCATTTTTTCTCCTCCAAGAGATTCTATATTCATTGCTTTCTTGGAAATAAAATGCTGAAAACGACCTAAGATTTGAGGAGGACAGTGATTATAGTTTGGACAAAACCACCCTGCTTGGTCTTCTTCTTTAACTAACTTTGCTCCACAGACAGGACAATGAGTAATGAAGTTTATTTTCTCTAATTTGCCGCTATGCAAAAGATTTTCATCGTGTTTTACTTCAACTATCTTAGGAATTATTTCTCCACCTTTTTCTATTACAAGTGTATCTTCTTTGCACAATCCTAAGACATCCATTTGGTCGGCATTATGAAGCGTTGCACGTTTTACCATTGTACCGCCCAAATGCACAGGTTCAAACTCTGCCACAGGTGTTATGATACCTGTTCTTCCAACTTGATAGGCTACGTTCTTAAGTTTTGAGAAAGCTTGTTCGGCTTTAAACTTATAAGCAGTAGCCCAACGAGGAGATTTTGCTGTTGAACCAAGAATATTCCAATACTTTACTTCGTTGAGTTTAATAACTATTCCGTCAATATCAAAAGGCAGGTTAAAACGTTCCTTATCCCAATAGTTTATAAAGTCCATTATTCCATTGATATTGTCAGTTATGGCAAAGAAGTTTCCCGTTTTAAAGCCCCATTGTTTTGCTTGTCTTAGACGTTCATAATGTGTGGTCTGCCCTACTTCATCACTGATTATAAAGTAAAGAAAACAATCTAATTTACGTTTTGCAACTTGCTTAGGGTCTTGTAGTTTAAGACTGCCAGAGGCTGCATTTCTGCAATTAGCAAAAGGTTCTTCTCCATTTTCTATACGTTGAAGGTTAAACTCTTCAAAAGCTTTTTTAGGATAGATTACCTCGCCTCTGATTTCAAAGCGTTGAGGATAACCATCTCCTTGGAGTCTTAAAGGAATTGAACGTATGGTTTTGATATTTGCTGTTACATCATCACCTGTAAGACCATTACCTCTTGTAGCAGCTCTTACTAATACTCCATTTTCATATAATAGACTGATAGCTAATCCATCGTATTTCAACTCACAAACCCATTCAAGATTATTTATCCCAAGAGTCTGCTCTGCCCTTTTAACAAAATCAACGATTTCTTCCTTACTATAGGTATTTGCTAAAGAAAGCATAGGAAAAGCATGCTCAACCTGTTTAAAGTCCTTATTTATCTCCCCTCCTACTCTTTGAGTCGGACTATCTGGCAAAGCATACTGAGGATATTGTTTTTCCAAACTCTCTAATTCTTTTAAGAGATTGTCAAAACTAATATCATCTATAGAAGGGTGGTCTAAGACATAGTATTCGTATGAATATCTGTTGAGCCTATTGATTAAATCTTCTATCCTTTGCTTTGCTTCCATAAGGCACAGCATCCTATCTGTGAGTGTACATATATCGTTTTATACTACGCTTAGGAGTTCTTTCAAACTCTTCAGGTTGAATGTACAGTTTGGAAATTTGTTCGTAAGCAGGCAACTCACTGTTTGCTTCTACTCGTATTTGTTCTAAAATCTCATCAATACTTTTTCTATCCAAACCATCTATATCTATTCTCTCTTGGTCTAAATTAACAAGCCCGATTATCTTTCCTTCTTTTTCCATAACCAAGGCTTCATTAACATAAACCATTGAGTTAAGTTTGTCTTCTATTTCTTCAGGATAAATATTTTGACCGTTGGAAGAAAGTATCATATTCTTTATTCTTCCTTTAATGAATACGTAGCCATCTTTATCTATTATTCCCAAATCACCTGTGTGTAGCCAGCCATCAACAAGGGTTTCATTTGTTGCACGTTCATTTTTATAGTAGCCAAGCATTACGTTTTGTCCTCTGACAATAATTTCGCCAGGTATTTTCTCTGGATCTGGAGAATCTATTTTTAGTTCCATTTCCTTTACAGGTTTTCCACAAGAATAAAGTTTTGTCTCCTTCCAATCAGAATAGCAAATTATAGGAGCGCATTCTGTCATTCCATAACCAATAGTGTAGCGAAAACCTACTTTCTTTAAGAACGCTTCTACTTCTCCATTCATTGCTGCTCCTCCGATAATAACCTCATAAAAACGCTCGCCAAAGGAAACATGCAAAGACTTCTGAATACGTTTCAAAAGCATCTTGTTTATGTATGGTGTTCTAAGCAAAGATCTCATCATCCTTTTATCCAAGATAGGCTTTAATTTGGTTTTGTATATCTTCTCTATGATAAGAGGAACAGAGATAATGATATCAGGTTTGATTTCTGCAAAAGCTTGTGCTACTATCTTAGGAGAAGGAACACGTGTTAGGAAATGTATGTGAGTACCTGCTACGAATTCAAACAAAAGTTCAAAACTCATAGCATACATGTGAGCCAAAGGAAGCATAGAAATACTATTGGAGTACTCATTAAGATTGGTTATAACCCTTGAAGCAAAGTTAAGGTTTCCTGTTAATGCTCTATAAGGTATCATAACACCTTTACTCATAGAAGTAGTTCCAGAAGTATAATTAATTAATGCTAAATCCTCAGGATTTTCTCTTCTGTATTTTACATCATTTACGCTAAAACCATTAGGATATTTTTCTTGGAAAAGATTATCCAAATCTTCGTATGCTTGTCTAAAAACTTCGTCTTTACAATACACAAGTTTAAAATCTTGCATTTGTATTACTGCATTAACATTTGGTAAGTTGTCTGCTTCTATTCCTTCCCAAACAACATCACCAACAATCAACAGTTTTGCTTCTGAATGATTGACTAAATGTTCTACATTCTGAGGTTTAAATTCATGTAGAAGCGGAACTGCAACAGCACCATAACTAAGCACAGAAAAATAAGCAATAGCCCAAGAAGCACAATTTCTTGAGCAAATTGCTATATGATCACCTTGCTTTATTCCACAATGTTCATATAATATATGTAAGCGTGCTATTCTTTTTCCGACTTCCCCGTAAGTTACAGCCTCCTTTTTATAATCACTCAAAGCAGGTCTGTCCCAATAATTTATAATAGATTTCTCTATGTTCGCAATAAAACTTTGTTCCATTTAAAATTTTATTATAACCCTATAAAGTGTTTTTTCGTTATTATTAAGGTTTGCAAAAATACAAAAATATTTTAAAGTAAGTTATAATTTTATAGTAATTTTTGCGTTAGTAGTAGCAAAAAGAAGTAAAAAAAAGAGAAAACGATGGCAACATATAATAATGTAGTAGAAATAAGAAGATACATTCTTCAGATGTTAGCAAAGATGATTTGTGATGGCAACATAGAAGAGAAAATTGACCGTCTTCCTTTTGATATGTACAGTAAAAAAACTGAACATACACGTTGTTGTATTCACAAAGCAAGAGCGGAAGCAAAGTATAAAACAATGGCTATACTTGGTTTCAATGTTGATGATGAAGTTGATGAGTTTGATAATCTTTCTCATTATGTTCAACTTGCCAAAAAAAGAGAAAAAAGTACAGAAGTAATGCTAACTGTTGTAGATGAAGCATGTTCTTCTTGTGTTAAAAGTTCTTATATTGTTACAAATTTATGCCGTTCTTGTATTGCACATCCTTGTACATACGCATGCAAGAAAGGAGCGATGATAAAGCATGAAAATTCCCAAGCACACATTGACACAGAAAAATGTATCAACTGTGGTTTATGTATGCAGGCTTGTCCTTATCATGCTATCATATTTCAACCTGTTCCTTGCGAAGAAGCTTGTCCTGTAGGAGCAATAAGCAAGCGTGAAGACGGCGTTGAACACATAGACCCAGAAAAATGTATCTATTGTGGAAAATGTATGGTGGCTTGTCCATTTGGAGCTATCTTTGAGAAGAGTTTTATGTTTGAGATAATGAATGCAATAAAACAGAAGAAAGAAGTTATTGCTATGGTAGCACCGTCTTTAGGAGGACAGTTCAATCAGCCATACGGGAAAGTCCTTACTGCGATTAAAAAACTCGGATTTTCTGACGTTGTAGAAGTAGCAAAAGGTGCTAATATGACAACAGAAAACGAAACCAAAGAGTTTGAAGAACGTATGGAAAAAGGAGAAAAGTTTATGACCACTTCTTGTTGTGCAGCGTGGAGAGAACTATATAAGAAACACCTCCCAGAAATTCAGCCATACGTTTCTGATGCTTTAACACCTATGGGTTATACTGCTCAATGGCTAAGAAAGACTAAAAAAGATGCAGTCCTTGTCTTTGTCTCTCCTTGTGTAGGAAAAAGAAGCGAATGCCATTCTAATCCGGATGTGAATTACGTTCTTTCATACGAAGAATTGGATGCCTTGTTCAAAGCTTCAGAAATAGATATTGCTTCTTTGGAAGAAACTGTTTTGGACAGCACTATTCTTGGACACGGTAGAGGTTTTGCAATGGTAGCAGGAGTTACTGCTTCTGTAAAAGCAACAGCAAAGAATCCAGAAATAATCAACGATGTGGTTATAGATGGTTTGACAAAGCAAAGCATAAGAGATTTGAAACTGTGGGCAAAGAAAGGAGAAGCACCAGGTAACTTTATTGAAGTTATGTCTTGTCCTGGAGGTTGTGTTAATGGTTGTGATACAATCAATCTTCCTAAGCCAGCAGCACGTCAAATACTTCCTACTACAAAGTAGAACTAAAAAAGAAATAAATAAATTTATTAATATTATAAAAACCTTATCAACATGAAAAAATTACTTATTAGTGGCATTATGTTGATGGCTATGCTTTTTGCAGTTTTCACAGTTAATGCCCAAAATTTCAAGAAACAAACGTATAAGAATGACCCTATGAATGTTATTCACTATACTTTGGACAATGGTTTGGAAGTCTTTCTTTCAGTAAATAAAGATGTTCCAAGAATACAAACCTACATTGCCGTAAGAGTTGGTAGTAAGAACGACCCAGCAGAATCTACAGGTCTTTCTCACTATTTGGAACACCTAATGTTCAAGGGAACAACTTCTTTTGGTACTCTTAATTGGCAAGAAGAGCAAAAATACATAAAAGAAATAGAACGTTTGTATGAGGTATATAATCATACTACAGACCCTCAAAAAAGAACTGAGATTTATCATCAAATAGACTCTGTTTCTTACATAGCTTCCAAATATGCTATCCCTAATGAGTATGATAAAATGATGTCTATGATAGGCGCTCAAGGGACCAACGCATTCACATCTAATGATATGACGGTTTATCAAGAAGACATACCTTCAAATGAGTTGGAACGCTGGTTGAAAGTTGAAGGAGACAGATTTGCAGACCCTGTTTTCCGTCTATTCCACACAGAGTTAGAGGCTGTTTATGAAGAAAAGAACATGGGTATGGCTAACGATGGAAGAAAAGTATATGAAGCTTTAAACCTTGCTCTTTATCCTAATCACCCATACGGAACTCAAACAACAATAGGAACAATAGAACACTTAAAAAATCCTTCTTTGGACAATATCAAAAAGCACTTTGAAAACTATTATGTTCCAAACAACTATTGTATTGCTATGAGTGGAGACTTTAATCCTGATGAAGCAATAAAACTTATCAACAAATATTTTGGAAAAATACCTGCTAAGAAAGTTCCAGAGTTCAAACCTATCAAAGAACCTGCTATTACTGAAGTAAAGAAAGTTGATGTTTGGGGCTTGGATGCAGAAAACATCAGAATAGGTTTCCGTATTGATGCTGGAAACGGAAGCAGAGATGTTTTACTTGCCTCTCTTATGGATAGAATACTTAGCAACGGTAGTTGTGGTTTGATAGATGAAAACATCAATCAAAAACAACTCACAATGTATGCAGGAAGTGGTGTTAGTGCTTTGAATGACTATTCTGCTTTCTTGCTTGTCGGTATGCCAAAGCAAGGACAAACTCTTGACGAAGTAAAAGATCTTCTTTTGGAACAAATAGATATTTTTAAATCTGGTAATTGGGATGAGAGTCTTCTTACTGCTGCTATAAACAACCTTAAACTTGATGAAATGAAAGGTTTAGAAAGCAACGAAAATCGTGCCATGAGCATTATTTCTGCTTATCTTGCTCATCAAGATTGGCAAGATGCAGTCAATGAAACTGAACAAATGTCTAAAGTAACTAAGAAAGAACTTATAGATTTCGCAAAACGTATCTTCAAAGACAATAATTATGTAGTTATCTACAAACGTCAAGGCGAACCAAAGGACGTTAAGAAGGTTGAAAAGCCAGCCATCACTCCTGTATATATGAATAGAGATGTAGAAAGTCCTTTCTTAACTGAGGTAAAGAATATGAAGGTTAAAGAAATTGAGCCTGTGTTTGTAAACTATGAAAAAGATATGCAAAAAGGAAAACTTAGCAAAGGCAGTGAAGTTCTTTACGTAGAAAACAAACAAAATGGCAGATTCCAACTTAGTTTCCGTTATGATTTCGGATACCGTTATAATAAAATGGCTTCAGTATGCAACTATGCTACAGATTATCTTGAAAGCACCAATCGTTCTCTTGCTCAGATAAAAAGAGAAATGTATGACATAGCTTGTGATTACAATATATCTATGGGTGGTGGTGAATACTGCACAGTTTCTCTTGAAGGTTTAACAGAAAACATGGAAAAAGCATTGGATATTGTTGAAGACATACTTAATAACCCTAAAATCTCTGATGATGTTATAGAAAATGTAAAACTTGACATCCTTAAATCACGTAATGATGCTAAGGCTAATCAAAACAGAATTTTCCAACGCTTAGTTTCTTATGGTAACTTTGGTCAAGAAGGTTTGAAATACACTCCTACTGACGAAGAAATCAACTCTTTGTCTGCCGATATGGTTGTAAAGACTCTTAAACAAATGACTGAACAAAAACAGACTGTTCTTTTCTATGGTAATATGAAAATGAAAGATGTTATCAAACTTATAGACAAAAAGCATAAAGTAAGCAACAAAAAGTCAATGCTTATCAAACAAGGAAACTATGATTATCTACCTACAGAAGAAAACAAAGTCTTATTCGTTAATTACAACGCAAAACAATCACTTTGCAGACAACTTACAACCATAGACGAGATATTCAATCAAAACCTTACTCCAAGAGTAGATTTATATAACGAATACTTTGGTGGAAGTATGAACAGTATTGTTTTCCAAGAGATAAGAGAAAAACGTTCATTGGCTTATTCTGCTGCTGCATATTTTGTTAGCCCTTCTGAAAAAGAAAACCACTATATGAATATGTCTCACATCGGTACACAAAACGACAAACTTATAGACGCTTTGAGTGCTTTCACAGACTTATTTGAAAATATGCCTGTATCACAACAGAATTTTGATATAGCAAAACAAAGCCTAATATCTTCTTACAAAACTTCTCGCACAAGCAAGATGGGTATCATCTCTTCTTATCTTTATACTCATAAGATGGGATTGGAGAATGGTTGGCAAGAAAAAGAATACAACGCAATCAAGACTTTGAAACTTGATGATGTTTTGGACTTCAACAAGAAATACATCAAAGGTAAGAAACGTACTATCGTTGTTCTTGGCAATGAAGACGAAATAGATATGGAAGGTTTGAAAGCCTTTGGTAATGTTAGCAAACTTTCTCTTGAACAAATCTTCGGCTACTAAAATACGAATCTTTGTTTCTAAATAAAAAAGGACGATATGAAAAATATCGTCCTTTTCTTGTTAAAAAAAGAGTTGGTTTTAAAAAATTAAAACCAACTCTTTACACCCTAAACATCAAGAGTTAATTTTTTTAAACCAAGTCTTTTTTCATCAAAAGTAAAGTTATTAATCTCTATCTTGTAAAATATAATCAACACTTGTTCGTTATCAATATTGATGAACTAATATTTAACTACAAGACAAGTGAGAATAGGAGTTAATACACGTTTGCTTATAGATGGGAAGTTGGAAGGCATAGGTTATTTTGCCTTTCAAACTCTTAAAAGGATGACAACTCTTCACAAGGAACACGAGTTTGTTTTTTTCTTTGACAGACCCTATAGTCAAGATTTTGTTTTTTCAGATAATGTCAAACCTGTTGTTATCCCATTGCAAGCACGACATCCTATACTTTGGAAGATATACTTTGATTACTTGCTTCCTTTGTACTGCAAGAGATACAAGATAGACATATTCTTTTCTCCTGAGAATTACTTACCCAAAACAAGTGGTATTCCCTTGATTTGTACGGTGCATGATTTGAATTTTCTGCATGACAATTCTTTTATTGGAAACAAAAGTCATCAAAAATATTTCCTGAAGTATTTCCCTCTTAATGCAAAAAAAGCGGACAGTATTGCCACAGTCTCAGAGTACAGCAAGAAAGACATTATCAATACTCTGAATATTGAAGAAAATAAAATATCAGTCGTATATTCTGCTGCTAATGCTTGCGACACTAAGCAAAAGGAAAGCGATATTGTAGCCACAAAACAAAAATATACCTCAGGAGAAGAGTATTTTTATTTTGTTGGGGCAATATCTAAGAGAAAGAACCTTACGGGCATATTCCGTGCTTTTGACTTGTTTAAACAAAGGCAGAAAGGTAAAGACAACAAGACAAAACTTGTCATAATAGGAAATAGAAAATGGTGGCAGGGAGAAATAGAAGACACCTACAATGCAATGAAATATAAGCAAGATGTTGTATTCACGGGTAGAATTTCAAAGGAAGAGATATACAACATTGCCTGTGCTTCTTTAGGATTAGTTTTCCCGTCATTTTTTGAAGGTTTTGGAGTACCTATTATTGAAGCCTTTGAAAGCAAGACAGCAGTTATTACGTCTAATCTTACTTCAATGCCTGAGATAGTTGGAGATTCAGCCTTGGTCGTTGATCCATACGATGACAATGCAATATGCGATGCAATGACAACAATATACAATGACAGACAGCTTAGACAAGACCTTATAGATAAAGGATTACAAAGAGCAGATTTTTTTACTTGGGATAAAACATCGGAACTGATATGGAACATAATTCAAAAATACATAAAATAGACAATAATCTGTTGCAACAAGTCTTAGAAGAATATCAGAAATCTTATCTTCTTACGACAGATTCAAGAAAAGTTCAACAAGGAAGTATTTTTGTTGCACTGAAAGGAGAAAACTTTAATGGCAATACATTTGCTTCTATGGCTTTGGAACAAGGAGCAAGCATGGTGATAATAGATGACAACAACTATTATATTGACCAAAGGACTATATTGGTTGAGGATAGTTTAAAGTTTCTTCAAAAGTTTGCCAATTATTATAGAAAACAATTTGATATTCCTGTCTTTGCCATAAGTGGAACAAACGGCAAGACAACAACCAAAGAACTTATTCATCAAGTTCTTGCAAAAAAATACAATGTTCTTGCGACCGTTGGCAATCTAAACAATCAGATAGGCGTACCGCTTACTCTTCTAAACCTTAGAGCAGATACCCAGATAGCAATCATTGAAATGGGAGCATCACATATTGGAGATATTGATGAGTTATGTAATATAGCAGAACCTACTTGCTGTCTTTTGACAAACGTAGGAACAGCACATATAGAGGGATTTGGCTCCAAAGAAGGTGTTTTAAAAACAAAGACAGAACTATACAGATATATAGACAAACAAAAAGGAAAAGTATTTGTCAATTATGACGATGAAGGTCTAAGAAAACAGCAAATTCAAAACAAAACTACTTATTCTTTGAATGACAAGTCAGCAGATATTTTTGCAAAAATGATAAACGCAGACTCTCCTTTTGCATCTATAGAGATAGAAGGAAGGAAGATTAACTCTTGTCTTGTAGGTTCTTTCAATGCATATAATATTTTAGCTGCCGTAGTTGTAGGGAAGTATTTCAATGTGCCTTTAACGGATATAAAACAAGCAATAGAAGAATATCAACCAACAAACAATCGTTCTCAGATTCAAAAAACTCAAAAAAATACCCTGATATTAGATTGCTACAACGCTAATCCGTCTTCATGTAAATTTGCCTTAGAAGCTTTTGAGAAAATCCATTCAGAAGATAAACGAGTTTTTATTGGAGCAATGAAAGAATTGGGTGCTGTAAGTCGGGATGAACATCATAATATAGTAAAGAAATTAAAGACAATGTCTTTAAAAGAGATTATACTTGTTGGAGAAGAATATAAAGAGTTTGCGAATTTAGATGAAAGAATAAAATATTTTGACTCTTCTAATGAAGCAAGCGAATATTTAAAGCAAGAAAATATAAACAATTCTCTTATATTAATCAAGGGTTCAAGGGCAACAAAAATGGAGGTTTTGATAGATGTTCTATAAAGTTTTAGGTTTGATGTCGGGAACGTCTTTGGACGGATTGGATTTAGCGTATTGCGAATTTGAAATAAAAGATGATGTTTGGCAATACTCTATCCCTAAGGCTATGACCATACCTTATAACAACGAACTGAAAGAAAAGATACTCTTAAGCGAACATTCTGCTCCAGAATATCTTTCCTATATGGATTTCTATTTAGGAAAATATTTTGGCAAACAAGCCTATAATTTTCTAAAAGATAACAACCTTCAAGTAGATTTTGTTTCTTCTCATGGACAGACAATATTTCATCAGCCAGATAAAGGATTCACAACTCAGATAGGCAACATCAGTGCTTTATGTTCTGAGGCTAAAACCACAGTTGTTGGAGATTTCCGTTCATTAGATGTAGCCTTAGGAGGACAAGGAGCTCCTTTGGTACCTATAGGAGACAGACTTCTTTTCAGAGACTATGACTATTGTTTGAATCTTGGTGGTTTTTCCAATATATCCTACGAAGACAAGTTCAAACGCAAGGCATACGACATCTGTCCTGTGAATATGGTGTTGAACTATTTGGCTTCTATGCTTGGAAAGAGCTTTGATGACAGAGGAATGTTGGCAAGAAAAGGTAGGATAGACGAGACCCTATTAAATACTTTGAATACCCTGCCCTATTATAAGGATAATGTACAAAAATCTTTAGGTAAAGAATGGGTAAAACAGAATATCTTTCCCATTTTATCAAACTTTCCTCTTAGAGTTGAGGATTTGCTTGCGACATATACAGAACATATTGCTGTACAAATGGCAAAACACATCAAAGGCTCTACGCTCGTTACAGGAGGAGGAGCTTATAATGATTTCCTTATTGAAAAATTGAGAGAAAAAACTCTACAGAATATAATCATACCTGACAAGACAACCATAGATTTCAAAGAAGCATTGATATTTGCTTTCCTTGGAGTGAAAAGGATGAGAAAAGAGGTGAATTGTTTAGCCTCTGTTACAGGAGCAAAACAAGATAGTTGTTCCGGGGCGGTGGTTTATTGGAATGAAATTTGATATGTTATAAATAATAACCAATTAAAAACATAAAAAGATGAAGAAAGTATTTGTATTAATGGCTGCTTGTATGATATTAGCCATACCTTCTTTCGCTCAGAAGGACAAAACAATAAAAAAGGGCGGTGATAAAAAAGAAATGGTTAAACCAAGAAAAGACAAGAAAGAAATTCTTGACAGACGTGCTAAGTTTGATGTTAAGGAAATGGAGAAAAAACACGACAAAATGTTTTCTATGAAGCAAGATATTTTGTGTAAAGAATTGAATTTGGAGGGAGATCTAAGAGATAAGTTTTTAGAGGTATATAAAAACTACGATGCAGAAATGTTTAAAACAGAACTTGAAATAGCCGAAATTCAAAACAAGGTTTTCTCTCAAAATCCTAAGGCACTTAAAGAAAATGATTTGTTGCTATTATCAGAAGATGAGGCAAAGATGATTTTAGATAAGTCTTTAGAAATGGAAAAAATAAGATTTGATATCACTCATCATTATCTTATGAAGTTTCAAGAAATAATAAAACCTCAGGGAGTTCTTAAACTAAAAGAAGCTGAAAAGAAATTTGAACAAATTCAAATGACATTGGAAGCAAAAGAGAAAGAAAAGAGAGATAAACTTTTCACTCAACCAACAATAAAGAAAAACAATTAACTTGACTGTTTCATTAATAATCATACTGATACTATCTGGTATCCTTGTAGGATTTATCAATACACTTTCTGCAGGGGGTACGATAGTTAGTATTGCTTTGTATCTTGCAATAGGACTACCATCACAAGGAGCAAATGCAGTCAATCGTGTTGGAGTGCTATTGCAAGATGCTTTTGGTTCCGCCTTATTTCTAAGACAAGGTCTGTTTAAAATCAAAGAAGTTTTTCCATACGCTTTGCCTGTGATGTTGGGGGCTTTGTTTGGCTCCTTGGTTGCGGTAAGTATTAGTGAAGAAGTCTTCTCTTTTTGTTTAGGAATCATACTTTTAGTTATGATTATTTTCCTTTTTGTTCAAGAAAAACAAAGCGACAAAGGAGAAAGAAAACTATCTTTAAAACAGTACTTGATTTTCTTCCCTATTTTTGTGGGTATAGGTTTCTATGGCGGTTTTGTTCAGGCGGGAACCGGCTTTTTATTGATTGCAGCCTTGTCTATGATATTAGGTTATGATATGATTAAGACTGCCGCCGCAAAACTTTTTATTATGTTTCTTTATACCGTAGTTGCAATCACTGTTTTCTTTGCCAAAGGTGGAGTTGATTTGAATTATTGGCTTTATGGTCTTATACATTCTATAGGAATGATAATAGGAACATGGATTGCTGACAGATACGCATTAAAGAAAGGCGAAAAAATAATAAGAATTGTAATAATATTTGTAATAGTTATTACTGCTTTAAGTTTGTTTGGTATTCTGGATTTGCAGAATATTTTTAAAACTATAATTTAATACGAAGGAATATGATACTGTTGGATATTTTAAAAGAGTTGCCTAAATTCACAATCATAGATTTTGTGGATATTGTTCTTGTGGCTATATTGCTGTTCTTCCTTTTCAAGTTGTTGAAAGGGACAAACGCAATCAGTATTGTTGTAGGCTTTTTCATTCTTTATATTGTTTGGAAAGTAGTTTCTCTTTTAGGGATGACAATACTGAGTGAGATATTTGGACAATTTATATCCTTAGGGGTATTGGCTCTTATTATTTTGTTCCAACCTGAAATACGTAAATTCCTTATTCTTATAGGTTCTAAAAGTCTTACAAAACGAGGTGCAAAATTTCTATTCTGGAAATATTCTTCTGAAAACGAAAAACAATTGGACACAAATGCTATCGTTCAAGCTTGCTCGCACATGTCATCATCCTATACAGGTGCTTTGATGATTTTTTGTAGAGAAAACAAATTAGAGAATATTATTCAAACAGGTGAAATTTTTAAAAGCGATTTATCATCTCAATTATTGGAAACAATATTCTTTAAGAACACACCTTTACATGATGGTGCGGTAATTATAGACAATGGAAAAATACAAGCTGCTCGTTGTATTCTTCCTGTTTCTCATTCTCATAATATTCCTCTTTCTATGGGGTTAAGACATCGTTCTGCACTTGGTGTTACAGAAAATACAGATGCCATTGCTGTTATTGTATCCGAGCAGACAGGAAAAATTTCCATAGCACAAGAAGGTAGCATAACACATGGTGTAACCGCTCACTTTTTGCAAGAATTTCTTGATAAGGAGTTTAATAAAACGCCAAATAAAGAGAAAGCTGAGAAACAAAAGCAGAATAAGAATTAAAGGGCTTCTATTTCCTTTATAAGTTTATCAACATCTACTTCTATTTTTGCAAGTCTTTGTTTGCAATATTCTATCAGTTCGTTGGCTTGCTGCAACTTTTCAGACAAAACATCAACATCTGTTTCGTTGTTTTCTAAGTCCTTGAGAATGTTTTGCAACTCTTGATAGGCTTGTTTGTATGTTTTTTCTTCGTTATTCATAATTATCTTCTTTTTCTTGCTAAGTAGTTATTGGTGGCAACGTACTCTATGGCTCCAATTGTTGGATAAGATCCCCTATAGTTATTGAAAATATCTGTATAAACTATGTAATTCCAATTAGCATCAGCATTAGCTATCAAAGGAGAGTTTTCCATTGGAGTAACATCGTTGCTATATGGGTCTTTAAACAAAGGGTCTATATTGAAAATACAGTCTTTGCTGAAAGATTTTGAGTTGTTGAAAGCAGAAGTCTTTATCAAACAATGGTCAAATTTATAGTTTATGTTTTCTGTTTCTTGTAAATCAAACTCAACTTCATCTTTAGCGGAATTGCCATAAATAACGCAATTGTAGAACTCTGCATTGTAAAGCGTTCTTATTATTTTTGCACCTCCCGAAGCTTCATACCAATCATTCAAAACCAATACAGCATCGTTTCTTGTTGAGTTGCTACTCCAATAGTTTGCGAAAGTACAATAGACAAACCTGTAGTTTCCTCCCATAGCCAAACCTACTGTGTAAGAACCTGTGTTCTGTATGATAAGATTATAACCTTCCACAACCGCACCTCTTGCATATAATCCAATAAGGGAACAGTTTTCTATCTTAGAATTTTCTATTTTTAGAGTAGGAGCAGTAAAACTGTTATCGTTTATTGCCTGAGTAACACAAGTATCAACAGTTAGTCCAATAGTAGCATTCTTTATTGTTGTGTAATTGATAATATTGTTCTTAGAGCCCGCAGAAAGATACACGCCAGTCCACTGTCCTGCAATGTCAGAGTAACGTCCTTGTGTTCTAATAGAAGTAATTACCACCGGTTCATTTACACTTCCTGTTGAATGGAGAGAACTTCCATTAAGAACGGTTAAATCTCCACCATTAGATACGTATATTTTGTTACCATCTTGAAGTTTAAGAGTATAATTCCCAGCTACTACACACGTGCCAACAATAACGTGAGGCTTATCTGTTTTCCATGTAATATCTGTTCCGCTTATCTCTACTCCAGAACCAAGAGGAGAAGATTCCTCATTGGCTAATGAACAGTTTATATCAACATTTTCTCCTCCTATATTAAATGTATGTTTAGAAGGTTTGTGATAATAAGCATCTTGACCGTATGCCAAAAGTTGTATATATTGTTGTTTGTTATTAAAAGAAAGGATTATGGAATCCTGAACAAGCAATGGATTGTTCTGATTATTGACATCTAACTCAACTCTCACAAATATACTTATACTATCCTTAGCTGGTATCTCTATATTTTTGGCTACAAGGTTAGGATTGCCATCTACATTTATTCTATAATAAGAATTTGCACCACCACCTAAGGTTATTGAGTTTATTTTTACAGCATCTGATTCCTTATTATAGACGGTTACTCTTTTGGTAACAGAACCTACAGTCGTAAAAATAGTATCAAAACTTACAGTGTCTTGAGAAAATTTTAGAACAACACTGCTATCTGTTATATAGTCTTCGTCTCTAACACAAGAAACGAAAAGCCATTGCGAAACAACTAATAATATACTTATAAAAGCAAGGATATTTTTTTTTCTCATTTTACTTTTTTTCTTAAAATTATAACTTATAAACTCAAAAAAGCACATTTTTATTTTGAAATAATTATTTTTTTTCTTGTTTTATGCAACATTTTTACAATTTTAACGTAATATTACCTGAAAAATAGTTGTATGTTAATTATATTATGAGACAATTAAAGATATCTAAGCAATTAACCAATAGAGAAATTACTTCTTTAGATAAATATCTTCAAGAGATTGGTCGTTTGGAAATGATTACTCCAGAAGAAGAAGTAGTTTTAGCACAAAAAATTAAGCAGGGAGATCAAGCAGCATTGGATAAACTGACAAAAGCTAACCTTAGATTTGTTGTTTCAGTCGCAAAACAATATCAAAATCAGGGAATGTCATTGCCAGACCTTATTAACGAAGGAAATGTTGGCTTAATTAAAGCTGCACAACGTTTTGATGAAACAAGAGGCTTTAAGTTTATTTCCTACGCTGTGTGGTGGATACGTCAAAGCATACTTCAGGCATTAGCAGAACAAAGTCGTATTGTTCGTCTGCCTCTAAATAAGATAGGCTCTATGAATAAGATAAATAAAGCCTTTGCTAAGTTGGAGCAAGAATATGAACGTACTCCTAATTATGAAGAAGTTGCTGCCACATTGGATATTCCTGATAACGAAGTAAGAGAAAGTATGCGTCATTCTGGAAAACATTTGTCTATGGATGCTCCTTTGGCTAATGACGAAGACAATACTATGTATGACTTTATGCGTTCTGATGAGGATACAACACCAGAAAGTGAATTGATGTATGAGAGTTTGAAGACCGAAATCAACCGTGCAGTTTCCACTCTTTCACCAAAAGAAGCCGATATTATAAGAATGTTTTTTGGTTTAGATGGTTATACTCCTATGACTTTAGATGAAATCGGTGAAAAATTTGATTTAACAAGAGAAAGAGTTAGACAAATTAAAGAAAAAGCAATAAAACGTTTAAAACAAACTTCTCGTAGTTCTATATTAAAATCATATTTGGGATAAAAGCTATTTATTTTATACTTATTTTATACTTGTTTTTATAATATAGGGAAGCAAAAATATTTTTCTTCCCTATTTTTATTTTCACGATTATCAAAAAGATAGAATCAAAAACAAAAATATTAAGGCATATTACTTAGATAAATATTTACTTTTCAAAATTTTGGTTAGAAATCAACAATTTTAAGTTAATAACTTTGTTTTAATTCGTTTTTCTATACAGATATTTGTGTCTAAATTTGCACAAAATATTTTTGCAATTTATGAGACAGCTAAAAATATCTAAGTCTATAACCAATAGAAGCAGTAATTCCCTTTACCAGTTCTTGCAAGACATAAGTAAAGAAGAAATGGTTACGCCTGAGGAAGAAGTTATCCTTGCACAAAGGATAAAGAATGGGGATCAGGTCGCTCTTGATAAATTAGTAAAGAGTAATTTGAGATTTGTTGTCTCTGTTGCAAAACAATATCAAAATCAAGGTCTGTCTCTGCAAGACCTTATCAACGAAGGAAACATTGGACTTATAAAAGCAGCTCAGCGATTTGATGAAACAAGAGGCTTTAAGTTTATCAGTTTTGCTGTGTGGTGGATACGTCAAAGCATACTTCAAGCCATTGCTGACAAGTCTCGTATGGTGAGATTGCCATTACATCAAGTCGGAATGTTGAATAAGGTGAAGAAAGAACGTGCAAAACTTGAACAACTCTATGAAAGACAACCTTCAGAGGAAGAAGTTGCAGATGCTATGAACATCTCCGAAGACAAACTTCATGAAACAGTTTCTGCTGGTAGTAGAGTTTTAAGTGTAGATGCACCTTTATCAGAAGAAGATGATACTAATTTAATAGATATTCTTCAACCTGAGGATGCTGAACAGCCAGATGACAACGTAATGCAAGAATCTTTACAAAAAGACATTAAAGAGATAGTTGCAACTCTTAATCCTTTGGAGCGTAGAATTATTTTCCAGTTCTTTGGAATAGGATGTACGCACGGAAAAACTTTAGAAGAAATTGCATCAACGGAAAACATAACGAAAGAAAGAGCAAGAAAAATCAAAGAAAGAGCCTTGAATCGTTTGAGAAATAATGAGAATAGCAAAAAATTGATAAAATATCTGTAATGGCTGAAGAAAATAGTAATTATATAGTATCTGCACGAAAGTATCGTCCTACAACTTTTGCTTCAGTTGTAGGTCAGCAACATATTACTTCAACTCTTCAAAATGCAATTGCAACAAATCAATTAGCACAGGCTTTTCTTTTTTGCGGACCACGTGGTGTTGGTAAAACAACTTGCGCTCGTATATTGGCAAAAACAATAAATTGTACCAATTTAACAAAAGACACAGAAGCATGTAATGAATGTGAGTCTTGCCAAAGTTTTAACAAAGGTTCATCATTCAATATTATAGAATTAGATGCTGCATCTAATAACTCAGTAGATGATATTCGTGAGTTGGTGCAGCAGGTTAATATTCCTCCAATGAATGGAAAATATAAAATATACATCATTGATGAGGTTCATATGTTATCTACTGCTGCTTTTAATGCCTTTTTGAAAACTTTAGAAGAACCACCTAAGTATGCAAAGTTTATTCTTGCAACCACAGAAAAGCATAAAGTATTATCTACTATTCTTTCTCGTTGTCAAATATTCGATTTCCATAGAATAACTGCTAACGATATATCTACTCATTTAGAATATATAGCAAAAAAAGAAAATGTTAAGTATGAAAAGGCTGCTCTTGATGTCGTAGCCTCTAAGTCTGATGGTGCATTAAGAGATGCTTTGTCTATGTTTGACCTTTTGGTGTCTTTCACAGATGGCAATCTTACTTATGATGCAGTTGTTTCTTCTTTGAATATTTTAGACTATGACTATTTCTTTAAGTTTGTGGATTATATTCTTACAGGCGATATTAGCAATACCCTTTTGTTATTTGACGAAGTTTTAACCAAAGGTTTCCAAGGAGATACTTTCACCGAAGGACTTGCATCTCATCTTAGAAATCTTCTTGTTGGAAAAGATGTTCAAACAATTCAACTTTTGGATGTTCCTTCTGCTATACAACAAAGGTATATTGACCAATGCCAAAAGACACCGACTTTGTTTCTTTTAAGATGTTTGGATTTTGCAAACAAGGCTGCACAGGAGTACAGAATATCTAATAACAAGAGATTATGTATTGAACTTATGCTATTGAAGATGTGCAACGTGATGAATAAAATGGCTGAAAAAAAAAAACCAATAGCGAAGTAATTACCCCTGTTATTCAACAAAAAGAACAAAAACCAGAACAAAAAGAGCATAAAGAGCAAAATTCAGAACAAAATACAGAACATAAAAACAAAATTATTGAAGTTTCAAAAGAAGATTCTAAGCCTGAGAATAATGTTTTACAGCAACGTCAAGAAGAATTTGTAAAAGAACTTCCTAAAGATAGTAACCCACAAGATTTAACTCTGAAAATCTTAGGAAAAAAACTTTCTTCACCTTTTGCTATCAAAGAAGATGTAAGCGGTGTTCAACCAAAACCTATTGATGAAGTAGAAGAGACTCCGTTTAATTTTAATGATGTTTTAAATTATATTGAGGCCTACTCTTCTTCTATATCTACCAATGAGGAAAAAGCAGATTTATTCTTTGCCCTTTCCAATGCTAAAAAACAGTCTAATAAAAATTACATTATAGAGCTTATTGTTAAAAACTCTATGGATGAACAGGTGTTATTAAAAAACAAAGCAGAACTCGTTCAATCCATAAAAAATAAATTCTCCTATTCATTCTTGAAAATAGAAATATCGCTGGATACACAAGAAAGAAAAGAATTACATTACAATCCTATGGATAAATTCTTTGTTATAATAAAAGATAATCCAGCGGTAACAAAACTTAAAGATGCTTTTGATGCAGATGTTCAGCTTTAAGGATTTCTTTAAAATAAAAAAGGACGAAAGAAATTTCGTCCCTTATAAATATATGTATAGAACTAATTTCGTTTAATTAGAAATAAAGATCTCTTTGTCCGTTATTTATTTCTTTAAGGTTGTTTTCAATCTTAGGAATAAGTTGTTTTTGATCATATTCTTGCAACATCTGTTTGATAAGTTGCATTCCTCTTTGTTTAGTTTTTTCACTTGCAAAATCATTTAAGTATTCTTGGAAAGTAAAGATAGCATTTGGCAAACAATACTGCTTAATCAAACCCGGTTTTGCCAAATCCATAAAGTCCTCTCCTACTCTTCCTTTACGATAACATCCTGTGCAGAAAGAAGGAATATAGCCTTCATCTATAAAACTGTTGATTACATCTTCCATACTTCTTTCATCACTTAGAGAGAATTGAGAACCGGTGTTTCTTTCTTCTTCTGCGTATGCTCCAGGATTAGTTCGGCTTCCTGCACTTATCTGACTTATTCCATAATTAATAAGTTCGTTTCTCATTTTAGCACCTTCACGAGTAGAAAGTATCATTCCTGTATATGGAAGAGCAATTCTAATGATTGCAACTAACTTCTTAAAATCTTCATCACTTACTCTATTAGGTACATTTTCACTATCGGGAGCTCCAATTGCTGGCTCTAATCTTGGGACACTTACAGTATGAGGACCAACTCCATAACATTCTTCCAAATGATGAGCATGTTCCATCATAGCAAGAACTTCAAATCTATAATCCACTAAACCTAATAATGCTCCAATACCAATATCATTTATTCCTCCTTCTTGAGCTCTATCCATAACAGTAAGACGGTATTCATAATCAGCCTTTGGTGTGCCTGCTGGGTGAAATCTCTTGTATAAAACAGGATCGTATGTTTCTTGGAAGCAAACATAAGTACCTATCTTTTGTTCGTGTAGTTTTCTAAAGTCTTCCACTTCCATTGGAGCAAGTTCTATATTTATTCTTCTTATATAATCTCTTCCGTTATGTTCTCTTACTCCATAGACTCTTCGTATTGCTTCACACATATATTCTGTATCATTCTTGCGGTTTTCTCCACAAATCAGCAATACTCTTTTATGTCCTTGTCGCAAAAGTGCAGAAGTCTCCTGTTCTATTTCTTCAAAACTTAGTATTTTTCTTTCTATTAGGTGATTATCTTTTCTGAAAGAACAATATGTACAATTGTTACAACAAACGTTGCCTGTATATATAGGAGCAAACAAAACAAGACGTTTGCCATAGATTTCTTCCTTTACTGTGTGAGCAACGTCCATTATCTTTTGAATATCCTTAACGTCTTCAACTTTTAGTAACATTGCAACATCATCCAAAGAAAGACCTTTTAGTTTTAAGGCTTTATTAAGAATGCTATTAAGTTCTGTTTCACTTGGTGCTTTTCCTTCAAGCAGAGAATAAAGTTTATCTCTGTCAATAAAATTCTTGTTTCGTTTTTCTATATTCATGATAAATTGTATCTTTTATAAAAGTCCTGCAAAGTTACAAAGTTTATTTATTTTAAGTTATTTTTTAGCACTTTTTATTAATTTTTTGAAAAAATAATTCAAATATATTGTAATTAGAAAAATTGTTATACCTTTGCAGCCGAAAGATATTATTGTACAAAAATTAAAAACAATTAAAAAAAAACAAAAAAATGAAAAACATCGCTTTAATAGCACTTTCATTGTGCTTAACACTTGGAGTATTTGCTCAAAGACCTACTCCTGTAAAATCAACAGAAAACAATCCTTTTGGATTTAAAAAGGCAGAGCAAGTTATTAATGTTATGCCTGAAACTTGTGGAGAACTTAGTAACGCTACTTATTACACAGCCCAAAATAATGGCGGATATGTAACAGGAACCAACATCTATGGTGATGCTGCTATAGCACAAGCAATTGGTCTTAGCAATGAAACAGAATACACTATCACAGGATTAATGATTGCTATGAGTAATGGTAATACTTCTGCAACAGATAATCCTACTTATTACGTTAGAATTTATGATTCTCAACTAAGTAATATTTTGGCTGAAACATCTTATACAGCTGAAGATATTAACACTGAAGGCTTGACAGAATTTCATTTTTCCACTCCAGCACAAGCAGGACTTTTTTATGCAGCAGTTACTTTTGAATCATGCAATAACACATTAGACGCAACAAAACCTTGGATATTTGTATATACTACAGAAGAAGGTTGCGGCTATGGTGATTATTTAGCATCTTATTCTCCTGCACAAGATGGTTCTTGGGGTTGGTATTCAGTAAAATCTTCTTGGGAATTCAACGATAATCTTACTGCTTACATATATCCTGTTTTGGATATGGAATCTTCCATCAGCGAAGTAGAGTTAAATAAACTTTCTACTGTATTCCCTAACCCAACTAAAGATATGGTTACTGTAGCTTCAAGCGTTGAACTACAACAAATAGATATCTACAACACTTTAGGACAATGTATTTATTCAAACAAAGTTAATGGAAATCAAGTTACAATCAACACTTCTGACTTTGCACAAGGAAACTATGTTGTAAAAATGCAAACAAAAGCAGGTGTAGCAACAAAGAAACTTGTTATTGAATAATTCAATATTAGTTATTTAGTTATAATAATTTAGCACACAAATTTCTTTGTGTGCTATTTTTTTAAAAAATTCAACAAAAAGAATAGAACTTTTCAAAAAAATATTATAACTTTGCAGACTGAAATTTTGAAAAACATTTTAATAAACAAAAAATTACAAAAAGATGAAAAGAATTACATTATTAGCACTTGCATTGTGCTTGACATTCGGAACATTTGCTCAAGTAAATCTTAGCAAATCAAGAACACTTCAACCTACTTCTGTAAAAGTTCTTAAAAAAGACGGAAAAAAAGGAACATTTACAGCAAAAGATTTTCAATTAAAAACATCTACTGCTACTATTTCAGCAGTTACAGCTAATGAGGTTACAGCGCAATCTTCTGACGCAAGCTTAGGTTTTCAACTAACTTTTAATGTAACTATGGGTGAAAATGCAACTAAATTCTATTATGATGTTTTTACAGCAAACACTTTAGAGAACTTTGTAGATACTTCTTCTAATTTTTCTACACTGGAAGAATATCTTCTTTATGAAGCTAACTATTATTTAGACAATGGTTACGACTATTGGGAGACTTCTAATGGACAAGGAGAATGGCAAGGTCTTTGGGGAGACACAGAATATGAAATATACGTATTAGTTTCTGATGACACAGAAGAAGATGTTGCTGTTATTACTTATACTTTCACTACAGACCCATCTGTTTGGTCTGGAACACCAGCTCTTACAGTTAGCAAAGTAGATAACACAGAAGATGGAACAATCAATTGGACTGTAACTCCTAACAATGATACAAGAAGATATTATTTCTTGTGCGAAGAACAAGCAGAAGCTCTTTACTGGATAGAAAACTATCCTGACTACTTTGAGACAAATGCTGATAGTTACGAATATGAACTATTAGGATATTGGTTAGGTGGTAACTATGCAAGTTATTTTACTTTTGATAGATATGATGATGTAAATGAAACTTTCAACCAAAATCTTTTAGCTGAAGATGGTCTATACATTGAAGGTGAAGACTATGTTTGGATGGCTATTGCTGTAAATGGAAATCAAGAAGCTGGTGATTTCACTTACGGAGAATTTGTTTATGGAAGTTCTTCTTCTTTAAACGATATGGCAAAACTTATGAACACTGTTGTTTATCCTAACCCTACAAGAGATTATGTAAATATTACTTCTAAAGTTAATATGACTAAGGTAGAACTTTACAACACTTTGGGACAAGTTGTCTATACAAGCAATGTAAATGCTAACACAGTTAATGTTCCTGTTTCTTCTTTGAACAACGGAACTTACTTTGTAAAAGCATACGCTAATAATATGGTTGTAACAAAGAAACTTGTTATTGAATAAAATTAATATTTTCATAATATATTTTTTTGATTATCAATTAATTTATTGAGCACGACTCACGTCGTGCTTTTTTTATGAAACAATCTATAACCTATAGTAATTCAAAAAAAATAGTCTTTTTTATATTCTTTGACTATCATTAAATATACTCAAAAGAGAGTATTGTAGGGAATGAAAAGTCGGAGTAATTTTGCAAAACTAAAAGATAAAAACTAAACGATAGAAGATACTAATATGTTATTATCTGAACTAAAAACGGGAGAAAAAGCAGTTATTGTGAAAGTATCGGGTTACGGTGCTTTCAGGAAAAGAATTATTGAAATGGGTTTCATTCAAGGAACCGAGATTGAAGTAATCCTTAACGCTCCTTTGAAAGACCCCATTAAATATCGGATAATGAACTTTGAAGTCTCTCTTCGTAGAAAAGATGCAGAGAGTGTTGAAGTGGTGTCGTTAGAAGAAGCCAAGCAAAGTCTTTTTAACGACAAAGAAGAATCTAATAATATAGTTTCAGAAAACAATTCTTATGATTCAGACACAAAAAAAATAATGCACACTTTAGCACAACAAAAGTCTAAGATTATTAGAGTTGCTTTGGTGGGTAATCCTAATTGCGGAAAGACTTCCATATTCAATATTGCTGCCAATGCTCACGAACATGTAGGTAACTATAGCGGAGTAACTGTTGATGAAAAACAAGGTAAGTTTGTTTTCAATGGATATACTTTTCTTCTTACCGACTTACCAGGAACATATTCCCTTAGTGCCTACTCTCCTGAAGAACTATATGTTCGCAAACATATAATGGAGAAGAAACCTGATATTATTCTTAATGTCTTGGACTCATCCAACTTGGAAAGAAATCTATATCTGACAATGCAACTTGTGGATATGGACTTGCGTTTGGTTATAGCCTTGAATATGTTTGATGAACTGAAAAGAAGTGGAGATAGTCTTGACTATGAACAATTCAGCAAACTTCTTGGCTGTCCTACGGTGCCAACCAAAGGAAGAAATGGAGAGGGAGTTAGAGAATTATTTCAAAAGATAATAGATGTATATGAGGGCAAAGACAGTTTTACTCATCATATTCACGTAAATCATGGTGAAGAAATTGAGAAGAGGATAAAACTTATACGTACTTCTCTCAATGAACACGGATATATAGATGATATGTCTTCACGTTTTCTTGCCATAAAGCTTTTGGAGAACGACTCCCAAATGGAACAAAGGATAAAGGCTCAGGACAAAGACGGAGACATACTTCAGCTGAGAAACGAAATAAGAGACAAATATCAGAAAGAATTCAAAACCGATATTGAAGGAGCGATAACCGATGCAAAATACGGATTCATAAGAGGTGCTTTAAAAGAAGTATATCAGAAATCCAAGAAGAGAAACATCAACAAGATAACCGAACAGATAGATAATGTCGTTACAAACAAATACTTGGGTTTTCCAGCCTTTGTGTTGTTTATGTTTGTTACTTTCTTCTGCACTTTCTTTATCGGACAATATCCTATGGATTGGATAGATTCTTTGTTCGCATGGTTCGGAGATATTGTTAGTAACAATATGTCTGACGGACCTTTCAAAGATTTGTTGGTAGATGGAGTTATTGGTGGTGTAGGCAGTGTTATTGTTTTTTTGCCAAACATCCTGATACTATATTTATTCATTTCTTTTATGGAAGACAGTGGCTACATGGCAAGAGCTGCTTTTATTATGGATAAGTTGATGCATAGAATGGGACTACATGGTAAAAGTTTTATTCCAATGATAATGGGATTTGGTTGCAATATACCTGCTATAATGGCTACACGTACAATAGAAGACAGAAAATCTCGTCTTATTACAATGCTTATCATTCCTCTTATGTCCTGCTCTGCAAGAATACCGGTCTATCTTATTCTAATTGGTGCCTTCTTTCCTTCAAAAGCAGCTTTAATTCTTTTGACTTTGTATTTGTTAGGTATGATAATGGCTGTGATAATGGCGAAGATATTCTCAAAATTCTTTGTCAAAGGCGAAAGCACTCCATTTGTTATGGAACTACCTCCTTACAGAATGCCTACAAGTAAAGCAATCATACGTCATACATGGGAAAAAGGCAAACAGTACTTAAAAAAAATGGGAACCATTATTCTATTTGCCTCAATACTTGTTTGGGCTTTAGGATATTATCCTAACCATAACAACTACAACAATCCTCAACAACAAATGGAAAACTCATACCTTGGCAAGATAGGCAAAACCATAGAACCCGTGATGAAGCCTTGCGGGTTTGAATGGAAGCAAAGCGTGTCTCTGCTCAGCGGTGCCTTTGCTAAAGAGATAGTTGCTTCAACCTTGGGAGTGCTTTATTCTCCAGCAGATGAGAGTTCTGCTATTGAAAACGGAGATATTGACAGCAACGACACAGAACTTAGAATTTCTAAAGTAATTCACAATAATATGACTCCTCTTTCTGCCTTTGCTATGCTTATATTCGTGCTATTGTATATGCCTTGTCTATCCACCATTGCTGCTATCAAAGGAGAAAGTGGTAAATGGAAATGGGCTTTGTTTGTGGTTGTATATACAATATGTTTAGCTTGGATTGGTTCAACTTTGGTTTATCAAATAGGAAGTCTCATAATATGATACAAGAGTTATTGGTTATATTGACTTTGCTTGTTGTTGGCTTGGTTACCTTGAGGAAAATAGTTCAGATACTTAGAGGTAAAGAAAGTGTATGCGAGTGTGAAAAAGGTAAATGCGACTGTTGTAATCAATGTGTGAAGACTTTTCAAATGAAAACCAAAAATGTAGATAAATAAAAAGAATATAATAATTTTTTACGCCATATAAGTTATTATAATTGTTCCTTAATACTTGAAGTAGGCTTGTTGCGAAACAATCACCTACTTTTCTCTTTTTCAAGTGATTAGTATTAGCTCAAAAAAGAGTTGATGTTTATGGTAAAAAGACTAAGTCTTTACACCTAAAAGAGTTGATGTTTTTTTGCTAAAACGAAGACTTTTTTCAGCAAGACAAAGACTTAGTATTTTGTTTGAAAAGTTTTGGTTATTTTTGGCAATATTTTCACAAAAAAGTCTTGTCTTTTCAGTATTTTTCTTTATTTTTGCAAAATTGAATTAAAAACATTTCAAGCTTTTTTTGAATAAATATAAAAAATATAAAACAATATGGGTACAAAAGTAACAAAAGAACTTGTAAATCCAAGAAGCATAGTTGTTGTTGGTGCAAGTGATGATACTACAAAGCCGGGTGGTGCTTTGGTTAGAAACATTAAAGAAGGCGGATTTAAAGGAAACCTTTACACCGTTAATCCTAAAGCAGATGAAATACAAGGAATAAAATGCTACCGTCAAGTAGAAGACCTTCCACAAGTTGATTTGGCTGTTTTGGCTGTTGCTGCCAAGTTTGCTGAACACACAGTGGAAGTGCTTGCAAAAGAAAAAGGGACAAAAGCCTTTATTATCATCTCTGCAGGTTTTGGAGAAGAATCTCACGAAGGTAAAGAACTTGAAAACAGACTGGTTAAGGTTATAGAAGAAAATGGTGGCTGTTTGATAGGACCTAACTGTACAGGTGTATTCACTCCTTATCATCACGCAATCTTTTCTCAGCCTTTCTCTGAGCCATCTAAGAAAGGTGTGGATTTTATTACCGGTTCAGGTGCAACAGGTTGTTTTATAATGGATATAGGCAAACAACAAGGATTACATTTCAATAACTGCTGGGCAGTAGGTAATTCTGCACAACTTGGAATAGAAGATCTGTTGGAATACCATGATGAAGTATTTGATCCTGAAACATCTTCAAAAGTTATAATGCTTTACATTGAAAATATTAAACAGCCTCAAAAACTTCTTAAACATGCTAAAAGTCTTATAAACAAGGGTTGCAAGATTGTTGCTGTTAAGGCTGGTAGCAGTGCTGCTGGTTCTCGTGCGGCTTCTTCTCACACAGGAGCTTTGGCTACTGATGACGTTGCTGTTGATGCTTTGTTCCGCAAGGCTGGTATTGTTCGTTGCTATGGTAGAGAAGAACTATGTACTGTTGCTGCTATCTTCACTTACCCTCGTTTTGAAGGCAACAATATAGCTATCATTACTCACGCAGGTGGTCCTGCTGTTATGCTTACAGATGCTTTAAGTAAATGTGGAATGAACATTCCTAAGATAGAAGGAAAGGTTGCTGATGAACTTCTTACTAAACTATTCCCTGGCTCTTCTGTTGCTAACCCTATTGACTTCCTTGCAACAGGAACACCAGAACAGTTGGATACTATTATAGAAACTGTAGATAAACAAATGCCTGAGATTGACGCAATGTGTGTTATCTTTGGAACTCCAGGATTGGTTAAAAACTATGATGCTTACGATGTAATACATCAAAAGATTAATTCTTGCAAAAAACCTATCTTCCCAATACTTCCTTCTACTCTTGTGGCAGGTGATGAAGTTAAGGATTTTGTAAACAAAGGTCATACTTATTTCCCTGATGAGACTGTATTTGGAAACGCTGTCAGCAGAATAGTTGTTACACCTAAGCCTGCAACAGAAGAAGACCTTATAAAAATAGATGTAGAAAAGATAAGAAAAGTCATAGACTCTTGTGAAAATGGTTATATTGATGTGAAGAAAGCCAATGAGTTGTTTGACATAGCTGGCATTTCTCACTACAATGACATTTCTTCTGACAATGAACAAGAGATAGTTGATTTTGCAAACAAGGTTGGTTATCCTGTAGTTATGAAGGTTGTAGGTCCTGTTCATAAGAGTGATGTTGGCGGAGTCTCTTTGAATGTTAAAGATGAACAAAGCGTAAGAAGAGAATTCCAACGCTTGATAAAAATCAAAGACACTTACGCTGTACAGTGCTATCACATGTACTTTGGAACAGAGATTTACATCGGTGCTATTCGTACTCCTATGTTTGGTCATCAAGTTCTTTGTGGTTTAGGCGGTATATTTATTGAAGTTCTTAAAGATGTAAGAAGTAACCTTGCTCCTATTGGAATAAAAGAAGCTAAGGAAATGATTAAATCTTTGAAGGGCTACAAGATTATCCAAGGAGTCAGAGGTCAAGAAGGTGTTAATGAAGACCTTTATGCTGACCAGATAGCAAGAGTTTCTGCTCTTGTACAGGCTGCTCCTGAAATTGCTGAAATGGACCTTAATCCATTGCTTGGAACAAAGGATACTATTGTCGCAGTTGATGCTCGTATTAGAATAGAAAAATAATAATGTATCATAAATTGCTATGAATAAGATAACTTTAAAAAACTTCTTTATGATGCTTTTAGCTGGCCTATTGATAATCGCAATGATGGTTATCCTTGGTGCAACAGCTGAAGAAAATGGAGTAATATATTGGTTAGGATTAATTATTGTTTGCTGTGCTGTTATCTTTATTTTGTATGAAACAATACAGGTTTCAAATAAATTAAACAACACAACTAACGAACTTAACCAACTGAAAGAAAAGTTAAAGAAACTTGTTCCTCCTACTCCTGAACAAAAACAAGAAGAAAATAAAGAAGCATAACAAATCAATGACTTTGCATTTTTATAAATATGAAGGTGCAGGCAATGATTTTATAATTATTGACAATAGAAACTTGAATATTGCCTTAGACAAAGAGAAGATACAGTCTCTTTGCCTAAGGCATTTTGGTGTAGGAAGCGATGGTTTGATGCTCTTGGAAAGTGTTTCTAAGCATTGTCCTTCTATTTATACCCAAAGTCCTAACACTGCTAATCAGAAATCAGAAAACTCATATTCGCAAACAATTCTCAACGCTAAAAAGACTGATACTCTTGTCCACAATTTTGAAAACTTGGACTTTGCTATGCGTTTTTTTAATCCAGATGGAAGCAGTGGTATGATGTGTGGCAATGGTGGAAGATGTATAGTTAGATTTGCCAAAGATATTGGTGCTATACAAGGCAAAGAGACTACTTTTCTTGCTCCGGATGGGATACATAGTGCAGAAATACTTGCAAATGAAGATATTTCTCTAAAGATGAAGGATGTGGATTCTTGGGAAACTTATCCCGATGGCTATTGGATAGACACGGGAACTTCGCATTTTGTGGTAAAAAGCAAAGATGTTAAGCAGGAAGACATACTCCTAAGAGGTAGAGAGTTAAGACACGACAAAAGATTTTTGCAACACAATGGCACAAACGTAAATTTCTATACTGAAATCAAACAAAACAATCTTTTAATCAGAACCTACGAACGAGGTGTGGAAGATGAGACGCTTGCATGTGGTACAGGCATAACTGCAACTGCACTCTGCTATGCGATAGATAAAGACTTTAAAGACGGAATCTATACTATTGATGTATCAACTCTACACAATAAGTTAAGAGTCAAGTTTTTCAAGCAAAATAACTTGTTTAAAAATATCTACCTTATAGGTCCTGCCACCAGAGTCTTTGAAGGAGAAATAAAAATTTAAAATTTATGAAAGTAGGAAAAATAATTTTACTAACAATATTTTGTTTTGTAGCTTTGCAAACAAAGGCTCAGGACTATAATATGCAGGGGTTTGAGTTGATATTGAAGCCATTGATGGATGAAATGTTCTCTGCTGAGACCGATAATGAAAGATTTGCAGCCAATGAAAAGTTTATTTCAAACTTGGAAGACGCTTTAAATTTTGAAAAGAGTTTCTCTTACGATTTTCCTACGCTTAGAAATATCAGCATTTTGACTTCTCCTGACAAACAGTTCAAGATTTTCACTTGGGCTATTATGTCTGAAAGCGGAGAATTTGAGAACTTTGGTTTTGTTCAGTCAAAAAATAGCAAAGGAGAGTATGTCGTTTATCAATTATTTGACAAAAGCGATGACATTATTCAACCTGAGTTTGCGAAACTCAATGATTCTCTTTGGTTTGGAGCAGTCTATTATGATTTAATCCAAACGAAATATGATGGGAATACGTTTTATGTTCTCTTAGGTTGGGATGGTAACGACATATTTTCAAGACGTAAGGTGATAGAACCTATTTCTTTTCACAAAAATACTGGAAAAGTAACCTTTGGACAAAATGTTTTCTACAAAGAAAAAGACAGAAAGCGTTTTATTTTTGAGTATTCAACCGAGGCGAACTTCACTCTTAGATATGAAACTCAACACTATGATGTCGGAAACACCAAGAAAGCCAAGAGTACTTTGTTCCACAAGGCTAAACCTTTTGAAGTTGAAGCTCCAGAAACAGAAAAACGTCAGATGATATTCTTTGATGAGTTAGAGCCGATGAACTCTGCTATGCAGGGCTTCAAACAAAACTATGTTCCTTCTGGCAATGTTACGGGCTTGTATTTTGAAAATGGTAAATGGAGAAAGCTAAAACAAAACGTACTTCCTCGTAACAAGAAAGAAAAAAAGGATAACTACGTTCCAAAAGAAAGAAAGAGCGGACTATTTCCAGAGAAATAGAGAAAAAGACTTAGTTTTAAGAAAAAAAGACTTGATTTTAAATTTTTAAAATCAAGTCTTTTTGGTATAAACTCTTGGTTTTAATTTTTTAAATCTTGATGTTTTTTGTTAGAAGTTTAACTAATTTTTTCTATCTCCACAATTGCATGGATGATCTTTGCGTATTCTTGCCTTAGGAAAAAGTTTTTTGATAGCATTCTGCTCTTTACGTGTCATTTGTATTGCTCTAATATCAAGGTATTTCAGTTCAAGATTTGCAAAACTTGTATCAAAGGCACGTATCATATTGTCCCAAAGTATAAGGGTATCTATTGGAAGTTGAGATATTTCTTTTGGAAGTGAAGTAAGTTGGTTTTGTGCAGCATTGACATAATGCAGATGTTTCAACTCTTGGATTTTAGAAGGTATCTCCTTTATGTAGTTACGCGAAATATCCAATCGTTCCAAATTATTTAACTCCAATATTTTTAAAGGGAATGATTGAAGTTTTTGTTTTTTGAGTATGAGTGTAGTAACGCTGTCTTTATGAAGTAATGCTTCATCTATGGAATAACAAGTTAAACCCTGAGAAAAAACAAGTTCTACAACAAGACAAAACAATAAACTAAGCAAGAATTTTCTTTGCATCTTCGCAGTCTTTTTCTATTTGCACAGCTAACAAGTCTGCACTCTCAAATTTCTTTTCTTCTCTGATATAATCTACGAATTGAAGCCTAACCTCTTTATCATAGATATTTTCATTAAAGTCAAAAATAAAGGTCTCTATTGTTTTCTCTTGTCTGTGAAAAGTAGGACGGTAGCCTATATTTGTTACACTTTTATATACATTATCATTGTAGTGTAACAAGGTAGCATAGACTCCATTTTTAGGAATGAGTTTTTTGTTTGGCACAAATATATTTGCAGTAGGAAAGCCCAAAGTTGTACCCAATTGAAAGCCTTTTTCTACATTGGAAGATAAAGAATAATATTCTCCTAACATCTTGTTTGCCAAAGAAATATTACCATTGCTTATTGCTTTTCTAATCTCAGAAGAAGAAATCTCTATATCATCTTCATATAATGCAGTTTTATCTCTTATAATCTTGATGTTAGAATATTCTCCTTTGCTGATTATCTCCTTAAACTCTTCATTATTAGGATTTCCGAAACTATTATCATAGCCCAAAAGCAAAACTTGAATATTTATCTTTTGTTTTAAAATATCAAGAAATGCTTTTGGGCTTATCTGAGCAAATTCTTTTGTGAAAGGGATTGTTATCAAATAATCAATCTCTGAGTTCTTTATCTTGGAATAGCGTTCTGAGTTTGTTTGTAGGAGTTCTATAGGATTTTTCTCTTGCTTAGAATCCAAAACTTCTCGTGGATGATTGGCAAAAGTGATGACAACACTCTTGCAAGATTCTCTCTGTGCAATATTATTTAACTCCTGCAACATAAACTGATGTCCTTTATGCACACCGTCAAACATTCCTATTGTCGCAACAGAGTTACAAGGCAGAGAAGTAATGTTTTCTAATTCTAAGATTTCCAAGATAAAACAGTTTATCAGTTATAGGTTTAGAGTTTTTAAATATTCTGTACAGTCTTCGAATGTTTTGAAAGTCTTTTCTTCTGGTATAATCTCAGGAATCAACTTCATATTCTTCAGCATATACATAGGTTGAGGCTGAATGATAGTCATCAACACTTCAGCTCCTGATGCTTGTAAATCTTTTATTGCAGTTTCCATCGCATATAGGCCTGATTGGTCCATAAATGAAACTAAACGCATACGAATGATTACTACCTTTGCATCTTTTGGAACATCGTGCATAACTTCCTGAAATCTTGTTATAGAACCAAAGAAAATAGGTCCGTTCAAACGTTGGATATATATCTTGTGTTTGATGTTTTCAGGTATTCCGCCTTCGTCTGACCATGGAGACTCTTTATCAAAGTGCTGCATTTCTTGAGAAGAGTAACTACCTTCAACCAAATCACCTGCGCGCTTCATAAATAAAACACAAGCGATTATCATTCCTATTCCCACAGCCGTAAGCAAATCAACAAAAACAGTCATCAATAGCACGACAACCAAGACAAATGCATCGGCAACAGGGATTTTCAAAAGGTCTTTCAAGCCTTTGAAGTCTATTATCCCCCACCCTACGGTTATAAGTATTCCTGCTAAAACTGAAAGAGGAACATATCTAACCAAAGATCCTAAACCCAAAAGAATGGCAAGCAAGAAAATAGAATGAATCATTCCGCTTATCTTGGTTCTACCTCCACTTTTTACATTGACAACAGTTCGCATGGTTGCCCCTGCACCTGCTAAACCACAGAAAAGTCCTGCAACCATATTGCCTATTCCTTGACCTATGAGTTCTTTATTTGAATTATGCTTTGTCTTTGTGATGTTATCTGCTACTACAGAGGTCAATAATGTGTCTATACTTCCTAAACCTGCAAGAGTAAGTCCAGGAATTATACTTGCTTTCAAAACTTGCAACCAATCAACTCCTGCAAGTGAAAGTCCCTCTTTTGCAAAGAAAGGCATAGGAAGTCCTGCTGGTATTGCACCTATAATAAGTTTGTCATCCATATTAAGAAACAAAGACACAACAGTCATAACTATCAACGCAACAAGTGTTGATGGAACTTTCTTTGTTACAAACGGAAACAATTGAATAATAATTATTGTTCCTAAACCTAATATTAAAGCAGTAGTAGATATTCCTGTGGATACCATTTCTGGAAATTTAGCCACCATATCAACAACTAAAACCGGAGATTTTAAACCTATCAATGGGTAAATTTGTTGTAGGATAATAATGATACCTATTCCACTCATAAAACCTGAAAGTACAGGATAAGGAATGTATCTTACGTATTTACCTATTTTGATTATACCGAAAAGAATCTGGAATAAACCGCAGAAAAGTCCTGCCATAGACATAGAAAGCAAGACTGTGGAAATATTACCTGAAGACATTGACCACGCACCTGAGATTAATGAAGCTGTAATCACTGTCATTGGTCCTGTAGGTCCGCTTATCTGAGAAGGAGTTCCTCCAAACATTGCAGCAAAAAAGCCTAACATTGTTGCACCTATCAAACCTGCTAATGCACCAAGTGAAGATGCAGAAGGAGAATCTATACCTCCGAACGCCTGAATACCGAATGCTAAAGCTAAAGGCAAGGCTACGATTCCAGCAGTTATGCCTCCAAATACATCACCTTTAATATTATTTGTGGAAATAAAAGCCATATTATTATTCTTCAATTATTTTTACAACCATTCTTATATCTTCCAATGGTCTATCGTTTCTATCTGTTCTAACTTCTGCTATTTTATCAACAACTTCCAATCCCTCTACCACTTCTCCAAAAACGGTGTAATCACCATCAAGGAATGGAACACCACCAAGAGTTTTATACACTTCTCTTTGTGCAGTTGTAAATTGTCTTCCTGTTCTGCTTGAAATCATATCTAATTCTTGGTCAGTATAAGTTTTTCCTTGTACTATATAAAACTGACATGCAGAAGAAGATTTTTGAGGATTGTTGTCTCTTGCTGCGGCTAAAGCTCCTTTCTTGTGGAATAGAGTGCTATTTATTTCAGCTGGCACTTTGTAACCCAAGTCTCCTGCTCCAAGTTGTTGTCCTTTTCTTGCAGTTTTGCTGGTTGGGTCTCCTCCCTGTATCATAAATTGTTTGATAACTCTGTGAAATAAGGTACTGTCAAGAGATTTATTCTTTACGATTTGAATAAAATTATCTCTGTGTTGAGGAGTTTCGTTGTAGAGAGCAAGCTTAATATCTCCATAGTTAGTAGATATTAACACCATTGTTTGTTTCTGTGTTTTTTCCATTGATTTTTCTTCTTTTTCGTTTGTAACTGTGGTAGTTTTCTTTGAACATCCAAACAAAAGAATGCTAAAAGAAATAAATAAAATTAAAAATTTTCTTGTGTTCATAATATTTTTTATTAAATTTGCAACTTGAAATATTTAAAAATAAAGTGCAAAATTACAAATAATATTGTTATGAAACTAAATATCTTTAAGAAAATTGTTGCAAGCCTTATGATTTGCTTGACCGTTGTAGGATTCTATTCTTGTAGTGATGATTTGGATGGCTGTGGTTTAACAGTTGTTGTTACAGACTCTGTTGGTAACCGCATTCCTGGTGCTTTTGTAACTGTAGGAGTAGATATTAATGGTGAAATTGCTGATGGTAATACAATAAAAAGAGAAGCTTCTGCAGATAAAAACGGAGAAGCATACTTCTTTTTTGATAATGAGGCAATATTTACTATCTATGCAACTATATTAGCAGAAGATGGCTACACACTTAGAAGTGGAAAATCTACCGTTCAGTTAAAATACAACGAAATGGTTACTAAGGATGTAATCCTTCCCTAAGAATATTGCCTAAAAAAGTTTGATTGCATATATATAAATAAGGTAATCCTATTTTATTTTCAAAGAAAATCAAAGGGACACTGCAAAAACAATGTCCCTTTTCTGTGTTTTATAAATTAAGTGTTAGTTTTTATATAAACTGAGTTGATTGTCTAATAAGGAAACTAAACGTTGTTATTTTCAAAAGCTTCTTCTATTAATTCATTTTCAAAACCATGAGAAGACAGATAGTATCTTAGTTGGTATTTCTTTTGATATTCGTCCGTAGTACTTATACTGTTTATCTTCTTATTTAAAAGCATATCCAAAATCTGTTTATATTCATCCATATCAATCTTAGCAAGTGATTTTTGAATCAAGTTTTTTGGAAGTTGTTTTGAGGTTAGCATATTTCTGATTTTAATTCTGCCCCAATGATTTTGGTGAATCTTGCTTCTAACATAAAGTTCTGTGAATCTCTCTTCGGATATATAGCCTGTTTTAATAAGCTTTGAAACTATTTTTTTTGAAATTTCTTCACTGACACCTTTATCTCTAAGTTTGCAACGAACATCCTTAGGACATCTTTCCAAACTTGCACAGTATTTTTGAGCGTATTCCAACGCTTCTTCCATACTTAGTGTCTGTTGTTTTGTGTTAATCATAAGCAATGTTTAAGAAATTTTTTGCAAAGATAAACTTTTTTTCTAAAAAATGCGTTATATAGACAAGAAAAATGAAAATATCTTAAATTTTTATGAATAAATTCAAATACATAATCTTTCTTTTTTTTGTTGTTTTGTTCTTCGTTGCCTGCAAAAAGGATAATAACAAACTTTATGGCGTGTCTATTGAGACTAATAAGATGATAAACTCACCTGCAGAAGTCTTTTCCCTTCAACAAATTAAAATATTTATGGCTTCCAATGACTTTACTTTGAAAGGGCTTCCTTATTTGATTAACGATAGTTCAAAACAAAACACTTTTTTTGCTTTTTCTCCTTTGTTTCTTACCTACACTATAGCACAGGACTCTTTGTTTGACGATTATTTAGACCAATATGAAAAACAATATAATCTTTCTTTGTCAAACCAGAATAAAAGATTACAAATATTCAACTCTTTTCTTTCCTCAGTAAAAGACATAGATTCTTCAATAAACATTGAATCTAAAATCATAGAAAACAAGGAAAACATAATAAAAATTCAGCAGTCTTTGGATCTAAACCTTAGCTATGATAATATAAACTTAGAAGAAGACAGATATTCATCTAAACAACATATAATAATATCTGATGAGTTCTCAGTATTAGATAATTCTGAACAGACAATGGTTGATATTCTTGTTGGAAATGGCAACTATGTTCTGACACTTATTCAACCCAACAACACCTCTTTCCAAGACTATATCAAAACATTCAATGAAGAAAAATATGCATCCCTAATCAATCATATGGAAAATAGAAAGAATAGTGTTATATTTCCTCTTATTGACATGGATATGCAAGGAAAAACGATGAATGATATTAATCTTTCAAGCGACAATTCTCATTTCAGATTTCCAAAAGAAGTTGTTTTAGATTGTCATTTTTCAATCAGTCATCAGCAACAAACTAACTCTTCTTTTGAACAAACACTTTTGAAGTCAAACACCTCAAAACCTATATCATTTAACAAGGATTTCTTGTTTATTTTGCGAGGTAAGAACTCAAATCTGATAATGTTTATTGGCTATTATTCTGTTAATTAGGTTAAGGGGCTGCTAACAAAAGACTAAGATTAGTTTATCAATTCAAAAAAATGTATTAATTTAGCAAATTATTTTAGAAAAGATTTTGATAATGAAAAAACACAATATATATATACTATTTCTGTTAGTGTCATTCTCTATTGCTGCCTTCGCACAGCAAAAAAAAGAGAGTGAATACCTCAATTACGAAAACAATTATAATGATCTTTTGCAATCTTATTACATTCAGATGAATGAAAAACTTCTCAATGAAAGATTTGCTAAAAGTGAATATGCATCATCTTCTGCAGCAGGTGCCTCTTTAGTTGCAGATGAAGTTTATGAACGAAGACTTAAAAGCCTACCATCTGCAGTTGAGCTTACATATAATCAACAAGTAAGAAACCATATCATATATTATTTAGATAGAATGCACCGTAGCGTTGGCGTTATGTTGGGTTTGAGCAAATATTATTTTCCTTTATTTGAAGATATATTGGATAAACATGGCGTACCAACAGACTTGAAGTACTTGGTAATGATAGAAAGTGCATTCAATCCTAAAGCTGTTTCACGAGCAGGAGCAACAGGCTTGTGGCAATTTATGTATGCAACGGGAAGAATGTATGATTTAAGAGAGAATTCTGTTATTGATGACAGAAGAGACCCTATTCGTGCAACAGAAGCAGCAGCTAAGTTTCTTAAAGACCTATATAACATATATAATGATTGGCAATTGGTGTTAGCTGCTTACAATTGCGGTCCGGGAAACGTAAATAAAGCAATAAAACGTTCAGGTGGTAAGACATTTTGGGAGATTTATGACTTTCTTCCTCGCGAAACAAGAAACTATGTTCCTGCTTTCATATCAGCAGTATATGTTATGAACTTCTATTATGAACATGGTATAAAACCGGTTGAACTTACTCAACCTTTAGCTCTTCTTAATGACACTGTAATTGTTAATAAAGACGTTTATTTTGGTCAGATTTCAAGTCTATTAAATGTATCTGTAGAAGAAATAGAAAGCCTTAATCCTCAATATAAGATGTCTTTCATTCCTGGAACTCAAGATAGATATTCTCTTAAACTGCCTTTGAAATATATAGAACAATATATTGAATTAGAAGACTCTATTGCTAACTTTGAATTAGAGAAATATCGCAAAGATTTGATGAAAAACAGTGATGGAGACAGCACAGTTTATATTACAAAAACAATATATCATAAGGTAAAAAAAGGAGAAGGTTGGACATCTATTGCAAGACGATATGGAAAAACTGTTTCTGAACTAAGAGCATGGAATCGTAAGATAAAGAAAAACAAACTTAAGCCAGGTACTCTTCTTGCTATCAAACAAAAAGTTGCTGTTGAAAAAGAAAAGATGATAGAAAAAGACGACACAGAAAACAAATCATCCTTTGAACAAAATGAAATCGTTGAGGCAAACAATTCTGACAACCAGATTGAAACAGTAAAGAAAGAAGAAAAGAAGACTAACAAAGAGAATATCAAGAATAAGAATACAGACAAGAAAGAGAACGTCAAGAAGGATAACACTAAAAAAGAAAATAACAAAAAAGACAACACTAAAAAGGACGATAAGAAAAATACTAAAAAACAATCTCAATCTCATAGTGTGAAATCCGGTGAGACTCTTTCGTCTATTGCAAAAAAATACGGCACTACTGAGCAAAAACTTATGAAACTTAACGGTCTAAACAAAAAGTCAGCAAACAAACTTAAAGTTGGTCAGAAAATAAAGGTAAAATAAACCATCAAAATGGCTATAAACGACAACTCTCTTAGTGGTTCCAAAATAGCAAAAAATACTCTTATACTCTATTTTCGTATGTTTTTGCTAATGATTATTAGCCTTTATACGAGTAGAGTTGTTTTGAAGGTATTAGGTGTTGATGACTTTGGTATATATAATGTTGTTGCAGGCGTTGTTGCAATGTTTGCTATTCTTTCTCAAAGTCTTTCTACTGCAATAAGCCGTTTTCTTACCTTTGAACTTGGTAAAGACAATCCAAGTAAGCTTCAGCGTATCTTTTCCACAGCTCTTTCTGTGCAGATATTTATGGCTATAGCCTTGCTTATAGTCTGTGAGCCAATAGCGATTTGGTTTCTAAACAATCACTTACAGATACCCGAGGCAAGAATCTATGCTGCCAATTGGGTTTTGCAATGTGCTATCCTCATTTTCTTGATTAACCTTGTTGCAGTTCCTTTCAATGCAGCCATAATAGCACATGAAAGAATGAGTGCTTTTGCTTACATCTCCTTGATTGAAGGAGGAGCAAAACTGTTGATTGCTTTTTTGATAACGTTTTCTTCTTTTGATAAGTTAATAACTTACGCTCTGTTAATGCTTTCAGTGGATTTGCTGATAAAGATGATGTATGTTATCTATTGCAGGTTGAAGTTCAAAGAATGCAAATATACTTTCGTTTATGATAAATCACTTTTAAAAGAGATAGGCAGTTTTGCCGGTTGGAATTTCATAGGCAATGGAGTATGGATTTTGAACACTCAGGGTATAAACGTTTTAACCAATCTGTTTTTCCACGTTAAAGTGAATGCTGCACGAGGTATTGCTACACAAGTTGAGAATGCGGTGAAACAGTTTGTAAACAACTTCACCACAGCTCTCAATCCTCAGATAACCAAATCCTACGCAATGGGAGAATACTCCTATATGAACAAACTGATATTCAGTGGTGCAAAATACTCTTACTTCCTTATGTTCTTCTTTGCCTTGCCTATCTGCTTGGAAACTGAACAGATCTTGAATATTTGGTTGCATAAAGTTCCTGAATACTCTATTGTTTTTGTAAGACTTACTTTTGTTGCATCCTTATGTACAGTAACCGCAGACACGTTGGTAAGGGTTATGTTTGCAACAGGCAAGATTAAGAAGTATCAAATAGTCGTTGGCCTAATAGGATTGATGAACTTCCCTATCACTTATTTAGCCTTTAAATTCGGTTGTCCTCCTTGGGCAGCATACGTTATTTATGCTTTTATCTATTTTGTTCTTATCTTTGTTAGGTTGTTTTTGGTTAAAGAACTGATAACCTTATCCGCAAGAGAATATATCAAACAAGTATTACTAAAAATATTCTTTGTAACGTTGGTTTCTTCTATTCTGCCTTTTGCTGTAAGATATTTTATGCCACAAAACCTGATTCGTTTGATTGTAGTCTTTATTCTAAGTTTTGTTTCTTGCATAATCAGTATATATATCTTTGGTTTAGATAAAAACGAAAGAATATTCTTTTTCAACAAGTTAAAGACTTTAATTCATAAAAGATAATTTTCATTGAAAAAAGACTTGGTTTTCACGTTAAGAAATCTTCGTTTTTATACCCTAAACTCTTCGTTTTAAAAAATTAAAACGAAGACTTTTTTAATCAAGTTTTTCTATTATTTTACTTGGGTTTATAAGTGTTGAAAATCTATACAACAATTCACCCTCTGTAGTCAAGGCAAAGACTTCTCCCGAGTTGGTAAAGTTTTTTGCATCTGTAACAAAAACAGTGTTGTTTATTATATTTATATGATAGGGCATCATCATATTAGGCAGTGTTTTTTGATGTAAAACAGTGGGAGTTGCGTTAAGATTATTAATATCCAAATAAGCGAAGTTGAAATCGTTGTTGGTCGTAGGAGAAGCATAAGGCGATGTGTAAAAGAAATAAAGTCTATCTTGCCAAAAGTCAAAATCTGCCATATTTATTGATATAGTCTGCTCTATTTCAGCATTTTTTATCACTGTCAATTGAGGTGTTGTCATATAATTACCTGTAGAAAGAACATAAACTTTTCCATTATGGGCTTTAAGAGTCTGAGGATTTTCCATAACGGTCAAGTTCTTCTCAAAAGAAAAGCTGTTTAAATCTATGACAGACACCGTTTTATCATAATTAGGAAAGTCTAATCCACCAGAATTGGCTACATATATTTTTCCATTAGCAACTGCTATGCCTTCAGGATAACGTCCTTGGACAGCACACGTTGAAACAATGGTATTAGTGCTTGAATTTATCTTGACAACATTTCCATCCCAACAGGAAACATATACATATCCATCATAAGAAGTCAAGTGTCTTGGCTTCCTATTGTTGCCGTCATTGTCTGTAATGCTGATTCTTGCAATCTGCTGACCTGTTTTCATATCCACAACCCAAACGCAAGCACTCTCAGTTACAACTATATAGAGTTTGTTATCTAACTTTATCATATCATTTGCATTCTTTCCTAAACCACCAGAAAAGAAATCGTTGATACTCACGCTGTCTTTAAAGTCAAAAAAGGTAAGTGTGGAATTGTTATCCGAACCTGTACCTTCGCAAAGCACATAAAGACCTGATGTTATGCCATTGTTTTTTCTTTTTTCTACATCCTCATCTTTGAAACAAGAAGAGAACAACACCAAAATAGAAATCAATAAGATTAATTTGTTAGTTTTCATAGACTAATATTTAATTTTAGATTATAATTTCTTCCCATCATTGGATAGGAACGAATAACTTCATATTGTTTATTCAATATATTATTTACACTTAATATGATTTTATATTCACCATATTTCGTCTTTTGGACATAAGATAGACTAAGAGAATGGTCAGCATAGTGAGGTAGAAGATTAAAACTAATATTTTCTGGTAAAGAATAGCGATTATCTACAAGCATACAAGCATATCCCAATGAAAACTGTTGCCATTCAAGACGTGAAATCACAGAATAGATTTGTTCAGGTGAGTAAGGAAGAAGATGTTTGTAGGTTATGGACGTTGATTCGTTGTCCATCGCATGAGAATAAGAATAGTTTAGTTTAATATCCAAGGATATTTCCTTTATCTTAGCGAAAACTCCCAATCGCAAATCAAGTCCATAAATCTCAACTTTACCATAGTTTATCATAGACCAAAGATAAATATTCTTCGGAATTGCTACTATTTTGTCTGTTACATCATTATAATAAAGGCTAAGTTCAGTTGAGAGCCTCAATGACTTGAATTTCTTGGTGTAATTATTTGTAAAAGATATTTGAGAAGTATTTTCTGGTTGCAAATCTCTTGACCCTACCCTTCTGTAATACAACTCGTTGAATGTTGGCATTCGGAAAATATTCTTGTAAAACAGAGTTGAAGAGAAATCACCCTTACTAAATTTAATCGCAATGTAAGGAGAAAAATGCGAAGTATTCTTGTTTGAATTTAAATAGTAATCAGCATAATATGAGTTTAAGATGTTTGCTGTCAGATAAAAGTATTTCCAAAAATGAACATCAACAACAAATGCTGTAAGAGAAGACAACCTTTGAGGCTCATCTTCCATTTGAGGTATTGCTTCTAAGGTGTTATAATACACATCGTTGGTTAGTGTAAAGAAAAGATTTTCCCTTGGTTGAAAACTTATTGCATTATTATCATAAAAAAGAAGCTGTCTATACTCATCATCTTCTCCTCCTAAGCCGTTAGTTAATAAAGGATCAATATATTCGGTGAAATTATAATCCACTTTGAAGTTATTTTTATAAGTAAACAAGCCGTTTAAAAAAGAAGTGTAAGATGACTGAATAAAAAAGTTTTTGTTATACAATCTTTCTTTGCTGTTCATATAATATAAGGTAACAGCTGAGGGCAAACCTCTGTCAGAATAATATGCAAAAGCTTTGAGTTTTAATGTATTTGTTCTGTTTATAGTCCAAAACCAATTTATTTCTGCATGAGATGAAAGGATGTCGTTGTTCTCTCTTTTGAGTGTTTCTGTCTTTTGATTGGATAACAAACCATAATGCAAAACAAATGGGTAATCTCCTTTGGAATTAAGAATATCAACATAGGTTGTGAGAATGTTGTCTTTGTTTATCTTATAAGCAAAAAAAACATTGGAACTTATTGTATTGAAAGAACCGTAAGACAAAGAAATATCGGTGCGAGTCTTTCTGTTGTTTAGGTTAGGTTTCTCTGTTTGTATGCTTAGACTTGAAGCACTTGCCAAAGAAGTTGCAGTTGGCAGTGTAGGAGTAAATTGTCCGTTGGCTAAAGATAAAGATTCTATGGAAGAAAGAGTGTATTTTCCCAAATCAACTTGGCCACTTTGGTTGTCAAATATATTTACTCCATCATAAAGTATTGCTGTGTGATTAGCAGAAAGCCCTCTTACACTGATAGTTTTAACTCCTCCTAAACCGCCATAGTCTTTTATTATCGTACCGCTGAGAAACTTTGCTGCATCTCCTATGGAATTGGTGTTTAATGTTTGTAGTTCTTTCTTCTGTAAGGCATCTCCCGAAGGAGTTTTTTCTAATAGGTTTATTTTCTCTGCACTTATAACAACACTATCCAAAGTCTTTGTCCGCAAACTATCTTGTGCAGACAAAGAAAGATAACAAAAAACAAACAATATCACTATTGCCAGACGTCTCATTAAGAAAGTAAATATATGTTGTTGTTATTTTTTTGCAAAAGTAGTACTTTTTTTACAAATTTTATAGAAAATTAAATAATAATACTTAAGCTTACAAGCAGAGGATTAATAGTTAGGTTTCAAAAAAAAGAACTAAAACGTTGGCGATATAAACATTTTTGTTGTATTTTTGCACTTTGAAAGAATAAAATATTTAGTTATGAAGAAAAATAGTTTATTTATACTTGCAGTTCTTTGCTTTTTAATAAGCACACTAAAAGGACAAGATACTCCATACAGAACCCAAGACTTCAATCTTTTAGGTTATGTTAAAACTCTTAGATACATGAAGTTTGAGGGTGATACTACAATAAAAAATCAAAGGTCTTCTTTTATTGAAGACTATCAGTTGAGTTTTGCTAACAACAGACTTTTACAAGAAAGACTTAATTTCATTGGTGGACAAAGCGATAGAAAGACTACGTATGAATATAATAACAAAAGACAACTTGTAAAGGAAACAATAACTGAAAAAGATGGCAAAGTAGTTAGTGTAACTACATACACATACAACAATATTGGACGTCTTGCAACAGTAAAAGAAGTTTCATATCCTAACAGTAAAGGTGGAGCTAACAAAGTTATAAAAGATGAAGTTTTAACTTATAACACTAAAGGTTTGCTTGTTGAACGAAATTTAAGCAGTGATAATAAAGGAGGAAACAAAACTGTAAAGTATTTTTATGGTCCTGCTGATTCTTTAATTGCTACTGTTACTACATATAAGCATAATTCTAACGTAGATAAAGTAAATTACAAAAGAGCTTTCAACAATTTAGTAATAGAATGTACTCGTTTGAGAAACGATAAGATGACAAGGAGAGAGACATACGAATGGGACGATGAAGCACGATTGATAAGCAAAGACGTGTATCAAAGAGACAACAAAAAGATATTGTCTTACACTTACAAATACGATGAACACGACAATCTGATAAGTGAAGTTGCGATAGATGATAAAGAAGTTAAGACAATAGACTATCAATATAAATACGAAAAAGATAAATTCTTTAATTGGACAAAGCGTTCTGTATATGATGGAGGAAGTTTAAAATATACTGAGATAAGGACTATAGAATATTTTGACAAAACTCATTTCTATGAAGATTTGAAAGACGCTGACACAGGCAGAATTCTAAAAGACGAAGAGTAAGTCTTTTTCTTTCTATTTCTTTTTCTTTCGTTTGAATATATCTTTTATGGAATTGTAATCTCGTTTGTAGATTACTTTTGCTCCTTGTGTATATGGAGAAATGTTGTATTTAGTGAAGTCATTTGCATTAGAATGGTTAAAGACTTCAAATTGCAAGTTCTCTGTGTATTTATATTTAGCAGACATATCTCCTATGATGTTAGTTGCGTCTGATGTTTTTGTTGTTGTTTGGTCTCCTCCCAAAGAAGCATTAACAGATAAATCCCATTTTCCGAAACTTTTTCCAACATTAACATCCATCTGTCCAGAATATGTTTCATCACCTGTTGTATAGTTAAGTCCTACATCAACAAATCTAACCATATTAGTAAGCATTCCACTAAGTTGAGAAAAAGCCATTCCCATAACGGATGAAGTTACTCCTGATTGAAGAGCATTAGTTTGATAGCCTCCTTGAGAAAGATAGAACTGATTTGTAAGAAGAATAGAAGCAGTCTGTTCTAACATTACTTTTTCATCAGAACGGTCTATATTCATAAAGACTTGTTCTCTTGTCTGCTCATCTACATTAGGTAGTTGTATATCAAAAGAAGGTTGAGGATTAGTCATTTGTCCTGTGATGTGAATAATACTTTCAACATCTACAGGTTTTGAATATGTTTCTCCAAGTATAGAAGCTAAGGAAGTCTTGGTTTTATATATAGCCGTTAAATCTAAGACACCTCCTGCAGGTTCTCCATTCCAAGTAAGCGTTCCTCCTTGTTCAATATCAAAAGTCTTCTCCATAATGTCCATCATATTGAACTTAAACTTACCATTATCTATGGCTACAGTGCCAATCATAGAGAATTTACCTGAAGAATTCATTTCTATTTTTAAATCTCCATCACCAGCAGCAGCCAAATCACCTTTTACTTGGTTGAAGTCTATAGGCAGGTAAAGTTTAGCATTAGGATTAACATTCAAATCCAAAGATATGTTGTAGGCTAAAGACTTTTCGTTTGCTATTTTTTCTGTCGTAGTATTGCTTAATGTAGTATCCTCTTGCGAAGTAAAGACTATGAAGTTGCTTTCTTCTATTGATTCCTTACTTGTTACAGGTACGGTCAAAGATGTTCCAGGTTCTGTCCTTGCTGTTCCTGTTATATCTATCATAGTTGAATCACCTTTTATCAATACTGTAGCTGAGGCGTACGCTGTTCCATAATACATTTGGTCGCTAGTCTCTTTGGTGTCTAAGATTTTTATCTTATCAGCCACAGCTTTAAGCTCTATATCAAAAGTAGAAAAATCATTATGAGCAACATTGCCATCTATGGTTATCTTGTTTTTTTGTGCATCTCTAAGAGTAAATTTGTTGAAACTTAGTTTATTTCTATCTACTTTTATACTATCAGTGAAGTAATACTTAGTTCCAAGCATATTAACTCTCATTGCTGCTTTATTCAGATGAAGTGTTCCTTGTACTTCAGGAGAAGAAAACATTCCTCTTACTTTAAAATCTTTACAAGATAGGACTCCTTCCATATCGGAAGCAAATGAAGAAACAAAGCTATTGGCTATTGCTAAGTCAAACTTATCCATATCTATGGAAAGATTCATTTGTTCTTCCTTGCTTTGTGGTGCGATAGTTCCAATAAGTTGCAAAGGAACATATTGCTTATCCTCTGTTTCATGCAGGAATTTTATATTTGCATTGAAAACATCCGAAGCAATAGCATTATCTACATTTAACCAAGCTTTTCCAATAGGAATATCATTTACAGAAAAGTCATCAAGTTCTAAGTTAGATGTAAAAACAAGTCCTTTTTTTACATTTTTCAGAACAACATCCTTATTCATTACTCCACCAAGTTTTATATTCTTATCTTCCAAAAACATATTTGCAATTGAAAGGTCAAGATTGGAGAATGAACAAGTAAGCAAACCATCATCAGAAATCATTCCGTCCAATGTCAGTTCGCTATTATCAACCCTTATACCTAAGTTCATAATGGAAATATCACCTTTTAGCATTCCAAGAATATGATTATTGTTAAAGGATATATGTTTTCCCATTATATCAAAATAAGTATCAGTAAAGTTTGCCTGTATTCCTTTCTCAGAAAAATAAGAATTGAGTTCTACCCTTCCTTGTGTGGAGTCATTGTTAGCGTCTGTGAATCTCGCAAGCAAATCTACATTCTTATTCTGTGAATTTACAGCCAAGCCTAAGTCTTTTATTGCTATACTATCCGTTATGGACAGGTTATTAGCGTTGGCTGTCAATGACAATTCTTTGCTTGTTGTGCTTATAACCACAAATCCGTTGTCCAATTTCTTGTCTGCATATTGCACAAAAGGAAGCCGCATTTCTGCATATAGAATATCTTTGTCATTAAGCCTTCCATCTATGCTTAGATTATCTGCTATATTTACATCAACATCAAACAATTCTCTCAAAAGAGTAAGATCTTTTACTTTTATATCAAAATTCAAGTTAGAAGCAATTGCATAGTCTTCTTTAAAAGTTTTTTTGTTTCCCACAGATCCTTCTTGAGCAGAAATAACAGAAAAGTCGGGTATGTATTTATTTATGATGTAGTCAAAATCTTCTTGCAAAGACTCAACAGTATATTTACCTTTAAACTCAGCATCCAAAATATCCGAAACCACAGAGATATTATTTGCCTCTTCAGTCGTTGTCATCTTAACAGATATACCATCAAGACTAATATCATTGTTTGTATTTATAACATTGATATGTTTTATATCTACATTACCATTCAGATTGTTTATGTCCAAATTTTGTATATCAGCATTCAAATCCAAAGAAATGACTGTATTGGTGTCGGAAAATGAATATAAGTGCAAACGATGTAAATCCAATTGTGAAACTTTTGCATCTAAGTCAATAGTAGGTTTGCCTTCATAATTTAGATTACACAACGCTTGAACGTTAGCATAATCGTCAATAATATTCAAATCTGCTTCAATATCATAGTTGTTTAACGTTGCATTCAAATCTATTTCATCATAGCTATTGCCTTTGAAATAGAAATTCTTAACATTTGCTTTCAATACTCCGCTCTTGTTTTTATCAGATAAGACTATATCAGCATTAGCCAACAAAGAAGTATTGCCAAGCATAGAGTTGTTTATCAAAGTACCTACATTAACTCCAGAGGATTGAACATCTGCTTTGTATCTTGTGCCATTATTACCTTCAGGAGTTGCCATTGCTTTTAAATCAACAGAACCTAAGTTCGTAGTAATATCCAAATCTGTTGTAAAGTCATTGATTTTACCTTCAAAATCTCCTCTGACAGTCATATCTCCCAAGCGTTCTATCATTGAAGGCAAGGATTTCAATTTCTCATTCATTGCCCCAAATTTTTGAGAAACAATATCTTTGTAAGAAGTGCTTACATCTGCTAAGGTAAGGTCAAAGTATGTGTCTTTGATGTTTGGTAATCCTTTTATACTACCAAAGGTTTGCAGGTGAGTATTGTTTGCTTTTACTTCAAGATTAGTGATTTTAAGATTATTTGCCAAACCTTCCAAGTCTGTTGTTATGTATATTCTCTGCTCTGCTCCTCGTAATTGTTTAGAAAAGTAAGAAATATCTTTCATTCCAACAAAGGAACCATTAGCAATATCTAACTTAAACAAAACAGAATCCATAAAAGAGCCGTATGTTTTATATGAATCTGTCTTCAAATCTACATTCATAACCACAGAAGTATTATCTGTTACTATCCTACCCTCTTTTATGTATATATTCTTTTCACTTGCTTTTAGTTTGCCTGACAGTTTAACTAAATTAATTCCGCAACGTTCCTTCAAACTCAAATCTTTAACATCCAAAGTAATGTCTCCACCTTTAAGCATAAAGTCTTTGGCTAAGAGATTCATATTTTTTACATGAATAAGATTGCTTGCAAAAAGCCCCTCTTCAACTTCTGCTTTGTTTTTCAGATTACGCATTCTGAAGTTTATGTTGTTTAAACAAATATCTTCAATCTCTAATACAAAAGGTTCTTTTTTCTCTTCTTTCTTTTCCTTCTTTTCTCCCTTGAAGTAGTCTATGATAAACTGAAAATTAGTTCCTTTTTCAGTAATGTCCATATTGAAGACAACATTCTCAAGTTTTGCATTACGGATGATGATATGCTTGAAAGTCTCTATGCTTTTAAGGTTTGCTTCTACGTATGAAACGTAGCAAAGTGTGTCTTTTTGTAGGTCTTCTACATATATGTCTTTAATGCCTGCAGTGATAAATGGAGAAACATTCAATGCTCCAATACTAACCTTTGTATTCCACTCCTTAGAAAAGAAATCTGCGACCTTGGCAGCTGTAAATGATTGAACAATAGTTGTGTTGAGTAAGGCTATAAGAATATAAAGGAATATCAGCACTCCGCTTAGAGTACCTAAGATTGCTTTCAATATTTTCTTTACAAGCCTTTTGCTTACCTCGTTCATTTAGTTTTTTGAGTTAATCAGTTTTCTTTACGTTAATTACTCTGATTTTGTTGCAAAAATACAACTTTTTTTTGTCATACAAGATGTTATTTTTATTACAGATAGAACAAATTAATCAGTGATTAAACAGATATATGAAACAAATTTTGTGTATTTTTGCATTTTAAACGGAAAATAAGAGCAACTTATGAAACCTTTGGCAGAAATATTAAGACCCGATAGTTTAGACACTTATCTTGGACAGCAGCACTTGGTTGGTAAAGGAGCCATACTCAGAAACTCCATAGAAAAAGGTCAAATACCATCTATGATTCTTTGGGGTCCTCCCGGAGTAGGCAAAACAACTCTTGCCAATATCATATCTACTACACTAAATACTCCTTTTTTCTCACTAAGTGCTATAAATTCCGGAGTAAAGGATGTTAGAGACGTTATTGATAGAGCAAAACAATATGGTGGTAACTGCATATTATTCATTGATGAAATCCATCGTTTTTCCAAAAGTCAGCAAGATTCTCTGCTTGGTGCTGTGGAAAAAGGGATAGTAACTCTTATTGGTGCGACAACAGAAAATCCTTCTTTTGAGGTAATCTCTCCTCTTTTGTCCCGCTGTCAAGTATATATTCTTCAAGAATTAGACAGAGAGGATTTAATCTCTTTATTAAATAAAGCCAAAGACTATATAGAAAAGACAGAAAAACGAAAAATAGAAATAAAACAGACTGAATCCTTGCTTAGAATAAGCGGTGGTGATGCAAGAAAACTGCTGAATGCTTTTGAAATGGTATGTTCGCAAAGCAAAGAAGATATGGTTATTACCAATGAGTTTGTCAAACAAATCATTCAGCAAAACCTTAGTATCTACGACAAAAAAGGTGAAAATCATTACAATATTATTTCGGCTTTTATCAAAAGTATGCGTGGTAGTGATCCTAACGGTGCAGTCTATTGGTTAGCTCGAATGATAGATTCAGGCGAAGACCCTTTGTTCATTGCAAGACGTATGCTTATACTTGCAAGCGAAGACATTGGCAATGCTAATCCTAATGCTTTGTTGTTAGCCAATACTTGTTTTGACGCTTGCAATAAGATAGGTTATCCTGAATGCAGGATAATACTTTCTCAAACAGCTATCTATCTTGCAACATCACCTAAAAGCAATGCCTCTTATCTTGCGATAGATGGAGCTTTGGCAGAGGTGAAAAACTCAGGTGATTTGCCTGTACCTTTACATCTAAGAAACGCACCTACCAAACTTATGAAACAAATCGGATATGGCAACGACTATAAATATGCTCACGACTATCAGGACAACTTTGTTCAACAACAATTCCTGCCTGATAAGTTGCAAGGTACAAAGTTTTATCAACCACAAGAAAATACAAAAGAAAAACAGTTGCTCTCTTCCTTAAAACAACATTGGAACGGAGTCTATGACTATTGATACTTGCCATAGAATCACCGATAATTCTGACAGAAAAAAGACTTGGTGAAAAAAGAGTTGGATTTAAGAAAAAAACATCAAGTCTTTAGAAAAAAAGACCAACTCTTTTGCACCAAAAGACTTAGTCTTTTTTTCTAAACTTCAAGTGTTTTTTGACTTAAACTAAGAATTTATTTTTTATAATAATAATAGTAATCATCATAACCGTAATAGTAGTCATCTTCTCCTCCTTCACCATATTTGTGGAAAACATATCTCTTACCATTATAAGTTACTATGCATTTCTTTTCTGTTAATGATTTTATGCTTGCTTCACCAAGTTCATTAATAACAAGAGTATTGTCTTTCAATGACCAATGAAATTCAAATTCATCTTCATACGGCCAGCCAGCAGGTGGATCAATATCTAAATAACCTGTATGGTCTTTGTAGAAAGAGATGATGTTTATTTCAAAGTCATCTGCTTCACACCACCAATCGCCGATTAAAAGATTTTCATTACCGCTAATAGCGTCATCATCATCGTCTCCACAGGAAGAAAAGTTTAACACTACAGCGGAAAGCATAAACACAAATAAAATTTTCTTTAAAATGTTTTTCATAATTTTAATTATTTTTATGGTCTAAAAACTTCTGTCGCCACAAAATTACATAAAATAAATTAAATAACAAAACTTTCAATCTATTTTTTTGCATTCATTATAGAATCGTAGTTCAAGGTGTTGGCAACTATTCTATCTTTGATTAAATATTTCATACTTAGAGCATCCCTTTCTGACCTATAGTATTTTGTTTCAATATCTGAAAGAGAAAACAAAACATTATAGACATTATCAGTCATTATTCTTTTGTCAATTGCTTGTTGAATGGCAAGGATTCTATCCTTATGTTTTTCTTTGTAAGTATTGCTGCACCAAATATAAAAAGGTATTTCGTATTGATAACGAAGATAATTCTGAATATCTTCTTTGTATGATGCCCTACCTTCTGAATTGCGGTAATCATATTCTTCTTCGCCATGGTCAGACAAATAAATCAGGACAGTATTTTCGTTTCTATACAAATCTATTATGCTTTTGAGAACATAGTCATTGTAAAGCGTTGCATTGTCATAGTCTGCTATCTTTTGAAGTTTCTCTTTGTCAAGGTATTTTTCATTCCTTTTTATATCAGAATACGAAAACTTAGCAAAAGATTTTGGAAAACGTTTCTTGGCTGCTATATGCTGACCTTTAAGGTGCAGAAGTATAAGGTTCTTATCTTTTAACAAATGACTATGCTTCTTGAGATTAGCAATCAGTGTTTTATCGAATCTGTATGAGTGCTTGTTTAAATAATCGTAAGATAAGTTAATCACATCCTTATTATAGAGAAAGTTATTCAAAGAGAAAGTTACACCCATATTGTTCAGATATTCTTTTTGATTATCCCAAAACATAACATTGAATCCTGCACTCTTAAATATAGCAGTAAATATTGGCTTATCTGAAAAGCTTTCCTCATCACTCACACTATTGCACGAAAATATATCTCGCAAAGATGTTGATGTAAAATTCTGTGTAGTAACAACATCATTAAAAACAAACAAGTTCCCATTCTTCCTTTCTTGTTCAAGATAAGGCTGAGTAGGAAGATAATAACCATAAAGAGAAGAATGATATTTGATATGCGATTCTCCTATAACAAATATTACATTTATAGTGTCGTTATTTTTTGATATATTGTTTTCTTTATATGCTACAAGAGTATGTTTTGCCACTTGTTTATTGCCTTTACTTTCATAATGTATTTGATAAAGAGAATAGACAGTGCGAGTTATAGGGTCTTGAATCTGTTTGTTATAGGAATCCCACAGGCTTATTTCTCTTAAATTATTTATCGTAAGAAGGTTGATATATGTTTTTAGCGTAAATACAGCACTTGTAAGAACAAAAATAAGAAGAATATTTTTTAGAATATTTTTCCCTGAAAGGTTACTTGCAAAGTTTCTTATCCTATTTTTATGATTTTCTAAATAGATGACAAGTGCAATCGCAACAATCATAACAATATAAACCAGAATACTATGACTATTGAAGGCGAAAGTTGATATAAAATCTGAAGTTTCAGCCCTATTAGTTTCAAATATTGCAGTTAATACTTGAGGAGTTATCTTCAAAGAAAAAACATTATGCAAGAAAATATAAAACAAGAAAAAAAAGAATAACAAAACGTAACAAATAAACTTAACAATCTTTGTTTTAGAATAATATATGAGCAACGTCAAGATGTATGAGATAAAAATCGGAACCGCCAAGGCTGAAAGAAAATCTGCAAAGTTGGTATGGCTAACAGGAAACAAACTTACCAGATTGGGATAGTTCATCAGGATTGCAAACATCAGAAAGAATATACACTGATGTCTGATTGGAAAAAAGAGAACGCTGATTATGTTTTGTAATCTTCTTTTCATAGTATTTTGTTTTTTATTATACAACACTTAACACTTGATTTGCAGTATATACTTTCAACTACTACGCAAAAAACAAAAAAGTCCTCAAAGGATTTATTTGCTTTTGAGGACTTTGGATTTCATAGAATATTCTTATTCTTCTGTGTTTGTAAGCTTAGAACAAATAAACTCTCTGTTCATACGTGCTATGTTGGTACGTTTGATTGATTTTGGACATTCAGCTTCGCAAGCGTAAGTATTAGTACAAGAACCAAATCCCAATTCGTCCATTTTCTTTATCATCTTAACAACTCTTTGTTTTGCTTCTGGCTTACCTTGTGGTAAAAGAGCAAACTGACTTACTTTTGCACCAACGAATAGCATTGCACTTGCATTCTTACATGCAGCAACACAAGCTCCGCAACCTATGCAAGAAGCAGCATCCATGGCTTCATCTGCTTGTGGTTTTGGAATAGGAATAGCATTTGCATCAGGAACTCCACCTGTTGTCGCAGAAATATATCCTCCTTCTTGAATAATTTTGTCAAATGCACTTCTATCCACAACTAAGTCCTTAATGATTGGAAATGCTTTTGCACGCCAAGGCTCTATGGTTATGGTATCGCCATCTTTGAAATGACGCATGTGAAGTTGGCAAGTAGTAATGCCATCATCTGGTCCGTGAGGTCTGCCGTTGATATACAAACCACACATTCCACAAATACCCTCTCTACAATCGTTATCAAAGACAACAGGGTGTGCTATATTATCATTAATAAGACTTTCGTTCAATATATCTAACATTTCCAAGAAAGAACAATCTGGAGATATATCTTTTATATGATAAGTTTCAAATCTTCCTTTGGCTTGAGCATTCTCTTGACGCCATATTTTTAATGTAAGATCCATAATCTATTATTTATAATTTCTTTGTTGTACTTTGATGAATTCATAATTAAGGTCTTCTTTGTGCATTTCAGGAGTTTCACCTTCTCCCTTATATTGCCAAGCACCTACAAACATAAAGTTGTCATCATCTCTCTTTGCTTCACCTTCTTCTGTCTGATGTTCTTCACGGAAATGACCACCACAACTTTCTTCTCTTTGTAAAGCATCTCTTGCTATAAGTTCTGCAAGTTCTACGTGGTCAGCAAAACGAAGTGCTTTCTCCAATTCAGGATTCATACATTCGTTTGCTTCTTCTACTTTAACATCTTTCCAAAATTCTTCTTTCAAAGATTGAATCATAGGAATAGCTTGCTCTAATCCGGCTTTGTTTCTTCCCATTCCAACATTCTCCCACATAATGTGTCCAAGACGTTTTTGGAAAGAATCCACAGTTTTTGTTCCTTTTACTGCAAGAATGCTGTTTATTCTTTCTTTTACTTGCGCTTCTGCTTTTTCAAATTCTGTATGTGAAGTAGGTATTGGAGAATTATAGATTTCAGCTGAAAGATAGTTCTGAATAGTGTAAGGTAATACGAAATAACCATCAGCTAATCCTTGCATCAAAGCACTTGCTCCTAAACGATTTGCTCCATGGTCAGAGAAATTACATTCTCCTGCTGCAAACAATCCTTCTATTGTTGTTTGAAGTTCATAATCTACCCAAAGACCTCCCATAGTATAATGCACAGCAGGGAAAATCATCATAGGTGTTTCGTAAGGATTGTCATTTGTTATCTTCTGATACATTTGGAATAAGTTGCCATAACGCTCTGCAACTTTGTCTTTTCCTAAACGATTGATAGCATCTTTAAAGTCAAGATAAACAGCTTTTCCTGTTCCTACTCCATAACCTGCATCACATCTTTCTTTTGCAGCACGAGAAGCTATATCTCTTGGAACCAAGTTTCCAAAAGCAGGATAACGTCTTTCTAAGTAGTAATCTCTGTCTTCTTCTGCTATATCGTTAGCTGTTTTCTCTCCTCTACGTATTGCTTCTGCGTCTTCTTTTTTCTTTGGAACCCAAATTCTACCATCATTACGCAAACTTTCACTCATAAGTGTTAGCTTACTTTGATAATCTCCATGAACAGGAATACAAGTTGGGTGAATTTGTACATAACAAGGGTTAGCAAAATAAGCACCTTTTTTATAACATTGCCAAGCTGCACTACCGTTGCTATTCATTGCATTGGTAGAAAGATAATATACGTTGCCATAACCTCCTGTTGCCAAAACAACACAATGTCCAAACCAACGTTCTATTTCTCCTGTTTTAATATCTCTTGTTATAATACCTCTTGCTTTACCATCTATAACAACAAGATTTTCCATTTCCTTTCTTGTATAAAGCTTTACTGTACCAGCTTTTACTTGTTGGCTAAGTGCAGAATAAGCTCCAAGAAGAAGTTGTTGTCCTGTCTGTCCTTTAGCATAAAAAGTACGGCTAACTTGAGCTCCTCCAAAAGAACGGTTTGCAAGATAACCAGAATATTCTCTTGCAAAAGGAACACCTTGAGCAACGCATTGGTCAATTATATTGTTAGCAACTTCTGCTAAACGATAAACATTGGCTTCTCTTGCTCTATAATCACCACCTTTTATTGTATCATAGAACAAACGACCTATACTATCACCATCATTAGGATAATTTTTTGCTGCATTAATACCTCCTTGAGCAGCAATAGAGTGAGCTCTACGTGGAGAATCTTGAATGCAAAATACTTTAACATTAAAACCTAAAGCACCTAATGAAGCTGCTGCTGAAGCACCTGCAAGACCTGTTCCTACAATTATTACATCTAACTTTCTTTTGTTTGCAGGATTAACCAATTTCTGAGAGGCTTTGTATTTAGTCCATTTTTCTGACAAAGGACCCTCAGGGATTTTGGAATTAAGTGTTGTCATATATTTTACTTTTTTAGTTATTCCTTAAAATTAAAATAACGTTTTTATACTTTAATTATTATTATGTAGGACTTATACGTCTACAAATTTTTTGCAAATTTAGAAAAAAAATATAATTTTGCAGAATATTTAACGCATTATTTTTTAATTTCAAAGAAAAAATCAAAAAAATGGATAACACAAATGCTATTGTACAAGAGAATAACGAAATTCAAAACGCTGTGTCTTTATTTAGATATGCTTTGGTTTTGCAATACAATGGCACTAAGTATCACGGTTGGCAAGTTCAATTAAATTCCGAAACTATACAAGGTGTTTTAGAAAGAAGTTTTTCTAATGTTCTAAGAAGAGAAACCAAAATCTACGGTTGCGGAAGAACAGATACAGGTGTTCATGCACGGCATTTTGTTGCTAACTTTGAAGCTGTGGATATGGACGAGCAAGGGTTAGAAGAATTAGTCAGAAAGATGAATGCTTATCTTCCAAACGACATAAGAATATTCAAAATAAAGAAGATGGATTATGCTTTTAATGCAAGATTTGATGCTGTTTCAAGAACATATAAATACTACATTGCAACACAAAAACAACCGTATAATGAAGATTTTTGTTTGCTTTACTCTGGAGAATTAGACGTTGAAAAGATGAATAGAGCTGCTGCAAGAATGTATGAATACTCAGATTTTGCTTCATTTACTACTGCAGAACTTGGAGAAGTAAATAATTTTAGGTGCAATCTTATGCTTGCCTATTGGAAAAAGGAAGGAGACTATCTTGTTTTCACCATTAAAGCAAACCGTTTTCTTAGAAATATGGTAAGATGTGTTGTTGGAACACTCTTAGCAGTTGGAAAAGGCACTATAACAGAAGATGATTTTGTTAGAATAATTAAGGCAAAAGACAGAAAACAGGCTATGTCTTCCGCCCTTGCCAAAGGTTTATTCTTAGAAAATATAGAATACAAAGACTTAGACTTGCAACGCTAAAAGAATTAGTTTCTCTTTTCAGCGTATGTCAGCATAGCGAAAGCATAGTCTTTCATTTCTTTGATTTTACTTTTGTATGTCGGAGAATTGATGTAGTTTTTCTTATCTCTCCTACCCTTCTTATATTTAAATAGGTATTCTTTTCCGTTTCTATCCCAAATATAGAACAGTTCCTTATCTAATACACCTATCTTATTGTCTGCTGAAAAGTAAGCATATTTTCTCTTATACAAGTCAAAAGCAACACCCATGGTCTGTCTGTTCTCTATTCCAAGATAAGAACATATCATTTCATCCACATCAATTTGCAAACCAAGATTATAATCTTTTCTTGCCTGCAAATAATATGGGTTATAGAATATTAGAGGTGAATGATGATATTCCAAAGGCATAGGATAAAGAGTCGTCTTTGTTTTCTTTTTGCCGTGATCTGCAATAAAAACAAACAGAGTATTCTTAAACCATTCTTCTTTGCTTGCCTTTTGCATAAAATCTCCTATTGCCCAATCAGCATACTCTATTATTTTATTCTTAACTGTTTTGGATTTATACTTCAAACCAATATCTTCAGGAAAAATATAAGGTCCGTGATTGGATGTTGTCAAAAGAGTAACAAAGAAAGGCTTGGTTTTATCGTAAGAGTTGATTTCTTTTATTGCTCTACGAAACATTATATGGTCAGGAACTCCAAGAGTTGATTTAACTTCTTTTGAAGGATAGTGTTGTTGAGAAAGTATTTGTTGAAAATCATTAGCAGAAAGAAAACCTCCGATATTGTCAAATTGGTCATCATGCGTAGTAAAATAATGAGTGCTGTAGTTGTTTTGTCTAAGTATTGAAGCTAAGCCTCCCTGCATTTTTGGAATAATTGTTCTTTTCATACTATGCCTATCCATTAATGCAGGCATTCCAAACAAAGTTGAATAAACACCATTATAAGTGTGTATTCCAGCAGTATATACATTTTCATACGAAACGCCATTGCTAAGAAGACTATCAAGATTTGGAGTAAGATTGCTTTTAGGATTGAAGTTTTTAAGATTAACCGCTGTCATACTCTCCATTATAACCAAAACAACATTAGTCTTTTGTTTATAAAAAACCGTATCTCTTTCGTTTATTGGATTGGAATACATATCTTTATATTCTTTTTCCACAAAAGCGATGGCCTTTCTCTCTTCCATAAGATTAAGAGATTGGTTTTTCTTAGAAGTTTTTTCCTGTATGCTTTTAATAAGGGTAAAATTAGGATTTAAACCTAATTGATTAATAAAAGCATTGTTTGAAAAATAAGCAGTTCCAACTCTTATAGGACTTTTTTCTGCTAATCTTCCTCTTGACCCAGCAAAACAAAGCACTAAGAAAATCAAATAAGTTATGATAGTTTTCAATTTGTAGTTTTTATATTCATAGTTTTCAGATGTCGTTTGCTTTATAGTTTTGTTAAATATCTTTCTCATTATCCACCAGAAACCTATTCCAAAAGCAATAAAAACAAATATAAAACCTATATAACTAATTTCCTCAACTATCATTTTGAAGACAAATTTTGGACTATCAAACCATTCAAAAGCTTGAACCGAAAATCTTTGAAAGAAATACTTGAAGTAAGGCAAATCAACAGTACTTACAAACATAGCAAGTAAAAGAACAGAAGATATAAAAATATGGACTCCTTTGTACAACTTTTTACCTTTAAGAAAATCCACTCTAAGTATAGCACAAACAAAGAAGACTATCAAAGGCAAAAACAAAATATAGCAAACAATAACAGAGTCAAATCTCAATCCCATCATCATTGCTTTAACCAATAAAGCGTTGTCTTCCACGCTTTGCAGTTCTGTGTTGTTGATAAAAAGCATTATGATTCTAAACAGCGTAAAAACCAACAACATAAACAGATATATTAGACTCAAATATCTAAGTTGCGGAGATAGTATTTTTATTCTATTTATCTTGATTTTGTCCATTTTACTAAGCATTTATTTATCTGCAAAATTAAATATTTTATTTGAAGTGGTAACGACAACAGCATTTTTTTGTAATTTTGCTGGCGGTGAGACAATAGCGACTAAGAAGAAAAAAAGAATGATAAAGGATATTTTACCTGATTTTGTTTTGGGACTGAGTCCTATGGATGAGATAACAACACCTGAATATCGTGAAATTTGTAAGGAATATGGTGCAGATGTTGTTTTTACTGAGTTTGTTTCAACTGATGCTTTAATCAGAGATGTAGAAAAAAGTTATAAGAAGATTACTTTCAGTGAGAAACAAAGACCTTTGGCTATACAAATATTTGGTAATGATGAAAAAACATTGGTAAATGCGGCTCAAAGAGTTGAGGAACTCAAACCTGATTGGATAGATATTAATTGGGGATGTCCAATGAAAAGGATTGCAGGTAAGGGTTCTGGCTCTGGTATCTTGCAGGATATACCTAAGATGTTAAGATTAACTAAAGCAGTTGTTGATAGTGTGAAACTGCCTGTCAGTGTTAAGACTCGTTTAGGTTATGATGAAAAGAATAAACCCATAGTGGAACTTGCGGAAATGTTGCAAGATGTAGGCATACAGTTGATTTCAATTCACGGAAGAACAAAGACTCAGATGTATAGAGGAAGTGCTGATTGGACCTTGATTGCTAAGACTAAGGAAAATCCAAGACTAAAGATACCTGTGTTCGGAAATGGTGATATAGACAGTGTGGAAAAGTTTTTGGAATACAAGAAAAGGTATAATCTTGACGGTATTCTTATTGGAAGATATGCAATAGGTAATCCTTATTTCTTCCTTCAATGCAAGCAGGCCTTAAAGAATGAGAAAATATACCAACCTACGCTACAAGACAGGGTGGAAATCTGCAAAAAACACATTCTTCTCTCTATTGAAAACAATGGAGAAGAAAGAACATGTATAAATATGAGAAAATTCTATCCAAGATATTTCCTTGGAGTAAGGAACTTTAAACCCTTTAAACTTCAACTGCTTGCGAGCAAAACGAAAGAAGAAGTCTTTGATATTCTTTCTCAGGTGAGCAAATTAGAAGAATAGCAAAAAAGACTTAGTTTTAATTTTTTAAATCTTGATGTTTAGTGTAAAAAGACTTAGTCTTTTGCACTAAAAGAGTTGATGTTTTTTGACAAACTTTTGAAGCTTTTTATTCTTTTTTTATTTGGTTTTCTATTTTTACTGTTCTTTTGAATTTGAATTTAGGTTCTTGATGATTAAGCAGGCGTTTGATATTCTTTCTGTGAGTCCATACTATGAAAAGAGCAACGATTACAGCAAATATAGCCATAGAAAGTGTTATATCTTCATTCTTTGAAAGCCACAGCTTACTTGTCAAATAAAGAATAGGAAAAGAAATTGCAGCCATAATAGAAGACAATGAAATATAATGTGTTAAGATAAATGTAAGTAAAAAAACAGCCAACACAAAAGGAATTATTCCGTGAAACAAACCAATAACTGCTCCAAGCATAGTAGCCACTCCTTTACCACCTTTAAAACCAGCAAAAATAGGTAAAGCATGTCCTATAACAACAATTATTGCTATAGCAAGAGAATAATAAGAGAATTCATTTATCCAACCCCAATCTTTTAGAAAAGAACCAAATATATTACTACTTAGATATACTGCGAACCAACCTTTTACTATATCTAATAAAAGAACAAATAGCCCTGGTATAAGTCCAAGAACTCTAATAGTATTTGTTGCTCCTGCGTTGTGAGAGCCTTCTTTTCTTACATCTATTCCATAAAAATTCTTTCCTATCCAAACTGCTGAAGGAATACTACCTAAAAAGTAAGCAACAACAGCTCCAGAAAATAGCTGTAAAGCCTTTAAGATTGTAAATTGTTCCATAATACTGTGATTATTTTTTGCAAAGTTACAATACTTTTGTGTAAAATTGTAGTACTTTTGCAGAAAATTATATCCACAAAATTTTATTCTTATGTTTAAACGATTGATAAACTTTAGCGTCCGTTTAGTTCAGAAGTATTTACCCGAACCTTTTATCTTCGCAATAATACTAAGTTTGATTGCTTTTGTTGTTGCCATACCTATATGTAAGCAATCTCCGTTGGAAGTAGTAGAACATTGGGGAGACGGAGTTTGGTCCTTGTTAGCTTTTGCTATGCAGATGGCTTTAGTTTTAGTATGTGGAGCAACACTTGCTGCTTCTCCGTCTATTAAAGCATTTATCTCTCGTTTGGCTTCAATACCTAAGACTCCTATTTCTGCTATAGCGATAGTTACTTTAGTTTCTGCTTTGGCTTGTTGGATAAATTGGGGTTTTGGTCTTATAGTTGGAGTCATATTTGCCAAAGAGATTGCTAAGAAGGTTAAGAATGTGGATTACAGACTGTTGATTGCTTCTTCCTATAGCGGCTTTGTTGTTTGGCATGCTGGACTTTCAGGCTCAATTCCTTTGACAATGGCTACTCCTGGTGAGGCTCTCTCTTCTGCAACTAAAGGGATTTTAACCTCTCCTATACCTATTTCTAATACAGTGTTGAATTATCATAATATTCTTATTGTTTGCTTATGTATTGTGGCTTTGGTTGTGGTCAATTCCCTAATGCATCCTAAAGGCGAAAAAGTAATAAGTATAGATCCTCAACTGCTTATGGAAGAAAAAGAGGTTAAAGATTCTGTTTCTGAAAATAAGACTCCTGCCGAAAGAATGGAAAATTCAAAACTGTTGAGTATAATAATATCATGCTTAGGCTTAGGATATTTGGTTTATAAGATAGGTTTCAAAGACGGCAGTTTTGATTTGAACTCAGTTATAATGCTGTTTTTATTCTTAGGAATAATACTTCACAAAACACCTCTTAGATATGTGAAAGCATTTTCAAAATCAGCTTCTTCTGCTGCAGGAATATTGTTGCAGTTTCCTTTTTATGCAGGTATTATGGGAATAATCACAGGAGTTGGAGAGTCTGGTATATGTTTAGGAACAGTTATAAGCAATGCTTGTATATCCATTTCAAATCCTGTTACTTATCCTCTTCTTACATTCCTATGTGCAGCAGTTCTCAATATGTTTGTCCCTTCTGGTGGAGGTCATTGGGCTATTCAAGCACCTATAATGTTTGCTGCAGGAGCTGATTTGGGAGTAGATCCAGGCTTAACTGGAACTTCTATTGCTTGGGGAGATGCATGGACAAATCTGATACAACCATTTTGGGCTTTACCTGCCTTAGCAATAGCTAAACTAAACGCAAAAGACATTATGGGATTCTGTTTAATTGACTTGCTGATAACAGGAGTGATTATATCCTTAGGATTGGTATTATGGGCAATGTAATCAAATAAGATAAGAGATTATTTTTGCTTGATTATCTTTTTGAAATCCAAAATATAACATAAGATTAGATAAACTATTATTAGAGCTGTATTTATTGCTAACCTAAGCATGATATTCTGGATGTTGTCCTGCAGGTAATACATCACAGAATACAGTCCTAAAGAAAATAGGATATAAAACGCAATCCTTTTGACCTTATATGCAACAGGATAGAATTTCTGTCCAATAAGATAACAAAGCAGTGAGATAACAAAATAACAAATCAATGTAGTCCAAGCTGCCCCTTTATATCCTAAAATAGGAACAAGGAAATAATTACCAATCAGAGTTATAGCAGCACCTATTAAAGCGATGTAGGCTCCATATTTTGTTTTATCACTAACCTTATACCAAATAGAAAGATTATAATAGATTCCAAGAAAGATATTTGCCATAAGAAGGATAGGAACAACCATTATACCTATTCTGTAGTCTTTTCCCATAAAGTACTGAAACAAATCTATATATCCCATAACAATAAGAAAAATAAAACAAAGAAATATAACGAAAGCAGTCATTACTTCTGAATAACTTTTCTTTGCATCTTGTTGCTTCATCTTTGAGAAGAAAAAAGGTTCTGCTGCAAATTTAAAAGCCTGAATAAACAACGATATGACAATACTTAATTTATAACAAGCTCCGTATATTCCTATTTGACTCATCTTATATTCTGCTATTTTTGCAGTGTCAGTTATATTATCGGGAATAGTTACCAAATGTTTTAAAGCTATACGGTCAAAAGTCTCATTAACCATTCCTGCCAGACCTCCTATCATTACCGGAAATCCATAAACAAGCATACGTTTAAGAACTTTAAAATCAATATTAAATCTAAATTGACTAAACTGAGGAATTAGAAGGATAAACGATATAAATGATGCTAAACAATTAGAAATAAATATGTATAAAACTAAATCATTAGGATTAAACCAAGAAGTTATAATATAAAATCCTTTGTCATAAAGTATTGGACATAGTGCAATAAAGAATAGATTGAATAGAATATTAGAGAAAATATCAACAGTTTTTATAAAAGCAAAACGTTTTGCCATATTTTCTCTTCTCAGCAATGCGTATGGAATAGCTCTTAAAGCGTCCAAAGCAAGTATAATCAAGAATAAAGCAATATATGTTTTATGATTAGAGTATTGCATTGCCGAGCAAATAGGAGAAAGCGACAGAAAAGTAATGAGTAAAAACAACGTAGTTGAGACCATTAAGGAAAATAATGCAGTATTATATACCTTTGATTTGTCGTAATCTTGCGAAAAACGAAAGAATGCTGTCTCCATTCCGTATGTTAGGATAATCATAAGAAAGGCTACATACGCATATAGTTCAGAAACCACTCCATAATCTTGTGTTGCAATGTTATAAGTATATAAAGGAACAAGAAAATAATTTAAGAATCTGCCAACAATAGTTGGTATTCCATAAACAGCAGTCTGAGAAGCCAATCGTTTTATATCACTCATTCTTGTTTTTATTTATTTGATTGAAGATTAAATTTGATTATCACTAATTTATATAAGTAAAATACAAAAAAACCTATAGCAATTCCGAGCAAAGAGCCGCATATTACATCTAATGGATAGTGATAACCGCAATAGACACGAGAATAACAAGTCAATAAACCCCAAGTTAATGCTGAAACAAAAAATATTTTAAAATACTTGCTTTGTTTTCTCAACACAAGACTTGCAAAACTGATTACAGCAAAAATATTAGCAGCATGAGAAGAAACAAAACCATATTTTCCACCTTTGTACCAATCAATTAATCTTCCTTGTTGAAGTTTTAGTGTAACGCTATCAACCAAAGCATGCGAAGGTCTTAGCCGTTGAAAAACATCTTTAAAACAAATAACACTGATTCTGTCTGCAAGTACAATTGCTATAAGTATTAAAAACAGATAAATATACCAATACTTAAAATTTTTCTGCCATAGGATAAAGAATGCTATCAAAATTACCATTACATCTATAAAAAGAGGATAAGAAAGCAAAGCCATAACCCAATCCACAGAACAAGAACGATGGTGATTGATTAGATTAAACAATGCTGTATCCCAAGAGAGTAATTTTTCTAACATTTCTACATATCTAAGTTTAATTTATTATAAATCAAATCTTTTAATTCTGTTATTCCCATACCAGCAACCGAAGAAATCATTATTGTATTTATACCCTTAGGTAAAGTTTTCTTTATTTTTGTTTGAGTTTCTTTGTCTATAATATCACATTTAGTTATGGCAAGTATTCTGTCTTTTTGCATAAGGAATGGATTATATTTTTCCAATTCTCCCAACAAGATATTATATTCTTTTACAACATCTTCAGCCTCTGCAGAAACCATAAAAAGAAGAATAGAGTTTCTCTCTATATGTCTTAAAAACCTAAGTCCTAAACCTTTTCCTTCTGCTGCTCCTTCTATTATTCCAGGAATATCAGCCATGATAAAACTTTTCTCATCTCTATATTTTACAATGCCAAGGTTAGGAACTAAAGTAGTAAAAGGATAGTCTGCAATCTGAGGTTTTGCTGCTGAAACAACTGAAAGTAAAGTACTTTTGCCTGCATTAGGGAAACCTACTAAACCAACATCTGCTAAGATTTTTAACTCCATTATTACCCAAGCCTCAATAGCTTCTTCTCCTGGTTGAGCAAAACGTGGAGTACGGAACGTGGAGGATTTAAAGAAATCATTACCTTTTCCTCCTCTACCTCCTTTAAAGAGAATAACTTCTTGTCCATCATCAGTAACTTCACAAAGCACTTCTCCTGTTTCTGCATCTTTACACACTGTCCCTAAAGGAACTTCTATTATACGGTCTTTTCCGTCTCTACCGTGCATAAGTTTTTGACCACCATTTTCACCATCTTCAGCAAAAACATGCTTAGTATATTTCAAATGTAAAAGAGTCCAAAGTTGTTTGTTACCTTTAAGGATAATGTGTCCTCCTCTTCCGCCATCACCACCATCAGGACCTCCTTTAAAGTTCTTTGCTTCGTGTAGCAAATGCATACAACCTGCTCCACCTTTACCAGAACGACAAAAAATCTTTACGTAATCAACAAAATTACTTGTCATTTTTTATTATAATTTATCTATTATAGCACAGATAGATTGAGATATTTTATTAATATCTGGATCAGAACCTTCAACAGCAAAATATGCTCCTTGTTTTTGTTTATAATAATCTGTCAAAGGTTTGGTTTTTTGTTCGTATTGCTGAAAACGACCTTTGATAGTCTCTTCATTATCATCTTGTCTTCCTTCTATTTCTGCACGTTTAAGAAGTCTATCCATAAGCAATTCTTTTCTTACATCCAATTCAATAACAGAAACTTGTCCTCTGTTTAAATCTTTAAGAATAGTATCTAAAGCCTCTGCTTGTTTTACAGTACGAGGAAAACCATCCAAAAGAATATCTTGATCGTTATGTTTGGTTATAAACTCTCTAATCATTCCAACGATAATCTCATCGGAAACGAGCATACCTTTGTTTATTATCTTTTCGGCTTCAAGACCAAGAGGGGTTTTATTCTTTATTTCTTCTCTAAGTATCTCTCCTGTGGAAATGTAGGCTAAATCATATTTTTCTCTTAAAATCTTGCTTTGAGTACCTTTCCCAGCACCTGGTGCTCCCAAAAGAATTATGTTTTTCATCTTATTATTATTTTATCAGTTTTTGTTTTGTAATTATATCTTGCAAAATTATAAAATATTATTCAAATAACAAGTTGCTGAATTATTTTTATCAAGTTTTGACCCTGCAAACATTAAGTTTTAAACTTCTAAAATCAAAAGAATATCATTGTTTTCTTAGTCTTTAGACAAAAAACATAAACAATCTAGCCTTTATTTCACTTTATTTTACTAAATTTGCAGTCTAATTTAATTAGGAGTTTTTTTATAAATATTTTTAGGAGATTATATGTTAAAAAGTTTCACAAAAAACGCTCAAGAGGTAATGCAGAACTCTACAGACGAGGCTTCTCGTCTTAGTTGCTTAAGAATAGAAACAGGACACATTATATTAGGAATGCTGAGAAATAAATCTTGCACTGGTACTCAAGTTCTTTTGGATTTCATAGACAACATAGATGAGTTCAAAAAGCAAATAGAAGAAGAAATAAAGCAATATCATTCTTCTTCAGCCTCTGAAAACAAAAGCAACACACCTTTTTCTGAGACTGCTGCAATGGCTATTATGTTAGCCAGATTATCTACAAAAGTTATTCGTTCTCAAAATATAGGCACAATACACCTGCTTTTGGGAATATGTAAGTTAAAGAGTTCAAAGGTTAAAGATATTCTTGCTTCCTATAATATAACCTACGACACAGCATTAGAACATTTTAAAGCCAATTCTGAAACTGACGAAAATTCAAATGAACCTACAATAAAAAACAGTTTTGAAATTATCATACCTGCAATAGGAGTAGCGGCTACATTTAGTGGGGAACAGCTTTCAAACAATACTCCTAAGCAAGAAAAACAAGGCAACAAACGTTCAAAAAAGAAAGAACAAGAGCAGGAAGATACACCATATCTTGACAATTTTGGCAAAAACCTAACAGAAGTGGCAATGAATGGCGGTTTTGACCCTGTTGTTGGAAGAGAAAAAGAAATGGAACGTATAGTTCAAATACTTTCTCGCCGCAAAAAGAATAATCCTGTACTTATTGGTGAGGCTGGAGTTGGTAAGAGTGCTATCATCGAGGGTATAGCTATGAAAATTGCCAATAAGGACATTCCTTACACACTAATGAATAAAAAACTTTATTCCTTAGACCTTGCTTCTGTTGTTGCAGGAACTAAATATAGAGGTCAATTTGAGGAACGTTTAAAAGGACTTATTTCAGAACTACAACATCATCCTGAAATAATTATCTTCATTGATGAAATCCACACTATGATTGGTGCTGGCGGAGCTGAAGGCAGTTTAGATGCAAGCAATATTCTTAAACCAGCACTTGCAAGAGGTGAAATCCAATGTATTGGAGCTACAACCTTAGAGGAATATCGCAAACATTTTGAAACAGACAAAGCTCTTGACCGAAGATTTCAGAAGATTCAAATAGAGCCAGAAACAATAGAAGAAAGTATTCTAATACTTAAGAATATAAAAACTAACTACGAAGAGTTTCACAAGGTTAAATACACAGATGAAGCAATAGAAGCTTGCGTTAAACTTGCAGAACGTTACATAACAGACCGCTATCTGCCAGACAAAGCTATAGATGTCTTAGACGAAGCTGGAGCAAAAGCACATGTAAAAAGCGTTATCATACCAGAGGAGATAACTTCTTTAGAAAAAGAAATAGGCAACATCAATAAAGAGAAAGCTCTTCACGTTGAAAAACAGGAATATGAAAAAATAGAAGCTATAGACTATAGGCTTAACGAACTAACAAGCGAACTAAATGAACGACAAGAACAATGGAAGAAAAACTTAGAAGAAAACCCTGTAGTTATAGACCAGGAAGACATCGCAACCATAATTTCAAATATGACCGGTGTTGAAGTAAATAGAGTTTCTGAAAAAGAGACTATTCGTTTGCTTGACATGGAAAGCATATTAAAGAAAAAAATTATAGGACAAGACAATGCAATAACTAAGATTTCTAAGGCAATAAGACGCTCTCGTACAGGATTAAAAGACCCTAACCGTCCAATAGGTTCATTTTTGTTTGTTGGTGCTACAGGCGTTGGTAAAACATTCTTGGCAAAGACATTGGCAGAGTACCTATTTGACTCTCAAAAGAATCTTATTCGTATAGATATGAGCGAATATATGGAAAAATTCGCTGTCTCTCGTCTTATAGGAGCGCCTCCAGGATATGTAGGCTATGATCAAGCAGGACAACTTACCGAACAAGTAAGACAACACCCCTACTCCATTATTCTGTTTGACGAAATAGAAAAAGCTCACAAAGATGTTTTTAATATTTTGTTGCAAATCTTAGACGAAGGACATATTACGGATTCTCAAGGTAAAAAGGTTGATTTTAAAAACACTGTCATCATAATGACTTCTAATGTCGGTTCTCGTACTTTGCAGGACTTTGGTACAGGTGTAGGTTTTTCTACAGCCAATATTGAGCAAAATATCAACAAATTAAGCCAAAATGTCATAGACAAAGATATTCAAAAGACTTTTGCGCCTGAGTTTTTGAATAGAATAGATGATATTATCTTTTTCAATTCTTTGTCTAATAACGAACTGTTAAGCATTATTGACTTAGAACTAAATACATTAAAACAAAGATTAGAGGCTTTGGGTTACACTTTCTCTATTACTCAAGGAGCAAAACAATACTTGTTAGACTTAGATACTAAACGTGAATTTGGAGCAAGACCTATCAAGCGAGCAATTCAAAAAGAAATAGAAGACCCATTAGCTGAACTTTTATTAGAAAACAAGGAGGACAAGAAAAATATAGAAGTCAAACTACAACAAGGCAAAGAAAAGGGATTGAAATTTGTCTTTGAATAAAACTATTGTCAAGTGAAAAAAATTAACAATTTTCTTAGAGAACTTGGAGCCTATGTTATGTTAATTAGGGAAGCTTTCAAAAGACCTCAAAACAACAGAGTTTTCTTCAGAAGAATGATTTTTGAGATGAAAGCTTTGGGAATAGACTCTATAGTTATAGTGCTTATCATCAGTATTTTTGTTGGTGCGGCTATTGTAATACAGCTTCTTTTAAACATCAACGGTCCTATGTATCCTGATTGGGTTTATGGGTTTGCAGCACGAAAAGCAATAGTTTTGGAATTGGCTCCTACTATTATATCTCTTATTCTTGCTGGTAAATGTGCTTCAAGAATAACTTCGGAGATTGGTACACAGAAAATAACAGAACAAATAGATGCATTAGAAGTCATGGGTGTAAATACAGCATCCTATCTTATTTTGCCGAAAATTGTAGCTTGCTTGTTGTTTTTCCCTTTGCTTATGGTAATGAGTGTTTTTTCTGCCCTAATAGGCGGATTAATAGGAGCCTTACCAATGGGAATTATAACCTATTTTGACTACGTTGAGGGAATGAGATTAGATTTTGGAACAGGAGAGATAGTTTATGCTATGGTAAAAGCTACCATAAATGCTTTGATAATATCTTCCATTGCATGTTATAGAGGTTATACTCTAAAGGGAGGAAGTGTAGAAGTTGGGCAGGAAAGTACAAAAGCAATAGTCCAAAGTAGTATTGTAATAATGGTATTTAATATTTTGGTAACATCCTTATTCAATTAGCAAAAAATGATAAAAGTATCGCATATAAGCAAATATTTTGGAGAAAGAAAGGTTTTAAACGATATAGACACATTGTTTCTTCCTGGCAAGTGCAACCTCACTATCGGCAAATCAGGAAGTGGCAAGACTGTTCTTTTACGTACTATTGCAGGATTGTATCAGCCTGAGGAGGGTTTTGTTTCATACGATGACAGAATCTTTGCAAATATGACAAGAGAACAGAAAGTGGAACTCAGAAAAGATATTGGTTTTATTTTTCAGGAAGGTGCTTTATTTGATTCTATGAATGTAGAGGAAAACATTATGTTCCCTTTGCGTATGTTTACAAGAAAAAGACGCAAGGAGATGCTTTCACGGGTGGAATATTGTCTTGATAGAGTCAATCTTAAAGGTGCTAACAAAATGTTCCCATCAGAACTATCTGGAGGAATGAGAAAACGTGTTGCTATTGCTCGTGCTATTGCTGCACAACCTAAATATCTGTTTTGTGATGAACCTAACTCTGGTTTAGACCCTGTTACTTCCATTCTTATTGACAAACTTATTTTGGACATAACACATGAGTTCAATATGACAACTATAGTCAATACTCATGATATGAACTCTGTTATGGAAATAGGAGAAAACATCATCTTTATCAACGAAGGCAAACTATGGTGGCAAGGTGATAGAGAAAATGTATTACAAACGGACAACAAAGAACTTAATAACTTTATTTTCTGTTCTGCACTAACACGAAAAATAAAAGAAAATATCTAACAAAAGAAAAAGAAAACAGCCTTAAATAATAAAAGGAAAAAATATATAATTATGAATTTTTTATCCAACAAAAGACAGGTACTTATATACATCAACCGCATCTTTCAGGTCTTATTGATAGCTGGCGTGATAGTATTGATAACTCCTACTAAATCGTCGTTTAAGTATGAGTTTCAACAAGGGCATTATTGGAAACATGAAAACCTTGTTGCTCCTTTTGACTTTGCCATAAAAAAGAGTGATAAGGAATTAGACAAAGAGAAAGAAGAATTGTCAGAAAACAAGAAGTTTTTCTTTGACTATAACAAAGATATTACTGCAAAAATCATCGCTGAAATACATTCCAATATTAAAGCCAAATGCACTCAGAACAATATACCCAACAACACCTGCGAGAATATTATATACAAAATAGACAATATCTTAGACAAAATCCTTACTCATGGCATTGTTTCTAAGAATGCAAAAAACACTGTTGGCAAAAATTCTGATATAGTTCTTGTTAATCAAAATATTGCACAAGAACGCCAATTGGAAGATTTTTACACTATCAATGATGTGGAAGAAATAGTACATACTTCGCTAAAATCTTCTTTCAATGCTCAGATTAAAGACTATGACTTTATAGCAGACATTATCACCAAAGCCCTTACACCAAACATAATCTTCAACAAACAAAAGACAGACGAAATTCTATCTTCTTCCATTAAAGATATATCAGAGATAAAAGGTCTTATCTCAAAAAACGAGACTATTATTTCAAAAGGAGAGTTAATCACTGAAGAGAAATATCAGATACTTTCTTCTCTAAAAACAGAATATGAAGGAGCAGAAAAACAAGGCGTCAGCAATATACTGTCAAATTTTGGACAATATCTTCTCATTGTTATTGCATTGGGAGCAATGACTTTGTTTGTCTATAACACCGATAAAAGTATTTTTCTAAATAACAAGAAGATATTGCTTATTTATACTGTCATACTCCTTATGATTGCAATGACTATGCTTGTGCTTCATTTCAAACCAGAGTTCCTGTTTGTTGTACCTATATGCTTAGCACCTATACTTATCAGAACCTTCTTTGATACCAAGGTTTCTCTATATGTATTTTTAGTCTCTATAATCATTATAGGTTTTTCTGTTCCCAATAGTTTTGAGTTCATCTTCTATCAACTGATTGTTGGAATGATGGCTATATTAAGTGTAGAGCATTTGGAAAAAAGGTCTGAGTTCTTTAACACATCTTGGATTGTATTCTTGACCTACTCAATCATCTACATCGCAATGCATTTTATCCAAAATGGAGACATAAAGCAATTAGATATTAATCGATTCATCTTTTTTGCTGGCAATGCTATCTTCCTTTTGTTTGCCTTCCCTATTGTATTTGTTTTAGAAAAAATGTTTGGGCTTGTAAGTGAAATGTCCTTAATGGAGTACTGCAATACTAACACTAAGATACTTAGAGAACTATCCACCAAAGCACCTGGAACATTCCAACACAGTATTCAAGTTGCAAACATTGCTGAAGAAGTCATACATCAAATAGGAGGAAACTCTCTGTTGATAAGAGCAGGCAGCCTTCATCATGATATTGGTAAGATAGCCAATCCGGTATGTTTTATAGAGAACCAAGTCTCTGGTGTCAATCCATTAAATGATATGACTAATGAGGAAAGTTCTCAAACCATCGTTTCTCACGTTGCTAATGGTATTAAACTTGCTCATAAATATTCTTTACCAGAGCCTATCATTGACTTTATTCGTACTCATCATGGCACATCAGCAACAAAATATTTCTACAATAAAGAAGTAAATGAAAATCCTGACAGAAATGTTGATATAAAACTTTTCTCTTACAAAGGACCTCGTCCATTTTCTAAGGAGACAGCAGTGCTAATGATGGTTGATAGTGTGGAAGCTGCTTCTCGTTCTTTGAAAGAACATTCAGAGGAGAGTATTTCTAAACTTGTGGAGTCTATCGTTGATAGTCAGATAGCCGACAAACAATATGATGACGCAGAAATAACACTCTCAGACATCAATAAAATAAAGAAGATACTTAAACGAAAACTGCAGAGTATCTACCATGTCAGAATAGAATACCCGGTAAATAAAAAAGAGGTTTCTAAGTAGTATGCAAGGAATGATATTTGCAGCAGGTTTAGGAACAAGACTTTATCCTATAACTAAAGATATTCCTAAAGCACTTGTAAAGGTTGGAGACAAGACCTTGCTGGAACATGTTATCAACAAAATGACAGCATATAACATCAAACACATCGTTGTCAATGTGCATCATTTTGCAGACAAAGTTATAGACTTTCTTAATTCAAAAGAATGGGACTGCGATATTCTTGTATCCGATGAAAGAGATTTTCTTCTTGACACAGGAGGAGGCTTGCTCAAAGCCTATAAAGACAAACTATTTTTAGATAATGAAGATATACTTATTCATAATGTAGATATACTTTCCGACGAAAATTTTTCAAATATCTTTGATTATCACTCAACCAATAATAATATTGCTACCCTATGTGTAAAAAACAGAAACACTTCACGCTATCTACTGTTTAATGAAGACAACATTCTATGCGGAAGAAAAAATATCAAACTACAAGAAGAAAACGTAACAAGACCTTACAAACAAATCCTTCCCTATGCTTTCTCAGGAATTCAACTTATCTCTCCTACTCTACTAAATAATATAAGTTTAGAAGGCAAGTTCTCTATTATAGAAGCCTATTTAGAACTATCAAAAACTTTTGACCTTAAAGCATACATCAACAACGAAAGCAAATGGCTTGACGTCGGCAAAACAGAAACCCTCACCCAAGCCGAGAAATTATTTAGATAGTTATTTTGTCAGAATTAAATTTGCCAGACATACAGCAATCTCTTGTGGTTCTTCACGAGGTCTCCAAGCGAGGATAAAACTTACTTCTACATCAGTAACACTATAACCTTTATCTTCATATTCTTTTATTTTATTTCTCATTGATTTGGATAAACTTCCAATGCGTATTCCTTTTCTTGTTAAAAGATAACCTTCCTTATAATTTAATCTATCTCCACTTCTGAGGCGAAGTACCTGCTCTTTATATTCACGGAAGTAACTTAACCAAACATCCTTAAGAGACAGAGAAAAGACTATAGACGGTTGCTTATCCAAGAACGAAGTATCTTCGTAGATATAAAGAGAATGTTTAGCTCTTGTAATACCAACATAAATAGCTCGAAGTCTTTCGCTATCCGCATTATGAATTCCATCAGATAACAAATAAACTGTATCAAACTCACGCCCTTTAGATTTGTGTATAGTACTAACAAAGACAGTATCCTTATCGGCTGCAATGAAGTCTTCTATACTTGACTCAAGTACAAACTCCCTCAAATCATTGCGGTAATAAACTTTATGTGTTGCCTCAAAATCAGCAAAGAACTGCTTCAACGCTCTAAGACAAGTGCTTGTGGCGTATGCTTCTTCGGTGCGTCTTTTGGCTTCCTCCCATTGCGAATGACTAATTCTCACGTCCTCTGTTCTTCCAAGTTGTTTAAAAAAGTAACGTACCTCGGCAAGGTTAATAAATCTGAAACCATCCATAGACTGAATAAGTCTAACATGCTTACCTTGCTGTCGCAGTAAATGAACTACTTGTAGTGTCTGCTCGTTTGTTACAGTAAGAACAGCCGTTGTCCCAGAAGTTTTAATATTGAATTCAGAACATAGACCTACAAAGCCTTCATCCTTGCTAACCGAAACGATAGGCATCTGTTTCATCCTGTCAGGAATCTGTTGTACAAAGTTGTTAGCATAATCCACTATAGCAAGGTCAGAACGGTAGTTATCTACAAGCTCATACACCGTGGCTTTATTATCCGTTATAAACGATTTTAAATAGTCTGAATTACTTCCTCTAAAGCCATATATATTCTGGTCATCATCACCAACGACAATTACACGCATTTCATCATTCTGTTGCATCAGTGCCTGAACCAATCTAAAGTCATCAACACACATATCCTGTGCTTCATCTTGACGCCACACCGTTCTCATATTTCTCACCGATAAAGCGGAGGAATACGAGCGTCAGCATCATATCGCGTTTCTCAAAAAACGAGCCAGAGTTCTTGGCTTGTCTTAATATGTCTCTGCACTTGAACAGTATATTGTCGAGGTTTAGGGCTTCTTCTTTCGTCTTTTTTACCATAATTTATTCTGTCTTCTATTTTCAAAAATTAATTCTTTTTAATCAGAAGAAAATCTTTCAATTGCAAAGATACAATAAATTTTTGAATTTAACAATAGTTTTGATTAAAAAAACATCAAATTGGTGGGATGTTATCCGAAGGACATACCCGAACGAACGAACTTCCTCCCCTTTAGGGGAGAGTTCGTTCGTTCGGGTATGAGAACATTGCGTTTTTTTGCTGTGAATATGTCTTTTTCTTGATGCAACATATAGGGATAATGCTGTTGTCATCAAGAAAAAGACTTGGTTTTAAAAATTTAAGTCTTGATGTTTAGGTATAAAAGTCTTGATGTTTTTTTCATAGAAATCAAATAAAAAAAACATATATGGCGATGATGACAACAGTAGTATCTATATAGTTGTCATCATGATATAGAGAAATAAATAAAATACATATCAAGATGAATATCAGTAATATCTATCCATTTTTTAGAAAAAATAGATAAAATATGGAGTTTTTCAAAAAAAAGTATTAATTTTGCAAAATGATATATGGCCTGTTTATTTTAGATAAGTAATAAAACCTATGAGGCAAAGAACTATTAAAAGTATTGTAGAAATTGAGGGTAAAGGCTTACATACAGGAAAATTATGTAAGGTTAAGTTAATTCCTAATGAAGCTAACAGCGGTATTGTGTTCAAAGTCAATAAAGACGGTAAAGAAACTCTTATTCCCGCTTGTGCTAAATTCATTGGAGATACTTCCCGCAACACAACCATAGAGAACGATGGCGTAAAAGTTTCTACAATAGAACATTTAATGGCTACTCTCAGAGCCTTTGGAATAGACAACATCATTGTTGAAACCAATTGCGAAGAAGTGCCTATTCTTGACGGTTCTGCTAAGTATTGGGTAGAACTTATCAAAAAAGCAGAAATAGTTGAACAGGAGGTTGAGAAAAAAGTCTTAAAAATAAAAACACCAATACATTACGTTTCTCAAGATGGTCTATCTGAGTATTGGGCTTTGCCAAGTGATGAACTAAAGGTGGATTGCACGATAGATTTTTCTTCTTCTTTGATAGGTACACAAATGGCTGAGTTAAAATCTCTAACTGACTTTGAGAAAGAGTTTTGCGTTTGTCGTACTTTTGTATTTTTGAGCGAAATACTTCCTTTAGTTGAGAACAATCTTATTAAGGGAGGAGATTTAAGTAATGCTATTATTTTTGTTGATAAAGTATTGGAACAGAATCTACAAGAAAAGATAGCTAAATTCTTTGATAAGGATATTAACGACATAAAGGTTGAAAAGGGTGTCCTTAACAATATTAGATTAAACTATGATAATGAACCAGCAAGACACAAGCTTATGGATTTTATAGGAGATGTTTCACTTGCCGGTAACGTAATAGGACATTTCATTATCAAGCGTCCTGGACATACAAACAATAAAAATTTTGCAAAAAAACTAATGGAAACAATAGAAAACAAAGACAGCATACCTGTGTATGACCCAAATAAAAAGCCTGTGTTTGACATTATGGATATAAGACAACGCCTGCCTCACAGATTCCCTATGCTATTGGTTGATAAAATAATAGAAAAAGGTGAAGACTATGTTGTCGGCTTAAAAAACGTTACGGCTAACGAAGATTTCTTCAATGGACACTTCCCTGAAGAACCCGTTATGCCTGGTGTTCTAATTGTTGAAGCTCTTGGACAAACAGGCGGTTTATTTGTTTTGAAAGATGCTAAAGAAGGAGAAAAATTCAACACCTATTTTATGAAGTTTGAGGAAGTTAAGTTCCGTCATAAAGTCGTTCCTGGAGATACTTTGTTGATGAAAATATCTCTTATGGAACCAATACGTAGAGGTATTGTTAAAATGAAAGGTGTTGCATATGTAGGAAACACAGTTTGTGTTGAAGCAATACTTATGGCAATGGTAACAAAAGCATAATATAGAATGAATTACGTAAGCGAAAAAGCCAAAATTGGCAAGAATGTACAGATAGAGCCATTTGCGGTTATTTACGATGACGTTGTTATTGGAGATAATTGTTATATTGGTGCTAATGTAGTTATTTTTCCAGGTGCAAGAATAGGAAACAACTGCAGAATCTTTCCTGGTGCAAGCATAGCAGCCATCCCTCAAGATTTAAAATTTGACAACGAATACACAACTGTTGAGATTGGCGACAACAACACTATCAGAGAGTTTGTTACTATCAACAGAGGTACTGCTGCAAGTGGAAAAACCGTTGTAGGAAACAACAATCTTATAATGGCATACGTTCATATTGCTCACGATTGTGTAGTTGGAAACAATTGTGTTTTGGCTAACAATACTACACTTGCTGGACATATAACAATAGAAGACTATGTAATAACTGGTGGTATGAGTGCTATACATCAGTTTGTTCATGTTGGACAACATTCTATTCTCGCTGGTGGTTCATTGGTAGATAAAGATATTCCACCTTTTATTAAAGTTGGTAAGTTTCCTGCTTCGTACTGTGGAATAAACTCTGTAGGATTGCACCGTAGAGGTTTTTCTCAAGAAGATATTAACGAAATTCAGGCAATATATAAGATTGTCTTTCAAAGTGGCTTGATGTATTCTAAAGCATTGGAAGAAGTTAAGTCTTTGAAGCAAACCAAATACACCAATATCATTGCAACCTTTATAGAAAAAGCAGATAGAGGTTTAATTAAAGGATATAGTTAAAATTTATTATAACTTACAAAATTACTAAAAACACAGAGCTGTGAAGCAGAGTGTGAGCTCCTATGCTCGTTTTATAACTAAAAATCACTATTAATTTTGTACGACATAGTTCTTTTGAACTTTGTTGTACTTTTTTTAGTGTGTTAGTTAATTAGATAAATTATAAGTTAGTTAATTATAAGTTAGTTAATTAGATAATTTGTTAGCTAATTATAAGTTAGTTAGTTAATTAGTTAATTAGTTAGTTTATTTATTATTTATTTGTGTTAGCGTTTTCGTTTTTCTGTTCGTTCAAGTGATTGGTTATAACGCCATTGTTCTATATTTGCTTCATGTCCAGAAAGAAGAACATCTGGAACTTTCCAGCCCTTGTAATCTGCAGGACGAGTATAGACTGGAGGTGCTATTAAACCGTCTTGAAACGAATCACTTAAAGCACTTTGTTCATCATTAAGCACTCCGGGTATCAATCTTACTACACTATCGGCTATAACTCCTGCTGCTAATTCTCCTCCACTAAGCACATATTCACCAATACTAATCTCTCGTGTTATAAGATGTTGTCTAATTCTTTCATCAACACCCTTGTAATGCCCACAGAGAATACAAATATTCTCCTTAAGAGAAAGTTCGTTTGCAAGATCTTGAGTCAGCATTTCACCATCAGGAGCAGTGTATATTATTTCATCATAATTAGTTTTTTTCTTTAATTCTGTAAGACAGTTATCAACAGGTTCTATTTGAATAACCATGCCTGCACCACCTCCAAAAGCATAGTCATCTACCCTTTTGTGTTTATCCAAAGAATAGTCTCTAAGATTGTGAAGATTAACTTCTAACAAGCCTTTACTAATGGCACGCTTTAATATGGATTCGTCAAAAAATCCTTTCAACATATTAGGGAATAAAGTGATGATATCTATCTTCATAACGCTATGTATTACGTTTTTTTTTAAAAAAAGTTACTACGCATAACCTTAATCTTTAAAAATTTTGTACTTTTGCAGACAATATTAAAAGAATAAGTTATGGATTACAAAAGAATAAAGACAATTGTTTTACTTGTGTTGGTTTGCCTTTCCTTTCAAGTTAATGGTCAGGTGAAAGATTATAAAAATCTTCCTGATTTTGACAACAAAGACTACCAACAACATCTTAGTTATATGGTTAAACCTTTTGCTTTGGTTGGTCAAACTCTTTATCTACAAGATGTAAATGATGAGTTGATTAACTATTTTTATGAAGGTACCATAGGAAAAAATCTAAAAAAAGACAATTCCAAGACAAGATTCTACAAAATGACCCGTATGTCTAAGGAGAGAATGCTATCTCTTAAAGGCAAATGGTTTATTGTTGTAGATTATGTTGCAGACCATTTCGCTTACAACAAGATTGCTGAAGCTATTCCTGAAATGAGAGATTTCTCAAAGATGCGTCATCCTTTTATGAAGTTAGTCATTGGAAACACCTCTGATACTATCTTCTACGAATATCAAAATTTCTATAATCAGTATCATTTTCCTTTCACTCCAATGTCTTATTACAATCATGCTAAGAACGAATATCCTCACGAAACATACGCTTTTGAAGATTTAAACCTTATAACTTACGACACAAATGCAAATTATGCCATAGTTCCAGACCAACTTATAGGTCAAAGACTTATTCTTCCAGAAGTTACAGACGCTACTTTAGAGAGATTATACAACGGAAAACGTCTGTATAACTATCCCGATGACAGCAAGAAATATTCTTTCACTGAATATCCTTTATCTAAGGGTAAAAGTTTGAAAGATAAGGTATTTGTGGTTAAAGATGTTGCTTTTGACGCTGAAAGTTTGACAAATGTTTATCTTAAACTTGTTCAACCAAATTCAAGAGATACTATCTACTATAAATATCCTACTAAGCACGAAAGACATCTATTTTCTTTTGTTATAGAAAGTTTCCACAAGAAATTGCGTCAAACATATAAAGACAGAGAATTTACAGTACGAGGAGACAAATACCCTCTTACAGTTATGGACATTAGAAGAAAACGTTCTCTAACTCTTCACCAAGGAGACATATTCCATTGCTTGGATGTTGTGGTCAGAGAAGGTAAGTATCAACTTCTTATGCGTACAGGAAAAGGTAGAAAGTTCTATATGCCAGAAGATTATGCTTTAGGTGATATGCTTTCATTCAACAAATACCTTTCTACTGAAAAAATAGAAAAATACAGAGACACATATCCAACATACTACAAAGCAATACTTCAAAAAGAACTCATAAAAGGTATGTCTATGGATATGGTTGAGCAGAGTTGGGGCAAACCAGAGAGAAGTGTCAAGACTAATTTTGACGGTAGCGACCAACAATGGTTTTATATGGGAAATATTTACATAATCTTCAAGAATAACGTTTTACATCGTGTGGCAATGATTCCTAAAGAAATGAGATAAAACTCTGTATTCTCTTCTTATTTACAAACATACTACTTACATTAGGAAAAAAATATCATGAGCGAGGAAGAAAAAGAAATATTGGACTTAGTCCGTAGATACGAAGATATGGTTGATAATAACATACCTGCATGGTTTGATTCCATGGAGTGGGTTGATATCATTGATTATTACGAAGATAACGAGCAGGACGATAGATTAGAACAAGCAACACTAAGAGCATACAAGAAATTTCCCGATGATGAAGATATAGTTGTTAGAATGGCTAACCTGTATCTTAATAAAGAAGAATACAAACGAGCAGAAAATCTTATAAAAGACTATATAAAAGAACATCCTTCAGAAGAACTCAGAGGATTACTTGCAGGAGTGTATGTAGAATCTGGTACTCACCTAAAAAAAGCAGAACAAATACTTAAGGAACTTCTTTTGGAGGAAAGCGAATTAGATCCTTACTATTCTTATCTTCTTGCACGAATATATATAGAAAAATCAAAATTTGCCCAAGCAGAGAAATTACTCAGAAATGTGGTAAAGATTCATTATGACGATTGGGCTTTGATGATGAATTATGTAAAATGTGTTGAAGATAAACAAGTTGCCAACACTGTACTTAGAACTATTAGAAGCATAGTCAATAAAAATCCGTTTGAAGACAAAGTTTGGGTTGCCCTGGCTTTTGCTTATTATGAGTCATATCATATTGACAAGGCTTTGGAGGCTATAAACTATGCTATAGCTATTGATTCCGATGAAGAAACACGACATGCTTTGAAAGCAAATATTGTTGTTGCATTAGGAAAAGACGAAGAATACATCAAAGAATCTCTTTTGGCTGCCGAATATGCTACAGATAAATACACCTATTACGAGAGTATAGGCAAAGCATACTTAAACAAAAAAGACTACAAAAACGCTTCCATCTATTATAAGAAAGCATTGGAACATGAAAAATTTGGATTGGAACTACCGGAATCAAATCTTGGACTTGTAGAGTGCTATCTTATGCAAAATCAAATTACTATGGCTAACAGACAACTTGATAAAGCTATAGCAATGCAATATCCTCCTTCTTATTATCTTGGTTTTGCAGAAAGAATAAGTTCATTAGGCTTTTCATACATCAGCGAAGATATTCTTGCAGAGCTGACCAATAGTGATGATATACTTATTTCTATGCTTGCAACTGTTTCTCTTGCCTACATAAAAGCTGAAACTGACAGATTATTAGAGGGAATTAAACTCTTGGAAGACACCATAAAAGACTACAATGATATAGATTCTTTGTATTATGCTTTGCTTGATTTATCTTGTAGAGACAGCAAGTATATAGCCTATACAAGGAAAGCGTTACAATATCTTATCGCACAGAAAGGCTATAACAAGAATATCAGAGACAATTTTCCTTCTCTACTGAAAAATGGAAATTATCTTAAATGCTTAAAAGAATTGATAAATGAATAAGTTAGCAGTTGTTTTCATTAGCCTAATCTCTCTGTTTGCTTCTTGGAATCTGAAGGCAGAAGATTTACCAGCACAAGACACTAACAATGAACTTAGTGCTGTTGGACAAGTTATAGCATGGTACAACGATAATTTAAACTATGGTTCAATTACTCTTTTGATGGCAATAGAGAGTTCTTTCATCCCTTTTCCTTCTGAGGTAATCATACCTCCTGCTGCTTACAAAGCTTTAGAAAAAGACAGTGGTTTAAATATCTTTCTTGTTGTTTTGTTTGGAACTCTTGGAGCGTTGATAGGAGCTTTGATAAACTATTTTCTTGCTATGTGGTTAGGAAGACCTATCATATATAAGTTTGCAGAATCTAAACTTGGCCGTTTATGTCTTTTGAGTAAAGAGAAAGTTGAAAAGGCTGAAAATTATTTTGTTAAACACGGTAAGGCTTCAACTTTTGTGGGAAGACTTGTTCCTGCTGTACGTCAATTAATCTCTATTCCTGCAGGATTAGCTAAGATGAAACTACATATATTTTTGCTTTTCACTTTCTTTGGTGCAGGAATTTGGAACATAGTCTTAGCTTTCTTAGGTTATTTGGCTAAAGGACAAGAAGATATGATTGCTAAATATAGCAGTGAATTATCCTACGTGTTATTAGGAGTAGGTGTTCTCTTCGTGGCTTATCTTATTTACAATGGCTTTAAGAAGAAAAAAACAAAAAAAGTAAAATGATACCACAATCCTTGTTTGGTCTTGTTGGCTACCCTCTTTCACATTCTTTTTCTCAAAGATATTTCACCCAAAAGTTTCTTTCTCTTGGATTAAAGAACTGCTGTTATAAATTATTTGAAACAAAAAATGAATGTGAAATACTTAACCTTCTACAAGAAAAGCCCAACATTCTTGGACTAAACGTTACCTCTCCATACAAACAAAGCATAATTCCTTATTTAGATGATATAGACCCTGTTGCACAAGAAATCAATGCCGTCAATACAATAAAAGTCAAAGAAGGAAAACTGATAGGCTACAACACAGATTATTTGGGTTTTAAATATTCATTGGAGCAAAATACAGATATTTCTAAGATAAATCAGGCTGTAATACTTGGTTCAGGTGGTGCAAGTCAAAGCGTTGCATACGTTCTCAAAATTTTGAATATCCCATATTTGATAGTATCCCGCACAAAGAAAGACTTCAATAAAAACATTCACATCATTACATACGAAGACCTTAATTCAATGGATTACAGAGACTTTTCGCTAATCGTAAATGCAACTCCTTGTGGAATGTATGGCAAAAACGAGAACAGCATACCAAATATAGATATGGAAAAGATAAACGACAAACATATTGTTTTTGACCTTATCTATAATCCCTCTCCTACTCTGCTTCTAAGTCTTGCAAGCAAAAAAGGAGCAAAAACAATTGACGGATTGCAGATGTTGTATTCTCAAGCCGAATACTCATGGCAGATATGGAACAGTTAAACTATTATCTCTCTTATAAGTCTGTAACGAGAGCAAAAAAACAAATCCAAACACAATAAAGCCATACAAATCAAAAGAATAAAAAAGTTGATAATTTTGAAAAAAGTCTTGATAAAAAAAGAGTTGATCTTTACACCTAAAAGACTTAATGTTTATACTAAAAAGAGTTGATCTTTTTTTCTTAAAACCAACTCTTTTTTTACTCCATTAAAACAATAGTCCAAAGACTCTATCCTTTCAATGACTGAAAGTACTCATCAATAAGTTTTTGTGCTATAATATAGGCTGAAACCTTGTTGTCCAAAATATCATCTTTGGCAATATCAAGTTTTGTTTTGGCTACATCGCTATCATAGAATCTGTCCAATAATGTCTGCGAAATGCTTTCCGATAATATCCTAAGATTTTGAGTATTGCGGTTCTTATAGAAATACCCACTCTTCTTTGTCATCTCAACATAATCTAAAACATTCTGCCAAATGTCATCTATACCCATCTTGGAATAAGCCGAACATGTGAATACTTTTGGTTGCCAACCACTCTCTTGAGGAGGGAAAAGATGAAGAGCATTCCTATAGTTTATTGCAGCAAGTTCTGAACGTTCTTTCTCTTTGCCTTCTGCCTTGTTGATGGCTATTGCGTCTGCCATCTCCATTATTCCTCGTTTGATTCCTTGTAGTTCATCACCCGCATTAGCCAATTGCAACAAAAGGAAGAAATCCACCATAGAATGAGCCAAGACTTCGCTCTGCCCTACTCCAACTGTTTCTATTATAACCACATCAAAGCCTGCTGCTTCACAAAGAATAATTATCTCACGCGTCTTTCTTGCCACTCCACCAAGGCTTCCTGCAGAAGGAGAAGGACGAATAAAAGCATTAGGATCAGAAGAGAGCAACTCCATACGTGTCTTATCTCCCAAAATACTTCCTCCACTTCTCTCACTGCTTGGATCTATTGCAAGAACAGCAACCTTATGTCCTTCAGAGGTGAGTTTTTTTCCTAACACTTCAATAACGGAACTCTTACCAACGCCAGGAACTCCCGTAATACCTAACCTTATGCTGTTGCCTGAGTGTTTAAGACATTTCTCTATCACCTCCTGAGCAATAAGCTGATGTTTATACAGATTGCTCTCTACAAGTGTTATTGCTCTTGCCAAGATAGTACGGTTGCCACTTAGGATTCCTTCTACATAATCCTCAACAGACAAAGATTTAACTTTTTTTATATGCTTAAAAAGGTCTTTATTAACATCCTGTCTGTTCTCTGTACCTTGAGTAACTTTAAGTGCAGAGTTAGGATTATTCTTGTCTATTACTTGGTCGTACATAACTGTTTATTTTCTAAAGAACAAGCCGGAGTTTGCTTGTGCTGTTGGCATAATAACCAAATCATTTATATTGACATGTTCTGGTAATAATGCACAATATGTTATTGTGTCGGCTATATCTTCCCCTGTCAGTGGAGTAAAGCCTCTGTATGTAGCATCATTCTTTTCTTTGTCGCCTTTAAATCTAACCATAGAGAACTCTGTTTCAACTGCTCCCGGACAAATATTTGTTACCTTTATATTATAAGGAAGACAATCTATACGCATACCTTTACTTATAGCATCCACTGCATGTTTTACTGCACAATAAACACTTCCGCCTGCATAGACTTCTTTTCCTGCTATGGAACAAATATTGATTACGTGTCCTTTCATTCTCTTGCACATCCAAGGAAGAACAACTCTTGAAACATAAAGCAAACCTTTTACATCTGTGTCTATCATCTGCTCCCAATCGCTTAGCAAAGCTTCCTGTATGGCGTCTTTTCCTGCTGCCAAGCCTGCGTTATTTACTAATATATCTATTTCCTTCCACTCTGGTTCAAGGCTGTTAAGGTATTTCTCTACTTGTTCATTGTCCCTAACATCAAAATTAAGTGCCTTGACTTTGATATTATACTTTTCTATGAGTTCTTTTGCAAACGAAACCAATCTTTCGTTTCTTCTACCTGTGATAATAAGGTCAATATTGTTTTGTGCAAACTTCTCTGCTGTAGCTTTTCCTATACCAGAAGTTGCTCCTGTAATAAGTGCTATTCTTTTCATGTCTATATATGTTTGTTATTGTTTCTGATAATCTTGATGCAAAAGTAATAATTTTTTATTTCTTAGAACAAAAATAAGGTCAGAATAATTCTCCTGTTGCATAATAAGGGTCAATACGATTAGATACGCTAAGCCCTATCAGCCTTATAGGTCTGCTTCTATAGTCTATATCTTTTATCAGCTGTTTTGCCACTGAAAGAATGTTGTCTTTTTTCACAAAAGCCTTTCTTTGGGTAAAAGAACGTGAAGATATTGAAAAATCAAAGTACTTTACTTTAAGGTTAAGAGTTGCTCCTCTGAATTTTGTTTCTTTTATTCTTTCTACCAACTCTAATACTACATTATATAATTCAATGGTAACGCTTGCCATTGTTGATATATCTCTGTCAAAAGTATGCTCACAACCTACAGATTTTCTTACATAGTCTGTGATGACTTCTCTGTTGTCTATACCTCTTGCGAAATCATAGAACATAGCACCTGTTTTGCCAAAATTTCTTCTAAGAGATGAAAGAGACATTTGTTTTAAATCCCTGCCTTTGAATATTCCTAATTCATGCATTGTTTTTAGTGTCTTGGTTCCTACTCCCCAAAACTCTTTCACGTCTAAATTGTCTATAAACTTTTGGGCTTTACTCGGATGTATCACAAAAAGTCCGTCCGGTTTCTTGTAATCTGAAGCTATTTTTGCAAGCATTTTGTTATAGGAAACTCCTGCCGAAGCCGTCAAAAGCAGGTTTCTAAATATCTTATCTTTTATCTCCAAAGCTATGTCTTGAGCAAGACTTATGTTTTTCTTGTTTGTTGTTACATCTAAATAGGCTTCGTCTAATGAAAGTGGCTCTATCTTGTCGGTATATTCAGAGAAAATATTTCTTATTTCCAAAGATACTTCATGATAGACTTCCATTCTTGGAGGAACGATGATAAGGTCTTTACATAAACTCTTGGCTTTCACAATAGACATAGCAGAATGAATACCAAACTTTCTGGCTTCGTATGATGCAGTAGAAACAACTCCACGTTCATAATCTCCTCCTACAACAACAGGAAGACCTCTGAGCTGACGGTTATCACGTTGCTCTACTGAAGCATAAAAAGCATCCATGTCAATATGTATAATCTTTCTGTACTGCATAAGACTTTCCAAATGCAAAGATAGAATAAAAGTTAGAAAAAAATATTTGTTGCGTTAGATATTTTTATTATTTTTGCAACAACAAAACTAATAGACACAATGTTATACACAACACTAAACGAAAGTCAGAAACAAGAATTCTACACCAATCTCTGTGAGTTTATAACTCCTGAAAGAAAGGCTCTTTTGGAGAAAAATATAGTCAATAGAACTAATTGGTTTGTCCCTGTTATTGAAAACATACATAAAGAACAAAATGCTTCTGCTGTGCTTAGAACTTGTGATTGCTTAGGTCTGCAAGATGTTATGGTAGTAGAAAACAATAACACCTTTTCTGTTACTGATGATATTTCTCTTGGAGCAAATAAATGGTTGAACATCAAAAAATACAACTCATTTACAAACAATACCAAACAGTGCTTTGATGATTTAAGAAAACAAGGTTATAAGATTGTTGCTACAATGCCTTACAAAAATGACATAAACTTGCAAGATGTGGATATAAATCAAAAGACGGCTATTGTTTTTGGAAGTGAAGTAGATGGAATAAGTAAAGAGGCTATAGAGAATGCTGATTGTTTTATGAAGATACCTATGTATGGTTTTACAGAAAGCTTTAATATTAGTGTTTCTGCTGCTATTACCTTGCATTATTTAACTGATAAACTAAGAAATTCCTCAATCAATTGGCACCTTAGCAAAGAAGAACAACTTGATATGCTAATAAATTGGACACTATCAAGCATAAAACATAATGAAAGAATAGAAAAGGAAATTCTAAAACGAATGAATATTTTATAATAATTTAAACTTTTAATATAAAAACATATTTACAGATTATGACAACAGAAAAAAAGAATTCAATAATACCAATGATAAGCGTAACGGTGTTGTTTTTTATGTGGGGATTCATAACTTCCTTGAATGATGTGCTGATTCCTTTCTTGAAAAACGTATATTCGCTTTCCCATTTTGAAGCCAATATCGTTCAATTCGCCTTTTTCGGAGCGTACTTCGTGGGTGCTTTCATCTTTTTCTTGTTTTCATTGAAAGGGAAAGACCCTATTACAAAAATAGGTTATAAAAACACACTTATAATAGGATTAATCATTGCAGCCATTGCTTGTTTCCTTTTTGCTATGACTGCTAAAAACAATCTGCCTTTTACTACCTTTCTCTTAACACTGTTTCTTTTAGGAATAGGACTAACTTTTTTGCAGATAGCAGCAAATCCTTTTGTCTCGATTATAGGAGATAGACAAACTGCTTCCTCTCGTTTGAACCTAACTCAGGCTTTCAATTCTTTAGGAACAACATTAGGACCTGCACTTGGTGGATATTTTGTATTCAATTACTTTGCAAAAAACACCATAGGAACAGATGCCGTATTCGTTCCTTATCTTTTCCTTGCCTGCTTGCTAATAGCCGTAACTGTTTTCATCTATATGTCAAAAATAACTTATACCGAACAGGAAGAAGAGTTGGAAACTGCAAAAACAAGTATCTTTAATAAACCTTATGTCCTTTTAGGTGCTTTGGGAATCTTCTTTTATGTAGGTGCAGAAGTTAGCATTGGAAGTAATTTTGTATCTTATATGAAAGAAATGCTTGGAAAACCAGAATCTGTTGCTTCGGCTTTTCTTAGCTACTATTGGGGTGGTGCTATGATAGGTAGGTTTCTTGGTGCCATATCCTTGTCAAACGCAAAACAATCAAGTAAATTTATCTATATGATACTGCTTGCTGTGGCTTCTTTCCTAATAATATTCTTTGTAAACTATTCTCTTCATGGTTTAGTATTTCATCAGGTGTGGTTCTTTATTGTATTTATAGTATTGAACTTTATTTTCTTCTATCTTGGAAAAGGGAAACCAGCTTTAAGTCTAAGTATCTTTGCCATGGTTAATCTTGGTTTGATAATCTCTTCTTTTATTGCAGAACCACAAGTTGCTGTTTGGTGTGTATTGGCTATAGGTTTGTTTAACTCTATTATGTGGGGAAACGTATTTACTTTAGCTATTGACGGCTTAGGCAAACAAACAGCAAGTGCTTCTTCTATTCTTATTATGATGATTGTAGGTGGTGCTTTGCTACCTCCATTACAAGGATTGTTAGCTGATACTATTGGTATAAAATATTCATTTATTATTCCAATGATTTCTTATTGTTACCTTTGTTTCTATGGATTAAAAGGCTACAAAATAGGAAAACATATCTAAAAATTCTATTTGCTTCTTTGCCTTACAACTTCGTATATAATTACTCCTGCTGCAACGCTTACATTTAAAGATTCTATATTCCCTTTTATTGGTATTGTTATCAAAGCGTCTGATAACTTTAAAGCGTCTTTAGATATTCCCTTATCTTCTGCTCCCATAACAATAGCACAAGGAAGATTGTAGTTTTCTTTTGTATAAACATTGGTAGCCTTCTCTGTTGCTGCGAATATTTTTATTCCACTTTGTTTTAAATAATTAAGTGTTGTTTTGATGTTCTTAACTCTGCATACAGGCAAACGAAGCAAAGCACCAGCAGAAGTTTTAACAGCGTCTTCATTTATTGCTGCTGAACCCTCATCAGGAACTATCAAGCAAGTAACTCCTGCACATTCGGCCGTTCTTGCTATTGCTCCAAGATTACGAACATCAGTTATATGGTCAAGAATTAAAATAAAAGGAACACATTTATCTATGGACTTTTCTATTTCTTCTTCTAAATTCTTATACTCTATTAAAGAAGCATAAGCAACAAGACCTTGATGATTTTCTCCTCGTGTTATGGAGTTTAACTTCTCTATTGGAACATATTGTTGTTTAATATTCAAATCTTGCTTTCTCAATTCCTCCTTTATATTCCTTATAGACTCATTGTTTAAGTTGGTTTGTATAAGAAGTTTTTCTATTTGTTTGCCCTCTCTTATTGCTTCTACAATAGGACGATAACCATATATTATATTTTCTCTTGCCATTTTATTCTATTTTAATATTTTACCATCACTTATTATTAGTTCTCTGTCGCAACGTGCAGATAAATCCTTTGCATGTGTTACTATCACAAATGTCTGACGCAGTTTATCTCTCAAAACAAAAAACAAATCAAACAAAGCTTTTGCATTCTGAGAATCAAGGTTTCCTGTAGGTTCATCAGCAAGAACAACGGAAGGGGAATTAATCAAAGCTCTAATGATAGCAACTCTCTGTTGCTCTCCTCCCGACAACTCATTTGGAAAACTTTCTTCCTTTCCTTTTATTCCAAGCAAACTAAACAACTCTCTTGCCTTGCTTGATGCTTCTTTTTCATTTGTTCCGCAAATTAGAGCAGGCATAATTGCGTTCTCCAATGCAGTAAATTCCGTCAGAAGATGATGAAACTGAAATACAAAACCTATTTCTTTGTTTCTAAAAGCAGACAGTTCTTTGTCGGAAAGTCCTGTAATATCTCTGCCATTCACAATAATCTCTCCACTATCTGCCTTGTCCAACGTCCCCATAATGTTTAAAAGAGTAGTCTTCCCAGCTCCAGACATTCCGCTTATACTCACTATCTCTGCATCGTTGATTTGCAAACTTATATCTTTCAACACTTGAAGAGAATCAAAAGACTTTGAAATATTTTTTAGTACTATCATCTGTCAATATTTTTTTCATTAAACACTATTGTACCAAAACTAACAGTAAAGTTCCAAGGATTTGTGTTCATATCTTCTCTTTGATGATAGGAAAGCGACATTGAAAGATTGCCCAACCTCGTTGCCAACACCAAAGATGAAGTAACTATACCGTACGCTTTCTTAAAAAATTCTCCATAGTAAGGTTGCATTTGTTTATTCTCTAAGATTTGTCTTATAGGAACAAAAGCGTATGTTCCCAATCTAAATTCCAAACCTCCAAGAATAAAAGAACCTAACTTAAACACTTGCTCCAAACCACCTGCAAGATATTGATTTGACCTATATTCTGGATAAAAACTTGTTAGAGATTCTAAAGATGGAGCATAAACACCAGCATTCAGAAGAGAATTTTTTTTAGTATAGAACAAATCTTGAAAAGAATAGAATACTTTAGTGTTAAATCCTAATGAATATCTTTTGTTTATAGGCGTGTATATCTTATTTTCAAAATTGATTTGAGCCCAAGCGTGTTTTCTTTTATAGTCTTGATAGTCATCAGTCTTGTTTCCTGCATAAAATCTTTCTACACCATTAACATACTGTATGTTTATCTTAGAAAAGACTCCTTTAGTTGGAAGAAGATTATTGTCTAATGAGTTGTATTCTCTTTTAAATCCCAACACAAAATGGCTGAATTTTGTATTATCACTTGTATCTGTAGAAAGAATATAGTCTTTTAAAAAATAATCATCATCAGTTATTCCATAGCCTACTTTAAATACGCATTTATCTCTACGAGATATTGGGAAGGAAAGTTTTATTTGAGCATTGTTTTCGTTCTGAATCATATAATTTATTGCGGAATACTCAAACAAAGGCGAATGACTTCTATAGAAATTCCATCTATTGATATTCAAAACACCTTCTAACACGAAGGGAGCTACAGGATTTGGAACATGCAAAGCAATGTCGTACATAAAAGATTTGTAGTATCTGCCTATATAACCATTGATTTTATGTCTCCATGCATACTTTCTTATTGAAGTATAGTCAAGTCCTAAAAAAATATTACTTATAGGGTCGGAAGAAATTATACCTCCTATTTTTGTAGTTAAAGTTTTCTGTGTTCTAATATTCAGTTCCAATACATATTCAGAAAGAAAATAATCATAATATATATAAGGACTAATACTTTTAATATTAGGATAAACACTTAAAGCCAAATAATTATCTCTAAGGCTTTCAAGAGTTAATGTATCATCGTGAAGATTTTGAGTAAGCAGATGTTCAAAGAAATGTTTCTGTTTATCTTTGACTCCCTTGATTATGATGTTTCCTATAGTTATCTTCGTTTTTTTCTCCTCAAAGGCTTTTCTTTTCTCTGAAAGTTCTTCTTGGGATTGGGTTCGTGAGATTTTTTGTTTTATTTCTTTAATGTATTTCAAAGCATTGTTGTATCCTCTGTCTATACATTCCTTTTTCTTATCAAAATCCATAACAGAAATGTCTGACATATCCGTTTCTATTATAATACCATTGTCCGTAGGAATATCATACTTAGTGTCGTAAGTAATCATATTTTCTATATACAATATAATATCGTCATTGTTGGGATTATCATAGTTATTTACAACCTTGGAACCAATTATCAACGTTGGAGAATAAAAATCCTGCATTTCTTTTGCTGGAAAATTATTATAGATTCCTCCATCACACATCATTTTTCCATCTAATTCTATAGGAGCAAAAACAAAAGGAAAGGTCATAGAAGCTCTTATAGAAGACGAAAGGTCTCCTTCACGTAAAACCTCTTGAGTATTGTCCGTAACATTAGTAGCTACACAAAAGAAAGGTATCATTAATTTGTTGAAATCTCCCATGCAGGCTTTTGTTGCCGAGGAAAAAAAAGTCATAAAAGCATAATCTAATTTTGTAGGATTAACAAAGCTCATTGGCAGACTTGCTTTGAGTTTGTTTTCTGCGTTTAAGTTAATCTTTAAAATTGAAGCATCGTCTTTATCTTTATAGTATAGAGGTTCTATATCTTGTTCTATTATACCCGAAAGCAAAGCATCAAACTCTTTTGAAAGGAATATGTTTTCAATTTCATCCACACTATACCCTGAAGCATATAATCCTCCTATTATAGCTCCCATTGATGTTCCACAAATATAATCTATAGGAATGTTCTCTTGTTCCAAAGCTTTCAGAACTCCAATATGTGCAAGTCCCTTAGCCCCTCCTCCGCTCAAAGTCAAACCTAATGTCTGATTATCCTGAGCAAATAAACAAGACAAACTAAACAAGAAGCAAAAAGAGAATAATATATGTTTTAATAAGTTTTTCAAATAGTGTTGATATTTTTTGCTTTTTAATAAGAACTGCAAAATTACAAATAAATAATAAACAAACAAAGAGTAAGAGTAATTTTAAAATCTCAATGTTTTTAAAGCAAGAAAAAAAGAGTTGGTTTTAAAAAATTAAAACCAACTCTTTACACCCTAAACATCAAGAGTTAATTTTTGAAAACCAACTCTTTTTTTTATTTATGCTTTACCTGCTGAACCAAGAACGTCCTTACATTTATGAATATAAAGTTCTTTCAATCTATCTCTTGCAGGTCCTAAGTATTTTCTTGGGTCAAACACTGCAGGTTCTGCTTGCAAAACCTCACGGATTGCTGCTGTCATAGCCAAACGACCATCAGAGTCTATGTTTATCTTACATACTGCTGACTTAGAAGCTTCTCTCAATTGGTCTTCTGGAATACCTATAGCATCTTTCAAAGCACCTCCATGAGAATTAATTGACTTAACCAAATCTTGAGGTACTGAAGAAGAACCATGGAGTACAATAGGGAAACCGGGCAGACGTTTTTCTATCTCTTTAAGAATATCAAAACGCAATGGTGGTGGAACAAGTATTCCGTTAGCATCTCTTGTGCATTGTTCTGGTTTAAACTTATTTGCTCCGTGAGAAGTTCCTATTGAGATTGCAAGTGAATCAACACCTGTACGCTTAACGAAGTCTTCTACTTCTTCTGGACGTGTGTAGTTAGATTTCTCTGCTACTACATCATCTTCTACTCCTGCAAGTACTCCAAGTTCTCCCTCTACTGTTACATCATATTGATGAGCATAATCAACTACTTTCTTAGTCAAAGCAATATTGTCTTCATAACTATGTGCAGAACCGTCAATCATTACAGAAGAAAAACCATATTCTATACATGATTTACAAAGTTCAAAAGTATCACCGTGATCAAGGTGAAGAACAATTGGAATAGCATAACCTAACTCTTTGGCATATTCCACTGCTCCTTGTGCCATGTAGCGAAGAAGTGTCTGATTTGCATATTTTCTTGCACCAGAACTTACTTGTAGTATAACAGGACTCTTTGCCTCAACGCAAGCTTGAATAATTGCTTGCATTTGTTCCATATTGTTGAAATTGAAAGCAGGTATAGCATAACCTCCTTTTATTGCTTTGGCGAACATTTCTCTTGTATTCACCAAGCCTAAATCTTTGTAATTTACCATAATATATCTTGTTTTAAAATTATTATTTATGTTCTTTTACGTAACTTTGAAGTCTATTGTACAATGCTCTACTTACATTAGACAAAGGCAATCTTACAATATTATCACATATTCCCATACTCTCCAATGCAGCTTTTACTCCACTTGGATTTCCTTCTTCAAAAATAGCATTAGTAAAAGGCAGTAAGGTATTATGCAAAACTAAGGCTTTTTTGTTAGATCCTTTCAATGCCTGATTGACCATTGTGCTAACCATATTTGGATAAGCGTTTGCAGTAACAGATATAACACCATTAGCTCCACATGCTATCAATGGATAAGTAAGAGCATCTTCACCACTGATAAGACTAAATCTGTCGGGCTTACACCTTAGTATCTCCATACATTGCAACATATTGCCTGAAGCTTCTTTTATACCGATTATATTTTTAAAGTCTTCTGCAAGTTTCAAAGTAGTTTCCGCAGAGATATTGACTCCTGTTCTGCCAGGTACGTTATAGATTATAACAGGCAAAGGCGAGGCAGCGGCAATATAATTATAATGTGTATATAGACCTTTTTGTGATGGCTTATTGTAGTAAGGACTAACAGAAAGAATAGCAGCGAAACCACTAAGATCTGTATGATTTATACGAGTAACAAGTTCTTTGGTATTATTTCCTCCTACCCCTAATACAATAGGAACTCTTTTATCAACGTATTCTACAATATAATCTCTTACAGCAAAAGTCTCTTTTTCAGTAAGCGTAGGGTATTCCGAAGTAGTACCTAAGCAAACAAGATAATCAATTCCTCCATTTATACAATGGTCTATAAGTCTTCCCAAAGCACTGAAATCAACGTTTCCTCTTTTATCAAATGGAGTAACAAGGGCAACTCCCGTTCCTTTTGTATTAAAGTTCATAGTTATTCATTATTAGTTAGCATTGTTATTCGGTCCAAAATTACAATTTATTTCAAAACTAACAAATTTATTGTTAGTTTTTTTGAGTTAAATATAATAAAGGAAGATTAATTTCGTTTTGTTTTGTGTTAAAAATAGACTGATTTGAAGACTAAAAGACTTTATATTATATATTTGTTTTTAATAGTTTTTTTGCTAGCAAGTTGTTCTACTCATAAGGATAAATGGCTAAACAGAAACTATCATTATGTTGTAGGATACTATAACGCCTATTGGAATGGCAAAGAAGCTTTGAAAGAAGGTCAAAGAACCATTAATCAAAATTGGAAAGATGACTACACAAGAATACTTCCTATATATGTTAATGGAACTAATGAACAAGCTACTGCCATAAAAGGAAATACCGATAGAGCAATAGAAAAAGGTGGCAAGGTTATAAAAGTTCATTCAATGCGTTTCTCTGGTAAAGAGAAAAATAAAGTTATTGATGACGCTTATCTTTTAATTGGTCAAGCGTGTTTTTATGCTCATGATTACAAAGGTGCAGAAGCATCATTTCAATATATAATAGGTAATTGGAAAAAGCAACCGGAAATATATCCTGCTATGCTTTGGTTAGCTTTAACTTACACTAAAGAAAAAAAATACAACGAATCTGAAATAATGTTAAAGCAAGTTTATAAAGCTATTGAAGAGAAAAAAGCACCAAAGAAACTAAAGAAGATGATGCATCTTGTTTGGGCTGAAAACGATATAGCACAAGGAAAGACATTGTCAGCTTTACAAAACCTTCAAATAAGAAAGAAAAGCATATTTGAACGTAGTTTAAACACTCGTACTCGTTTTATTGAAGGACAGATTTACATGAACAACAAACAATATGACAAAGCAACCAAATGCTTCAAATATACATATAGACATGCTAAGGATTATTCTATGCAGTTTGTTTCTCAACTTAATATAGCTTTATGTTTTGACCCTTCTAAAAAGAACAGCATATCTATTATTGAAGATTTGGAAGATATGCTTGATGACAAAAAGAATGAAGACTTCTTAGACCAAGTATATTATGCTATTGGTGAGATATACTTTAGAAATAATAGTTTAGAAATTGCTTGCAAAAAATGGGAACAAAGTGTCAGATATTCTAAGAATAATAAAGTACAGAAAATGGCTTCTTCTCTTAGAGCGGCAAACGTGTATTATGATTCCTTGCAAAACTATGTAAAAGCACAAATGTATTACGATACTGCTTTAAATCTAATGGATAAGGATTATCCAACAAGAGAAGTAATACTTTCTCGTCAAAGAGTACTTACTTCTTTAGTTGAAAATCTAAACAAAATAACACGCTGGGATAGTCTTTTGGCTTTATCTGAACTTAGCAACGAAGAATTAAATTCTAAGATAGACAAATGGATTGCTGATTACAAGGCAGAACAAAAACGTAAGGAGGAAGAAGCAAAGATTCAACAAGCAATACTTGCTCGCAACGCCTCTATGAATAATTTTAACCAATTAAACCGTAACACAAGCAATTTTTATTTTGCTAATCCTACTACTGTTCAGAGTGGAAAATTGGAATTCCAAAGAAAATGGGGAGAAAGACCTTTGGAAGACAATTGGAGACTGAGTAGCAAACGAGAAATAGGTTTTGAAGACGAAGCATTAGCAGAAAACGACACTATAGATTCCACAGCAAACAAAACAGAGGTTTCTCCTTCTCTTACACCAGACAAAAGAGAATACTATACTAAAGACATACCTTTTACTCAAGGAGCAAAAGATACTGCTAATATGATTATAGCCGATGCTTTACTTGAAGCTGGGTATATTTTCTTCCAAGGCATTAACAATATACCAAAGGCGATAGAGACCTTCATTGAACTGCACACTCGTTATCCTAATCATATTAATGTGTTGCCTTCTTCCTATCATCTTTATTGTCTTTATGACAAAAAAGGCGATTACCCTAATTCAAACTTCTACAAAAACAAAATACTTACTCAGTATCCAGAAAGTGAGTATGCAATGATGATTAAAAATCCTGACTATTTGAACGAAATAAAAAACAACAACACTCTTGCCGAACGTTTATATAAAACAACCTACGAGAGTTACGCTAATAATGAATTTCGTGCTACTATAGAAAAATCAAACAGGGCTATAGACTCTATTAAAGTAGGACCATACATACCAAGACTAAAATTTCTTTCAGCTTTGGCCAAAGGTAAGTTGTATGGAGTTGATTCCTTAGCAGACAATCTTAATATGATTATTTTCAATCATCCTAATAGCGAAGTAACTCCGATAATAGAAAGACAGCTTCAATATCTTTCAGAAAACTATGATATAAGAGAGTTTGATATAAAATATGACTCTACTCGCAACGCAAAAACAGAAGAAAAAGACAGTCTTACAATAGCAGACATCGTTCCTACAGATACAACAAACAGCGTTAATAGAGACGATATTCTTGATGCAGAATCTTTAGTCTATAGAAATAAGGATATGCAACACTACTACTTACTATTCTTTGACGACAGCAAGATAGATATAACCTATCTTAATAAGATTGTCAATGATTTCAATGCAGAAAACTATGCAGAAGAGAAACTTCAATCTACTTCTCAGCTCTTCACCCTATCTGATCAATTGATTATGGTGAGAAAGTTTAAAGACAAACAACAAGCATTAGAGTATTATGACAATATTCAAAACAACGAAGAATTCAAGAAACTTTCACCTTCATACTACAGGCACTGCGTTATATCCTTACAAAACTACTCAACACTGTATAACAGAAGAAACATTGAAGCCTATATGAAATATTTCCGTTTAATGTATTTGAAAGATAGAAAATAAAAACAAAAAAAAGAATATGAAAAAACATCCTTTAGTATCATACATTATGAAGATAACGACATTATCGCTCGTTTTGTGTTTTGTTGCTTTGTTTTCCTTAATATTTGTCCCAAAAGATTTTTTGTCATCTTATATACCTTATTATATACTAATGTTTTTCTTTGTAACATTTTTGGGCTATGGATTTATGTATTATGCTCCTATAAAGCTGAATCTAAGGTTTGAACAAGCTTTTCTCATTACTCGTTTTTCAAAAATGTTGATTTATATTTCAGTTTTAGTTATAGTTCTTTTGGCACATATTGAAAAAAATATTAAATTTGCAGTCGCTTATATGATACTATTTTTGGTGTATCAAATTTTTGATGTCATAACAATAAAACATCTTAGTAAGAATAATAAAAAACAATGAATATGAAAACAATAAGATTATTTGGAGTAATATTTGCGTGTCTTATAGCAATACTTATGGTTGCTTGTGAAAAAGACTTAGGAGAAGATCATGATGTTTTGACTGGAAAATGGAGAGATGCATCCATAATATATAACTCCGAACTATTAGAAGAACAGCCTTGGTTAGCAAAAAACTACATTGAGTATGCTCCTTATAACAGTGCAAGAGCAAAGCGTACTGTTTCGTCTGTTACATACTACAGCGACTCTACTTTCAGCAAAGATAAAGAAGGCACATATACTATCAAGGGAGATACCCTTATAAGAGTAGATATATCAGGCAATGAACGTACATTTAAGATAATAACCATTAACAAGGATGAGTTTTCTTATAAGAACTCAATGAATGATACTGTCGTTTATATAAGATTTAGAAACTAATAGAATTAACAATAAAAAATATATTTATCATGGATAAAAATCAAATAAAAGAAACCATAGCTAAGAGAGCCGCTTTGGAACTTAAAGACGGTTACGTGGTTAATTTGGGTATAGGAATACCAGGAATGATTCCTAACTATTTAAAGCCAGGAGTCAATGTTTTGATTCAATCTGAGAATGGTATGGTTGGCATGGGTCCAAGTGCAAAGGAAGGACAAGAAGACAAAGAATGGATTAATGCAGGTGGTGCTTACATTACTGCTGTTAAAGGTGCTGCTACTTTTGATTCTGCAACTTCTTTCGGAATCATTAGAGGAGGACACGTAGATGCTTCTATTCTTGGTGCTTTACAAGTAGCTGAAAACGGTGATTTAGCTAACTGGATGATACCTGGAAAGAAAGTACCTGGAATGGGTGGTGCTATGGACCTATTGGAAGGTGCTAAGAAAATAATTCTTACAATGGAGCATACAGCAAAAGGAAATCCAAAGATACTTAAAAAATGTACTCTTCCTCTTACTGCAAAAGGCAAAGTAAATATGATTATCACTGAAATGGGTGTTATGGAAATCACTCCAGAAGGTATAGTTCTTACAGAAATAAATCCAGAATTTACTGTAGAACAAGTACAGCAGGCAACAGAAGCAAAACTTATCATTTCCAAAGACCTTAAACCGATGTTGCAGTAAAATCCTGTTATAAAAACAATAAAAAGATGGAAAAAGATGGCTAAATTTTAGTCATCTTTTTTCTTTATTCCTTTTTTATTAATAACTGAGTATCCAAATAAGTTTGGCAATTTTCTAAGCAAGTAAATCATTATGTATCAAAGAAATAAAAGACCCTGAAAAAAGACTTGATTTTAAGAAAAAAAGACTAAGTCTTTATACTCAAAAGTCTTCGTTTTAAAAAATTAAAACGAAGACTTTTTTCATAGACATAAAGTTGGTTAGAAACACACAAGAAGAAAGCATAATTATAGAGGAAAATAGAGTGAAAATATTTCTCATTATTTTGCATCTTTTTCGCATATAAAAGAGTCTGACAGAAAATAAAAACAAAGAAATATTTCTTGAAAGAGAAAAAAAATCGTAATTTTGCAGGTTATTTTGTAAAAAATGAAAAGATAGAACATAAAAAACATATTATAATATTATGACTTCTAATGAAATAAGAAAAACATTTATTGATTTTTTTGCATCTAAGGGACATACCATTGTGCCATCATCTTCTATGGTAGTGAAAAACGACCCTACTTTGTTATTTACCAATGCGGGTATGAATCAGTTCAAGGATATATTCCTTGGCAATGTTCAAAAACCATACAATCGTGCTGCCGACTCTCAGAAATGTTTGCGTGTAAGTGGAAAACACAACGATTTAGAAGAAGTAGGTCATGACACATATCATCACACTATGTTTGAGATGTTAGGCAACTGGTCTTTTGGTGATTATTTCAAAAAAGAAGCCATAGCATACGCTTGGGAATTGCTTACTGAGGTATTTAAAATAGATAAGAAAAATCTTTATGTTACATACTTTGGAGGTGATGAAAAAGAGAATCTGCCTGCTGATACTGAAGCTCTCAACTATTGGAAACAATGGATTAAAGAAGATCATATACTTCCGGGCAACAAACACGACAACTTCTGGGAAATGGGAGAAGTTGGCCCTTGCGGTGCTTGTTCTGAAATACACATAGATTTAAGAAGCGAAGAAGAAAAACAAAAGATAAGTGGTAGAGATTTGGTTAATAAAGACAATCCTCTCGTTATTGAGATATGGAACCTTGTCTTTATGGAAAACAACCGTTTGGCTGATGGTTCTTTAGTACCTTTGAAAGAAAAGAACATAGACACAGGTATGGGATTTGAACGTTTGTGTATGGTTCTGCAAGGAAAGAAATCCAACTATGATACAGACGTATTCCAACCTTTAATTCAGGAGATTGCAAACAAATGTAATACTCCATACGGGAAAGATGAAAAGAAAGATATTGCTATGCGTGTTATTGCAGACCATCTTAGAGCGGTAAGTTTTGCTATTGCTGATGGTTTGTTACCTTCTAACGCTAAAGCAGGTTATGTTATAAGAAGAATTTTAAGAAGAGCTATAAGATACGGTTATACTTTCCTTGCTTTCAATGAACCTTTTATTTGCAACCTTGTTGATACTCTTGTCAATCAAATGGGAGAACAATACGAGGAACTCAAACGTGGAAGAGACCTTATCATAAAAGTAATACGTGAGGAAGAGAATGCATTCTTGAAGACTCTTTCAAATGGTATAGTAAAATTTGACAGGTATGTAGAAGAACATAAAGAAGGACTGATAAGTGGAGATTTTGCTTTTGAATTGTTTGACACTTATGGTTTCCCTGTTGATTTGACAGAACTAATGGCTAAAGAAAAAGGTCGCAGCGTAGATATGCAGTCCTTTGAAGATAACCTTCAGAAACAAAAAGAGCGTTCTCGTAATGCTGCGAAAATTGTTTCTGACGATTGGGTTGAACTTATAGAGAATTTTACTGATGTTGAGTTTGATGGTTATGATGTCTTGGCAGAAGAGGTAAAAATTGTAAAATACAGAAAAGTAGAAACAAAAGGTCAAACTCTTTATCAAATCGTGTTAAACAAAACTCCTTTCTATGCAGAAATGGGAGGACAGGTTGGAGACAGCGGTTTATTGAAGAACGATAAAGAAAAGATTGCCGTAATAGACACAAAGAAAGAAAACAATCTAATCATACATCTTACAAAACAACTGCCACAAGATGTTAATGCAACTTTTCTTGCAGAAGTAAATACTAACAGAAGACACAATATAGAAAGAAATCACACAGCTACTCACCTACTCCACTTTGCTCTAAGAAAAATTCTTGGTTCTCACGTTGAACAGAAAGGTTCTTACGTTGATGACAAACGTTTAAGATTTGATTTTTCTCATCCTTCAAAACTTTCTCAAGAAGAACTAAAACAAGCAGAACAGGTAGTTAATGCTATGATTAGAGAAGACTTTCCTGCTGACGACCATAGAAATGTTCCTATTGAACAAGCAAAACAGATGGGAGCAATGGCTCTATTTGGTGAAAAATATGGGGACAAGGTAAGAGTCATTCGCTTTGGAGAAAGTATAGAACTTTGTGGAGGAACACATATAAAAAGTACGGGAAGAATAGGAATGTTTAAAATTGTTGGAGAATCTGCCGTTGCTGCTGGAATACGTAGAATAGAAGCAGTAACAGGAGAAGAATTTGAAAACTATCTTTATCTTCTTCAAGACAATCTTCAAAAGATAAAATCTTTCTTTGAAGCTTCACCAGATTTGATTAACTCTATAAAGAAAACAATAGAAGAAAACAACAACCTAAGAAAACAAGTAGAAGAATTTGCAAAAGAAGCTGTTGATACTCTTTACTCTAAACTCAAGGAATCAAGCGAAAAGATTAACAATATAGACTACTTTGAGGCTGTTTGTCCTATTTCTTCTGAGGGAATGAAAGACTTGGCTTACAGATTCAGAGGAGAATTCAAAGACTTCTGCTTTGCTGGTGCTAACGAACAAAACGGAAAGGTGATGCTTACACTTATGCTTTCTGATTCCTTAGTAGAGAAAGGCTTAGATGCAGGTAAGATAATAAGAGAAGCAGCAAAACACATCAAAGGAGGTGGAGGCGGACAAAAATTCTATGCTACCGCAGGCGGAAAAGATAAAGAAGGTATCACCCAAGCAATGCAATACATCAAAGAACAAATACATAACATATAAAATAAATAACAATAGACTATGCAAAATATTCGCAACGTAGCAATTATTGCTCATGTTGATCATGGAAAAACAACATTGGTTGATAGAATGCTTTATCAGGCAAAACTATTCAGAGATAACCAAGAAAAGAAAGAACTGATACTTGACAACAACGATTTGGAAAGAGAAAGAGGTATAACTATTCTTTCAAAAAATGTTTCCATTCGCTACAAAGATTTTAAGATAAATATAATAGATACTCCTGGACACAGCGATTTTGGAGGAGAAGTGGAACGTGTGCTTAATATGGCTGACGGAGTTCTTTTAGTGGTAGATGCTTTTGAAGGTCCTATGCCACAGACTCGTTTTGTTTTGCAGAAAGCAATAGAGATGAACCTTAAACCAATAGTAGTTATCAACAAAGTAGATAAACCTAACTGCGACCCTGTTGGTACTATGGAAAAAGTTTTTGACCTTATGTGTGTCTTAGGAGCAAGTGAAGAACAACTTGATTTTCCTACTGTCTATGGTTCGTCAAAAGAAGGCTGGATGAGTGAAGACTACACCAAACCAACAAATGATGTTGCCTATCTTTTAGATACTATCATAAAATATATTCCAGAATATCCTCATATAGAAGGAAACACACAGATGATGATTTCTTCTTTGGATTATTCTTCTTACGTTGGCAGAATAGCAGTCGGTCGTTTGCATCGTGGAACTTTGCAGGCTGGACAAGAAGTTATGCTTTGCAAAGCCAATGGTGAGAAATACACCAGCAAGATAAAAGAGATGTATGTCTTTGAAGGTCTTGCCAAAGAAAAAATAAAGACACCTGTACAAGCAGGAGAAATAGTTGCCTGCTTAGGTATTGACAACTTTGACATAGGAGATACTATCTGCGACAAAGAAGAACCAGAACCATTACAGCCAATAAAAGTTGATGAACCAACTCTTAGTATGTTATTCACAATCAACAACTCTCCGTTCTTTGGAAAGGAAGGAAAATTTGTTACTTCCCGACATCTGAGAGACAGACTCTTTGCTGAATTGGAAAAGAATCTTGCCCTTAGAGTAGAGGAAACAGATTCTCCGGATACTCTTATTGTTTATGGTCGTGGAGTGCTTCATCTTAGTATCCTTATAGAGACTATGAGAAGAGAAGGCTATGAACTTCAGGTAGGACAGCCAAAAGTTATCATCAAAGAAATTGATGGAAAGAAATGCGAACCTATAGAACAGCTTATCATTGTTACTCCTGAAGCCTACAGTGGAAAGATAATAGAACAAGTAACAGCTCGTAAGGGAGAACTTCTAAGCATGGAACCTCAAGGAGACAGGCAACACATAGAGTTCTCTATTCCTTCAAGAGGTATTATTGGACTTACCAACACTATTCTTACTATTTCAGAAGGAGAAGCTATAATGGCACATCAACTTAAAGGCTTTGAACCATGGAAAGGCGATATGCCAAGCAAGAGAATGGGGGCTTTGATTGCTAAGGAAACAGGTCAGGTAATAGAATATTCGCTTAATAAACTTCAAGATAGAGGACGTTTCTTTGTAGAACCAGGTGATGAAATCTACACAGGAATGGTTGTCGGTGAAGGTCTTCGTCCTGATGATATAGTAATTAATCTTGTAATCACAAAGAAGCTAACTAATATGCGTGCTGCTGGAAGTGATGAAAAAACTAACATTGCTCCTGCTATAAAGTTTTCATTAGAAGAGGCAATGGAGTATATTCAAGAAGATGAATACCTCGAGATAACTCCAAAACATCTTAGAATACGCAAAATCATACTTGATGAAGTACAAAGAAAACGTGCTAATCAAGCCAAACAAGCAATGAACGAATAAAAAGGGACAGTATCTGTAAGCCGGGTTCTGTCAAGTTCTATCATTAATCTAGGCTATATTTTACAATATAGCTCAATCATCCTACCCCCCAACTTTTGCCGAGCAAGCATTAATAGTTGGTATATTTGGACTTTCAACGCATAAGGTTTGCACAAAAAGATTATCGCTAACCTTTCCTACAGGCTCTTACCCTGATTTTCCACCCTTACCTGCAAATAAATGCAGGCGGTTATTTTCTGTTGCACTTTCTGTCAATAGATTACTATTGCCTGTCTGTTAGGCAGTATGCTGCTCTGTGTTGCCCGGACTTTCCTCTCAAAGAACTGTTTCTTTCAGCGATAGAACAATACTGTCCCCTCCCCTTTTTCAACTTGCAAAATTACAAAAACATTTTGTTTTTGACTAACATTTAGATTTAAGAAAAAAAGTCTTCGTTTTAAAAAATTAAAATCAAGTCTTTACAGTGTAAAATCTTCGTTTTTACAACTCAAAATCAAGTCTTTTTTTGTACTTTTGCAAAACCTTAAAAAAGAGACTAATTATGAGTAATTTAACTATCTATTCAGCATCTGCAGGAAGTGGAAAAACATTTAACTTAGTTGCAGAATACATATCCACTCTCATGGAATATCTGCAAGATGGAAAACAGCTTGGTTTCAAAACCGTGCTTGCAGTTACTTTCACAAATGCTTCCACAAAAGAAATGAAGGACCGTATCATTGACGTACTTCTTTCTCTGTCCAAAAACGAAGAGAATAATTACCTGTCTGTAATAAAGGAGAAAACACACTTAGATGAAAAACAGATAGTTGAATACTCAAACAAGATTCTGACGGAAATCATTCACAACTACTCTTTTTTCAACATATCTACCATAGATTCTTTCTTCCAACTTGTACTTAGGAATATGGCTAAAGAGTTAGGCATAGGCAATGGTTTTTCCATTATCTTGGATGATAAAGAATACAATTCAAAAGCCGTAAAAAACATCATCAAACTAAGCAAGGAAGACTCTCCTGAAGGAAATATGCTTTCAAATGTACTTTATAAATATTTCCTAAAACGGCAAGACGACAACAAGAGTTGGAACTTTACCACTGAATTGGAAAACATACTTGCGTCTTTGAACAACAATGATGTTATAGATAAGTTGAACGACAAAAACAACGATGTAGAGAACCTTCTGAAAATTGAAGCAACTCTAAAGAAAAATATCAAAGAAATAAAAGACAAAGCTCAAGAGTATCAAACCGAATTTCTCGACAGATGTAAAGAACTTGGACTTAATGAAGAGGATTTTAAAGGAGGAGTACAGGGAATATATTATAAGGTAGAACATCATCTAACAGAGCTAAAAGATAAATATCTGGTTGCAAAACTTGTAGAAGGGTATTTTGAAGGTAAAGAATATGTAAAGAAAGGTTCTTCACCACACATACTTACTTCGTTAATTGAAGAAATAGACTCTTTCTTGCAGGAAAAGGTAGAAGAATACAGGTCCTTGCTTCTTTTCTATAATAATATATATCCTTTGGCTCTGATAAAAACTCTTTACAATGAGAAAACAGAACTGCTAAAACAAGATGAAAACTTTGTCCTAAAAAACACCAAACAAGTCTTACGGGGTCTGTCGTTGCAGGAAGATAATTATTCCGACAAGATTTCCTTTATATATGAAAAGATTGGCACCTATCTAAAAAGCATTATGATTGATGAGTTTCAAGACACATCGTCTCTTGACTGGTACAACCTTGAGGCTTTAATTAATGAATGTCTTTCAGAACAAGATGGTAAGGCTTTTATCTTTGGAGATACTAAACAGAGTATTTATAGATGGAACAATGGAGATTGGAGAATACTACAAGGACTTACACAAAATAAAAACAATGAAGTAAAAAGCCTTAAAAACAACTTCAGAACCTTTGAATATGTCGTAAATTTCAACAACTCTTTCTTCTCTTCTCTCTTTGATGAATACGAAAACCAAGTCATCAAACCAAAACAAGAAGGCAAAGGAAGTGTAAGAATAGATTTCCTTTCAAAAGATGACGACATATTGCAAAGAACAGTGGATGAAATAGACTTCTATCTGCAAAAGGGATACATGCCAGAAGATATTGCTATTTTATGTAGAGAGACTAAACACATAACTATGATTGCCGAACATCTGAAAAACTTAGATATTCAAGGCGAAAAGACATGGAAATACAATCCTATAAGTGATGATGCTTTTATGTTATCATCTTCCGGTGCGGTAAAACTTATCATTACTGCGATGAGGTATTTGGCAGACAAAAACAGAAACATCTGCAAAGAACTCATCATAAAAGAAAAGCCATTAAGCTTAGAAAAGATTGAAGAAATAAGACCTAAAATATATTCCAAGACTTCTCTTTTTGATATTGTGGCACTCCTTGCAGAGATTTTCAATATTGATGACACTGTTTTTATGCCCGCATTCTATGATAGCATTAAAAATTTCATCAACAACTTTTCTGGAAACCTAAACGATTTTTTAGACTATTGGGAGAGCACCCTGAAAACTCAAAAGGTGGAGACCTCCGCTCAAGATAATTCACTTAGACTATACACTATTCATAAAAGTAAAGGATTAGAATTTCCTGTGGTTATAATTCCTTATTTCTCATGGGCAACTTTTAAAAGCAATGAGACAAAGTGGATATTCAATAAAGAAAAGAAAGTTGCTAATATCTCAGTACTTAGATGTAATCTTTCAGAATTACAAAACACTTATTTTGATGACATATATCAAGAAGAGAAAGAAATGCAAAGGAGAGATAATCTTAACTTACTTTATGTTGCTCTCACTCGTCCAAAAGAACATCTTTCTATTCTTGCTATTCCTACTAAAACAAAACAAATCTTAGGATGTGAAACAAACGTGGGTAATATACTTTATAACTACGTAATTTCTCACAAAGAAGACTTTAAACTGGAAGGCAAAGTGTTAGTTTACCAGAATAAAGAAACAGTGTGTTACAAAGAAGAAAAAGAAACTAAAGATATAAGTTTAGGAAATGAAAATCCATCTATGATATTGAGTAAAAATGCTCTTGTTTTCTCTACCCCTTCTGAATCGGAATACTATTTCAAAGACAGCTATACTGAACTAAATAAAAAGAAAAGAGATTTTGGGTCTATGATGCACGGATTTATGTCTAAAATATCAAAAGATAAAGACTTCAATTCACAAGAAGAGGTATTTGCAAAACAATACGAACATTGGAAAGAGATAAAAGAAGTGTATAAACAAATGCTTGATTTCTCTCGTGAAAAACATTGGTTTGATGGATTGTATAAGATTATTAACGAAAGAAATATTCTGCATAACAAAGAAATCAAACGTCCTGACAGAATTATGATAAAAGATGATTTGGTTGAGATTGTTGATTACAAATTTGCCAAGTTCAACGAGGAAAGACATAAAAAATATTCTCAACAAGTAAAAGCCTACAAAGAGCTTTTGCAGGAAATGGGATATAAAAATATAAACTCATATCTTTGGTATATTGATATTGATTTAAATAAAGAATTAAGAGTAAATCAACAAATTATAGAGGTTAAATAAATAAGCAATGAAAGAGAATAAGTTCTTATATAAATTAGCAAAGCATATTTTTGGCAAAAAAGAGACTTCTTTTGAGAATACTTTGATTGTTCTTCCAAACAAGAGGGCTATACGTTTTTTATATGAGTATATTGAAACAGAAAACCAAAAAACTATATTCTTACCTGATATTTTTTCTATTGATGACTTGGTGAAAAAGAATATGTTAGAAGTTTCAGTTGCAGATAAACTTCCACTACTTTACACCTTATACAAAAGTTACTGCAAGATATATTACAAACAAAACCCTTTAAACGAAACAGAAAAAGAAGAAAGTTTTAGTGATTTTTACTTCTGGGGAGGAATACTGCTTAATGATTTTGATGAATTGGATAAAAACTTAGTGAATATAAAGGCTTTCTATCGCAATATTGAAGAATATAAAGAACTTGAAGCCTCTCCAGACGAATATCTAACGGAGGAACAAAAAGATTTGCTTTCACGTTTCTTTAATATCAATTTCGCACAAGATAACAACGTTATAAAGAACTTTGTAAAGATATGGAACTGTTTGTATGATATTTACGAAGACTTCAACGCCAGACTTAAAGAACAAAATATTGCTTACTCAGGCGTGATATACAGAAGATTTGCTCAGAAATTAGAAAACAAAGAAATCGTTTTGCCTTACGAATATATTCATTTTGCAGGTTTCAGTGTTTTAAATCAATGCGAGAAGAAGATATTCCGACTGTTAAAAGAACAGTATTCTGTTGAGTTCTATTGGGATTTTGACGAATACTACACTAACAATTTATCTAATGAAGCAGGTATTTTTATGAGAGAAAACCTTGCTTTATTTCCTATGTCTAAATCTTTTTCGGCTAACAACTTCAACCAAATCAGCAACTCTAAACAAAAACTGAATATCATAAAATCTTCTTATGCAAGTTATTCGCTCACTTACATAAAACAATGGTTAAAAGAAATTGATTACGAAAAAGAAGACCTTAAAGATATTGCAATAATTCTCTTGGATGAAAGTCTTCTTCCTTTAGTATTAAAATCTTTGCCAAAGAACATCAAAGCCAATATCACAATGGGCTACCCTTTCAAACAAACATTACTTTATAATGACATCATTTCTTTAGTTCCAAAGTGGGTAAAACAAGGTTTGCAAAAAGAAGTTATTGATAATGATATTAGGACATTAGCACAAACGGTTTTATCTTCTGAAGATAAGGAGACATTTTGGCAATTGGATGTTTTAAAATCCATAAACGAAAATATGCTTACCTTCGTAGAAAGTTTGGATTTCTTTGAAAATAAAGAAGATCTTTCTCCAGACATTCTTACAGATTCAATAAAGAAATTCTTAACGCGAGAAAGCGTAGATTTAATCTCTGATGCTTTAAACGGAATACAAATAATGGGAGTCTTGGAATCTCGTCTATTGGATTTTAAATATGTCTTAATGCTTTCCTGTTCAGACGAAAACTTACCGAAAATCTCTTCAGATTCTTCTTTCATTCCTTTTTCTTTCAAAGAGGCTTACAATATGATGTCTTTAAAAAGGAAAGTAGGTCTGTTTGCTTATTATTTCTATCGTCTATTTCACACTACCGAGCGTATGGATTTTGTTTATACCACGGCTGCAAACGAAAAAATGCAAGAGATGAGTCGTTTTCTTAGACAGATAAAGATAGAAATGTCATCATTTAAACAAATCAACGAAACAACTCTACAAACAGGCTTACCTTTTATGTTGGAAAGCAAAGAATATAATTTTGACATCAACGACTGTGCTTTTATGGATAAGGGAGAAAAATCTTTGTCTGCTTCTTCACTAAACAAATTAATAGACTGTGAAAAGAAATTCTACCTTTCTACTATTAAAGGTTTGTCAGAAGAAATCAAGGACGATGACTACATAAGGATTGCCTTTGGAAATGTCTTCCACTCCATCGCTAATGAGTATTACAACCAGAAAAGCGAAAATAAGGATATTTCCCAAGAAGATTTAATAAGCAAGATAATAGAAGAAGCTCGTATAAATTCTTACGATGAAGAAAATCAGACAAGAGAATACCTTAACAAACAAAAAGACCTCAACTGTTTGGATGACTTACATTTTAAGATGTTGGAAAAATATCTCAAAGACTTGGTTGAGATAGATATTAAACAGGAGAATATCTATTTAGCAGGAGAACTGTCTTTGACGCATGACCTTAATATAGATGGAAAGACTATCCACTTTAAGAGCCGCTTAGATAGATTAGACAAGGACAAGAACGGAAACTATCGTATTGTAGATTACAAGACAGGCAAGAAAGACTCCGATGGTATAGGTGAAATTATAGACATATTCAACAAAGACTACGACAACAGAAAACAAAGAGCAAAAAGGGCTGACTATGTCTTTGAGATATTGTTCTATTGCTGGTTAGTTTATAATCAGCCTACATTCAAAAAAGGCACAACACTTAAACCCATACTACTTTATCTTTCAGATATGGAAAACAACAACATCCTTATTGGCAAAAGAAATGACAAACAAGTACTTGTTTATGATGAAGAAATCAACAGCGTTTTTGAGCAGGAACTTAAACATCTTGTCTCTTCACTTATAAATAAAGAACAAGGTGAAGAATACAAAAAAACTCCCGACAAAACCACTTGTCAAAACTGCGACTTCGCCATTCTTTGCAATAAATAAATGAAATATATTATAGTATCATTGTTCTATAAGAGTAAAAAAGTACTATCTTTGCAAAAATTTTTAAAAACTTTTTACAATATGGAAAACACTCCTAATAAACGTCAGAAAACATTATATATTCTTTCTTCTTTGGCAATCGTATTTTCTTTAACTGCTATTGCTTTAGGGATATTTGTCTTTGCTACTCAGAAGCCAGATGATGAAGATTTCTATCGTCAGAGCGTGAAAGACAATCTTCATAATTTCTCTGCTCCTTTACCTCAAACATTAACCTTCTGTGGTGAAGATGTTCCTTTGGATAATGTCTTTGTCAGGGAAGCTTTAGACAGAGAACTTACGGCTTTAATGTACCAACACTCAACAACTTTTCTTGTTCTTAAACGTGCTTGGAGATTCTTTCCTGAAATAGAACAATATTTAAAAGAAAACTCAGCTCCAGAAGATTTAAAATACCTATGCGTTGCAGAAAGTTCATTAGCAAATGTTACATCGCCTGCTAAAGCTGAAGGTTTTTGGCAATTTATGGCAGCGACCGCAAAGCAATATAACTTAGTTGTTAAAGAAGATTATGATGAAAGATATAATCTAAAGAAGGCTACCACTGCTGCTGTTAAGTACTTAAAAGGTTCTCGTTCTCGTTTAGGCAATTGGGCTTTGTCTTGTGCTGCATACAATTGCGGAGAAGGTAACATCAAAAACAGAATAGTTGAACAAGGAACAAAATCATATTGGAATATGGCGTTGAATTTAGAGACATCTCGCTATGTTTATCGCATCTTAGCTTACAAAATACTTATGCAGAACCCTCAACAATACGGCTACTATCTTAGAAAACAAGATGCACATCAGCCCTTAAAATACAGAACTATCACAATTGATTCCACTATCAACGACTTGCCTGCTTTTTGTAAGCAGAATAATATCTCTTATAAATACTTTAAACTTGCAAATCCTGAACTTAGAACAAAGAAACTTATCAACAAAGAAAAGAAGACCTATACTTTCAGAGTAATGACAGAGGATTCATTCTCATGGAAGAAACTCACAGACAAACTAAACAACAGCCAAGACTACATAGATAAGTTCTAAAAAAAATATATCTGTATGTTAAACAAAGTAATAGATTTTCTTTCATCTAACAATGAAGTTAGCTTTGCGACAGTGGAGGCAGGCAAGCCACGAATAAGAGTCTTTCAGATAATGAAAATAAAAGGCACAGATTTATTCTTTGCTACTTCTGCGAAAAAAGCAGTTTACAAACAACTAAAAGAAAATCCATTCATAGAAATTATGGCTTTCAAGGACAAAGTCTCTGTAAAATGTTCTGGCAAGGCTGTCTTTGATGTAAAGGAAGAAACAAAACAGTGGATATACGAAAACAATCCTGTTCTATCTCGTCTTTATGAAGATTACAAAGGCTTAGACTATTTCCGCATGCAAGTAGATTTCATAGACTATTATGACCTCTCTCCTACTCCACCTTTATTTAAACACATAGACCTTGTAACAAATGAAATAAAAGACGGTTTTGTTGGAGACAGATTTTCGAAATAAATGATATGGCTCAAACAAAAAAAATAGAAAAACTGAATAACATCATCAAAAACTGCGATGCCATTGTCATAGGAGCAGGCAGCGGACTTTCTACATCTGCAGGCTACATATACGATGGCGAGAAATTCAAAGAAGTTTTCCAAGATTTTATTTCCAAATACGGATTTACAGACCTATATTCTGCAAGTTTCTTTGACTTCCCAAATGAAAACGAAAAATGGGCTTTTTGGAGTAGGTTTATATATCACTATCGCTATGCTCCAGCTCCTAAATCTGTGGTCAAGAATCTGCACAATGTAGTCAAAGACAAAGACTATTTTGTTATAACAACTAATGTAGATCATCTTTTCCAACGTAGCGGATTTAACAAGCAAAGACTTTTCTACACACAAGGAGATTACGGACTTCTGCAATGCTCTATTCCTTGTCATCAAAAGACGTATGACAATCAAGAACTTGTATTGCAAATGATAAAAGAAGAGAAAGATATGCGTATTCCCGACAATCTCATTCCCCATTGTCCTGTCTGCGGAAAGAAAATGGAAGTAAATCTAAGAAAAGACGATACCTTTGTTCAAGATAAAGGCTGGTACGAAGCGGCAGAACGTTATAATAAGTTTTTGAAACAACATAAAAAAGACAGAGTTCTCTATCTTGACTTAGGTTCTGGAGAAAATACTCCTATGATATTCAAATATCCATTTATGAAAATGACTTTTGATAATCCAAAGGCAAACTATGTCAGCATAAACTTAGGACAAAACATATTAGCAAAAGAAATAGCCGAACAATCTCTTCTTATTAACCAAGACATCGGCGAAGTTTTAGAAGAATTATTGTAACTTAATCATTGAATAAACAGTAACCAATCAAACGATAATTGTAAGTCGTTTATATAATATAACTATCCAGAGCATAGTTTCAACACTAATATAAAACAATAGTTCTACATTTTGTATAGATTTTGAGAGAATCCTTGAGTAAGCAAAGTTTCAGCAATTAAAGGGTACTGTCGTTTGAGTAGATCCATTGCTTTTTCCGAATAAATTATATCATCCTTACCCATAATTACTTCTTCATTATGGATAGCCTTGTCTATAAGCATACGTTTATAAGAAAGTTCCAAACCTTCTTCTAACTTTGCAGTAAATTCTCTATCGGACATAACTCTTTATTTTATTATAAACACTTATATCTTTAATTTCTTTTTTTCCATTCTTTTCCCCTTTGGCTACAATCACTACCTTAGCATCCCTACTATCGCTATTATCTAACACATACCAAGAATCAACAATAGGTATAAACAGTTTAAACAAATTATTTATACCTGCATGATAACGTCTTCTAATAGTTTCATCGGGGATATTGTGTCCTCCCTCTGAAACCCTCTGTGCAACACGTTTAATAGCCAAGTCAGGAGAATCAAGCCAAAAATATAGCAAATTAACTTTGTATCCTTGACTTTGAGCTCTTAAAATCAAATTTACATACGAACGAGTTGCTAATGTCGTCTCAATAGAAAAAGTCTTATTTTCTTCAAGTAGTAATGAAATATTAGAAAGCATCATCCTTCCTGCCTCTATTGCTGCCTGCTCAGGAGCAAATGGAGAAAGTCCTCTTGCTATCTCATCAGCATTAACAAAGTTCTTACAATTCAATATATCAGGTAATATGGTATATGATGCAGTTGTCTTACCTGCACCATTACATCCACCTATGATATACAATTGTTTCTCCATAGATTTTTTATTTTCAAATGCAAAAGTATAATTTTTTTCCAAATAATTAATATCATCTGCTCTGAATTTTGAAAACAATTGTATTTTTGCCCAATAAATAAACTATAAAAATTATGGACAGATTGGATTATTTGATAGAATATCTTCTAAAGGAGCAGAATCGTTACAAAAATGTAAAAATACCTACTGAAATAAAAGAGAAACGTAATCTTTTTCGTGCCTTGTGCAATATTAGAATGCCAAAGACAATAAAGGACAAGGATTTTATCCGTCTGCAAGACCAAGAACTGCAAGAGCAACTAAAAGAAAAAGGAATCGTTGATTTAAAAGATATTGATATTGTCTTTTCTAAGGACGAGCGAATTCTATTGTGGCAAGGCGATATTACGAGATTGAGAGTTGATGCCATAGTAAATGCTGCCAACAGTCAAATGCTTGGATGTTTTGCTCCGTTACACGCTTGCATAGACAATGCTATTCATTCAGCAGCTGGTATTCAATTAAGAGAGGAATGCTACTATCTTATGCAACAGCAAGGACACGATGAACCGACAGGAAGAGCAAAGATAACAAAAGGATATAATCTTCCAAGCAAATATGTTATCCACACTGTTGGACCAATAATATATACAGAAAAACCATCTTTGGAAGAAGAAAATATGTTAAAAGATTGTTACACCTCCTGTTTAGAACTTACATTGGAAAAAAATCTGAAAAGCATAGCCTTTTGTTGTATCTCCACGGGTGAGTTTCATTTTCCTAACGACAAGGCAGCAGAGATTGCATTCAAAACCGTAAGAGATTTTCTTGAAAGAACTCACAGTGAGTTAAAAGTCATTTTCAACGTATTCAAAGACAAAGATCTTAATATCTACAAAAAACTATTGGAAGAATAGAAGTAGTATTTTTATAAAGCTTTTAGTTATAAGTTCATATAAGTTATTTGAAAAAATAATCGTAATTTTGCAGCCCGAAAAAATTCAAGCAGGTTTAAAAAGATAAAGAAATCTGAAAAATTATAGAGGTTAAAGAGTTGGAAAACAAAAAGGAGTATATTGAAATCTTTGGAGCTAAGGCTCATAATCTTCAAAACGTATCTTTGAAAATTCCTCGCAATGCTTTAGTTACAATTACCGGACTGAGCGGATGCGGAAAATCGTCTTTGGCTTTTGACACTATTTATGCTGAAGGTCAAAGGAGGTACTTGGAAACTTTCTCTGCCTACATTAGAAACTACCTTGGGAGCATGGAAAGACCAGAAGTAGATAAAATAACAGGTCTTTCTCCCGTCATAGCCATAGAACAGAAATCCACAAACAAAAATCCTCGTTCCACTGTCGGCACTGTTACGGAGATATACGACCTTTTACGACTGTTATATGCTCGCATTGCAGACGCATATTCAATCAACACCGGTGAAAGAATGATAAAATACACCGAAGAACAAATCGTTGAAATGATACAAAGTTCTTTTAAAGGCAAGACAATAAGCATTCTTTCCCCGCAAATCAAAGGTCGTAAAGGACATTACAGAGAACTGTTTCAACAGATAGCCTCTAAAGGTTTTTCAAAGGTGAGAGTTGATGGAGTGATTCAGAACATCACCATTGGGATGAAACTTGACCGATACAAGATTCACGATATAGAAACTGTAATAGATACTATAGAAATCAACTCCCAAAACCTACAACGACTAAAACGCTCTCTTACCACTGCATTCAAAGCATCTGGAAACAATATCATGATCTTGGATGTAGAAAAGAATGAAGCCAAATACTACTCTAAGAATCTGATGTGTCCAACTACAGGTATCGCTTATCCGGATGCAGAACCCAATACCTTTTCTTTTAATTCGCCGTACGGAGCATGTCCTAAATGCAACGGATTAGGAGAGATAACCGAAGTAGATTTAGATAAACTGATACCAGAACCTGAAAAATCTATCAGCAAAGGAGCTATCGCAGCCATATCTCTTGACAAAAATTCATGGATATATGAAAAGATTGCTCAGATCTGCAAAAAATATAATGCAAGTACAACTACCAAGATTAAAGATCTTCCTAAAGAGTGTTTAAATGAAATACTTTATGGAGAGGAAGTTGAGAACAGTGATACGAATGCTAATTCCTATTTTGATTCCTTTGATATTTATTCTAAATTTAATGGAATAGTTAATATAATTCAGCGTCAGATAGGCTCAGATGCTCCTGCTTCAATAAGCAAATGGGCAAACTCTTTCTTGATTCAAAAAGTCTGTCCTGAATGTGAAGGAAAACGATTAAGAAAAGAGAGTCTTGCTTACAGAATACTTGACAAAAACATTGCAGATCTCTGTGATATGGATCTGAGAGAGCTAAAACTATGGATAGAGTCTGCTTTTGACAAACTAACACAAAAACAACAGATAATCGGAGGAGAAATCCTCAAAGAGTTACGAACTAAGATAGACTTTCTTATTGATGTTGGCTTAGGTTATCTTCATCTTAACCAAAAGACAGCCTCTCTTTCTGGCGGTGAAGCTCAAAGAATACGTCTGGCTACTCAGATTGGAAGCGAGTTAGTTAATGTTCTGTATATATTAGATGAACCAAGCATTGGATTACATCAATCTGACAACATAAAACTTATCAATTCCTTAAAGAGTCTTAGGGATAAGGGCAACAGTATTATTGTTGTTGAACACGATAAAGAAATGATGCTCTCTTCTGATTGGATTATTGACATAGGAGAAGGAGCTGGAATAAACGGAGGCAAGATAATAGCACAAGGGAAGCCATCAGAGTTCTTAAAACATAAATCTATTACAGCAGATTACTTGAATGGCAAACGCAAGATAGAAGTTCCTCAAACAAGGAGACAACTAACAGGAAAGTATATCTCACTATTTGGAGCAAGTGGTAACAACTTGAAGAACGTGGATTTACACCTTCCTCTTGGAATGTTTGTCTGCGTAACTGGAGTAAGCGGAAGTGGAAAAAGTTCTCTGATCAATGACACCCTCCACCCTATTCTCGCAAAATATTATCATCGTTCTGAACAACCTTCTCTGCCATATAGAAAAATAGAAGGCTTAAAAAATATTGACAAAGTTATTGAAATAAACCAAAGTCCTATTGGTCGCACTCCAAGAAGTAATCCTGCAACCTATATAGGTGTTTTTGATGATATACGAGCTTTATATTCTATGCTACCTACAGCAAAAATACGTGGATATCGTCCTGGTCAGTTCTCTTTTAATGTAAAAGGAGGAAGATGTGAAGCTTGTTTGGGAGCAGGAGTAAAGACTTTGGAGATGAGTTTTCTTCCTGATGTCTATGTTACTTGTGATGAATGCCACGGAAAAAGATATAACAGACAAACACTTGAAGTTCGCTACAAAGGAAAAAGCATTAATGATGTGTTGAATATGTCTTTTGATGAAGCATTAACGTTTTTTGAAAACTATCCTAAGATTGTGCAGAAAATAAGTATGGTTACTCAAGTTGGACTTGGCTATCTTACGCTTGGACAATCTTCTACTACGCTTTCAGGAGGAGAAGCTCAGAGAATAAAACTTGCTACGGAACTCTCAAGAAAAGATACAGGCAACACACTTTATATTCTTGACGAACCAACAACAGGTCTTCATTTTGAAGATATAAGGATTTTGTTGAATGTTCTCCAAAAACTTGTGGATAAAGGCAACAGTATGGTAGTCATAGAACATAATCTTGATGTGATAAAAGTAGCTGACTACATCATAGATATGGGAAAAGAAAGCGGAAACTCTGGTGGTCGCATTGCTTTTTGCGGTACCCCAGAACAGGCTGTTGAAGACAAGAACAACTCCATTGGAGAATATCTCAAAGAAGAATTGAAATAAAAAAAGATTTCTCTTTTTGCTTCGTTAATGTTAATAATGTGTAGAATAGCGTTTAAGATGTTCTACATGTTTGTCTATTTTCTGCATCTCAGCAGGAATATCTATTCTTTGCGGACAATGAGAAACACATTCATTACAAGAAGTACACATATTAGCTTGACGTTGCGAAGCTATCTTTCTTCCATATCCTACAAGGAAAGCCTTTCGTTGTTTTCTGTAATTATTATCCGAAGAACTCTCAGCAAGATTGCCTTCATTTATACATTTATTATAATAAGAGAATATTCCTGGAATATCCAAACCGTAAGGACATGGCATACAATATTGACATTCGTTGCAAGGAATAGTTTTCAGTTCTACCATTTGTTTTGCAAGACGATCAAGAAACTGCATTTCTTCTTCTGATAAAGGTTTCAATGGACAATGAGTTCTTAGGTTATCTTCCAAATGTTCCATATAAGTCATACCACTTAATGAAGTCATAACCAAAGGATATGTGCCTAAAAACCTAAAAGCCCAAGATGCAATACTCTTTTGCGGTTCTCTTTTTTTCATTTCTTCAGCAATGGAATCAGCAACATTTACTAAACGTCCTCCAAGTAACGGTTCCATAACTACAACAGAAATATTCCGTTTCTCAAGTTCAGAGTAAAGATATTCAGCATTTGTATTACGCTCATTTATCTCTTTTGCGTATTTCCAATCAACATAATTCATTTGTATTTGAACAAAGTCCCAATGGTATTTATCGTGATTGGCAAGAAGATAATCAAACACGGATATATCACCATGATAAGAAAAACCAAGATTTCTTATCTTTCCCTTTTTCCTTTCTTCTAAAAGAAAATCAAGAACACCATTATTGATATACCTTTCTTTGAATTCCTCCATGCCTTTATTCATTCCTACTCCGTGTAGAAGCATATAGTCAATGTAATCTACTTGTAATTCTTTGAAAGAGTTATGATACATTTCCAAAGATGCTTTTCTGTTCCAAGTAGCAGGATTAAAATTAGAAAGTTTTGTTGCTATGAAATACTCATTTCTTTTATGGCGTGAAAGAGCAATGCCTGTCGCATGCTCACTTTTTCCTTTGCAATAAGCAGGAGAAGTATCAAAGTAATTTACTCCGTGTTCTATTGCTATATCAACCATTTTGTTTACCATTTCTTGGTCTATTGGTGCTTTGCTTTCTCTTGCTGAACCTCCAAGTTTGTCATTTTCTGCATCAACAACAGGGAGCCTCATCATACCATAGCCAAGCAGAGACACTTTATCACCTGTTGAAGTGTTGGTTCTGTAAGTCATACTTCCTTTAGGAATAGATTGTACAGATGATGTTGTATCTTTCTTATCAGAGCAAGCACTTACTATAGTACTTGTTGCTAATGCACCCAAACCAAGTCTCTTTATAAAATCACGTCTTGATATATTATTTTTGTTTTCTTTCATTTTCGTCTTGTTTTAAAGATTATATAGTCTGATGAACTAAACTACCTTCCACATATATTGCACTGAAAGGACGGGAAGGACATACATATTCACACATTCCACAACCTATGCAATGCTTTTCATTAACAGAAGGAATTTTAAGAGAATTTTCATCTTCAGGATTTAGTGGTACCATAAAGATAGCAAAAGCAGGACAATGTCTTGCACAGTTTCCGCAATCTTTTCCATCTTTACTTACGATACAATTTTCTTTTACCCAATGGGCTGTTCCTATTTTTATGGATGTTTTTTCTTCCGGTGTTATCTTTTGAATTGCTCCTGTAGGACAAACATCACTACACATAGAACATTCAACTCTACATGCCCCTTTTTCAAAACTCATCTCAGGTTGCATAAGATGAAGTAAATCAGAACTTGGTCGTAGGACATTGTTAGGACATTTGCTGACACAAAGTTGGCAACCTGTACAACGCTGTTGAAAGTTTTTAACACTCAATGCTCCCGGTGGAACAATAGGATTTGTTCTTTTAAAAGCTTTTTTATCTTCTATGACAGCAAGACCCCCATCTACTTTCTTTTTCTGCTGTGCTATAGCCACAGAAGTAGTAAGAATTGCAGCAGAAGTAAGAAAAGCACGCTTTGAAACATCAACATCTTTTTTGTTTTCTTCCCTGCTTTGATGTGAATTTTTCTTTTTCAAGAAAGAATATTTGATTGCATCTTTTGGACAAGAAGCCATACAGTTGCCACAAACAACACAACGAGAATAATCCACTATATTTTCTTTTCCATTAATACACTCTGCCTTACAATTTCTTGTACATTTATCACATTTTATACATTTGCTTTCGTCAATATTTATTTTTAGTAAAGAAAATCTTGAAACAAAACTCAAAAAAGTTCCGACAGGGCAGATACTATTGCAGTATAAACGACCTCTTTTCCAAGCTATTAAACCTATAACTACAAAAGACAGAATAGCAATAACAAAGGTTGCCATGCTCTTGATAAACACTTCTTGAGGATAAAAGGTGTATGAGTTCATTCTTTCCGAAAAGTATGCAAGTATATTATTGAAAAATAGATATATAGGAGAGAATAGATTTTGGACTATCCTGCCAAATGAAGAATAAGGAGCAAGCAAAGCTACAAAAGAAGCAAGCCCGAAACACATGGCAGCAACAAACAAAACAAAAATTCCATATCTAACAAACTTTATTTCCTTATGAAAAGAGAAGCGGTTCTTCTTTCTCATACTATGAACTTTAGAGAAAACATCCTGCATTATGCCTAAAGGACAGATAACAGAACAGTAAATCCTTCCAAAGACGAAGGTTAAAACCAATAACACTGTAACTATCACAAAATTAAGCGATAACACAGCAGGAAGAAATTGGATTTTAGCAAGAAAAGAGAAGTATTTATGCATTACTCCCGTAAAATCCAAAAACAAAAGCGTAATAAGAACAAACATAACCAAGGCTAATACTGTCCTTATTCGGCGAAGTAAAAATTTTGTCATAACATATAAAGCATTAAAATTGTTCAGGTTGCAAAGATATAAATATTTTTTGAAAAAAGAGTTGATGTTTACAAAAAAAGATCAACTCTTTTGCACCAAAAGAGTTGATCTTTTTTCAAAAAGACTTGATGTTTTTTTCTAAAGACTTAGTCTTTTTTTACCAAATCTTTTTCAATAGACCTGAACATTGGTCAAACTCTACTTGTTTGTTACCATTGATAAGGGTGGTTACAAAACCATATTGAGCCAAATCTAATTTTTTGTTGGCAAGGGTTTCGTTGGCATATTCCACAAAGACCTCTACCTGTTCTGGAACGGAGTAATAAATACCTACGCCTTGTTTTTCAGTGGCTTTCTTGAAGTCTTTGGAGTTAGCTTGTTCAGTTACCAAAGATGAGATGTTTTTTGTTGTGTTCAAGGAGTGTATTCTTGCAACAACTTTCATATCATCATTTTTGGCAGAAAGAGAAGATACTCCACGCTCTTTTGAGAATTTGAACACAGGAACTAATAAATCTTCCTCAATGAAAATAGGTTTTTGTGGAATGATTGAGAAAGTATATTCTTCTTCTGTAACGGTTTCAACACCTGTAAACAAAGCCACATAGCCATTGATTATTTCATCCAACTGTTTATACATATAATCAACAGTAGTGTTAAGGTATGTACCCTCAACCTCGCCTGAGATAATCTTAATCTGCTGTTCTCTCAAGCGTTTTATCTCTGCAACAGCTTGCTGAGCAGTTAAGAAAGGATGTTTATTCAATATTCCTTGATTTAAAAGTTGTTTTTCAAAGATAGGATTCACCTCTGTTTTTTCAGCCTTCAGGTCATCTTTTACAGGCATTGGAAATCTTTTGTCATCAGGAAAACTTGGCACAATTGGTTTTTCTTTTTTATCTGAAGATGTCTTGGTTATGCTTCTTAGTATTCCTGTCTCTGAGATATCAACGCTGAAGCCATCGCTGTAAGAAAGAAAATATTGGTGTTCTGGATTTGCGACACCTTTTGGAGTAACGCAAACAGATTTTATTCTATAAGACTCTCCTCCTTTTACGCTTGCATTATCTATTCCCAAGAGATAAGCGGATTCACTATAAATTCCTTTTGTTCTTACGGTTTTTTCAACTTTAACCTTGAAAACCAACTCTGTTTGTGCTACAGAATAAAATACTCCGTTTTGAGAAGTTTGTGTTTCTGACAAAGGATAAGATCTGTAATTTTGTGCCATTAGAGAACATGACAACAATAAAGATAATCCTATTAATAATCTTACTCTTTTCATATATCTAAAAATTTATTGTTTATTGTTAATTGTTATCACTCCATATTTACCATCCATTCGCAAGATAACGTATGATTTGTCTCTTGCAACAGCCATATTTAACATAAGCATAGCCATATCCATGGATGTCTTTTTGTCTTTTATCAGTGTGTGTATTTCGTTAAAGTTCTTATCTATCACCAACATTTGTTTGTTTTTTATGACTAATGCCTGTCCATTTACAAAGTTTGAGACTCTGTCATAGTGTTTGTCTGTCAAAGGTTTTTGGGTTTTAGCATCAATGTAAGTCCAACCCTCTTTGTCTTTAACAGTCAGGATTCCATCTTTTTCTGTTCCTATGTCCAAAAACTTTGTGCGAAGTTCTTTTCCTTCTGCATACAATCTGGTCGTTTCCTTTTTGTAGGTGTATTCTATGTATTTGTCAAAGGCAAACAACTTTTTTACCTTAGGAAAAGAGATTTTCTCGGCTTTATCGTTAAGAAGTATGGAATTGTTCTTTCCTGCATAGAATACAACGTAGGTTCTCTTATCTGAAATCTTTACTTTTTCGTATTCAAAAGGCACTGTTATTTCTCCTTTAAGATTCATTGCGCCCCATTTCTTTCCATTTCTTAGTATGATATTATCTTCTACCATTCCCAAAGCTTCATAATATTTAGGAGGAATAAGCCAGCCGTCTCTTGAAGACATCACTCCATAACTCAAAAATGAGTCTGCTACAAATATAACATTATCATCGCTGTAGGATATAAAGCCTGAAATATTTCCTTCGTAGTGTGCTATCAGCTGATTCTTCTTGTTCAATATAAAAGAAACACCCTCATTCATTGCAACAAAAAAAGTATCAGTACCAACATTTGCTATCTGAACCTGATCGTATGCTGTTGGCACATAAAGAACATAGTCTGCACCTATTATTCCTCTCTTTCCGTCTTCAGTAATATTAAAATAAGACGGATAAAGCGTAGGTTCTATAACTTGATACAAAGGCTGGAATAATATCTCTCCGTTTTCATCAAACAAAGCTTGTTTTCCTGTAGGCAAATAGGCTTTTATGTAGAATTTATCTCCCTTGTTTATCAATTGAACATCATCAAAATAGGCATGAGACTTCATTTCTCCTTTTGAATTAAGAAATCCCCATACTCGCAAACCATCTCTAACGCCTATATAAGCATATAACCTGTCTTCAATAACAGGTTGTATCTGCAAGTATTTTGCTTCTGTAAGCGGATTACCCAATGCGTCCATCAAACCGTATGCTCCATTTGTACGATAAATTGCAGTGTTACCTACTTTTGAAAGAATTTCTATGTTGTCTTCGACTATGGATTTACCATCTTTTCCTAATAATATAAACTTCTCCCCATTATAAACCAAAGCAGAGCCATTGGAAAATACATTCAAAGGAGATTTATCTGAACGATTATAATTTACTTCCAACAAGTATTGAGGTTCGGCTATCAGGTTACCGTTTATATCTGCAAAACCTACCCTACCATTCTGAATAAACGCCACTATATTATCACCGAAGTTGTCTATCTGTTCGTATTTACAAGGAATAACTATCTCATTACCTTTTATTATTCCCCACAATCCATTTTCTTTTACCGCAAAATACTCGTTATCCAATGCTTTGAGCGAGTCATATTTAAAATCAGTGCTAAGTTTGTACATACTTTGACCATGTAGCGTACAAAAAAAGCATAATGCTACACATAAAAAGTTAAATTGCTTCATATTTCTTTTGTTTTATTTGTTTGCGAATCTAAAGTTGCAAAATTACAATAAATTATTATTTATACCGCTTTTTTGATACAAAAATGTTTGTTTTACATCTGTCCAAGCTTATTTAAATTCTACTTCTTCTTATTTTCATTTTTCTACCAAACGGATAATTAATGTAAAAAACAGTCTGTTTTTATTACTCAAAAACTAAAATCAGTAAAATTTAAAGTTCGCTTAGCAAAAAAAGAACGCAAATCTTATAGCAAATAAGTTTAGTTTTCTTAAAATAAGATAAAATACATAAATCATATATCTTTAATTTTAAGAATATTACAGTTTTAATTTGTATTTTTATTACAATTTATTTGCTTTTTTATTTATTTTTTATGTAATTTGCAGGCAGTTTTTTATTTCCACGAATAACCTTAAAAAAATAACAATATGAGATGTAAAAATTGTGGCTGGGAAAATCCAGATACAGAAACAAGATGTGCAAAATGCAATTCTACCTTATCCAATTCCCCTTCAAATTTAAAACAGACAGAAAGGCAAGCTCCTGCTATGCAAAGCGAAAGTTTGAATTTGAAATCAACGGTTAGAGAAGTTCAAAACAATAATGGAAGTCCTATAAACAGCATTCCACAAGAGAACAAGCCTAAACAGTGTCATAAATGCGGTTATCCTCTTGCAGAAAATATGGACGAATGCCCAATGTGTGGCAGTTATCAAAACAAAAAAGAAGAAGTAACTCCTAAACAAGTAAATATTTCTTTAAAAACTTGCCCTTCTTGTGGTAATAATGTAGAGTTTTCTGCTTTGTTTTGTTCAAAATGTGGTCATAAATTTCAGACAAGAAATGCAACAGTCAATAATTGGATGAGCCCTAACAAAGGTGCCTTCTGCACCCTTAAACCTATCGCTTGGGAAAACGAGGCAAAAGAATATAATCCTATAACTTATTCTGGAGACAAGATAGTGTTGAACCGTGCAAATACCGATACCAACAACAATTCCATAACTTCAAAAGAACAAGCCATACTGTCTTTTGAAAATGATGAATGGTGTATTGAAAATGCCAGCGAAATGAAAACTACATTCATCCAAGTTAATAGAAAAACTAAACTAAAAGACGGAGATGTTATAGTTTTAGGAAATAGATTGTTTGAATTTAAGGGATAGAAGAAATGTTTAGTCCTCTGGTAGAGCGTTGTAATCTCACGCCCAAAGATATTATCAATGGGACTTACCGAGTAGAGAAACTACTTGGTGAAGGTACTTTTGGATTAGTCTATAAAGTAAGACATATTTCAGAAGGAAAAGATTACGCCTTGAAACTTTTGAAACTATGGATGGTGAGTTCAGAGGAGAGATTGGTATTGCAGAAGCGTTTTGACAGAGAATATGAAACAGGAAGAATACATTCAAATTATCTTGTCCATTCTGTTGATAAAGGAATCTTGAAAGGCAATCCTTATATCGTTATGGAGTTCTGTTCTAACGGCGATTTAGAGAATGCTGTAATGGAAAACAAAGTTGATTTGGCTTATGCTGGAGACTGTATCCTCAGAGGATTAGGAGATTTACATTCTCAAGGCAAAGTTCATAGAGATTTAAAACCTGCTAATGTACTAATAAAAGACAATGGCGAGGTTGTTCTTACTGATTTCGGTATTGCAGGCGACCAAAACAACCGTCTAACTCAAAGAGGTATCTTTGGAACTCCTAAGGAACTGTTTGGAACTTACGCTTATATGCCTCCTGAACAACTTCATCCAAAAGGGAATAATGCAACTGTACTACCGACAACAGACATCTTTTCTTTTGGAGTTATGATGTATGAGTTAATATGCGGATTTCTGCCCTTTGGAAACTTAGACTCAGAAGCCGATTTAGTAACCTATACAACAAGAGCTAAGAACGGAACATGGGATAAATCAAGGCTTCTAAACAAAAAAGAAGGGAAAGAATGGGAAAGACTTATTGTTGGTTGTTTAGAGCCAGATTTTAAAAAGCGTCTTCAAAATTCTGCAGACTGTATCAAACTTCTGCCTTTAAGTAAAAGAGAGTATAATCTTCCCAAAACTAAACATCATCTTTCTCAATCAAATATTTCACTTGGTAGTTTTGCTTCTACTCCTACACTAAGAATAATGCAAGGTGAAGAGTACGGTAGGACTTATAACTTAAGCGAATTTCTCAAATTCTCTAAAATCATTACTATTGGCAGAGAAGATACACATATATATAATATGATTAGTGTTAAGGAAACAGAGTCTTTTTTTATTTCCCGTTGCCATTGCTGTATTGAATATAATTCAGCAACAAATAAATGGTTAATCAGAGATGGACAATGGAGAATAAGTTGTCCTATTGGATTAAAAAAAGCTGCTACTAATCCTTGTTCTATTTGTAGAGAACAGAATTGTGATAGGTCTTTCAAGTTTCAATGGAAGAACTCAACAAATGGAACATACGTAAATTCAACAGAAGTTTCTTCAACTGGAATGGTCATGAATAATGGTGATATTATTTCTATTGGAGATGTAAAAATAAGAATAGAAGGAATATAAATTAGATTAATAATAAAAAAAATAAAGTATATGGGACAAACTACAGCTTATAAGAAATCAGTTGCCGCAACAGTCGGTGCTGGAATGAAATCAGTCTTCGGTGGAAGCGGAAGAAGATATTACATACTTGAACATAAAATATCATCAAAGTATCACCGTGCAGGAGAATCTCAAAAGATAATTGTTGATCAAATAGAGTTAGGACGAGACAGTCAATGTACAGTACGCTTTGACGAAAGTTTTACAACAGTATCTCGCCGACATGCAGCAATCATTAGAGATGGTGATAATTGGAAACTTGTTCAATTGTCAAAAACAAACTCAACTTATCTTAACGGAAGTAAAGTTCAAACTGAATGGTACTTGCAAAATGGTGATGAAATCCAACTTTCTACTAATGGACCTAAACTTGGATTCATTGTTCCTCAAGGCGAGAAAAGTTTAGTTAAGAGTATTGGTCTTACAAACAGACTTAGTTTGTTCCGCCAACAAGCTTTGAAACCATATAAGAATGCTTTGGCCATTCTTTCTTGTGTTCTTTTGTTAGCTATTGCTGGAAGTGTATTTTGGATTACACATCTAAGTAGTGAATTAGATAAAGCCTTGGCTAAAGTTGAAAGTGCTATAAAGAACAACAAGGAATTATCAGGCACAATAGATGATTTAAGAAAACAAGATTCAATCACTCAAGCACAAATTAAGAAAGGTGGAGGTAGAGGTTATGGAGGTGCAGCTGTTCCTGGCAATCTCCAAGCTATGGTTTCCTCTGTTTCACCTTCAGTTTATTTTATTGTTACAACTGTGTATTTCCAAGTTGAAGGAGAAGAAGCTCAAAAACTTTCTTCATCTTCTGGTACCGGATTCTTATTAGATGACGGCAGATTTGTAACAGCAAGACACTGTGTTGAGCCTTGGCTATTCCCTCCTTTGGAACCAAGTATTATGGCAGAAACTTATCCTTCACAATGTAAGATATGGTCTGTTATTCATGCTTATGGTCCAACTCCAACTGATGATTTTACTCTTCGTAGTTCAGATTTTAAAATAGATAGAAGTAAAGACCTTGTTAAAGACTTTGCTGTTGGAGAGAATGGAGAAAGTCTAAGATGGAGAATTGCATCTATGATAACAACAAACAAAGGAGAAACTCTTGGTAACAAAGAATCAGGAGGCACAGATTGGGCTTATGCTCGCACAAGTAAAAAAGGAAAGATAAGTGCCAATGCCTCTCTATCTGCTAACCTAAAAGCAGGAACTGAAGTTTATGTTTTGGGATTTCCTGCTGGCTTAGGTGTTAATGACAGTAAAACAAAGAGAATAGAACCTATATTTAATAAGATGTCTGTTGCACGTTCTGGATTAAATGACGAAAACTGCATAATGGTTTCTCAAGGAGTTGCTCATGGTAATTCAGGAGGTCCTGTCTTTGTTGTTAGCGGTGGTAAAATTCAAGCTGTAGCAATTGTCTCTCGTTTGGAAGGTAGGACGCAACAATATGGAAACAACGGTGCTATTATCCAACAACAGCAACAATATGATCAATTAGTTCCAATTAATAACCTAAGATAATGAAAAGAGTATTCATATTAATAAGTTTAGTATGCATTAGTTTTGCAATTAAGGCTCAATTTCTTAATTCGCCATCATTGCAACTAATTGAAAAAGCTATACAAAAAGGAGTTTTTTGTGTAGAGAAAGGATATCAGTTACAGGATTCCAATCTTAACGTTTTTGGAAGAGAGAACAAAGATGAGTTTAATATATTTTATTCTTTAGGAATAAAAACAAACAAAGGTTATCTTTTCTCTCATCAGGCAGTATATCCGTGGTTATTTGATAAAGACTTTGACGAATATAAAGATTCATACACTCCTATTCCTTTAAAGTCAAAATTCAAATACAATTCTTTTGAAGTAAAACCTTTGAATGATGTTTCAGTTCTAACAGAAGACAGTCTTACATATTTATTATCTGACGGAGGAAACACATTGGAATGTTTTGACATCGGTGATATTGCTCCTAATACTCAAGGCTGGCTTTCTTGGATATATGTAAATGACTCTTCTCTTTCTTTTGTTACACGTACAAAAAAAATAGACAGTGTCAATAATGAAACATTGGAAGAACCACAAAACACTCTTAAATCTCCAGGAAAACTTATCGGAGGAGTATTTGTTGTTCCTGTTTGTGAAATAGGAGTAATTAAACTTCAGTTGTGTGGAGTTGTAGTACAAAAAGAGGACAATTGGATTCTGACTTTTCCTTTCTATAAACCGAAGGAAAAAGTTTCCAACCTACCTTCAAACCTAACTCCTATAAAGACAAAGACAGAAAAACCTAAGGAACAACTCAACAAAAACTATAAAAAAGGTAAAAGCAAAAAAAATACAGATAAAAAGAACAAAAACTAAATAACAATGAGTAAGAATATAACATTTCGTTTGGCAGCATACACTAAAGCAGCAGGAAAGTTTGATCCAAATGCTCCAAACAAAGGCAATGAAGATAATTTTTACTTGGATGATGACGTTTCAGACGAAAACCTGAGCCATTATGAAACAGATGTAGTTACCAATCTTTCTTCTTTAGGAATGGTTATGGCTGTTGCAGATGGTATGGGAGGAATGAATGCTGGAGAAGTTGCTTCTGAAATAGCCATTGAAACAGTAAAAGATTTCTTCGGAATAGGTCGTGTTACATCACTTATTGCTTCTAATCACGAAAGCAGAAAGAAATACTTGGAACAAGTAATTATTGAAGCTGATAATAAAATCAAAATACAAGCATCTCAAAATTCTGAGCAAAGAGGAATGGGAAGCACACTGATAATCGCTTGGATTGTTGGCAATGAACTTACTCTTTCTTGGTTAGGTGATAGCAGATGTTACAGATATAATGATATTAACGGTTTAGAACTGCTTTCAAAAGATCATTCTTACGTACAAGAATTGGCGGATAAAGGAGTTATAACCTACGAACAAACATTTATTCATCCACAAAACAATATTGTTACAAGAAGTCTTGGAGACGAAAGCAAGAAGGCTAAGCCTGATACAAGATTGTTTAGTCTTTACAAAGGAGATATTATCCTTATGTGTAGTGATGGGCTTTCTGGTGTTCTGTTTGATAGGGAATTCTACTTGGAAAACAATCTTCTATCTACATATAATATAGAAGATATAATAAAAAACAACAAATCTTCTCTTCAAGCATGCAGAGAAGCATTGTTTGATGCTGCAGAAAAAAGTGATTGGTACGATAATGTCACTGTTATTCTTTGTGAAATTACAGACGGACTTCCTCTTGCTCCTAAAAAAGTAAAAACACAACAAGAAAACACAGATAATTTCACCGAGGCTCCAAAGGCAAGCAGCAAGAAAAGTTGGAAAAAGCCTTTGATTATTATACTTGCTTGTTGTATTATCTGTGTTGTTGCAGCAATATGTACAATTCGCTATTTAAATAACAACAAACAGGCAGAAAAATCCTCACAAACTCCTACACAAATACAAACTCCAAAAACAACTCCTACCGAAAAAGTAGAAGACAAGGAAGATTCTCAAGCTGCTAAACAAGAGCCTGCAAAAGCAAAGAAACCTGCTAAACCTAAAAAGCCCGAAACTCCAACTACAAATCAAGACAACAGCAACAAGCAGAAAGAAACTAAGCCCCAAAACGAAGAAGGTAATAAAGGAGGATTGACTCCTGTCCCTAATAATAACAACACACAAGAACAAAAACCAAGTGGAGGAAAATAAAATGACTGAATTAAACATAGGAACTATAATACAAGAAAGATATAAGCTTCTACAACATATCGGAAGTGGAAGTTTTGGAGAAGTATGGTTAGCAGAAGATACTATACTTAACATAAATATTGCAATAAAATTCTACGTTGCCTTGGATGAAAGAGGACAAAAAGAGTTCATAGACGAATATAAGAACTCATTTAGTCTTAACCATAGCAATATATTGACAGCTAAACATTATGCAATTTGGGAAAAACGACCTTATCTTATTATGGAATACTGTCCAGAAGGTTCTGCAAACAAATTGTGCAACAATACTGATGAACATACTATCTGGAAATTTATTCATGATGTTGCTGCTGGCTTAAACTATCTTCACAAGAATGACATCATACATCAGGACATCAAACCAGACAATGTGCTTATCAACCCTAATGGTGATTTTGTTATAACAGATTTTGGAATTTCCCATAAAGTACGTTCAACCATGAGAAAACAATCTGGAAGAATTGAGAATAGTGGATCTATTGCTTACATGGGACCAGAACGTTTTCAAAAGGATGTTATGCTGATTAATGCAAGCGATATTTGGTCTTTAGGTGCATCTATCTATGAATTAGCAACAGGAGAGTTGCCTTTCAACGGCTTAGGAGGAGGAATGATGCTTTCAGGTGCTGAAATTCCCGACTTACCGGAAAAGTTTTCAGCGGATTTAAACAAAATCATGCAACTATGCCTAAGCAAAGAACCATGGGAAAGACCGTTGGCTGCTAACTTAGAGAAGATGGCAACACGAAAACTCAACGGTGAGAGTTTGGAACCTTCCCCTCCTACTCAAATCATCAATCAAAACGACAATAACAACCAAAGTTTTGAACCTGTAAACGAAACAAAGAAAAAGTCCAACTTACCTAAGATAATAATAGGTATTCTCGTTGCTGTTATTATTGCTGGTGGTGCTATCGGATTTTCCGTTTATAAATCTTTTCAAACCAAGAAGTCTATCATAAAGGACTACCGCAAGGTTGTAACAGAGTGCAAAGTATCTATAGAAGCGGGAGATATTGGTAATACAAATTCATTGTTAGCCGCAAAAGACCAAATTCTTGAGGTAAAGAAGTTGGAAGACCAATATGCAAACGAATATGAAGAATGCAATGAGTATAAAAATCTAAAACAAGCTCTTGATCAAAAATGCACAGAAGCAGCTAACTCATGGAGAGATGCTGCAGAAAAACAATATTTCAACCTACATGATGTAGAGAATGCAAAAGAGTACTATTCACTTGCTTTACAATTAAGTAATGAAAGAAGTGAAAAGCTTGACAAAATAAAAGAGTTCTCAAGCATCGGTCAATAATTCATTTGGAAAGTATTAAGTTTTAAAAGGAAAATAAAAAAATGACAATATGAAACGAATATTATTGATTTTATTATCGGTTATATGCTGTTATACTTTTACCCTATCACAAAACTTAGCTCCTAAATCAAACAAAGTCAGCTGCTATTCAAAAAATAGGTCTAAAGGTATATCGCTATATAATCAGGGAAAATGTGCAGAAGCTAAAAAATGGTTCAATGTGGCTAAGGATTGTCCCGACAAACCTCAAAAAAACGACATTGCAACTTGGATTAGCAAATGTAACAACTGCAACAAAAAAACAGTAAAAAATCCTAACAATCCAACAAAACCTACAAGACCGGTCAATAAAGAGAGTGAATGGGCTAAGAAATCATATATGAACATAACCAATCTTGATTTCGGAAGCACTGATGGTGAAGGAAATTTGGAAATAGAATTTGGAGAAAATCTTTATTCTGACTTAAAATATCTTGCTACACGAATAGAGTATGACGGTTTAGCAGATGTAGAAAAAAATGCTACCATATACGTTGCCATTTATGACCCTGATGGAAATTTACTAACAGGAACATCTTCTCCTACTGGTTACACCTACTCTGTAGATGTTACCGTTGAAGCAGGATATTATAATAGTGTAACCATTCCTGGCTGGGGAAATAATTACGGAACAGTATATAAGAGCGGTACTTACCAAATGAGAGTCTTTTCAAGTTATGGTAATGAGTTATATCGTAGAAACATTTACATCCGTCCTGCTGTTGTAGTTGAAAAGCCTACTGAAACAACAGGTTCTTTTGGTTTCTATGGCACTTCTCGCTCCTATTCCAATAGTGCAACAGGCTTGAAGTATTTACGAGATGACGTAAGTGAAAAAGGAGGATTTCGTACAGGAGCTATTTCTGTTAATGGCAAAGGTGTTATCATCAGGGGAAACAACGGCTATGCCTATACAGGAATATCAACCAATCTTGCCGATAAAATCAAGAGTTTGAACAAAGACAATTCAAAAATTGAAGATGTATTCTTCTCTCCTAATGGTGAATACTATGGGGTTGTTTATGATTCTTATGGCTATTTCGCTCATACTCTGCAAAGTATGTTAGATAAACTAAAGGAATACAACAATAATCAAGAACATATCACATCTGTTTCGGTTAATAATAATGGAGATTTCATCATCATAACAGACAAACATCTTTATGCAAGCAACACAAATGACTACAATGCTATGATAGCTGCAAAAGATAAATATGGATATATCTATTCCGCTTGCACAACTGAAGAAGGAGTTATATTCTGTTGTGAAAGAGGTGTGTATTATTCCAATATTCCGACTATATTAGAGAATAAACTAAAATCTCTTTCGTGGAAACCGAAAATAATCAAATTCACCGATTACGGTACCTTCATAGTAACAGATGGAGAAAACACCTACACCTATCAAATGTAATCAACCATAAAAAAAAGAGTTGATTTTAGAAAAAAAAGAGTTGGTTTTCAGCCGCGAAAACCAACTCTTTTGGGTGTAAAGACTTAGTCTTTTTTTTCTAAAACCAACTCTTTTTTTTAGGGAGTTTATAAAAATTCTCCAAACACTTATTAACTTTTCTCTGTTAATAAAAAAATGAAGCTATTTGTTAAAAAATATAAATCCACAACTTTAAAAACATTTGATATACATAGATTTATGCGTAAAAAAACAAAATACTCAAAAATGTAAAAAAAATTCTAAAATATTTTTTTATTTAAAAAAAATGTTGTATGGGAATTTTTGATAAAAACAAAGAAAATTTTGCTACTATAAATATAAGAAAATCAAACTATATAAATTCATTTTTCTAACTCTACGCATAGTCGTAAAATTCAATATTACGACTTTCGCTTACAAAAAAAATATTAATCTACCAAGAAAAAAAAATTTTTTTTTAATTTTATTTTATTATACCTTTGTAATCGTAAAAAAATACAGCTAAAGAACGGTTGTTTTTAGAAAAAGAATATATGAAAGACAATTATTACAAGGAAGTTTGGGCTAAATGCTTAGATATAATAAAGGATAATATTGATAAGGATGCTTTTGATACTTGGTTTAAACCCTTACAAGCAATCTCTTTGAAGGATGATACTCTAACTATTAAAGTACCAAGTGTCTTTTTCTACGAATGGATTGAAGCAAACTTCATCAAAATACTTAGGGCTGCTGTTCGCAAGGTGATAGGCCCTAATGCAAGACTTCTTTATACTGCTCAATTGGACGGTAACAATGAACCCACTTTTCCTTCTAATAATAAAGATGTAACAGTTAATCCGCCAAAAAGAGTTCCTATGGTCGTTGAAAGAAATAATCATAATGATACTATAAATCCTTTTGTCATACCAGGAATACAACCGCTTCATATAGATTCTCAACTGAATGAGAATTATAGTTTTGACAATTTTATTGAAGGAAGTTGTAACCAATTAGCAAGAAGTGCTGGCTATGCAGTTGCTCAAAATCCTGGAAAAACAGCTTTCAATCCTTTCTTTATTTACTCTAATGTCGGATTAGGAAAAACCCATCTCGCTCATGCAATAGGTTTGGAGACAAAACGCTTACATCCTGAAAAAACAGTTCTATATGTAAGTGCAGATCAATTCTTCCAACAATTTGCAGACGCAGTAAAACACGGCACAGTAAATAACTTCCTACAGTTTTATCAAATGGCGATAGATGTTCTAATAATTGATGACATCCAATTTATGAAACGCGAAAGCGTACAAAACATCTTTTTCCAAATATTCAATGGCTTACATCAAGCAGGCAAACAAATCATTGTTACATCCGATAAGGCTCCGTCTGAAATCGTGGGCTTGGAACAAAGAATTTTGTCCCGTTTAAAATGGGGTTTGAATGCGGAGTTACAAGTTCCGGATTTGGATACAAGAATAAAGATAATCAAGAAAAAACTCTTTAATGAGGGAGGTATAACTATGCCTGAGGAAGTTATAGAGTACCTTGCTTACAGTGTAAATACATCTATTAGAGAATTAGAAGGGGCTTTGATTTCCTTAGTAGCACAATCCTCTCTGTCAAGACAAGAAATCACCATAGATTTAGCTCGTCAGATAGTTGATAGGTTTGTTAAGAGCAACACAAGAGAAATAACTGTGGAATATATTCAGAAAGTTGTTTGTGGTTACTTTAATATTTCAGTAGAGACAATGCTTTCCAAGAGCAGGAAAGTCAATGTTGTAACTGCAAGGCATATTTCCATGTATCTTTCTCGCAAACTGACAAAAGAACCATTGGTTTCCATAGGTCAGAAATGCGGAAAAAAAGACCACGCAACAGTTCTTCATGCCTGCAAAGTTGTATCTAACATAATGGATGTTGACAAATCATTCAAAAAAGACCTTGAATTGCTTGAGAAAAAGATAAAAGATTAATCGTTTTTTAAATATTAAATTATTGTTTACAAAAAAGGACATCCGATTTCTCAGATGTCCTTTGCTATTTTCCAAACTACTTATAGTTTTACTTCCTTTATATCCACGAGATTATTAACTATTGCATATATAGTCAAACCACTTGGGGAATGAATGTCAAGTTTTTTTGCTATATTTCTTCTATGTGTGGTAACAGTATTAATAGAAATAAACAATTTGTCAGCTATTTCCTTATTGGTTAATCCTTTTACGACACAAACGATTATTTCTTTTTCTCTGTCAGTCAAAGATGTAGAGAACTCTTCTTCGTTTTCTTCGTGAATAACAGCACTCTTGGATAGTTTCTCTTCTATTTTCTTTATCTCTGGCACGAATATTTTTCTTTCCAATTCACAATGAGTTGCCAAATCTTCCTCAAAAAGAAAAATATCATACAATACGGAATTCATCATATTGTTTGCATTGTTAGAATCAGAGTATTTGATTATAATGTTTTTGAGTTCGGTAAGTTTTAGTTCCAATGGAGAATGGTGAAGTACGGACATTTCCAAAAGGACTTGTTTTGTTTTCTTTCCTATCAACAAACCATCCACGTAAGGAAAGACATCTTTGTTCTCTCTTTCCATGTGGCGTCTGAGTTCCTCAACATATTCGTCATAAAACTTGATAATCAAAAAAGAAATATCATTATTGGAAGAAAAACCCAATGCTTCTATAAGTTTTCTTCTTATAAATGGTAAGAGAAAGTCTATATAATAAGAATGAGCATTACGTAAATAAGTACAAAGAGTTTTTATTGATATTCTATAAGAGGAAGTATTGTTCAAAACATCATCTTTTCTGAAGTTGATAACAGCCAAAAAAGTCTCACAATCCACATCATTTTCCCTGCAAACCTCCTCTATTGTCTTGTCTCCGAAACCTAAAGGAAGAGAAAAGCGGGATATGACCTGCAATAGTCTGTAGTCTGAGCAGATAATGTCGTATAATCTATTCTCTTTTATATATCTGTCTCTCATGATTAAAGATTACTCCTTTATTTCTATGTTTGTCATTGTTTTTTCACAATAATGACATTGAATAGTCAATGGATCTGTACTAACAACGTTGAATATTGTGTCCATTTCTTCAACATTTGTAATACAATTAGGGTTGATACATTTAACTATCTTGTGGATTTCCTTTGGTATTTCAAGGTTACGTTTTTCAACAACGGCGTAATCCTTTATTGTTATCAAGGTTGCCGTTGGTGCAATGATAGCTAATTTGTCCAATTCTTCAGCAGCAAAATACTTGTTAGTTGCTTTTATGATACCTTTTCTTCCATATTTTTTACTCTCAAGATTAGTTCCTATTAGGATTTCATCACTCATTGCATCCAATCCTAATAATCTTACAACAGAGAAAACTTTATCAGCTGGAATATGGTCTATCACTGTTCCGTTCTCTATCTTTTTTACTATAAGTTCTTTATTATTTGTTGTCATCTTTTTATCCTTTTTTAATAAATGTTTAACATTTTAAGTTCTTTGCAGTCTTTTCAATTATTTAATTTTGTCTGCATAACCCAAAATTGAAGCAATAAGAGCTTGACGAACAAACATACCATTCTTTGCTTGTTGAAAATAATAAGCATATTTTGTTTTATCAACATCCATTGCTATCTCATTAACTCTTGGAAGTGGATGTAGGACTTTCATATTCTCCTTGCAGCCTTCCAAAACAGAAGCATCAAGGATATATGAGTTCTTTACCTTTTCATATTCCAAAACATCTGGGAAACGTTCTTTTTGAATTCTTGTCATATAAATAATATCTGCAAAAGGAATAACGTCTTCCAGCTTTCTATATTCGTGATATTTCAAGCCAGCATTTGTTGCATACATCTTAACATTATCTGGCATTGCCAAAGATTCAGGAGAAACAAAGTGGAATTCTGCTTTGAAGTTACTCATTGCTTGAACTAATGAATGAACTGTTCGTCCATACTTCAAATCTCCAACCATTGCTATTTGAAGATTCTCCAAAGTACCTTGTGTTTTCCTGATTGAATACAAATCTAACATACATTGTGTAGGGTGTTGATTTGCTCCATCGCCTGCATTAATTACAGGTACGGGACTAACTTCACTTGCCCAACGAGAAGCACCGTCTCTTGGATGACGCATAACAATAATATCAGCGTAAGAAGATACCATCATAATAGTATCATGAAGACTTTCTCCCTTTTGAAGCGAAGTTGCGGTTGGATTAGAGAAGCCTATAACTCTCGCTCCCAAACGATTTGCCGCTGTTTCAAAACTAAGACGAGTTCTTGTTGAAGGTTCAAAGAATAAAGAACCGACAACTTTATCAGATAAAACAGGCTGATTTGGATTTTTTTCAAACTTTTCAGCCAAATCCAATACAGCTAAGTAATCCTCTTTTGTATAATCTGTAATGGATATTAGATTTTTGTTTTTAAGATTAACCATAATTATAAATTTATTTGTCTTTTTGTTCTTACTTATAGATAAAAAATAAGGTGAATAAAGGAAACTTCCTCAATCACCTCAGCAACTAAAACACTTAGTTAGTTTATCTAATAATATATTTTTGTCTTCTTGCATATTGATTGCAAAAATAGTACTTTTTTTTATAATGTGTGTTATTTTTTTTTGCTTTTTTTGTTCTGTAATAAAATTTTTGTGTTTGCCTTCCTATAAATCAGACAATATATGATAATTGTCAATAACCAAGTAACAGGAGCAGAAATCCAAATACCAAGAATTTGAAGACTTGTCTTTGATAAATACCATGCCAAAGGAAACCTTACAAGAACAAGTGTCAAGAAACTTATCACCATAGTAATATTTGCGTAACCTAAACCTCTATAATAAGCCGTAAAACACATCATCACACCAAACAAAACCCAGAATAATCCATCAATAACTATGTATTCCTTTCCTATTCTTATAACCTCGCTATCTGAAGTGAATAAAGCCATAAGAGAACTTGGAAAACAAACAAAAACCAACAAAGTTGCCAATCCTACTAAAAAGATTATTTTCACAGAAGCCTTCAATCCTTTTCTGCATCTGTCGTATTGTTTTGCTCCATAGTTGGTTCCTACAAAAGAAGTGAGACTTTGCGTGATATTAAGTACTAAAAGCAAAGCTATACTTTCTATTCTTACAGCTGCAGAGTAGCCTGCTATGGCATTTGTTGAAAATGTTGTAACCAAAAATAGCAATAACACTTGCGTAAGAGAAACTATACTTTGTTGAATTCCTGTTGGAAGACCTAAATGAATAATTTCTTTAAGAATACTAAGTTCCTGTTTAAACTCTATTCTTTTGAACTCTCTGATATGCTTCCTATAAAACAAGGCTATACTTAGGAAAGATAAAAATTGAGAAATAAAACTTGCCCATGCGCTACCTACCACTCCCCAATGAAACTTAACTATAAAAAGATAGGAAAGAAAAACGTTGATTATGTTTGCTGGTATTAGAAAATACAGACCTGTTACACTATCTCCCAAACCTCTAAGTATGGATATAACAGAGTGAAATACAACACTGAAAAACATACCAAACATATAGATTTGGAAATATGTCTTTGCGAAATAATGGACTTGCGGAGTCATATCAAAGAAAGAAAATATATTATCTGCAAAGACTATGGACAAACCGCAGACAATTATACCCAAAAATATAAAAAACAGATAAAAGGTTGTAATAATTTGAGGTAGTTTATTATAATCTTTTGCTCCAAAATAATGAGAAACAAGAACACTTCCTCCATTCCCTATTCCCAAAATCAAACTTGTGATAAAAAACACAACAGGATAAACACTACCAACAGCCGCCAATTCCTCAATGGAGCAGAAATTACCAACAAAAGCACTATTTACCAACGAGTACATCTGCTGAAAAAGATTACCAAGCACTATTGGTATTGAAAATATGAATATACTTTTTGATATGTTTCCCTTTGTAAAATCCACTTGTTTAAAGTTAGTTTAAAAAGTCTTGATCTTTTTTTCTTAAGTCTTGATGTTTATACTAAAAAGACTTGATCTTTTTTTCTCAAATCCAACTCTTTTTTCATCAAATCTTTTTCTTTTACATCATATTCAAAAACAATAAGTTACAAAACACTATAAATAACATCTTTCAACAAAAGAGAGAAAACGATTTTCAATAATCTTTTCTTCCTCTATAAAAGACATATGCCCACAATCCAATATCATCACCTCACTATTTCTTGGCAAACATGCCTGAGGTAGCATAACAGACAAATCTGCCCGTATATCTTGTCTTCCTATAACAAATAACACAGGAACTTTTGTTTGTTCCAAGACAAAATTCCTGTCTTTCCTTATTATCATTCCCATTTGAGCAGCAACAATCCCTTCTTTCTTTGTAGAAGCAGAGAGTTCTTTCAACCATTTTATTTCTTCAGAATATTTTTCAACATTCTTTTCTGCAAAAAGGTTAGGAATAAAATCAACAATGAAATTCAGTTTGTTTTCATTTATAATTTTACAAGCCCATTTTCTGTTCTCTTTACCCTTAGGATTATCTTCGCAGGCTGTGGAATGAAGCAAGCAAAAACCTTTTATATAATTTGGATACTGTTCAGCAAAACTTAGTGTTATCATTCCTCCCATACTATGTCCAATCATTACGCAATCCTTTATCCTAAGTTCATCTAAAACCTGCTTTATCATATCTGCCTGCAATTCCATAGAAGAAACCTCTGCAACAACTTCACTTTCTCCATGACCAATCAAATCTATAGCCACAAGAACTATATCCTCATCTTTATATGCTTTAAAAAACTTATCCCAAACTTGCAGACTGTTCATGTATCCGTGCAGTAGCACCAAGGTTTTCTCTCCCCTGCCCTCTACTCTGTAGTTTATTGTCTTTCCCTTAAATTTTAGGGTGTTGTATAACATAGGTTTTATAAGTATTTGTCCGAAATTTTTTACAAAAGTATAAAAAAAATAGCATCTACAAAAAAATCCACAATGCAATTTTTAGTGTTTTACTTTTCTTAAACAAAAAAAATATCTTACCTTTGCAACTTAATTTAGAATAAAACTTATTTACAATATGTTTACCACAAGATATATATTCGTTACAGGAGGAGTTACATCTTCATTAGGAAAAGGTATTATTTCATCTTCTCTTGCTCTACTTCTAAAATCAAGAGGTTTTTCGGTAACTAATCAAAAATTGGATCCATATATTAATGTTGATCCTGGAACTCTTAATCCTTACGAACACGGAGAATGTTACGTTACAGAAGATGGAGCAGAAACAGACTTAGACCTTGGACACTATGAACGCTTCACTAATGTACGAACCTCACAGGCTAATAATGTAACTACGGGAAGAATATATCAAAATGTGATAGACAAAGAACGAAAGGGCGAATACCTCGGTTCCACAGTGCAAGTCATACCTCACATCACTGATGAGATAAAAAACAGAATAAAAATCTTAGGCAATACAGGCAAATATGATTTTGTCATAACTGAAATAGGTGGTGTTGTAGGTGATATTGAAAGTTTGCCTTTTGTAGAAGCCGTTCGCCAGCTAAAAAGAGAATTTGGCAAACAAGCACTTGTAATTCATCTTACCTACGTTCCTTATCTTGCTGCTGCAGGAGAACTTAAAACAAAACCAACTCAAAACTCTGTTAAAAGTATGCTTTCTATTGGTGTTCAACCAGACATTATTGTTTGCCGTTGTGAGCATCATCTTACAGAAAGTGTTCGTTCAAAGATTTCTCTTTTCTGTAATGTGGATAAAGAATGCGTAATAGAAAGCATTGATGCTTCAACCATATATCAAGTTCCTTTGAATATGCTGGAAGAAGGCTTGGATACTCAGGTATTAAAGAAAACTGAGACTCCTCTAAATTCAGAACCTGACCTTTCTTCTTGGAAGAAATTCCTTTACAAATTAGAGAATCCCCTAAAAGAAACAACCATTGGTATAGTAGGAAAGTATGTTGAACTGCACGATGCTTACAAATCCATCAGCGAAGCTTTGATTCATGCAGGTGCATACCTACAAACCAAGGTAAATATCCGTTGGATTCACTCTGAAGAATTAGAGAAAGGAGAAGAAATCCTACAAAACAAATTAGAAGGTTTAGACGGAATACTTGTAGCTCCTGGTTTTGGTTCAAGAGGTATTCTTGGTAAGATACTTGCATGTCAGTTTGCAAGAGAAAATTCTATACCTTTCTTTGGCATTTGTTTGGGAATGCAGTTGGCAGTTGTAGAGTTTGCACGCAATGTCTTAGGTTGGAAGAATGCAAACAGCGTTGAGATGATGAGTTCTACTCCTTATCCTGTCATAGATATAATGGAAGAACAAAAAAAGATAAGTAATCTTGGTCATACTATGCGTTTGGGTAACTATCCTTGTGATTTAAAAGAAGGAAGTCATATCTTTGAAGCCTACAAACAAAAACATATAAAGGAAAGACATCGTCATAGATATGAATTTAATAATAAGTATCTAAAAGATTTTGAACAGGCAGGTATGATTGCAACAGGAATAAATCCAGACACAAATCTTGTGGAGGTTGTAGAAATAAAAAATCATCCATACTTTGTAGGCACACAATTCCATCCAGAGTATGCTTCCACAGTAGAAAATCCTGCACCTTTGTTTATTGAGTTTGTAAAAGCTACAATAAGATAAGTTTCATAGAAATTTACAATCTATGGCTGATAAAGAAATTAACAAAACAAGTATTCTTTTTGTTTGCTTAGGAAATATTTGTCGCTCACCCGCTGCTCAAGAGGTAATGCAACAGATTATCATCTTTCACAAAAGAGTAGATGATTTCATTATAGATTCTTGTGGTATTGGTGCTTGGCATATTGGAAACTTGCCTGACAAAAGAATGAGAATGCTTGGCAAAAAGAGAGGTTATAATTTCACTCACTTAGCAAGACAACTTACAAAAGAAGATTTCTCAAAATTTGACTTCATCTTGGGAATGGATGATGAGATTATAACCATATTATATAACAAAGCCAAGACAAAAGAAGAAAAGGATAAGATAATACCTTTAGGACAGTACATCACAAAGTTTGATAAACAGAGTGAGATACCTGATCCTTATTATGGAAATGAAGAAGATTTTGTGTTTGCTTTGGATTTGTTAGAAGACGCTTGTGAAGAGTTTTATGATAAAGTATTAAAGTAAGAACAGAATACCCAACCTAATAAAAACAAAAAAGGTGATTAGAGAAACAAAATCTAATCACCTTATCTTTTTGTTCAAGTTTTTTTACTTATATATTTCTTTTTTGTATGCTTTAAGGGTATTTGTTAGCAAGGAAACTATTGTCATTGGACCTACACCACCTGGAACAGGAGTTATGTAAGAACATTTTTTCTTCACATTCTCAAAATCTACATCTCCAGTAACATAATATCCTTTTTCACTATCATCTTTTATTCTGTGAATACCTACATCTATAACCACAGCACCTTCTTTTACCATATCTTCAGTAACAAATGCAGGCTTACCTATTGCTGCTATGATTATATCTGCTTGAGCGCATATCTCTTTTAGTCCTTTTGTTTTGGAATGACACAAAGTTACGGTTGCGTCCATGCCTTTTCTTGACATTAGAACCGCCATTGGTGTTCCCACAATATCGCTTCTTCCCAACACAACGCAAGACTTTCCTGCTGTTTCTATGTTTGCTCTCTCTAAAAGAGTAACTATTCCACAAGGAGTAGCAGGTAGATAGCTTGGTAGAGAAAGCAACATTCTTCCAGCATTAATAGGATGAAATCCATCTACATCTTTTTTAGGATCTATATGAGCGATTACTTTCTTTTCATCTATATGCTTAGGCAAAGGCATTTGAACTATGTATCCATCAACTTCGTCATCATTGTTCAAAAAGTCTATTGTTTGCAAAAGTTCTTCCTCTGTTATTGTAGCAGGAAAACGATAGACAGACGAAGTGAAACCTACTTCTTGGCTTTGCTTCTCTTTGCTCTTTACATAAGAAAGACTTGCTCCGTCTTCTCCTACTAAAACAGCCACAAGATGAGGTGGTCTCTGTCCATGATCAAGAATATCCGCTACTTCTTTTTTTATTTCTTCCTTTATTGTTGATGCTATAGTCTTACCATCAATAAGGATAGGTTCTTTTCTTTGCTCTTGCATAGTTGATTAAGATTATTAAAGTTATATTGTTTATCTTCTTTTTCTAAGGTTTCGCATTGCTGCCATTTTATTCATTTTTCCAGAAGAAACACTTTGCATCATTTTTCTGGTTTGGTCAAATTGTTTCAACAAACGATTGACATCTTCTATCTTAGTTCCACTTCCGCGTGCTATACGTTGTTTTCTGGAAACATCTATTATGTTTGGATGTTCTCTTTCCTGAGGTGTCATACTACCAATTATGGCTTCTATGCCCTTGAAAGCGTCTTCTTTTATATCAACATCTTTCATCATCTTGCCAACTCCTGGTATCATACCCATAATATCTTTCAGGTTACCCATTTTCTTTATCTGTTGGATTTGAGAAAGAAAATCATTGAAATCAAAAGTATTGCTGTGTATCTTCTTTGATAGCTTTCTTGCCTCTTGTTCATCGTATTGTTCTTGGGCCTTTTCTACTAAGGAAACAATATCACCCATTCCCAATATACGATTAGCCATTCTATCTGGATGAAATACATCTAAGGCATCTAACTTTTCACCTATTGAGATAAATTTGATAGGTTTTGTAACAACATGTCTAATTGTTAAAGCAGCACCACCACGAGTATCACCATCAAGTTTTGTTAATACAACGCCATCATAGTTTAATCTATCATGGAAAGCCTTAGCAGTATTAACAGCATCTTGTCCTGTCATGGAATCAACAACAAATAGAGTCTCTGTAGGATTAACGGCTTGTTTGATATTTGATATTTCATCCATCATTTGTTCATCTACAGCCAAACGACCTGCAGTATCAATGATTACAACATTGATATTGTTCTGTTTTGCTTGTTGGATACCCTTCAAAGCCAAATCTACAGGGTTGTTATTCCCTTCTTCTGTAAAAACTTGTACGTCTATTTGTTCACAAAGAACTTGTAATTGATTAATAGCAGCAGGTCTATAAACATCACCTGCAACAACAAGTACTTTTTTATTCTTTTTATTTTTAAGATAAGAGGCTAATTTTGCAGAAAATGTTGTCTTACCGCTACCTTGAAGACCAGCTATAAGCACAATAGCTGGTTGTCCTTTGATGTTTATTTCCTCTGTAGTCTCTCCCATCAAAGTTACCAACTCGTCATGTACCATTTTAACCATCATTTGTCCTGGTTCTACGCTTGTAAGTACATTTTGTCCGAGTGCTTTTTGCTTAACTTTATCACAAAATTCTTTAGCTATGGAATAACTAACGTCAGCATCTATCAAAGCCTTGCGAATCTCCTTCATACTTTCGGAGACATTAATCTCTGTTATCTTTCCTTTTCCTTTTATTATCTTAAAGGCTCTGTCAAGTTTCTCTGATAAGTTTTCAAACATCTTCTTTTCTCTCTATTTAATTTCAGAGTGCAAAAATACAAAGTTTCTTTAAAAACACAATGTTTTTTCTTCATTAAGATTATTATTCTTTTTGTTTTCAAGAAATAATCTTTCAGCCTTACCAAACGAAGAAAGAAGAAATAAAAATCTTGACAGACAAAAAACAATCTTTCTGTTCCAAGGCGTAGGCATAATAAAATATTTTGTAATTTTGCAAAATCAAAACAAGGCACTTTAAGCATGGTTCAATAAAGCTCAACTATCAAACGATGAATTTAAAAGCACATATAGATAACGATATTTTTCATTTAATAGGTAATGTTGCTGATACTATGAATATAGATGCTTACGTTGTAGGCGGCTATGTAAGAGACATAATCCTAAAACGTCCAAGCACAGATATAGATATTGTTTGCATAGGAAGTGGAATTGAACTTGCAAAACAAGTAGCTCAAACTCTACCTCAAAAAAAGAAAGTGTCAATCTTTAAGTCCTTTGGCACAGCAATGATACATTATTATTCTTTAGGCAAGGATTGGCAGATAGAGTTTGTAGGAGCAAGAAAGGAGAGTTACAGACGCGACAGCAGAAAGCCGATTGTGGAAAATGGAACTCTACAAGATGACCAAAACCGCAGAGATTTCACCATCAATGCTATGGCTATTTCTATTAATGAGCAGACTTTTGGTGAATTACTTGACCCTTTCGATGGCATATACGATATAAACAGACAAATAATCCGCACTCCTTTAGACCCAGACATAACTTTTTCTGATGATCCCCTAAGAATGTTGCGTTGTATTCGCTTTGCCACTCAGTTGAACTTCTCTATTTTACCTGAAACCTTTGAGGCCATAAAAAGAAACTGCGAAAGGATAAAAATAATCTCACAAGAGAGAATAACCGAAGAACTAAACAAAATGCTAATGTCAAGACATCCTTCTTTAAGTTTTCAACTCTTGGACAGAAGTGGTCTTTTGAAAATAATCTTTCCTGAATTTGTTGCATTAAAAGGAGTAGAAAGTGTTGGAGAAAAGTCTCATAAAGATAATTTTCTTCACACTCTGCAAGTCTTAGACAACGTTGCAAAGCAAAGCGACAAACTTTTCTTGCGCTGGGCTGCCGTTTTACATGATATTGCCAAACCTTTGTGCAAGCATTATGACGAAAAAACGGGTTATTCTTTTCATGGTCATGAGGTAAAAGGCTCTTATATGGTTGAAAAAATCTTTCGCCGTATGCATTTGCCTCTTAACGAAAACATGAAATATGTTCAAAAACTCGTATTTCTTCATCTTCGTCCGATAGCATTAGTAGAGCAAGTAACAGATAGTGCTGTAAGGCGTTGTTTGTTTGAAGCAGGAGATGATATTGAAGACCTTCTAATCCTATGTCAAAGTGATATTACAAGCAAAAACATTCTTAAGAAACAACGTTATCTTAGTAATCTCCGCTTAGTCCAAAAAAAGATGAAAGAAATTGAAGAAAAGGACAGAATACGTAACTTCAAAGTTCCTGTAAGCGGAGAAGAAATAATGGAAATGTATAATCTTACCCCATGTAAGACCGTTGGCATTCTCAAAGACGCCATAAAAGATGCTATATTAGACGGAAACATTGCCAACGACAGAGAGGAAGCCTTAAAATTCTTGGATTCTGAAGCAAAAAAATTAGGCTTAAAGAAAAAAGAATAAAGATATTTAATGCATATTCTAATAAATTTTGTAATTTTGCACGTCAATAACAGACATTATTATAACATTATTAACTATAAAAACGAAGCCGACGTTCGGCAGTAAAGATATGAAATTTGGAGTAGTTGTTTTTCCAGGGTCAAACTGCGACCACGATATGATATACGTCCTAAGAAACATTGAAGGACAAGAAGTTGTACCTCTATGGCACAAAGAAAGAGACCTACAAGGCTGTGATATGATTGTATTACCAGGAGGTTTCTCATACGGAGATTATTTGCGTAGTGGAGCAATAGCTTCTCTTTCTCCTATAATGTCAGAAATTATCAAGTTTGCAAACAAGGGCGGTTATCTTCTTGGCGTCTGCAACGGTTTTCAAATACTTTGTGAAAGCAGACTTCTTGACGGTACTCTTTTACATAATAATAATCAAAAATTTATTTGTAAAAACCAATACATTACTCCTCAAACAAACAGCACTATTTTCACTAAAGAGGCAAAAGTAGGATCTCCTTTAAACATTCCTATTGCTCATGGTGAGGGAAGGTACTTTGCTTACGAAGATGTGTTGAAGAAGATGAACGACAACGAACAAATACTATTCCGTTACTGCAATGAGAAAGGCGAGATAAAGGAAGAATGCAATCCAAACGGAAGTGTTGAAAACATAGCCGGAATAACCAACAAGACAAAGAACGTCTTTGGAATGATGCCTCACCCTGAGAGATGTTCAGACTTGGAACTTGGAAACACAGACGGAAAAATCTTGTTTGACAGCATAATAAAGAATTTTGTAAAATAAACTTATTGTTTTATTATAGAGTTTTTTGTACATCTTAGGTTGGTTAAAGATTTTTTATACATCTTAATCAACCTTATTTTATTCACCAACAAAGAACAATGTTAAAACAGTATTACAAGAGTATTGACACCATTGAATGCGGTTGCGATGAAGCCGGAAGAGGTTGCTTAGCTGGGAGCGTCTTTGCTGCTGCTGTAATCTTACCTAATGATTTTAAGAACGATATACTAAACGATTCCAAACAACTCACTGACAAAAAACGAAGGGAACTAAGAGATGTTATTGAAAAAAGTGCGATTGCTTTTGCTGTTTGTGAGGTTAGCAACACCGAGATAGACGAAACCAACATCCTTGCAGCAAGCATAGAGGCAATGAACAGAGCAGTAAAAAGTTTGAAGACAAAACCTGAATTTTTGCTCATTGATGGCAACAGATTCCGTACTGACTTGGATATTCCCTATAAAACAATAGTAAAAGGGGATGCAACTTATATGTCCATTGCTGCTGCATCTATTCTTGCTAAGACGTATAGAGATGACGCCATGATTGCTTTGCACAAGATTTATCCTCAATATAATTGGAAACAAAACAAAGGCTACCCAACAAAAGCACATCGTCAAGCGATAAAAGACTATGGGATAAGTCCTTATCATCGTAAAACATTTAACCTACTTGAAGAGCCTACACTGTTTTAAAGACTTCGTAAAAAAAGAGTTGGATTTAAGAAAAAAAGACTTGATGTTTAGAGTAAAAAGACTTGGTTTTAAAAAATTAAAACCAAGTCTTTTTTTACTTAGAGTTTCTTTATTTTATTTATCAGTTTATCTCCTACTGTATTTTTCAAGGTCTGCTTTATTGTATTGGTTATCTTTTCTTTATCCGTAGGCTGCTCTATATGTTTTATCAGATACAGAGCTTCATTCTCTTCTTCTGAATTGGTAAAGACTTCAAAAAATAATGGCTTATCCCCTATTCTGTTATTCAAGAACTTAGGATATGCTATGGAAAACTCTTCCTTATTGCTTGCAGACAAATATTCAAAGCCCAAATCCTCCGTAAAATGTTTCATCAACAAAGGAGACTGCTTACCATTATGACCTTTTGCAGCAATAAAATCATCAGTCTTTTCTCCAAATCTCGCTCCCGGGTGATTATAGTTTTTAAACTCTTGTCCTAATCCATTATTGATAAGCATTATCCTAAGATTACTTCCCAAATGCCTATTAGCCAAGACATTCAAATCATAAAATGTAGCCAAATCACCAAATACTCCAAAATATAATCTGTCTTTATTTACCAAAGATGTACCTATCATGGAAGACAGACAACCATCTATTCCAAAACCTCCAACATTGGAAAAAACATTTACTGATTTTGGCAAATCAAACAGATTCCAAGCACGCAGGGAATTAAGTATTCCCAAATGCAAGACAGAATTTTGCGGTATTTTGTCTGCTAAAACTTGTGCTATATAAATATTAGAAAAAGGCAAGTCAGGTATAAGAGAAAGCAGTCTGTTTTTTTCAGCCATACATTCCTCATAGAAACTGTTTGCTGGGAGGTTTTGTGAAGATAAATCAGTATTTGAACTGTATCTCTCAAAGAATTCTTGTTCAGTCATTTCAAAAACAAAAGAAAGTTTTTTGAAAGTATCTCTCATCTCTCCATCTGGATTAACTCGCCACACCTGTTTTGTATTTTTCATCAAACGCATGGTGTAATAATCTCCGCTAACCTCCCCTATGTGTATGATTACATCAAAGCTTGGTTCGTTATGATGAACCTCTTGCGAACCTTTAATAGAGTAATTTAAAGCATTCTTTCCGTGATAATTACTTGTATGATCAACAAAGACTATAGCATTATTGGATATAGCAAAATTCTCTAATGCAAAACTCTCTTCGCTTGTCCATTTTTTATGAGAACCCACAAAGACTCCTATCTTTCCCTGCGGAAGTTGTGGTAAATCTTTAGTTAAATTTGTTATCCTACTTATTTTTCTTACTTTAGGAAGTTCTTTAACAGAATAATCCAAAGAGTATTTTGTTTCTAAATTAATATGTATAGGTCCTCCTCCTCTACGGAAAAGTTCTTCAAGAACATCATTTAGTTTTATTTCTACAAACCATCTGTCTGATTCATTATTTATAGAAGAGATATTCACTGACTTAAGGACTACATCACTTGGAGGATTGTTTCTGTTGATAACCTGTGCGATAAGATGTCCTATATTATGAAAATCTTGTGCAGAAGTGCAAGCAATAAGAGGTAGTTTTCTGTAATAGGCTTCTGTCAATGCAGGCAAATAATTACGAGAAGCAGTAGCTCCGGTGCAGGAAAGAAGAACGGGTTCTGAACTTTCTTCACATAATCCCACAGCCATATATCCTGCACTGCGTTCATCAACACATGAGTACATTTCAAAAAAACTATCCTGCTGAATACTGCTTACAAAGGTTACATTTGTTGCACCTGGAGAAGCAACAACCTTTCTTATATTGTATTTTTTCAACAAAGCAATCAGCAAAAGTATATTCTGTTCTGAAGTATAATAAAGTCGGGAGCCGACCTCAGTTAAATGTTCCATAATATCTTGAATTAAAACTTTGCAAATATATAAAAGAATTCTGAATTAAAAGAAAAGTAAATTAAGAAAAATAGGACAAACTACCCTCTAATGAGTATTTTTGGAGAAAAGATTATATTTCACTGCTTTTATATTTGTATGTATAAAAAAAGTAATAATTTTGCAGCATCAAATTTTTGGTTCTTTATTAGTGAGATTAATAGGGAATTGGGTGAAAAGCCCAAACTATACCCGTAGCTGTAAGTTTCTATAACAAAAGACGTTGTTGATACTCTTATAGTCATTGTTCTTAAATAAGAATGAGAAGACTTTCAACAGCAGAAACAAGTCAGAAGACCTGCCAAACAATTTGACAAAATCGTAACTTTCGGGTACTAAAGGAACGATAAGAAAGTTGAATTAAAAAAGTATTATGGCTGATACCTCTTAGTTCATCTTCTTTATTCTTTTACAAAGAAATTTTACGATATGTTTTATTATTAATTAACAAAATTAAAAAAACGTTAAAAGAAATGAAAAAACGTATTGTGAATTTGATAGTATTACTACTATCATTCGTGAGTATAAACCTTTATGCTCAAACGCTGAGTTCCACAGCTCCAAATGGAACATTTACATCTGAAGATATAGACTATTGGATAGGCGAAGGAGAAAACGAAATCGGAATTATTTTCGTCTATAACAATGAAAGCCTTTCTCCAGATTATTTTGTTCTTGGCTATCGTTGGAATGGTAACAACATTACCTTAGAAGATGCCTTGACTGAGATAGCCTTTACTGACTCTCGTTTTGATATGGATGCAACTCTTGGTTGGTTAAGCGACTTCGCTTTTGACTATGATGAAGATGGTGCTTATGAATATTCTGCATACACCAACGATTCATACGGATATTTCAACTTAAGAGATAACTGCACAAGCACTCCTACTGGAATGGGCAGTTATTATCTTACAGGAAATAGTTGGATAAGCATAGAATACAAAACTAATGAAGACAGTTGGGAAGATTGCTTTGCTCAAACAGGAACATATACTGCTATTCCTGCTCCTAATGATGAACCATTACCTTGTTTGCTTCCAAGTAACCTTCATGTAGATTTCGTTACAGAAAACTCTGCCATAATATATCTTGGCACTCTACCTGCAAACTACACTCTTTATCTTAAAGCACAAGGAGAAACTTCTTTCACTTCTTATAGTATCACAAATGAAGTAACCTACACTATGGAAAATCTTCTATCTGGAACAGATTATGAATGCTATATTATAAAGGATTGTGGAGAAGGAAGCCTTTCAGAAGAAAGCGAACATCTTACTTTTACAACTCTGACAAGTCAAGCAAATGATTGTGATATAGTTTCTCTACCATATACAGAAGATTTTGATTCATACGGAACAACAGGTGGAGGTGTTTATCCTTATCCTTCATGCTGGACAAAGATAACAACAGGAAATATCCCTAATATAAATACTACAAAACATTCTGGTGTTGGTGGTTTATATTTACAAGCAGCACCAAACACACAAGTTGTAGCCGTTATGCCAAAGATTGCAGATAATATTAATTTAAATACTCTTTCTTTAACTTTCTGGGGAAAAAGAGGCTCTGCAGGAAATAGAATAACAGTAGGAGTAATGACTGACAAAGACGATGCAACAACCTTTGACACATTATTTGCTGTTAGTCCTTCTTCTAATGCTTGGGCTGAATACACATTAGATTTCTCTCAATACACAGGCACTGCTAAATATATTGCTTTTATATGTAATGGCAGCAGATACTATATTGATGATGTGGTATTAGACGGCAATTCTTCCACTGTTGAACCTACAAATCCTTCAATGACAGATGAGAACATTGTTGCTTGGGCTAAGGGTGTAGAAGTTGTCAGAGCTAATACGGTAACAACAGGCAATTATTACGATGCTATTGGTCAGGCAAACACTACAAATTATGTTTCTATTCAAGGAGGTTTGGCAGTTGCAACATTTGACAGACCTATTAATAATGCTGAAGGTGATGACTTTGTTGTTTTTGGTAATAACACAAGCAATGGACAAGCATACGTTGAAGTTTCTTCAAATGGAACAGACTTCTTTAGATTTGACAGCAAAACATCTATTCTTGCTACAGGATTAGGCACTGCATACGATCTTGACAACTTATCTGACAACGCCAACTTAGACAAGAACAACATTCGTTTAGTTCGCCTTGTTGATGATTCTACTGCTGGATTCCTTCTTGCAGGTATAGGCGTCTATAATGGAGGAGAACAATATCAAATTGCAGATTTTGAAAATATGCTTTCCACCCCTAATACTTATGAAATAGTAACAAGTTCAACACCTGGTGCTACCCTTATAGGAACAGATGATTATGGTATGAATATGTATTCTAAGGATTATGCTAATGGAGGTCTTGTATTTAATGGTTTAGGATTGTACGGAGGTTCATTCTCTATTGGTTGGGGACCTTCTAACCTTACTACAAATTCTGGTTATTATGCTTCTTCTGCTTCAGCTGCTTTGGAAGGAGCAGGCAATGGCTATCTACAAGGATATTTTTCTGATTTTGCCGGAACAACAGAACATTTAACTGTTGTAAGAGATAATAACACAACATTCTCTCCTAAAGGAACATATGTTTGTCAAAGTGCTGCTTCTTTTTCTGATGCACAGACTTTAACAACAAATGATAATAATCCAGGTTGGATGAAAATAGTAGCAACAGGTTACAATGCTGACGGAAGCATAGTTGGTAGTTCTTTTGTTTATTTGGTAGATAATGCTGCAAATGGTGTTGGAAACGTAAAAGAATGGCGTTGGTTAGATATGTCTTCTTTTGGAGAAGTTGCAAAAGTAAAATTCACAATGGAATCTAATTATGCTAACAATTATGGTCTGTTGATTTCTTCTTATTTCTGTATAGATAACTTTGTTTATATGGAAGGAAGTACAATAGAAGAGCCAGAACCAGAATGTCCTGTTGTAACAAATCTTCAAGTTATGGAATCATGGACTGAAGAAAATCAAGCAAGTATAATGTGGAATAGCGACAATACGGAATTCTATATTTATTATAAAGAACAAAGTGCAACAGATTTTGATTCAGTCTTGGTAAGTGGAAATCTTTTCTACACAATAGAAGGTCTTACTGCTAACACAACATACGAATGCTACGTAAGAACAAAATGCTCTGAAACAAATCTTTCTAATGCTTCTGAAGTAATTACCTTTACAACTCTTGCTTCTTCTTTACCAGACGCTCCATCAATGACTGATGAAAACATTGTTGCTTGGGCTAAAGGTGTAGAAATAAAAAGAGCATTCAATGCAACAGCAGGAAACTATTACGATGCTATTGGTCAAGCAAATACTACTGATTATGTTGCAATACTTAATGGTTATGCAAAGGCAAGTTTTGACCGTCCTATAACAAACCAAGAAGGAGCAGACTTTGTTGTATTTGCTCATAACGACAATGAAAACGGAAGAGCCTTTGTTGAAGTTTCTTCTAATGGTAGCGACTTCTTCAGATTTGCAGAAAAAACATCTGTTCAAACTCTTGGCTACGGCACTGCATACGATTTAGATGATTTGGACGATAACGCAAACTTAGACAAGAACAACATTCGTTTAGTTCGTCTTGTTGATGATAATATCGGTGTATTCAATCTTGCTGGTATAGGTATCTACCATGGTGGAGAACAATATCTAATTGCAGACTTTGAAGAAGGAACATTCCTTACTGCTGCTAACACTTACGAAATAGTAGCTTTAAACAACTACACTCGCACAGAAGAAGATGAAGACACAGAAATGACTTATTATTACAAAGATCACGTTTCTGCTGGACTTAACTTCCCTGGCATTGGATATGATTTAAGCGGTTGGTTTATGACTGCTGGTTTTGGTGCAAGCAATGGTACAAGTTCTGCTATAAGTGGTAATGGCGGAGAATATGTGGATGCTAACTATTATGTATCTTCTGCCATGGCAGGTGTTGAAGGTGCTGGATATACTTATATGCAATCATACGATGCAGGAGTTTTTGGACCTCAACAACAAAATGAAATAAAAACAACTGACAATACTACTTTCTTCCCTCAAGGAGTTTATGTTTCTCACTCTAATGCATCTTATACTTATACAGGTCAAACAAATGACTACGAACCAGGCTATCACAAAGTAATAGCAACAGGATACGATGCTCAAGGAACAGTTCTTGGTTCTGTTTATGTTTATCTTACAGAAAACGGAAACGCTTACAAAGACTGGAAATGGTTAGATCTTTCTTCTTTAGGTGAGGTTGCAAAAGTAAAATTTGCTCTTGAATCAAACTATGCAAATAGTTATGGTTTGCTTATTCCTTCTTATTTCTGCGTAGATAACTTTGTTTATCGTGCTGGAAATGAAATAGAAGAACCTTGCACTCCTACTGCTTCAACTATTGATGTATCATTATGCGAAGGAGATTCTTACAACTTTGATTCTGAACACTCATACTCAGAAGAAGGAACATATGAAATAACTCTTACAAATGCAGCTGGTTGTGATAGCACTATTACATTAAACATCGCTATTATGCCAACATATAATGAGGAAATCACTCTTGAAATCTCAAGCAGCGATCTTCCTTATCAATTTGGTGAGCAAGTATTGACAGAATTAGGAACATACACAGAAACCTTTACTTCAATAAACGGTTGTGATAGTGTTGTAACCTTGACTTTAGTAATTCCTAACGGAATAAACGAAGTTGAAAACAATTATTCTGTTTCTCTTTATCCTAACCCAACTTCAGAAAATGTAACATTAAGTGTCAAAGGCTTGAATAAAGAGGCAACAATCATTGTTACTGACCAACAAGGCAGAGTAATCTCTACTTCAATCCTTACATCAGGACAAGAGAACTCAGTAATCAACACCGACAATCTTGCGTCTGGAGTATATTACGTAAGAATACAGACTGCTAACTCTGTAAGAACAGAAAAACTAATCAAGAAATAATCTTATTTTAATAAACTACTAAGAGACATACCTCTTCAGGTATGTCTCTTTTTTTCAATCATAAGGCATAGGACTTTGATACAAATGTATGAAAATCCTCCATTTTTATTTTTGATTTTTACATCAAATTACCGATGACATCTATCATCTCTTTGTATCCATTCACTTCATGGTAGCGAACTTTGCTCGTTGAAACGCTGTTGAAAAGTTTCTTGGCACAATCAATCTTTGCTCTTTCTATGTCCCTCAGTTGCATAGAATCCATGCTTCCCTTGGTCTCTGCGATAAAGAATATGTGTTTCACGTCCATTTTGTCATTGAAAGCGATAGCCCAGTCTGGAGCATAGTTACCCACAGGAGTCGGAATCTGGAACGTGCGAGGTAGTTTTGCATAGACACAAACCTCATTTGCAGCATCAAGGTCTTCTGCAAACTTTCGTTCTCCCTTGCTGTCAGTAAACACATAGTCCAGGATATGCTTTTTGGCAGGATAGGCTTTGTCAACGCTCTGACGGCTCTTTTCCTGCGTAAAAATATCCGTTTCGTAGGTCTGTTCCGTACGATTATAACAGATATGCTCCACTATCATCGTGGCTTTCTGCTCTTTGATGAGTTTTATCACGTTGCGGATAAACTCCTCTGGATTGTTCTTGAACAGATATAGTTTTGCCGTAGAAATGCCTTCTAGGATACGAACCACCGTTCTTCTTGTAAGTGTTGCACCTTTGGCAATATCGCCAACGAGGTCATAGGGGACATCGCTTTTAGAAACCTCCCTCATGGTTTGTGTACTGGTGTGCTGGGCATCGGTAAAATCAGGGTCATCCGCTCCTTGTTCGCCTGTTGTTACCACATACTTCAGTTCGGTAACACGCAGATTCTTGTTGATAGAAGCCACCGCTTTTTGTATCAACTCCTCACTACTATAGTGAACAGTATAGACGTATCTATGGTTGATTTCTTTCCACAGAGCCTTGAACTCTTTCTTCTCGGCATTGTCGTTCAGGTGGTCGTTCACCACTTCGGCCTTGTCGTTGGCATCTTCCACCATATCCACCAAGGCGGTGGGGTCGAAGATGCTTTGTATCAATTTGTGCACCTGCTCTTTTATGGGTTGGAGCTTCTTGCTCATCGGGGCAAGTGTGCCGTTCTCCAAGTCGGTATGGTATGCTTGTTGTATGTTACCTTTCTCGTCTATATAGTCGTTGTCGAACAGGTAACTAACGATACCGACTGCCTCCTGTTCCGAAATAGTGTGCAGTCCGCCCTCCACCTTGATGGTGATGTCTTTGAAGTATTCCACGGTGGCCTGTGTCGGACGCTCACGGAGGGTTTCCTTGGTTTCCTTTTGCAGAGCATCAACAAAGGAGCTGTAGTTCTCGTTGGCAATGACGGTCAGTTTGTTGGTGTCGTGGACGGCATCGCCCAGTCGCTCTTTGTCCATGCGGTTACCATCTCTGTCTACACAGATACGCAATCCTCGTCCAACCTCCTGCCGTTTGGCAGTAGCACTGTTGGCGTGACGCAGGGTACATATCTGGAACACATTCGGATTATCCCATCCCTCACGCAGAGCGGAGTGGGAGAAGATGAACCGTGTCGGTTCGTCAAAACTCAGCAGACGCTCCTTGTTTTTAAGAATCAAGTCGTAAGCCGTTATATCAGATGAGAAGTCTTCGCCACGTTTCACAGTGCTGTTGATAACACGACCATTCCTATCTATAGAGAAGTAGCCATTATGCACCTGTTCAACGTTGAATCTTTTCAGATACCGCTGATAGTCGTCCTCAAAGAGCAATATGTTCTCGTTCAGGTAGCGGTTGTACTCCTGCTCAAACATCGTCCAAAGCGGACCTTTCACAACCTCTCCCTGTTCGTCGTAGCCCTTGTAGTTTGCCACCTCATCAATAAAGAACAACGAAAGCGTCTTGATGCCCTGCTGGAACAGCTGACGCTCTTTCTCAAAGTGGCTTTTTATCGTTTCACGTATCTGCACCTGCTGAATGGTCTTCTCCGACACATCACCCATCACCTCACCAGCCTTTATCTGTTTACCGTTGCGGAAAAAGACCGTATTTGTTAGTGGGTTGATGTCGGTGATGACAAACTCCTTGTAGGCAGGCAGCCCAGAGGCATCTAAGAGCGAGTCGCCCTGCGAGAACTTCATGGTCTGGCGGCGAGCCTGACTGGCCCCTTGCACCTCAATCTCCAGTTTTACCTCTGGTGCCTTATTCTTCGAGAGCACAATGCTATCAAAATAGATATATGCCTGAGCACCCATCAGGTTCTGGAGTGTTATGCCCTTCACCTGAATTTTCTTCACCAGCCGCTGACAGTAGGCATCGTAGGCATCAAGTGCATAGATGCAGTTATGCGAGGTCTTGTGTGTGGCCGAATAGTTCAGTACGAACAGCGGTTTGAAGTTCTTCAAGGCTCGCTGGGTGGCTGCACCTTCCATTTTCTGTGGCTCGTCCATGATGATAATCGGGCGGTTAGCAGCTATCACATCTATAGGCCGACGGCTTTGAAAGTCGTCTCGCGTGGAGTACATGATCAAGCTTACCTTGTTCTTCGCATCCTCCTTAAAGTCGCGTGCGAAAGCCTGCGTATTGATAATCATCACATTGATGCTGGCATCACTGCTAAAGGAGTCTATCTGTGTCAAGTTGCTGCTGTTATAGATAAAGTAGCGGGCTTTCTTGCCATACTGCTCCATGAAGTGCTCTTCCAACATCGTGAAGCTTTTATACACGCCCTCACGAATGGCAATGCTGGGCACCACCACGATGAACTTAGACCAGCCGTAACGCTTATTCAACTCAAACATCGTCTTGATATAGACGTAGGTTTTACCCGTACCCGTCTCCATCTCAATGTCTAAGGAACAAGCCCCCAAGCCGTCTGGCAAACTGAGTTTCGTTGACTTCGGTATGTTGCCGATGGCTTGCTGCTGCTGAATATTGGCAAGCAATTGATGACCTTGCAACTCCACATCGTTGTTGCGCCATCCTACATATTCCTCTTCAAACGTAATCTGTCCCTTACGTTTACCCAAGTCGCGGCGATACTGTGCATTTGTCTTCGATGGCTGTCCTGCAAACACATTCACCGTCTGCTCCACAGCCTCTGTCTGGTATTGTTGTATCTTAAACTTAAACTTCATACATCTGCTTCGTTTAGAGGATTCTGCGGATGGTATCCTTACTATAGTGATTGAATATCTGCTCGAAGTTGTCTGCTACGTTATCGTTGGCGAGGCTCTTGTCACGCATCACGAAGTAGTAAGGTTGCTGTTTGGCTATCTCCGTGATGGTGGTTTCGTTTACAGCCTCATCGAAGCAAGCCATCAAGTAACCATCGCTTACGTTCCAAACCGTCTTGCCGGCAATCTGCGTTTGCTCTATTTTAGCAGACAGTTCAATGCCGAGATCTATCATTGTCTGGAACAGCAGGTCTTCTTCTGTTCGGTCTGGCTTGATGTTGTCCTCAAAGAGTTTCTGTTCATTAAACTCCTCTGGCGTGTAATACACATCCTCCATGTTTGAAGAGTCGAGTTTCAGGACTCTGAAACCTATATCAAGGTCTTGTGTGGTCAGCGGACTTTCTTCCTTAATTTTCTTACCTGCACGACGAATACGTTCTTTACCGATTTCACAGATGTTCTTATAGCCGGCCTTATATGCTTCACTCTTCTCGTCAGTTGCTTCAGGTAGCTGCACCATAATGAACTTGCGATTTCCTCCATCTTCTGCATTAAGTTGCATCACAGCATGGGCTGTAGTAGCAGAACCTGAAAAGAAGTCGAGAATAATTGTCTCTTTGGCATCCGCCAATATCGTTAAATCTTTCACTAACCGTGTTGGCTTTGAAAAATCAAAAATTGCTCTTTCAACATTGAACAATGATTTAATTTCTTCAGTACCTCTGGCATTAATATACTCATCCCTAAACAATGTGGTAAACTGTTTTATTTTGGGAGTATTATCTCTTATCTTCTCATATACTATATATGTACCATTATCTCTCATCTCAAAAATTGCATTATGCTCCTTTAATAATGCAAACATTTTCTCTTTACCAAGCCTCCATCTCCCCTCACTTCCATCATTTCTAATTGGATAAACATCTTCTCCATTGGGACCAGGGATAGGATAATACATTGAAGGGGAATCTTCTCTTCTTGATCCAGCCCCCCATTTATTTAGCTCTCTACCTTTTGCATATTTTCCATACTCATCTTCCAATTTGAATTCAAATGATTCTCCTTCAATACCACCGAATTCTATATTATCATAATTACGAGCATAACATAAAACATAATCATTTACTTCTCTTATGTTCTTTGATTTTGAGCCACCTTTAATTGCTTCCCTTGTTATTGTTGCAATCTTATTGGACTCCCCAAAAACTTCATTGCACATGTTTTCAAGATTTTTCAACTCGCAATCATCAATCGAAATAAATATCACTCCATCCTCACTCAACAAATCCTTTGCCACTTTCAAACGTGGATAAATCATATTGAGCCAATCGGTGTGGAAACGTCCATTGCTTTCTGTATTTGTGACAAGCTGATGGCCATCTTCATCATATTGTCCACTATTGTGAACATACTCCTGCTTATCTTGGTCGAAATTATCATTATACACAAAGTCATTGCCCGTATTGTAAGGCGGGTCAATGTAAATCATCTTCACCTTGCCAAGATAGTTCTCACGCAGCAACTTTAACACTTGCAGGTTATCGCCCTCGATATAGAGGTTCTGCGTGTTGTCGAAGTCAACACTCTCTTCACGACAAGGGCGAAGAGTATCTGTGGTTGGTGCATTAGCCAAACGAATGGCATTGCGCTTATCAGGCCATGTGAACTGATAGCGTTCCTCCGGACCTTCAACAATATCCTTAGACAACTCTTGTCTGAGTTGGTCAAAATCAATTGCCACTTCCGGCTTCCCTTCATCGTTCAGCCGTTCTGTTAAGCAGTTGGGAAATAACTCCCCAATCCGCTTTATGTTCTCATCCACGATGTTCGTGGTCTGCATGTTCAATTTCTCTATCATGTTAGTTTACTGATTATTGTTTTTCTTAACCCGTTTTACGGTATGCTTTATTTTCCCTATCAAGAAGTTGAGTTCGAGCGTTGACTCCGTTTCCGACGTTTCCAAATCAGGCATGACAATATCGGAAAGCACTTCGCCGAAATGCTGCATCTTTGCGTTTTGCAGTTTCTTGTCGGTTTCCTTGTGCAATTCCTTGAGTTCACGCTTCAGTGACCTTACCTTTGCAAAGGTCTCAATAATGGCTAATGTTGCATCTGTCGCAATATCACTTTTCAAAATAGTAGCCAACATATAAAGACCTTTCTCAGAGAAAGCCTTAGGCATGACAGTAGAATGTTTCAGCGAATCAAACCGGTGGAAATTTTCCACCAGTTCGCGCTTCTCTTCTGCGTTCAGTTCAAAATAATAGTCAGTCGGGAATTTCTTTGGGTTGTTCTTGACAGCTTTATTAATGTCTCTTGTGGCAACACCATAAATGGCAGCCACATCCCTATCTATAAGGACTGGTGTCTCACGTATGACGACAATACTATTGTTTACTTCGGCAATGAGTGAGGACTGTAGATTACCAGACTTTGCCAAAGTTTTTTCGTTTGGTTCTTTTTGCTTTTCCATATTATAGTTGTTCTTTTAGTTTCAGTATCTGTTGATGCAGTTCGTATTTCTTGTGAGTCTGCTTCTCTGTACGGCACTGCTTTTCTAATGATTCTATCTGGCGAAGCAATTTTTCCCGCTGCTCACGTTGAATAATCTGCTCCTCAATGCTTTCTTCTACCTGAGCATCCAAACCACCTATGGTCGCTACGATATTATTCCAGACATCATCAAGCGACAAGCCTTGCAGGTGGATAGCGGCTTCGTCTGTCGGCATCCAATCAGACTTTTGCAGTCGGGTATGGAAGATGCAGAATTGTGTCTGCTCTTCATATTGCATGGCAAAGACCATTTTCTGTGGTATAAGCTTTTGAAGCATGAGGATATTCTTCAAATCATAATCCTTTCGCTTCAATGCCACTTGCAGCACATAGAACCCTCCTATTTCTTTCCCTTTCGCTAAGGCTGGAACAGTTGCCGAAGATACCCTTGCCACCAATACCATACGGCTGATGTCCGCATCGAAACGGTCACGCTCAGCCGCTCTGAGATTGAACTTCTCAAAGACAGCCTTCTTAAAAAGCGGCTTGTTGATGGCGGTAGCAGGTGGTAACTTAAACATAAGCTTCATTTGATTACAAGGAAACAAATCAGTTCAAAATCATCAAGCCCTGTGATGCGTTCCTCAAAGAGTTCGCCCATATAGCCATCAAGGAAACTGTCAATGTCGACCTCTTCCTTCTTGGTGACAATAGACTCTATCGCCTTGCCAAGCAGTTCGGAGTATTTGCCCATACGCAGACCGTCGCGTGTTTCTTTGTTGAAGGCACTGCATAGTTTGACATCTGGCTTAGTCATAGGCTTGCAGAGCATACGCATCTTATCTAACAAGTCTTTCGGGTGTAGATGGTCTACAATCACTTCGCCATCATCACGGATATATACCATATAGAAGGGATGCAACTGGTTCTTGTGGCCTATGTTCACGCCCGCTGTACGGTTCTTCAAAACGAAAACCGTCCCTGATGGTGCCTGGTCTGAAGCATGTACAACGGCATGAAGCCCGAAAGGTGTATGTTCCACGTCATGATTGGAATTCATATATTCCAGCAAGTCAAGACGGAACTCATTCAGTCCTAAGTCCATGATGCTGACACCAGTACTCATTTCCTCCAAATCAACAACATCTTCTTTCAGTCGTTCCAACTGCTGCTTGCGGTACTCCAAATCATCTTTCTCTTCTGGTGAAAGAAGGTTGTCATCACCTGTGGCAGTCATCACCGTTACCTTCATGCGGCTCTCCACACGTCCTTTCAGATTGATGTACTCGTCGAGCGTCATGTCAGGCCAATAGTTGACCAACTGAATCTGTGCATTCTTAGATCCGATGCGGTCTATTCTTCCAAAACGCTGGATGATACGCACCGGGTTCCAGTGAATGTCGTAGTTCAGCAGGTAGTCGCAATCCTGCAAGTTCTGTCCTTCGCTGATACAGTCGGTGGCAATTAATACATCAATTTCTTCCTTCAAATGTGGATAGACAACTTCACACTCCTTAGATATAGGCGAGAAGAGAGTCAGCACTTTGTTGAAGTCCAGTTTCTCTCGTAACTTTAAGGTGCTTCGTGCTTCCACATCACCAGTAACAAGAGCAACATTCAAGCCATATTCCGTCTTAATCTTCTCTGCCAAGCAGTCATAAAGATATAAGGCTGTATCTGAGAAAGCTGTAAAGATAAGCACCTTTTTGTTATTCCCATTGATAGGATGGGCAAACTTGTCTTTCAAATCACAGATGAGTTGTTGCAGTTTGCTGTCATGTTCAGGCGTAATGCTCTGGAGCATGAGAAGCAGCTGACGGATGATTTCAAGGTCGTCCTTGATTTCCTTCTGCCATGATATATAATCCATATCTTCCAAGAGGATGCGGTTCTTCTTTTTACCGATGGTAAAGTCTTGTTCGTCCTCATCGCCATCAACGCTTTCATAATCATCTACCGACACACATCTCTCACCATCCTGGAAACGAGCGATAGTGTCAAGTGTTTCCTGCATGTAGCCACAAATACGAGTCAAGGTCAGCCTAAAACTGTTGACCGATGACTCAAGACGTTTCAACAGTTGCATATTCATCAGTCGCTGAATACCTTGCTCACGCTCCTCTATGCTCAGACGGTGACCTGTAGTACTTTCCTCTCCCTTGTATTTATAGAGTTTGCTTGGCAGGATGAATGCAGACGGAGCATAGATAGCCAGATGCAACATCTGCAGTTGCTCAAATATCTCGTTATAGCTGATAGCTGTATTAAAATCCGTTAGATGAGGCTGACGAGAAATAGGTTTCAGCCGCTTTGGGAAGGTGCCAATATCTGTCATGTCATAATACTGCTGGATATGCTTACGACTACGGGCTATTGTGACTGCATCTAATAACTTGAAAAAATCAAAGTTAAGCATACGCAACAGGTTTTCGGTTGTACGCTCTTCTGGTGTAAAGTTTGCCCACCTATTATATGCTGTCTGTGCTTGACGGAAGATGTCATCAATGCCACGGTTAGTAGGCAGCAACTTATCAAAGGTTTCGGATTCGCCTTCATATGCCAGCTGTAACTGGTTCTTTAAATCGTTGAAACGGTTATTGACTGGTGTAGCTGAAAGCATCAACACTTTAGTCTTAACGCCATTGCGGATGACCTTGTTCATTAATCGCAGATAGCGATTCTCCTTTGGGTTATCACCATTTTCGTCTGTTGAGACTTTACCACCATTGCGGAAGTTGTGGCTTTCGTCTATAACCACAAGGTCATAGTTGCCCCAATTTACACGTTCCAAATCAATATCATTGCTGCAACCATGCTCACGACTTAGGTCTGTATGATAAAGCACATCATAATTGAGACGGTCTTTGGCCAACGGATTATTGACATAGTTCTGACGATAAGTATTCCAATTCTCAAACAGTTTTTTCGGACAAAGCACTAAGACGGTACGGTTACGGCTCTCAAAATACTTGATGACACTCAGGGCGGTGAAAGTCTTTCCCAAACCCACACTATCTGCAAGGATACAGCCATTGTACTTCTCCAGTTTGTTGATGAGAGCTAAGGCTGCATCACGCTGAAAGTTATAGAGTTTATTCCAGATGCAGAATTCTTGAAGCCTGTTGCCTCTTTGGGTAGTTCGTCTTCGCTGATGTCTTCCAGAAACTCATTGAAGATGTTGTAGAGTGCTACGAAATATAAGAACTCTGGTGCGTTCTCTTTGTAGGCATTGCTGATGCTATCAATGACCTCTTCAGTCACCACTTGCAGACGACTGCTGTCGTTCCACAATTGGTTAAAAAGGTCTATGTAAGCCTTGGAAAAAGGTGTTTCTGCCTTCTGGATCATAGTGTAGGCATTGTTACCCTTTTCACATCCGAGATCAACTGTGGTAAAACCGTTGATGGGCGAATAGTTGGTGTCATCAAGGTTGATAAAACCCATCATTTGCTCGTTAGTCTTGTTTGACTTGAAACAAGCCTTCTGTCTTATCCATTCAGCACATTCGCGGGCAATAGCTTTTTGAGTAAGTTCGTTGCGGAGCTTAACTTCAAACTCTGAACCGTAAAGTGTCCGTTCACGGTCTAACCTTGGTATGTAGAACTCACGTTGCTGCTTTGGAGTCTTTTCAGTAGTGAAAGTAGGCGAGGTAAAGATGAAACGTAGTTCTTTGATGTCTTTCAACGTTTCTTTGAGTTCTTGAAAAGCATAGATGGAAAAGCAAGATGCCGCTATTGACAGTCGGCTTTTTGACTGCATCTGCTGTATCAAATCATCACGCAACGTTTTACCTACATTATTAATCAGTTCCATCTAACAAGTTTTAATTCTAATAAAGCTGCTGTGTTGTCAATGCTATTCTTTCCTCACTACTGAAAGAACAACAATCACTATGCATTTGCAAAGTTATAAATTTTTTCCAAAACTAAGTCAGTTTACTCTAAATATCTTTCATTTTCCTAAAAAAACACTAAGTCTTTAGGGTAAAAAGAGTTAATGTTTTTTATTTAGATCTTGATGTTTTTGGTGGAAAGAGTTAATTTTTTTATATCTTTGATTATGAGGAATAAAGCACAAACGAACAAGGGATTTACCTATAGGGGAATACGTTGTTCGTTCGCCAAAAAAAAACAGAAGTTTGTAGAAAAGTGTAACTAAGTCCTTTGCCTTTGATTTTGATACTTTAAAATAATTTTATATCTTTGCAAAGTATAATTAAGAGAAGGATATGAATATACTTATCAACGCAACAAATTTGGTTTTAGGAGGTGGTTTGCAGGTAGCAGACGCCTTGTGTAGAGAGCTGAAAAATTTAGACTCAGAGCATAGGTTCTTTGTTGTACTTTCAAAAGAGTTGAATACAACAAAAGAAGCGATAAAGGATTACTTTAATGTAAAGACTTATACATATAATATTCAGAATAGTATAAAAACTTTATTATTTGGTAGAGACGAATACTTAGACAACTTGGTAGAAAAAGAAAATATTGATTTTGTGCTTACCATTTTCGGTCCTTCTCGTTGGAATCCAAAGGTGAAACATCTGAGCGGTTTTGCTATGTCTCAACTGATTATGAAAGATTCGCCATTTTTTACTACTTGTTCGTTGAAAAACAAGTTATATTGGAAGTATATTTTCACCCTTTCGCGAAAAATATTTTTCAAAAGAAGCACCAAACTTTTTTGGAGTGAAAACTCCTATATTTCAAATCAAGTAAAACTTTTGTTTAAAGGTGCAAAATGCTATACTGTAACAAATTACTACAACTCAGTTTTTGATAATCCAAGCCTTTGGAAAGAGAAAACTCTGCCAGAATTCAACGGCTTGACTCTTTTATGTATCTCTTCTTACTACCCTTTCAAGAACTTAGAGATAGCAATTGAAGTTTCTAAATATCTAAAAGAAAAGTACACAGGTTTCAATTTTAGATTTGTATTCACATGCAAAAGAGAGAATTTCCCAAACGTGGAGGGTATGGAAGAATCTATAGTTTTCCTTGATAGAGTTGATATAAGTGAGTGTCCTTCTTTATATTATCAAAGTGATTTTGTTTTTATGCCATCATTTATGGAATGCTTCACTGCAGTATATCCCGAAAGTTTCAAGATGAGAAAGCCTTTGCTTACAAGCAATCTGCCTTTTGCAAAAGGATTATGTGGAGATGCTGCCGAATATTTCTCACCTACTGACGCAAAAGATATAGCTGAAAAAATTTACTCTTTGTATAATAATCCTGAACGTCAGCAAGAACTTATAGAAAAAGGAGAAAAACAACTTCTAAACTATAACAACACACCTCAAAGACTAAGAAAACTGATAAAAATAATGGAGGAAAACTAAAGATAATAGAAACAAGGCACTATCGTTTGCTAATGTCTCGGTAAAGAGTTTGAAGTATGGCTTGACCTTTTTTGGTTTGTGATTTTGTTTGTTGATGCTTGTCGCTTACGACTTTGTTAGCGTTGCAATCAAACTGAGTGTAGCCATTTGTATCCATAAAACAAAATCCATTATTATAGACAAACAAAGCATAATCCTTAGTATATGGATTAAAGATATTGCGTGAATAGACAAAGTCCTTAGAATCTATATTCATCTGTCTTAGAAGAGTTGCAGGAATATCTGTCTGATTAACAAAACGTGTGATTTCCAAATGCTTCTCTACTGCTCCTCCAAGCCAAAGCATAGGAATATTGTAGCGTTTTCTGTCTCCTTCATTCGTTCCTTTTGGATATTTGTAACCATGATCAGCAACCACTATAACAAGAGTATTTTTCCATTGCGGAGTTGTTTTTAGTTTGCTGATAAAATCAAACAAACAACTGTCAGTGTAAGCAATGCTATTGACGTAAGGGTCTTTGAATCTATGCATATTCACATCAAAAGGCTCATGAGAAGAAAGTGTAAGGAAGGTCTTAAAGAATTTTTTATCAGGAGTCTGTTTTTTTATATCTTTAAATAGATAATCAAATGTTATTTCATCATTTACACCCCATTTACTCAACTTTTGCTTTATAGGAAAATCACTATCAGAAACTATATCTTGATAACCTGAAGAAATAAAGTAAGAACGCATATTTGCAAAGTTAATATCACCGCCATAAAGCATTGATGTAGAGTATCCTTTATAGGAAAGCACTCTTGCAAGTGTTGGCAAGGAGCGAGTCTTGTTAGGGTATTTAATTATGGATGTAGTAGGTTGAGCCAAAAAACCTGTAAGTACAGAAACTATTCCCCTATCCGTCCGCATAGCATTAGCGTAACAGTTGGAAAAGACAATACCCTCTTTTGCAAGTTGGTTCAATCCTGGTGTTATCTCCTTATTATCTATGATAGAGTTCTCCCCTCCTACTCCACTGACTGCATTTGCAGAAAGACTTTCCCAAAGAATAATCACGATATTAGGGTTCTGTGTGTTGAGAACGTTTATTGTAGTGTCTTTTTCCACATAATACAAGTCATCAAACAAAGTCTTACACTCCTCAGTGTCCATATATATGTATTCTTTTGAAAAGTCTTCTCTTTTAGTCATTGAATACATAAGAGAAAAAGTTGGATTGATAGCAGAAAGGTTTAGCAATTGGTTTTGAGAATAATAAACCATACCTACATTTGCAGTTGCTGTGGAAACACCTCCACGAGTAAAGACAAAAAAGACAGGCAACAGGATAATAAGAACAAGAGCATTGACTACCTTTGCTTTAATCTTCTGAAATACTATTTCAATATTGGAGAAAATTTTATTGTTGAGGAATAATAATAGTAGTAGATAAGGTACAAGGATAAGCACAAAACGTACAACATCAAAGAAGGTAACAGAATTGGTAGCGTCTTTGGTATCATTAAGATAGAATAACAGCGTAGCATCCAAGTGAAATCCCCAATAAGAGAACAACACACAATCTACGGCGAAGATTATGGAAATCAAAACTCCTAAAACAATATTATAAATCCTCAGAATCTTGTTTATAGGCAAAGTCTTCAATCCATTAACAAGGCTTATTATTATAGGAATAAAGCAAAAATAAGCCGAAGTGCAAAAATCTAACTTTAATCCGTGCCATATTACTTGCAGAAAATCTAAAAAAGAAGTACCCTTTTCATAGTTAAGACAAAGGAATATAGGCTTTTGGATTACAAACATAAGTATCCAAAAACCATATTCTTTAACTATCAGAAAAAGATTTTGAATTAAGGGATTATTCTTTATCATTAGTATTCTTATTCTTTATCATCTTTTTTTAAAGATGCATTTTTCTCTGTATTTTGTTGACTGTTGTTATTAAAAGATACAAGTCCCCTATTCTGCAACATATATATTTTGTTTGGTTCTTTTCCTCTGAACAACATATATTGTTTGTCTGCATCATCCATTCCTCCTTGAGCAAGAATATATGTTGCAAACCTCTTGGAAACTTTTGAATTGAATATATCGCCTGTTTCTTTCCAAGCCTGAAAAGCATCAGCGTCCAACATTTCTGACCAAATATAGCAATAATAACCTGCCGAATAGCCTCCACCAAAAATATGCGTGAAATAAGTAGAACGATAACGAGAAGGAATTTGCGGAATGTTTCCTATTTCTTTCATAATATTAGCCTCAAAAATCTGAATATTTATGGTGTCTAAAGAAGATATTGAGTGCATTTTCAAGTCTAAATAAGCAGCAACAAGAAGTTCTGTAAACATAAATCCTTGATTAAACGTTTCTGCCATTTGAATCTTATTCACCAAATCCATAGGTATAACATTACCTTTTGAGTCTTTAGCATAGGTTTTCAAAACCTGTGGATGCATACACCAATGTTCTGCCAACTGAGAAGCGCATTCCACAAAATCAGTCGGAACATTAAAAGAAGCAGTTGAAGGATATGTTCCATCAGACAAGAAAGCATTGGTTGCATGTCCCATCTCGTGAAAGACAGTCTTGGCTTCATCGGCTGTAAGTGTTGTACGTTCTTTCTGCTTTGCAAAGTTAAAACATACAGTTACTAGAGGATTTACGTTCTTATATCCTTTTTGGGATTTTTCTTTGTATTGTTCTTGATAAGTATCGCACCACGCTCCAGATGATTTTCCTGCTCTTGTGTATGGATCAAAATAAAGTATTCCCACATATTCTCCTTGTTTGTTGGTAACTTTATAAACATCTATATCATCTGCGTATGTCTGAATATTGTCAAGTTTTTCAAACTTCAAGCCATATAAACGAGTGATGTTATTGAAACAACCTTTCTTTACGTTTTCTATCTCAAAATATGGACGAGTTTGTTCTTCATCGAAGTCATAACGAAGTTTCTTTAGCTTTTCAGCATAATAATACATATCCCAGCCTTCTAACTTAGCCCCTTTTTCATCTTTTGACAAAAGAGATTGAAAACTCTTCGCATCTTCTTTAGCTGCTGCAATAGCATATTGAAGGCAATCTTTTAGCAAAGTATCTGCCTTGCCTACTGTTTTAGCCATTCTTTCTTCCAATTGCCAATCAGCAAAAGATTTATAACCTAATATTTCTGCAAATTTTGCTCTAAGAGATAGTATTTGCTCTGTTATTTTATTATTGTCGTATTGATTAGAATTGTTACATCTGTTTATACGAGCAAGAAAAATCTCCTTTCTAAGTTGTCTGTTATCACAATAAGTTAAGAAAGGTAAGCACGAAGCATTATCCAAAGTAAATACCCATTTGTTTTTTTCTCCCATCTTGTTGGCTGATGATCTTGCATTCTCAATAAGCCAATCAGGTAATCCTTGCAAATCCTTCTCATTACTTACAACCAACTTATAGTTTTTGGTCTCAGCCAAAACATTCTTATTATATTTATCTACAAGCGTAGTCAGTTGCTCATTGACTTTCTTTAACTCTTCTTTCTTTTCCTTAGTCAATAGAGCTCCTCTTCTTATGAAAGAATCATAAGTATTTTTTAACAAGTGCAGTTGCTCATTATTGAGTTTTTCTTTTGAACGGTTATCCCATACTGTCTTAATTCTATTGAACAACTGTTCGTTCATCTTTATCTCATCTTCGTGCGAAGAAATCATTGGAGAAAGTTTTTCTTGCAAAGCTTGAAGTTCATCATTAGTGTTGCTCAATGTAATGTTATTAAACACAGAAACGACTCTTCTAAGTAGTTTGCCACTATAATCCAAAGCCTCTATTGTATTCTCAAAATTAGCTTTCTCTTTATTGTTTATTATTTCTTGAATTTCTTTATTGTGTATTTCTATTGCCTTTTTTATAGCTGGTTCATAATCCGAAATCTTTATTTCATCAAAAGGTACTGTCTGATACTCTGTTTCCCATTCTTTTAACAAAGGATTTGTTTCTTTGTCTTTCATACTGCATGAATACATAAAAACTGCTGATAACATCAATACAAAAACTATTTTTCTCATATCTATTGGTAATTTGTTGGGTTTCTAATTATATTTTTTAACGCAAAGAGTTTTGTTTTATTGTTTTTCATTCAAACAATGGAGGGTTTATTCTCTCAAATAAAAAAAATACAATATTTATTATGTATTACAATATTTTTTTATAATTTTGTGCAAAAATATTTTTGACATGAAAAGACTATTATTTGTTGCTATTGTTTTGGTATTAGGCTTAAGTTCTTGCAGAAGCCTAAAAGAAGATACATTTCGTTCGGATTATCAAAACACGGAATTACTTCCACGATTGACTTGCTGGATAGATCAACCTTCTTTTGAAAATGCTTATGGTGCAAATTCATACGCTGTAAAAGCAAGTAATGATTTATCTCATCCATACGGATTAACAGAAACTCCATACGGCAAAGGTGTTTATGAAGTAAATGAAGACACTAAGTTATATACAGCAGAAAAAAGAATACAAGATGCTTCTGATATATTTGTATATGATGTTAATGAAAATATAACAGACCCTACTACAGAAAGAATGGGAAACATTGTTCTTAGAGCAGGTGCAATATATTGCAAAAACAACTATAAATGGTCTTGGCTTAGTGGATTTACTCTTGGAATATTCAACGCTTTTGGAATGCCAATGGCTACAAATACTACAGAATTAGAAGTTATTGTTGAAATATATGACAAAAGAGACAACCTTGTAGCTAAGTTTAACGAAAGAGGTTATGCTAAAGTTCCTATGGCTGCTTATCATGGATATTATGAATTTCAAAGACGCGCAGGAGATTTAGCTCTTCAGGACGGATTAATGAAGATAAAAGAAATGATAGCGAGAGATTACCAAATGATTAACGCAAAACTTAAATAAACAAATTAGCATAAAGTGGATTACAAAAGTGAAAAAACAAGTAGGAATATTCTGTGTTACTCTTCTTTTGTTTGTCTGGGCAACAAAAGCACAAGATATTCATTTTTCTTCACTAAACTTTAATCCAATGTTTTCCAATCCTTCAATGACAGGCTTTATGAATTCCAAGTTAAGAGTTTCTTCTATCTTTCGTAATCAATGGCAATCGGTTTCCAAAGGTTACAATACTTTCTTGGCTTCATTGGAATTTCAACCCTATCTATCAATAAATAACAAAAGAGGTTTTGGTGTAGGCTTTTGTTTTGTTAATGATGTAGCTGGAGAATTATCATACGGAGAAAAAGACATATCTCTTAATATAGCTTATTTCTTCGCAATAAATAGAGAAAAATCTGCTTTTGTTTCTGTGGGTGCTTCTGTCGGTAGAAAAAATTGGGGTTATGATTTGTCTAATGCAAGTTTCAATCGCACAGGAACGTATGATGATAATATAACTTTTGATGAATTGCACACTTGGGATTTTTCTTTGGGAACAAGTCTGCAATATAATATCACCGAGAAAAAACAACTGAATATAGGTTTTGCTCTTTTCAACATCAACGAAAGTAAGTTAGGATATTTTGAAACTTCAGATAAAAACACTAAAATCAACAGAAGATACTCTACTAACATATCCTATCTCCATGATGTTTCGGATAGAATATCTATTCGCCCACAGATTTTATACAACAATCAACATAAATATAATGAATTAGTTTATGGTACTGATTTTGTATTTGATTTGACCGGAGGAATATTTAACCAACAGTTTTTTTCTGTTGGTTTGTTTGCAAGAAACGTAGAGGCTATTATTATTTCACCTAAGTATAAGTTTAATAATTTTCTTGCCGGAATATCATACGATGTCAATATCTCTGGTTTAAGTAAGGTTTCTCATACTTACGGAGCAATAGAATTTTGGCTGTCTTACGCTTTCAGTCCTTATAATGTAAAATATAAAAACAACAAAATACCATGTCCAATCTTTTAAAACAAATATTATTAATTATTCTTGGGGTTTTCACCTTATCTTTGTCAAGTCCCAACCTTTTAGCACAAGAGAAATATGCTAAAGAATACGAAAGACAAGGCGATAAAGCAATGAAAGAAGGAGAATATTCCCAGGCTTTGGAATATTATATGTTGGGTAGAAGATTTTTAAAACAGAACCTGACTCTCATCTATAAATGTGGTGAGTCTTGTTTAGCAATGAAAGACTATGACAAAGCGGAATATTGGTATCAAAAGGTGTTAATAGAGAACGACACCGTGAATATTAACCACGCCTTCCCTTATCTTTATCTTCATTTAGCTCAGAGTTCTATATACAATGGCAACATTATCCAAGCTCAAAGCTTTTTAAACACATGTCTGATAGATTGTGATGATATAAAAATAAGAAAAGAATGCAAACGAGAGTTGGAAAGAATAGATTGGATAATTGATAATGACAAACCGAAACAATACATCATAACTAATTTAGGAAACAATATAAACAATGAAACCTCCCAATTAGGTTCATTTGTTTTGAGAGATAGTATAATCATCTTCACTTCTACAGAATACAAGAAAAAAATAAGTAAAGGAGATACTTTCTTCACGGATATTTATAATCAGATATTCTTCTCCTTTGTTGATGCTGACTACTACACACCTGCAAAGAAATTAGAATGGGGTAAAATCAACCAAAAAAAGACCAATTGTTCTGATTTGTTCTTTGACTCTATAAGTTCAACAGCATACTTTACTTATTCAAAAATCAAAAACAACAAGAAAACAAGCGTGATATACTATTCTACATATAGCAACGGAGAATGGTCTAAACCTAAAATATTTAAACCTGTTTATGATAAGAACTCCTCATCGTGTCATCCTGTGATTGCAAGAAACAATGGCGAGTGTTTTATGTTCTTTACTTCTGACAGAGAAGGCGGATATGGCAATATGGATATTTGGTCTTTGGATTTAAATAATAAGGATGCAACACCTACGAACTTAGGATCTACTATCAATACATCTGGCAACGAAATAACTCCATTTTATTTTGAGGATGAAGAAGAGTTATATTTTGCTTCTGATACTCATAAAGGATTTGGAGGTTTTGACATCTTTCGTTCTGTAGGTTGGAAAAACAGATGGACCTCTGTTGAAAATCTTCTTCAACCTATTAATTCTTCATACAATGATATATATCCTTTTGTTGTAGATTCAGATATAGAAGGTTATTTTACATCTAACCGTCCTACAATAAACAACAAAGAAAACAAAACCTGCTGCAATGACATCTATCGTTTCAACAGCGAAGAACCTGAAACACCAACAATGACAACAATAGTCAAGAAAGAAGGCTTCAATCCTGCTTTTGACTTACCTGTAGCTTTGTATTTTCATAATGATTCTCCTGATGCTGGCAGTGAGTTACCAACAACTGAATTATCTTATATTGATTGCTATAAACAATATAATTCTCTTAGCAATCAATATAAGGCTGCAAGAACAAAAGGCTTGGATGATTCTCTTGCAAATATTGAAATTGCAAAAGTGGAAAGCTTTTTTAATGATAAGATAAAACAAGGATACGACAAACTTAATAAAGCTTTAGAATATATACAAGAAAAACTTGAACAAGGAGAGAATATCAGCATTCAAATAAGAGGTTATAGCTCCTCATTGTTTGAAACAGGTTACAACTACAATCTTGCTGAAAGACGTATTGTCTCTGTAGAAAACTATATAAACACTTGGAACAATGGAGCTTTGAAACCATATACCCAATCCATTGCTACTGATGGCAAACCACGTTTAGAAACCATACATCTTGCAATAGGAAAACTTGAGGCTACTTCTCCTAATCCTGAATCCATAGAAGAAAAAAGACAAAGCGTATATCTTCCTTCTTCTATGGAGGAAAGAAGAATAGAAATCAAAGTAATTCAAGTAAGAAACTAAATTAATTGGATTTATATTCATAAAAGTGCAATAAAAGAAACATTATTACGTTAATAATAATTAAATTATAAACTTTTAAAATTAAAATAAGATAATGGAAAAAATAAAAATGACAACTCCTCTTGTGGAGATGGACGGTGATGAAATGACCCGTATTCTATGGAAGATGATAAAAGATGAACTTATACTACCTTTCGTAGATTTAAAAACAGAATACTATGACCTTGGTCTTGTAAAAAGAGATGAGACTAATGACCAAATAACAAAAGACGCTGCAGAAGCAAACAAAAAGTATGGTGTTGCAGTAAAATGTGCTACCATTACTCCAAATGCAAAACGTATGGACGAATACAAACTACACGAAATGTGGAAATCTCCTAACGGAACTATTCGTTCTATACTTGACGGAACTGTTTTCCGTACTCCTATAACAATTCCTTCTATTCACCCTGTTGTAAAGAATTGGGAACAACCAATTACTATTGCTCGTCATGCTTATGGTGATGTTTACAAATCAGTGGAAATAAGAGTACAAGAAGAAGGAACAGCAAAACTTGTCTTTGAAGGCAAAAGCGGAAAGAAAGAAGAAGTTGTTATACAGGAATTCAAGGGTGCTGGAGTTTTGCAAGGAATGCACAACTTGGATAAATCCATCCGTTCATTTGCTCATTCTTGTTTCAAATTCGCTATTGATACAAAACAAGATCTTTGGTTCTCAACAAAAGACACTATTTCTAAGAAATACGATGCTCAATTCCGTGAAATATTTGAAGAAATATACAACAAAGAATACAAAGCAGAATTTGAAAAACTTGGCATAGAATACTTCTATACCTTGATTGACGACGCTGTAGCAAGAGTTATCAGAAGCAAAGGTGGATTTATTTGGGCTTGTAAGAACTATGACGGAGACGTTATGAGTGATATGGTTTCTACTGCTTTTGGTTCTTTGGCTATGATGACAAGTGTTTTGGTTTCTCCTGACGGAAACTATGAATACGAAGCTGCTCACGGAACAGTAACTCGCCACTATTACAAATATCTTCAAGGTGAAGAAACATCTACTAATCCAATGGCTACAATCTTTGCTTGGAGCGGTGCTTTAAGAAAAAGAGGTGAAAAAGACGGAATCAAAGAATTGATGAACTTTGCTGACCAATTGGAAGGTGCTTGCTTTGATACATTAAACGAAGGTATTGCTACAAAAGACCTTGTAAATCTTATGGAAGGAATAACTCCAAAGGCTGTTAATTCAAAAGACTTTATTGGAGCTATTCGTGAAAGATTAGAAAAAAGATTAGCTTAATTTATAAACAAAATACATCATGGAAAATATAGATTGGGGTAGCCTTGGATTTGGTTACTATAAAACAGATTACAATGTTCGTTGTTATTATCGCAACGGCAAATGGGGTGAATTAGAAGTTTCTTCTTCAGAGGAGATAACTATGCACATGGCTGCAACTGTTTTGCACTATGGACAGGCTGCTTTTGAAGGAATGAAAGCTTTTCGCGGAGTTGATGGAAGAGTAAGAATGTTCCGTCCTTACGAAAATGCAAGACGTATGATATCTTCTGCTAAGGGTATTCTTATGGCTGAACCTCCAGAGGAATTATTTGTAGAAGCTTGCAAAAAAGTTGTTAAACTTAACGAAAGATTTATCCCACCTTACGGAAGCGGTGCATCATTGTATCTTAGACCAATACTTGTTGGAACAGGAGCTCAAGTTGGTGTTCATCCAGCAAAAGAATACTTGTTTATGGTTTTTGCTTGTCCTGTAGGTCCTTACTTCAAGGCAGGCTTTAAGCCAGTTAAATTCCAAATAGTAAAAGACTATGACCGTGCTGCTCCATTTGGCACAGGTAAATACAAAGTTGGTGGTAACTATGCTGCTTCTTTGGTTAGTGGAGAAAGAGCTGCTAAGGAAGGATACTCAAACTGTATCTATCTAAACGCTGCTACTCACGAATTTATTGATGAGGCTGGTGCTGCAAACTTCTTTGGAATCAAGAACAACACATATTGCACTCCTGCAAGTTCTTCTATTCTTCCTTCTATCACAAATATGTCTTTATGCCAAATAGCAGAAGACCTTGGAATGAAAGTAGAAAGAAGACCTATTCCTGTTGAAGAGTTATCAGAATTTGAAGAGGTTGCTGCTTGTGGTACTGCTGCTGTTATATCTCCTATAAACGAAATAGTAGATAGAGAGTCTGGCAAGAAATACACTTGGGACGATGAACCAGGTCCTGTTTGTAAAAAACTTTATGAAACTCTTAAAGGAATACAAGAAGGAAAAGTGGAAGACACTCACAATTGGAACGTGTTTATTGACTAAGGTTCATCCTTATTTAATATATTACCAAAAGAGTATGCTTGAAAGAGCATACTCTTTTTTTTACTATTACAAAAAAAGACTTAGTCTTCTCAAAAAAACATCAACTCTTTTATAGCAAAACATCAAGTCTTTGGGGTCAAACATCAAGTCTTTTTTTCTCAAAACCAAGTCTTTTTTCAAAAATATCAACTCTTTTTTTTATAAAGAAGTCTATAAAAATTGCACCTAAGTATTACCTTATATCAATCGCTGTATCTTATTTTTGCAAAGATAGGATAATGGTCAGAGAATGTACGTTGTATGTATGGTCTCTGCTCTTTTGTCTTTTTGTCTTTGTTTTCAGTCCAATAAGTATCAGTAAGAACGGCATACTTTCTAACATTAAAATGCTTGCTAACAAATATATAATCTATTCTTCTTTGACTCTTTCTTTCAGGATCAAAAGCCATATATGTACCATTTTCAGAAAACTTATCCTCAGCTGTTATATATGAGTCAAACATCAAACCACTCTCCTTAAATATCTTATAACTTATTGAAGTATCTTCGGAATTAAAATCACCCGTAAGTATAAAAGGCTTATTGTTTGCGATTTCTTTTATTTTTTCCACTACAAGGAAAGCACTTTTCTGCTTAGATTGTTCGCCTCTGTGGTCTAAATGCAGGTTAAAGAAGTAAAACTCAAAGCCATTGTCTTTATCCTTTAACTTAGCCCAAGAACAAATTCTTACCTTACTCGCATCCCAGCCCACAATAGGCTTATCGGGTTGAGAATTTAGCCAGAAATTGCCTTTATCTAAAAGTTTATACTTAGTCTTATTATAAAATATTGCTGAATGCTCACCTTTTTTCTTTCCATCGTCTCTACCTACTCCCACATGTGCATATTCTCTTAACCATTCGTCCATTTGCTTCAACTGCTTATCAGAAGCTTCTTGAGTCCCAAAAACATCTGGTTCAAGAAAAAGTATCTGCTGGCAGAGTTTTTCTCCTCTTACTTCCCAAATATCACCGCATTTTTTATCAGAATGCATAACACATCTGATATTATAAGACCCTACAAACAAATCTTGTGCATTGCTAACAAACAGAAAGCACACAAATACAATAAAAACTATCTTCTTCATTGTTTAAATGAGTATTTTTAATTCTATTATTCTTTTGGGAACAGAGTTTTTTCAACCATTTCACAAATAATATGACCTATCATTATATGTGATTCTTGTATTCGTGGAGTATCTTTAGAGGGTACAGCAAGAAGAACATCACTTTTGTCTGCCATTTTTCCTCCTCCTATTCCGGTAAAAGCTATTGTGTGCATACCTTTTCGTTTCGCAACTTCAAAAGCTTTTAGTACGTTAGAAGAATTACCTGAAGTAGAAATTCCAACAAGTATATCTCCTTCACCTCCTTCTGCCTCAAGAATACGAGCAAAAATATCTTCATAAGAATAGTCATTGGCTACAGCAGTCAGATAAGAAGTATTTACATGCAAAGCCTCTGCGTACAAAGGTTTTCTGTCATAGTAAAAGCGTCCTGAAAGTTCAGCAGCAAGATGTTGGGCATCTGCCGCAGAACCACCATTACCACAAAACAGAACTTTCTTACCATTTTTGTAGGCTTCAACTATAAGATTTATCGCTTGCTGTATCTTACCAACAAATTCGGTACTGTTTAATATATCTTGTTTTACCTCTATGGAATCTTGTATTGCTTGTTGTATTCTCATTATTCTGAAGATTTTTTTAGAAATTATGTTCTTTTTCTATAGAATAACTGTTGCGTGTGGTGGAGTTTCTTCCGACAAGTTCAGCCAAGAAACCTACAAGGAACAACTGCACACCTATAATAAGCATAACCAAAGAAATGTAGAAATAAGGACTATCAGTTACAAGGCGAGTTTCAGCCCAAAGACCTTGATGTAAAGCCCAAAGTTTTTGAATGCCAAGCACGGCAGCAGAGATTAGACCAATAAAAAACATCAGCGTACCAATAAAACCAAAGAAATGCATAGGCTGTTTTGAAAAGCGTGAAACGAACATTATAGACATTAAGTCCAAATAACCGTTTATGAACCTATCCATTCCAAATTTGCTTTTACCAAACTGACGCTTTCTATGATGAACAACTTTTTCTCCTATCTTGGTAAAGCCTGCCCATTTTGCAATAACAGGAATATATCTGTGCATTTCGCCATAAACCTCTATGTTTTTCACGACATCTTTTTTGTAGGCTTTCAATCCGCAATTAAAGTCGTGTAGCTTTATACCAGAAAGCCAACGTGTTGTTGCATTAAAGAACTTGGAAGGTAGATTCTTCATAAGTTTGGAATCATATCTTTTCCTCTTCCAGCCTGAAACCAAATCATAGCCCTCTTTAGTTATCATATTATACAAATCAGGTATCTCATCAGGAGAGTCCTGCAAGTCTGCATCCATGGTTATCACCACATCACCCTGAGCATGTTCAAAACCCACATTCAAGGCTGCACTCTTACCGTAGTTTCTGCGGAATTTTATTCCTTTGATATTGTTGTCTATTGTTGAAAGTCTCTCTATCTCTTGCCAAGATTTATCCTTGCTACCATCATCTATCATTATTATTTCGTAGGTATAAGAATGCTCCTGCATAACCTTGCCAATCCATTCTGTCAATGGCTGAAGTGATTCTTCTTCGTTTAAAAGTGATATTATTATTGATATATCCATACTTAGTTTATTTGCAAATATTATAATGTTTAACGTTTTTTAATTGTAATTATTTTATTAGTGTGCTATTTTAAAGATAAATTGCATTTTTGGTTCTGTCTTCAATAAAAAAATACTAACTTTGCAGAATGATAATTAAAGACATTTTGGGCTATGAAGAATAAACCTTTTGCAACTATGACCATTGCCGGCAGTGATTCTTGCGGTGGAGCAGGAATACAGGCTGATATTAAAACCATGAGTGCCTTAGGCTGTTATGCTACTTCGTGTATTACTGCCATAACTGCACAAAACACTATGGAAGTAACCGATATTATGGCTACAAATCCCAATACGCTTTCTGCTCAAATAAAATGCGTTTTAAAAGACTTTGACATTCTTGCTACCAAGGTCGGAATGATATACACTTCTGAAAATGTTCTCGCAATAAAACTTTCTCTCAAAGAAATGAACTACAAAGGCTATCTCATTATTGACCCTGTTCTGATAGCAACATCAGGAAGCAAATTAGCAAAGTCTGACTTTCTTCACACCCTGACTACAGAACTACTACCTATGGCAGACATCATAACTCCAAATATTTATGAAGCAGAAACAATATGCGGTTTCAAAATCAACAACAAAGAAGATATGATTATTGCTGCCAAGACTATACATGACAATTTTAATGTAAAAAGTGTTCTCATCAAAGGCGGACATCTTACAGGAGAAAATATGACAGATATTTATCTAAGCAGTAAAGGGGAAGTAAAAGAATACACTCTTACTAAGTTAGACTCCAACAACACGCACGGTACAGGCTGCACGCTTTCTTCGGCTATATGTTCTTTTCTTGCCTTAGGCTTTGATATGAATCAAGCCATAGAAAAAGCAAAATATTATGTTTATTGTGCAATAAAAGAAGCGTCTAACATAGACTTAGGTCATGGGCATGGAAGCCTTAATCACTTCTTTGCTCCACAAAAACTGTACAAAAACTTTCAATAAATAAAATAATTGTTTTATCTTTGCAGTCTCAAGTTATTTTTAGGGGTGCTTGTAAAGAAAGACTACAAGAAAAGAAAACAGGCTGAGATTATACCCTCTGACAGGTTCGGTAATGCGAATTTGGATAATAATTTCTCATAGTTGTTTCTTTCATCAATGTTAGACTTTATTAGCATTCCGCTGATAAAAAAATAAATAACATTATGAAGGTAAAAGTTAATAACAAAGAAAAAATCATACCTGTAGGTTGCACTATTGAAGAGTTAGTGGAAATACTTGGCATAAAAAAAGGGGAACCCATTGCATTAGCTCTTGGAGAAGAAGTACTACAAAAAGACAATTGGGAAAAGACAGTACTAAAGGAAGGTGATAGGATAACTATAATACGTGCAACATGCGGAGGTTGATAGGTATAACACCTGAGTACGATGTTTTTTGTGAACACCGCAGAATAAGTAATCTTGTTCTTAGTGGTGGGGTTGAGTATTTTCATATTCGTAAGCCCTATTTCACCGAAGAACAAATGAGAGAGTATCTTCTCAAATTTGATAATCCACGAGTAAAGCAAAGATTGTCTCTTCACGATTATCATCATTTGGCCTTAGAGTTTGACTTAGGGGGAATACATCTTAACAAACGTAATCCCATCTTAAAAGAAGAGTTCAAAAACAAACGTATTTCAGTTTCTTGTCATAGTTTGGAAGAGATAAAAAAATGGAAAGAAAATGCAGATTACTGTTTTCTGTCTCCAATCTTTGACAGCATTAGCAAGCAAGGCTATACCTCAAAATTCTCTTCTATAGATTTGCAACAAGGTTTCAATAATGGTATTTTGGATAACAAGATTGTTGCCCTTGGAGGCGTAACTTATGATAATATAAAAGACTTACAAAACATTGGATTTTCGTCTTTTGCTATGTTAGGAGAACTTTGGCAACTTCCTAAGACCATGTTTATCACTCCAAACAAAGATAGCAAAAACATAATAAAAGATTGCGAACAGGTTCTGCAACATGGGATAAGATTTATCCAGCTTCGTATGAAAGAGGCTTCAAATGATGAAGTTATAGAAGTTGCAAATTATCTTCGTCCGCTTTGTAACAGATATTGTGCTTTGCTTACCGTCGATGATAGGATTGATCTCTTGCATACCAATCTTTTTGACGGAGTGCATTTAGGAAAAAACGACATGCCAATAAAAGAAGCCAAGAAAATAACTTCAAACAGATTTCTTTTAGGTGCTACTTGCAATACCATAGAAGATATACTTCAAGCCATAAAACATGGTGCAGATTATTTAGGAATAGGACCTTACAGATTCACAACAACAAAAAAGAACCTCTCTCCTATTCTTGGTTTGGAGGGATATAAAAATATAATAGAAAGGCTAAATAAAGAGAACATAAATATTCCTTTCTATGCCATAGGAGGAATAGATATAGAAGATTTAGTTCCTTTGAAACAGACAGGAGTCTATGGTGTTGCTCTTTCAGGGACAATTACCAACGCTTTAGACAAACAAAAGACCATAAAAACGATAATTAAAACATTTTAAATATTATGAATGATTTTCTAAAAATAGCAGACAAAGAGTTTTCTTCTCGTCTTATAATAGGAACAGGAAAATTTCCAAGCAACGAAGTAATGCGTCAAAGCATCATTGCAAGTAAATCCGCAATGGTAACAACGGCTTTGAAAAGATTAGGCACAGAAGACTCTGCAAGTGAAAATATCTTAGAATACATACCAAAAGAGTGTATGCTGTTGCCGAATACTTCAGGCGTAAGAGACTCAAAAGAAGCTGTATTTGCTGCAAAAATGAGTAGAGAACTCTACCAAACAAATTGGATTAAGTTAGAAATTCATCCTGATGCGAAATATCTTCTGCCTGATGTCAAGGAAACTCTTTTGGCAACAGAAGAATTGGTTAAACTTGGCTTCAATGTTATGCCTTATATTATGCCAGACCCTACAGCATGCAAACAGTTAGAAGAACTGGGAGCAGTTGCAGTTATGCCATTAGCCTCTCCAATAGGGACAAATAAAGGAATAAAGTGTAAGGATATGCTTGAAATAATCATCAATCAGGCTTCTGTTCCTGTAATTGTAGATGCTGGATTAGGCTCTCCTAAAGATGCTTGCCAAGCTATGGAAATGGGAGCTGATGCATGCATGGTTAATACCGCTATTGCTATTGCTGGAGACAGCGTTCAAATGGCTAAGGCTTTCGCTTTAGGTATTGATGCTGGAAGAATAGCTTACCTTTCTGGTATTCCTTCCTTGAGCAACTTTGCAGTAGCAACCTCGCCCCTAACATCTTTTCTTGATGACGAACAAGCAAATGTTGATATGATGTAAAAAAAAGAAAACGTTGTCAAATTAAATACATGTGCTGACACTTGGGAAGATAGTTCTGCCACATCAGAAAATAATCTAAAAAAGCAGTTATTTTCACTAAAAAAAAATGGCTATTTCCAAATTACAATCAAAAGTGGCTGTTACAATATTCCATATGTCTGACAAAATATTGACACTACAAGGATAATATCAAAGGTGATAAAAAAAGATACAAAAAACAGTATATTATGGCGATACGATACAGAAAAAACAATAAGGAAATATATGGATAACGGTGAGATAAAGGAAAAATATTTCGCAAAGATATTGTTGAGCGGAAGGTTGGATTTGAAGTTTATAGTAAGTAAGGTTGAACATTCTTCTTCTATGACGGCTGCAGACTTTGGAACAGCAACAAAACATCTTGACACGCCGCTCAAACGACATCTCTGTAACGGAGAAGTTGCAGCCAACAAACAGCTGCTCAATGCTATGAAAAATACTCCACTCTTTCAGTACAGAAGTTTTGATGTACACGACCAGCGAGTGGAATATTCTCATACAAAACAACTTCACATAGTTACATAAGAATAAGATTATTTGAAAACAGTAAAACTTTCTAAGACTTTGTGTTCATGTCATAATTATGCAAGAAAAAAGGAGTAAAAGAATATGGATATATAGACAAAACAGAATAAACAAATTAAACAACACACAAAATAGAGCAACCATTAACTCACAAAACAAACAAAAGTTTATGACTAATATAATGAAACAGATTACTACTTGTACAATAATACTACTGACAATCGCATTTTCATTAAGCTCAAAAGCACAAACACTGCGTGGCACAGTAAAAAATGACGTAACAGGAGAAACACTGCCCTTTGCGACTGTTGCAGTAATATCTACGGACAAAAACTCTTTGGAGAATGTTGTAGCTTCTGCAACTACTGACACATCAGGAAAATTCGAAATAAAAAACATTCCTACTGGTCGTTATAGTATAGAAGCCCGTTTTGTTGGATATGAACCAGAGAGAATTATAGAAGTACTTATTTCTGGTAAAAAAGAAGTCTTACTGGATTTTAAATTAAAAGAATTGCTAACTCAATTAGAAGGTGTAACAATAAAACCAACTCTCAACAAATCCCGTGCTTTAAACTCTACGGCAGTAGCAGGAGCAATGCTAATAAGCGTAGAAGAGGCCGAACGTTTTGCTGGAAGTTATGAGGATATTGGTCGTGTAGTCAAAAGGTATGTAGGGACAACTGGCTCTAATGATAACGCAGGAATATCTACTCATGGCAATTCGCCTATGTCTACAATGTACAGATTAGAAGGTGTTGAAATACCTGCTCCTTTACACTTTTATGGTACAGGCTCACATGGCACAGGAGAAATTTCTGCTCTAAATGTCAGTTTATTGGCTAACAGCGATTACTATACTGCTGCCCCCCCTGCTGAAATGGGAAACACTCTTGGCGGAGTTATGGATCTAAAACTACGTTCTGGCAACCAAAATACATGGGAAAACTCTATTAAGTTCTCCACTGTGGGTCTTGCACTTTGTAGCGAAGGTCCTATATCTAAAAAATACGGTAGTAGTTATATTATTTCATATCGCTATGGATTATCAAAAATAACAAATGACTTAGGTTTAAAAGTTTTGGAAGGCGATCAAGCCGATTATCATAATCTTGTTTTTAAACTGAATTTTCCTTTAAGCAATTCATCAACAATAAGTCTTTGGGGAGTAGGTTTTTGGGATCACGCATACATGGATTGGGACAATTATGATAAGAAATGGGAAAGTTTGTATGACCAAAATGATTTAAAAGCAAAAATAAATACTGTCATAAGCGGAATAACATACGATATAGGTTTTAATAACGGATGGAGATTGCGATCTGATTTATCTGTATCTCAAAAAGATTTCAAGGCAGAGGATAGATACGTAGTCTATGACAAATCAGGGAACGTGATTAATTATCTAAATTACGATGTCTCTAATTTGGGCAATGCTGTACCTTATATAAAGGCCGATAATAGCACATTATGGCTCACAGCATCCATCGCTGTCCAAAAGAGATTTTCTCCACACTACTTATTAAAATTCGGTTCTTCGGTTAAAAGTATTGACTATAAACAAACAATGAGAGAATCTTCCAATATATACACAGGAGATTTACTTCTTTTGAACAAATCAAACAAAGCGATGCAACAAATAGACGCCTATGCTACAAACAATTTAAGATTCTTAAAATGGACCTTTAACACAGGATTACATCTTTCGGGCTGGACGCTTTTTAACGACTGGACACTACAACCTCGTTTTTCTATGGAATACAAGCCTAAGGACAATCATACCTTGGCTTTTGGTTATGGAATGACAACAAGAATAGAAAGCTATGACACTTATTTCATTGAGGACATGACAACAGGAGAAAACAATAGAAAACTCAAACCTATGCGTTCTCATCAATTTGTTCTTAACTACAAATGGCAAGTGTCTTCTTCAATTAATCTTAGTTCTGAGGTATGGGCTGAGTTTCAAGATGAGGTACCTGTCAGTCCTACCTCAACATATACATCTTTGAACAGAACTATTTTATCCGAATATGAATTACTTGTAAATAAAGGGAAAGGACGCAATTACGGTATCAGTATTGGCGCAGAACACTATATGACTAACGGTTTGTATTGGATTGCAAACGGATCTTTGTTTAGGTCTGAGTATCGTGCAATAGACAATATTTGGAGGCACACTTATTATGATCGTGGCTGGAGTGTAAATGTTGCAGGTGGCAAAGAATGGACAATAAAAAACAAGCACGTATTTTCTGTAAATATAGCAGCCTCTGTTATGGGTGGTTTAAGAAGAACTCCTTTTGACCATGCAACATCTGCTTTTTATTATAATACAGAAAAAAAACCTTACGTAGCATATCAAGACAATCTTGCTATGAGCAAACGACATAAAACAGTTATTGACCTTTCACTTAATGTTTCCTACCGCATACATGGAAAGAAGTTTGACCAGATTATAGGTTGCGATTATGTAAACATACTCGGCTATAAAGAACCATTGTATGATTACTACAACTATCGCAAAATGAAAGCACAAACCATAATGTCATGCTACTCTATTCCAAATTTTAATTATACTATACTGTTCTAAAATCTCATAACAAAAAATACAGAATAATAAATAAAATAATATAATATGGAAAATTGTAATAGCGAAAACAGAATACGAAAAATTTATGTTAAAGGAAAACAATTCCCTATTGAAGTGGGAATGAAGAAAGTTCTTTTAACAGATACCATAAAAGACGGTAAAAGAATCAGTAACGGAGAATTGAACATCTACGATACAAGCGGAGTATTTGGAGACAACAACTACAAACACGATGTTCACAAGGGTATTCCTCGTCTTAGAGAAGAATGGCATAAGAATGACGATAACTTTGAGCAACTTTCAGCCTTTACTTCCGACTATACCAATTCTCAAGAGAAAGATGAAGAAGTAAAGAAGATAGCCTTTCCAATAAAATATCTTCCTAAGCGTGCAAAGAAAGGTGTTGCCTTTACTCAGATGGCTCTTGCAAGACAGGGAATAATTACTCCTGAAATGGAATACATAGCAATCAGAGAGAATTTAGGACAATCAGATGAAAAAAGTTATATAACACCTGAATTTATTCGTGATGAAGTTGCTGCTGGTCGTGCTGTCATTCCTTGCAACCCTAACCATCCAGAAGCAGAACCTATGATAATAGGAGCAAAGTTCTTTGTAAAGATAAACACTAACATAGGTAATTCTGCTCTTGGCTCATCTATTGAAGAGGAAGTTGAAAAAAGCATATATAGTGCAAAACTTGGTGGAGATACTCTTATGGACCTTTCTACTGGAAAGCATATTCATCAAACAAGAGAATGGATCATAAGAAACTGTCCCGTACCTATGGGAACAGTGCCTATGTATCAAGCTTTGGAGAAAGTCAATGGTGATGCTAACGCTCTTACTTGGGAAATGTACCGCGATACTCTTATTGAACAATGCGAACAAGGAGTAGATTATTTCACTATTCATGCTGGCTTGGTCAAAAGCCTTCTGCCTGCCATAAAGAAACGTCTAACAGGATGTGTTTCTCGTGGAGGTAGCATTATGGCTAAATGGATGGCAGATCATAATGATGAGAACTTCCTTTATACTCATTGGGATGAAATATGCGATATTCTTGCTATGTATGATGTTGCCGTAAGTATTGGTGATGGTCTTCGTCCGGGAAGCACTCACGATGCCAACGATGAAGCACAACTTGGAGAATTGAAAGTAATGGGAGAACTCTGCAAACGTGCTTGGGAAAAGAATGTACAAGTACTGATAGAAGGACCTGGACACGTCCCTATGGACAAGATAAAAGAAAATATGGAACTACAAAAAGACTGGTGCAACAATGCTCCTTTCTATACCTTAGGACCTCTTACAACAGATATAGCTCCTGCTTATGATCACATCACCTCTGCTATCGGTGCTGCAATAATAGGCTGGCTTGGTACTGCTATGCTTTGCTATGTAACACCAAAAGAACACCTTTCTCTGCCTGACAAAGACGATGTAAGAGAAGGTATAATAACATATAAGATTGCGGCACATGCTGCCGACCTTGCAAAACATCATCCTACAGCACATCTTAGAGATGACGCTCTTAGCAAAGCTCGTTTTGAATTCCGTTGGATAGACCAGTTTAATCTTAGTCTTGACCCCGAAAGAGCAATGGAATACTTTGGCGTGGATAGAATAAAGAACACCCCTTTCTGTACTATGTGCGGACCAAACTTCTGTGCTATGCGTATTTCTCAACAAATAAAGTAAGGTTATGGAATTCTATGATACTATAAAAGATTTGGTTTGGGAAGATATGACCAAATCAATCTACAGCAAGACAAAAAACGATGTAGAAAGAGCCTTGAGTAAAGAATTTCTGAATATGGAAGACTTCAAAGCTTTAATTTCTCCTGCCGCAGAAAACTATCTGGAAACTATGGCTCAGATGTCCCGCAATATAACTCAAAAACGCTTTGGCAAGGTTATGCTTCTCTATATTCCCATGTACCTAAGTAACGCCTGCAGTAACCATTGTATCTACTGCGGTTTCAACCACAACAATCCAATGGCAAGAAAGACTCTTAATGATGATGAAATAATGAAGGAAATACAGGTTATAAAAAGTATGGGATATGATAACGTGCTTTTGCTGACAGGAGAATTTCCAAAGGTTGCTGGAGTTGATTATATCAAACACGCTATAGATCTCTGCCGTCCTCATTTCTCTGCCATTAACCTTGAGGTTTTCCCCATGAAGACTTCAGACTATGAGAAACTTGTCAAGGCTGGTGCCAACACTCTCTACGTCTATCAAGAAACATTCAACGAAAGTCGCTACAAAATCTACCATCCAAAAGGAATGAAATCAAACTATAAATGGAGATTAGGTACTCCAGAACGTGTGGCTCAGGCAGGAATACATAAAATAGGAATGGGTGCTTTGATAGGTTTGGAAGAATGGCGTACCGAAATGCTTTACCTTGCCATGCACCTCAGATTTATGGAAAAACACTATTGGAAACAGAAGTACTGTGTAAGTTTTCCTCGTATGCGTCCTGCAGCTGGAGGATTCAAACCAAACTTCCTTATGAGTGAGAAACAATTTGCTCAAACCCTTTGGGCTTTCCGCATCTTTGACAATGACGTAGAGATAGCCATGAGTACAAGAGAAACACGTAATATGAGAGATCATTTCGTTACTCTTGGCGTTACTTCCATAAGTGCTGGAAGTAAGACAGAACCAGGAGGCTATGCTAACCCTAATGAAGACCTTGAGCAATTCCACATCAACGATGACCGTTCCCCTAAAGAAATGGAAGCCATGATAAGAAAGCAAGGCTACGATGTAATCTACAAAGACTGGGACAGAAGCCTTAACTAAAAATATAAAACTTAAAGAATATGAAAAAATTTTTCCTTAAAATCAAAGGCAGGATACAAAAATTATCTTTCCGTACAGGCATTATAGTTTTATCTATTTGTGTTCCCTTTTACATCATGTCTTTTGCCCAAATGCTCTTGCCTATAAGCACTCAAACAAAAGGCGTGTTATGGATAATCCTCTTCGGATTAGCTAAAACTTTTCAATACGCAGGAATTACTATCTTAGGTGTGGAAGGTATGAAACGACTTAAAGCCTTTTGGAAAAGAAAGACAACAAAAAAAATCTTCAAAACAATAAAAAACTCACAACAACTAACTTTATGAACACTTGGCAAGAAGTTATAATAGAAAAAGACCTTTCCTCTCTTGGTACAGACAAAGTAAAAGACCATATCGCACATATCTACTGTGATAAAGGTGCTTGTCAAGTAGTCTTCAACGAAAAGAGTTTCACCATAGAAAAAGGCAACTGTGCCATCTTCACCATTACTAAACTTGTTCATGGTATAAAACCAACAAAAGATTTCAAATGTACCTGCATTTACGTTTCTTCTAACTATATTGCTCTGGCTAACCCTTACGACAACTACCAAGTAAAAGGCACTATATCGCTGTTTAACAACCCCATAATATCTCTTAACGAAAAACGCAGAGAAATTTGCAAAAACGATTTCCTACAAGTAGAAAAACGCCTTAAAAATACTGAGCATCATTTCTATGAACAAGCTCTTCAATCCTCACTCCGCTCCCTTTTCATAGATTACTTTGACTTTCACTATCAGATAACAAAAGGAGAAAAACACATCTCTTCCACTCAAGCAGACTTAATGAGAAAGTTCTTCTCTATGCTTGATAAAGGAGAATATAAAAAAAACAGAGAACTAACATACTATGCCGACAAACTCTTCGTAACAAGCAAATATCTTTCTAAAGTATGTAAATCTGTGAGTGGCTTTTCGGCTAACTATTGGATAAACAGATTCACAAGCATTGAACTACAACGCTACCTGAAAGACACCTCCTTATCCTTTACTCAAATATCAGAAGAATTCTGTTTCTCCTCTCTTAGCTATTTCTCACGATACGTCTACAAGTTCTTAGGCAAACGACCTTCAGTCTATAGAGAGAAATAAATCGTATAAAAGGAAAAAAGTGAAAAACAAAACGTAATTTAGATAAATTATGTTTTGTTTTTTATTTATAATTTTGCAAAAATTTAAATATAAGATAAATATGAAAGTAATATTGGTAAATGGCTCTCCTCACAAAGAAGGCTGTACTTACACTGCTTTAAAATACATTTCAGAAATTCTTACTTCAGAAGGCATAGATACTGAAATATTTTGGATAGGTAATAAAGCAATAAGCGGATGTATTGGTTGTGAATTTTGTTATCAACATCAAAGATGCTGTTTCAATGATGTGGTAAATCAATTTTCAGAAAAAGCAAAAGAGGCTGACGGTTTCATCTTTGGCAGTCCTGTTCATTTTGCTTCAATGTCTGGAGCGATGACCTCATTTATGGATAGAGTATTCTTTTCAGATGGAGCTGGAAACAATTATCTTCTAAGAAAACCTGCTGCAGTAATTACTTCCTTGAGAAGAACAGGAGGCTCAGCCACTCTTGATCAAATGCAAAAATGGTTAGCATATAACCAAATGCCTATAATTTCTTCAAGATACTGGAATGCTATTCACGGACAAACACCCGAAGAAGTTATGCAAGACACTGAAGGATTACAAATAATGAGAGTGCTTGCAAAGAATATGGCTTGGATTCTTAAATGCATAGAGGCAGGAAAAAAAACAGGTATTAATCCTCCTGCAATAGAAGAGAAGACCTTTATGAATTTTATTCACTAAAGAGGATGGCCTTATATTTTATATATAAAGAAAGAATAAATAAAACAAATAAAACTATGACAGCTGGCGAAAAATATGTTGGAAGTGATGAAATATATCAAGAGGTACATCACACGATGAAACTTGTGGCAGAACTAAACAATGGCTACAAAACAGAAGACGAAGTAAGAGAATATCTACGTAAAATTACTAATAAAGATATAGACGATACTACAAGAGTTTTTCCTCCCTTTAATATTAATTATGGTAAGGGATTAACATTAGGGAGAGGTTCTTTTGTTAATTTTTCTTGTACTTTTCTTTCATTAGGTGGAATAATCATAGAAGATGGTGTTTTTATCGGTCCCCATTGTGTCCTTGCAACAGAATATCACCCCGAAAAACCAGAAATACGCCATTCTCTTCTTTCTGCACCTATACTTATAAAGCGAAATGCTTGGATTGGTGCAAATGTTACCATCGTTGCAGGAGTAACAGTTGGAGAAAATGCAATTATAGGAGCTGGAAGCGTTGTTACAAAGGACATTCCAGACAATACTATTGCAGTTGGTTCTCCAGCAAGAGTTTTAAGAGAAATACAATAACCCGTGTTATGATACTCAAAGTTTCTAATAAAACGGAATAAAAACATGAAAATAAAACTAATATTCATATTAATAATTACAGCAATTATGACAAACATAATAAAAGCACAGAATCCCAATGATTTTCACCAGCCTTATTCATTAGGTGAAAAAAATGAAGCCTTTGCAAAATATTTTATTGGACAAAGTTATCTGTCTGTCGTTTCTTTTAATAAAGAGTTGAACGTTCCTATATTTAATGTTACCTTTGAGCCTTCTTGCAGAAACAATTGGCATAAACACTCAGGAGGACAAATGCTTATTGCTACGGCAGGAATAGGTTATTATCAGGAAAGAGGAAAAGAGGCTCGCAGACTTTATCCGGGTGATGTAGTGGAAATTCTTCCAAATGTAGAGCATTGGCATGGGGCAGCACCTGACAGTTGGTTTGCTCATCTTGCCATAGAATGCAATCCCGGTAAAGAAGGAGGAACTACTTGGCTTGAGTCAGTGAATGATAAAGATTATCTAAATGCCTGCAACAAGGCTAAAGATATTTTTGAAAAAGAAAACACTGTTCTTTCTTCACGTCAGAAAGCAATCGTAAGCATAGGAAACTATACTGCACAAGGAAACCTCTTTATGTTAAAACAAGCATTAGAAGAAGCTCTAAAAGAAAATATGACAGTGAATGAAGTTAAAGAACTACTGGTTCAAGCATACGCATATTGCGGCTTTCCACGTTCGTTGAGAGCTTTGACAACTTTAGACGAACTTCTGAAAGAAAGACAGACTAAAGGTATAAAAGATAATTGGGGTAAAGAATGTTCTGATATTAAAGACATAAGAGATAAGTACATAAGAGGAGCGGAGATATTGGAAAAACTTTCGGGTATCAGCAAAGATGCTCCAAAGGGTTCATACGCTGTACTTGCTCCTATAATAGATACTTTCTTAAAAGAACATCTGTTCTGCGATATTTTTGAAAGAGATATCCTTTCATACAAAGACAGAGAACTTTTTACGGTAAGTATGCTTGCAGGTTTAGGTGGAGTAGAACCTATGGCAATGGGGCACATGGCTATGTGTCTGCATATAGGAATAAGTCCAAAACAACTTACTTCTCTGCTAAATATCACGGAAATAAATCTTGGCAGACAGTATTCTGAACCTATACGTGAAGTATTAGATAACCTAACAAAAAGATAAAATGAAAATAATTTTCCTCGTCTGCCTTTTTTTGTTAAGTTTTAACGCCTGTTCTCAGAGCAGTGCAAATAACAAAGATAATAACAAAAAAACAAAGAAAGATATGAATACACAAATTGAAACAGACAAAGAAAAAGTCCTTGTAGTATTCTTCTCTCTTCCGGGAGAACAATACTCTGTTGGTAACATCAAGGTTGGAAACACTAAAATAGTAGCAGACCTTATCTGCAAACATATTGGCTGTAGCCAATTTGAAATCGTAGCCGACAAAGACTATGCAATGCCTTACAATGATCTAATCAAAGTTGCAAAAGAAGAGGCCAACAAAGGAGAGTTGCCAACTTATAAAGGAAAGATAGAAAACATAGACCAATATTCGACTATCTTTATTGGTGGTCCTGTATGGTGGGGAACTTATCCTCAAGTGATGTTCAGTTTCTTCAAAGACTATGATTTGAATAACAAAACCATTATTCCTTTCACAACACACGAAGGTAGCGGCTTGGCTTCCTGTGTTGAAGATGTAAAGAAAGCTTATCCAAAGGCAAACGTCTTGAAAGGATTCTCTATCTACGGTCATGAGGTCCGCACAAATGATAAGAAAGTCATTGATTGGTTAAAAGATTTAGGTTTTTAAATTAACATATTTAGAGCGATGAACGAGATAAAACTAAACAACGGCATAATAATGCCTCAAGTCGGTTATGGTGTTTTTCAGGTAGAACCGTCAGAGTGTGAAAGATGTGTCAGCGATGCTTTGAAAGTAGGTTATCGTATGATAGATACTGCACAAGCCTTTCTGTGATTACTATGGAGCATATCGTGCAATGGAAGAGGCGTACAAAGAAGGCAAACTTCATACTATTGGTGTGAGTAACTTTCCAAGTGACAGGCTGATAGACCTTTCACATAATGTATCAGTGAAGCCTATGGTCAATCAGGTGGAGACTCATGTATTCTGTCAGCAGGTGAAAGCTAAGGAATATATGGACGAATTAGATTGCAAGATTATGGCTTGGGGTCCTTTAGCTGAAGGTAAGAACGGATTTTTATCCAACCCTTCTCTAACCGAGATAGGCACAAAATATAACAAGAGTGTTGCACAAATAGCCCTTAGATATTTACTACAACGTGATGTTATCATCATTCCAAAGTCTTCTAAGATTGAGCGAATGAAACAGAACATTGATATCTTTGATTTTGAACTGAGCAAAGAAGATATGGACAAGATACTTGAATTAGACGCAAAACATTCTCTTGTCATAGGCTCTCATCAAGACCCAGAGATAACAAAATGGTTTATGTCTCTTCTTGGATAAAAACTTTATCGTTCTAAACCATTTTATGACGACGACGCCTATAGGGGGAAGGTGTCGTCGTCAACTTTTTTTTAGACTTTTATATATGAAGAATATATAAAAACCATGATGTCTACAACATCATCTACATAGTTATCATCAAGCCTTTCAAAAGAAAACACTTTCTCTTCTTATACAAACATCAACTCTTTACACACTAAACATAGACTCTTTTTGCCATAGAGACTTTATATTTTTTTATATTTCTTATCCTTTAATTTGTATAAAAACGATGACGACGACAACCTCCCCCTATAGGCGTCTACAAAATATACTTCTTATATGCTCATATTTCTTTAGAATAAAAACAGCGTCAAAGTTCTGAATGGACTTTCGCAAAAGAAGTAAAAACAAAGACACAAACAAAAAAATCATTGTTTTCTGCCTGTTTCCTTAAATTTTATTATTTTTGCAACAGTAAAAAGATAGCAAAAATGGATAATATCAACGACAATACAACTGACAACAATCAACCCACAAACGAAGCACGTTCTTCTCAAAGACAGATGCAGAGTATAAGAGGAATGTACGAGAATTGGTTTCTTGACTATGCTTCATACGTAATACTTGAAAGAGCCGTACCTCATTTAAATGACGGCTTAAAGCCTGTTCAAAGACGTATTCTTCACTCTATGTATGAATCTGATGACGGGCGAATGGATAAGGTTGCCAATATTGTCGGAAATACTATGCACTATCATCCGCATGGTGATGCTTCTATCTATGGTGCTTTGGTTCAACTTGGTCAAAAAGAACTGATGGTTGATACTCAAGGAAACTGGGGTAATATCCTAACAGGAGACTCTGCTGCTGCTGGTCGTTATATTGAAGCACGTCTTTCAAAGTTTGCCCTTGAGGTTGCCTTCAATTACAAAACAGCTACTTTTCATCCTAATTATGACGGCAAGAAACAAGAGCCAGACACTCTACCGATGAAGTTTCCTCTTCTTCTTGCGCAAGGAGCCAAAGGTATTGCAGTAGGTCTTGCCTGTGAGATTCTTCCTCACAACTTCAACGAACTAATAGATGCGAGCATAGCCATACTTCAAGATAAGCCTTTTACCATATATCCCGATTTCCAGACAGGAGGTCTTATGGATGTTTCTAAATATAATGATGGAGTGAGAGGAGGAAGAATACTTGTGAGAGCAAAGATGACGCAAGAAGACAAAAAAACGCTTGTAATTACAGAGATACCTTTCTCCACCACAAGTGATTCTCTTATTGATTCCATTGCAAAGGCTACAGACAAAGGCCAGATAAAGATAAAGAAGATAGAGAACAACACTGCAAGTACAGCAGAGATAAGACTACACCTTCCTAACGACGCTTCCATAGACCAGACTATTGATGCCCTTTACGCTTTCACTGATTGTCAGGTGAGCATTGCTCCCAACTCCTGCGTGATAGATGAGAACCAAAAGCCAGCCTTTATGCCTATCAGTGAGATTCTCAGAAAGAACACCAACAGGACTGTCTCTTTGTTGAGAATGGAGTTAGAGATACAACTGAACGAACTGAAAGAGAAATGGCAATGGATTTCGTTGGAGAGAATATTCATAGAGAATGAAATATATGAAGACATCAAACCTTGTACTACCGACCAAGAGATAAACGACACTATATTCAAAGGCTTAGAACCTTTCGTTAAAAATCTTATCCGTGAAGTTACATTAGAAGATGTTCAAAGGCTCAGAAAGATTCCTATTGACAGAATATCCAAATACAATAGCGACAAAGCAGAAAAAGACCTTGAGAGTATAGAGTTTGAAATGGAGGAGGTGAAAAACAACTTAGAGCATATCATTGATTACTCTATACGTTGGTTCAAGCATTTAAAAGACAAATACGGCAAAGGCAGAGAAAGAAAGACTGAGATTAGAGACTTTGATAAGATAGAGATTGTTTCTGCAGCGGTGGCAACAGAGAAATTATACTGCAACTACAAGAGTGGTTTTGCAGGATACAAACTGAAAAATGACGAGAATGCTAAATATGTCTGCGACTGTTCAGAATTTGATGAGATAATCATTGTTCATAAGAACGGCAAATATTCGGTAAGAAAGGTTGCTGAGAAAGATTTTGTGGGAGAAAACATCATATACATTGCTTTGTTCAGAAGAAATGATGAAAGAACTATATATAATATGATGTATAATAACGGACCTTTTGGACGTTGTTTCGCAAAACGTTGTGCTGTAACAAGTGTGATAAGAGACAAAGAATATGATTTCACTCAGGGTGTAAGCGGTTCTACCCTACTCTATTTTTCTGCAAACAGCAACGGAGAGGCAGAAAAAGTTACAGTTCATCTAAAAGTAAGTCCAAGAATGAGAAAGACTAATTTCATCTATGATTTTGCTCAATTAGATATAAAGAACAGAAGTGCAAGAGGAAATATAGTGAATAATAATCCTGTACGTAGTGTAGGTTTAAAATCAGGCGGTGTCTCCACTCTTTCTGCTCGCAAGATTTGGTTAGATGATTCCATTATGAAACTCAACACCGAAGAAAGAGGTATTCTTCTTGGAGAGTTTGGAGCAAATGATAAACTATTGTTAGTTAATAGTGCTGGCTGGTATCAGATAGCTGAACCTAATATGAGCCTGCATTTTGAGGACAACACTCTTGTTATAGAAAAGTTCAATCCTAAAAAACCTATTTCAATTATTTATAAAGACTTGGAAACAAAGCAGTGGTTTATAAAGCGTTTCTTACCTGAGCCTGTTTCTCAAAGCAGAATATTCTTCATTGATGATAAAAAAGCGGAAGTTAATCATATATTAAACGATTGGCTACCTATGATTAGCGTCAATGGAGAAGAGATAAACGTTGCTGAGTTCATAGATATAATGAAATACAGAGCTAAGGGTAAAAAACTAAGCAAAGAGTCCAAGGTGAAAATAAAAATACTTAAAGCCTTAGAATACGTTGAACCAAAAGAAGAAATCGTAGAAGAAGAGTTAATAGAAAACAATGAAACGACTAATGAACGCAATACTCCTGTAGAATTCAATGATGATGACTTCATAGAAAACGATGATACCATACAAGGTAGTTTGTTTTAGTCATTCATCAACATCTGTTACAATAATATAGATTATCAGACGTTTAATTAATAAAAGCAAATTAATAACATAAAAAATAAAAAAAATGAAAAAATTAGTACTTATACTATTAGCGAGTTTGTTTGCTTTCAGCCCTTTGGTTAAGGCAGACGAAGGAATGTGGTTGCTTATGTACTTGGATAAGCAGACATACAAAGATATGAAAGCAAAAGGTTTGAAACTTACACCAAAACAAATCTACGACATAAACAAAGCCTCTTTGAAAGATGCTATCATTCAGTTCGGCAGAGGTTGTACAGGTGAGATTGTTTCCGACCAAGGTCTTATTCTTACTAATCATCACTGTGGTTATTCGTGGATACAGTCCCATTCCACTATAGAACACGACTATCTTTCCAATGGATTCTGGGCTTACAACAAAGGAGAAGAACTTCCTAATCCTGGATTGACCGCTAAATTCTTCATAAGAATGGAAGACGTGTCTGACAAAGTGCTTGAGGGAGTTACAAACAAAACTTCTGAGGACGACAGATTAGAAATAGTCAGAAAGAACTCAAAGAGAATTGTTGAAAACGCAACAAAAGGAACTACCTACACAGCCGAAGTAGCAACAATGTTCAACGGAAATCAGTATATTCTCTTCGTTTATGAGGTTTATAAAGATGTTCGCTTGGTTGGAGCTCCTCCTCAGTCAATAGGAAAGTTTGGAAGTGATACCGACAACTGGATGTGGCCAAGACATACTTGCGACTTTTCTGTCTTCAGAGTCTATACTGACAAAGACGGAAAGCCTGCTGAGTATTCCAAAGACAATATCCCTATGAAACCAAAACACTATCTACCTATATCTCTCAAAGGTGTTAAGGAAAACGATTTCGCTATGGTTATAGGTTATCCTGGTTCCACAGACAGATTTCTTCCTTCTGAAGGTGTAAAACAAGCTATTGACATTTACAATCCTTCTGTTGTTACTGCAAGAGAGGCTTTGCGTAATGTTATGGACAGAGATATGAAAGCGGATCCAAAAGTAAGAATACAATATGCAGCAAAATTTGCTTCCCTTTCTAATTATTGGAAATTCTACATAGGGCAAACACAATGCTTGAAACGTTTGAATGTTTATGGAACTAAGCGTGATTTGGAGAATCGCTTTGCTTCTTGGATAAAAGAAGACAAGAGCGGTAACAGAAGTGAAATGTATGGCAATGTTCTTGACGATATACAGAACTATTACGACAATAACGGAGAATATGACTATCTAAGAGTATATACCAACGAAGCTATTTTCAGAGGTGCAAGCATTTTCAGCATCGCAACACGTCTATATGGTTTTGAAAATACAATAAAATCAGCAGATGAAGCCACTTTTGAGGCTCTGATAAAAGACTGGGATTCTTACTTGGACGGTATTTTCAAAGATTATAATGATTTGACAGAAGAGAAACTTATGGCTGCTGGCTTGGATGTTTATTTTAGAAACGTCCCAATGACACTACAAAGTCCTGAGTTTTTGAACTATGCTTTTAAATATGGATATAATTTCAACCAAATTGCAGAAGACATTTTCGCAACTTCAAATTTAGTAAGCAAAGAAAAGATAATGAATCTCCTAAAGTCTAAGGATTTGTCTCTACTTCAAAACGACCCTGCATACATTCTTACCAAACAAATACTTGACAATCTTCGTTCAAAAATGCGTTCTATCAGCGAGGACAGAGATAAACTTGCAAAGGCAAACCGTTTGTTTGTCAAAGGAATAATGGAAATGGAAAAAGACAAACACTTTGCTCCTAATGCAAACTCAACCATTCGTTATACTTACGGACAGGTAAAGAGTTATGCTCCTAAAGACGGAGTTACCTATAAATATTACACTACTCTTGACGGAGTTATGGACAAGGAAGACAATTCTTCTTGGGAATTCACCGTACCTACAAAACTTCGTCAATTGTATGAAGCAAAAGATTTCGGTCAATATGCAGTCAATGGAACAGTACCTGTTGGTTTCCTAACTAATGTTGATATTACAGGAGGAAACTCAGGCTCTCCAACCTTGAACGGAAAAGGTGAATTAATAGGACTTGCTTTTGACGGCAACTGGGAAGCAATGAGTGGCAACATAGCCTTCAACCCAGACTTACAAAGATGTATCTCTGTTGATATTCGCTATGTGCTTTTCATTATAGACAAGTTTGCAGGAGCAACTAACTTGATAAACGAAATGAAAATAGTTAAATAAATCATAACAACACAACATAAAAGAAAAGAACGTGGTCAAATAAAGACTGCGTTCTTTTGTTTTTACCGCAAAAACAGTTCTCATTTCGTTCAAATATTTTATCTTTGCAAAATAAACCAACTCTTTTATGTAAAAAGACTTGGTTTTAAGAAAAAAAGACTTGATTTTAGAAAAAAAAGAGTTGATGTTTTATGGGAAAAAACTTAATGTTTTTTATAATATTTTTGTTTGCTGCGATACCAAACTATGCTCAAAAAGAAAAAGATTCTTTTCTTTGGAAGATAGACAAGATGTTTAACCTTTCTTCTTTAAAAAAAATAGACACAAACTACTATACCATTGCCAACAATGGCTGGATGATTAACCTTAACAATAATTTTGCGGTTGTTGATTTAGGAGCAGAGATAAAAAATGTTCCTCTTTATGGAAAGACAGAACTGAATGCCCATTCGCGTTTCAACTATCAAGTTTCCACCACCTTTGGCTACAGAAACCTTATCTTAGGGTGTTCTCTTGCTAATTTGGTTGGCGAAGCTAAAGACTTTACTCTTTCTCTTTCAGCCAATGCTTGGGGATTTGAATTCAGAAGATTGGAGACTGATGACTTTGATGGTGAAATGGAAAACAATCTTCTTGGCAGTAATTTCAAAATAAAAAGAGGCGATATAAAAGTAAAGACGAGGCATTTAAGAGCTTATCATGTTTTCAATTCAAAAAAATTCTCCTTGACTGCTGCCATTGACCAGAGATGTGTTCAAAAACATTCTGCAGGTTCTTTACTTTTCTACACTAACTTTTCTCAAAGCAATGTGTATTTTCAAAACAATACAATAGTAAATCATTTTGACAACACCAAAGAGATAGAGTTTTCTTCTGCTTCCTTGGGCTTAGGTTATGCTTACAACTACACTCCCAACAAAGGCAAACTTCTCTTTCATCTTTCAGCAATACCTATGTTTGTTGCTATAAACAATGCTTATCTATACAACAATACAATAGAACAGATAGACACGAAACATAAGTATTTCTTCAATCTTATGGGAAGATTTACTATCAATTATCGTTTCAATGACTTTTTAGGTATCAACCTTTCTGCTTTCTATAACAATCTAAATCAGAATACTCAAAAAGATTTAAACATAAAGTGGAACGATATTTTGTTTAAAGCAACTCTTTGTTGTAGATTTTAAAAGAAAAGATTATGAATATTATAATAATAGCTATATGTTTATTCTGCCCTCTGCTAATCCTTTGGCTAACCTATAAAAGCAGTCTGCTAAACAAAGTCGGTAGCATTATCATAGCCTACATTATCGGTTGTACATTAGGAATTACAGGCTTAATACCCGACACTAAAGAGATACATTCCTTACAAACTAACATAGCCTCTTTTGCTATTCCTTTAGCTATACCTCTTCTTTTGTTTTCTTCTGATGTACGTTCTTGGCTAAGACTTGCTCCTGCTTTTATCAAATCAACTATTTTAGGAATCTTAGGCTGCATTCTTGCTATCATTGTAGGTTTTCTATTGTACGGAAAAGACAATCCTGATATGTTTTCTTCCATAGGAGGAATGCTAACGGGGCTTTATACGGGAGGAAATGCTAATCTTGCATCCTTAAAGATAGCTCTTGGAGTAGATAATTCAACTTATATACTTGTTTCTACTTATAGTACAATGCTAAGTGCTGTATATCTAATTTTTGTCATTGTTTTAGGAAAGAAAGTTTTGTTGTTTTTTATGCCCGATTTTAAGGACAATAAATCAAAAGAAGAACTTAATATTCAAATAGATAATCACGATAAAGAACTGTTCTTAGGTCTATTTCGCAAAGACAATCTTAGAAGTCTTTTTTCTGCTCTTGGGTTAGCAATAATAATCATTATTATAGGTGGAGGTGTTGCATTTCTGTTCCCAAAAGAAATGTTTCAGTCTATTTTTATTTTGACTATAAGTCTGCTGTCTGTTCTTGCATCTATGAATAAAAAGGTTCGTTCTTTAAAACGAACCTTTGAAGCAGGTACTTATTTAATTCTTGTTTTTTCTATTGCCGTTGCTTCACAAGTAAGTCTGAAAACTCTTTCAAATATAGATTCAAATATCTTTTTATTCACTACAGTTGCAACACTTGGAACTTTGTTTTTTCATGTTATTTTATCTGCTTTGTTCAAAATAGACACCGACACAACTCTAACAACAAGCATTTCTCTGATTTGTTCTCCTCCTTTTGCTCCTGTCATAGGTTCTGCACTAAAAAACAAAGCTGTGATTGGTCCAGGCATTGCTGTTGGTTTATTTGGTTATGCTGCCGGCACCTACATAGGTTTCTTTGTTGCAAAACTACTTCTAATCATTTAAAAGTTCTTCTACTACTGTTTTAACTCCGATAGAAGCTTTCTGTTGAACAAAGTTTATTCCATTCAAATTAGCATCTGGTTTGTTAGGATCTATAAGATATTTTTTACATCCTTGCTTTGTATAATTCATAAGTCCTGCTGCTGGATAGACAACAAGGGAAGTGCCTATTACAATCAAAATATCAGCCTTTTCACATACCTTTATTGCACGTTCTATCTCTGGAACAGGCTCACCAAACCAGACAATAAAAGGTCTAAGCATCATTCCTCGTTTGTCTTTATCAAAAGGAGTGATGTCGTGATAGCCTATCTCATATACTTCATCTTTATCATATCTTGAACAAGCTTTTGTCAGTTCTCCATGAAGATGAATAATATGTTTAGAACCTGCTCTTTCATGCAAATCATCAACATTTTGAGTAACTATTGTTACATTATATTTTTCTTCTAAACGAGTAAGCTGCTTATGTCCTTCATTAGGTTCTACAGAAGTAAGCTGTCGGCGTCTTTCATTATAAAACTTCGTTACCAATTCCTCATCTTTCTCAAAAGAATCATAATTTGCCACATCCTCTATTCTATAGTTTTCCCACAAACCATTGGAATCTCGGAAAGTACTTATTCCACTTTCTGCACTAATCCCTGCTCCTGTTAATACAACTATGTTTTTCATAATGTTTAATCTTTATATGTATTTATTATACTCTTACTTATTGAGGTGTAAATCTCTTGTTCTAATAAAGAAAGTTGCTTTAAGTGTTCTTGCATTATGTGTTTTTCATTTCTAAAAGCAGGCCCGGTCTGACAAAGTTTAGGATCTTTTTGTTTTATATTTTCAAATGTTTTGTTTATCAAAGGATATAAAAGCTCAAAACTTAAATCCTTATTTTCCATTAAAGTTTTGGAGATATACATCAGGTGATTTGTAAAATTATTTGCAAACACAGCAGATATATGTAGAGTCTTTCTTTGTTCATCTGTAAGAGTATAGTGTATGTTTGATAATTTTTTTGCTAAGCGTTCCAAAAGTTGCATACTCTTTTCGTTGTTTGCCCACGTACAGAGAGGAACATCTGAAAAATCTATCTCAATCCCTTTCTTCAAAGTCTGCAAAGGATAAAAAGAACCATAGTTTTTGCACAAAGAACTCAAAAAATCAGTCTGCATATATCCACTTGTATGAACTAATATTTGATTGTCTTCCAATGGACTTTGAAGGCTTTGCAATATATTTTGGGTAACTTGTGGTAGAGCATCATCCTTCACAGCCAAAATAACAAGGTCGGAAGAAAAGTATTTTCTATTGAAAGGTTCATGAGAAGAAACTATCTTGACATCCAAACCTTTTTTTAGCATAACATTATTATAATGTTCTGCCACATTTCCGTTGCCTACAATAGTAATAGTTCTTATCTCCATAGGGTCTAATAGTCTTTCTGCTGATTCAAACAAAATTTTGCCAAAATTAATACATTTTTATAAGATAATTATAATCATAAAATTGGAAAAATGCTTAAATTTGCAAATTCTTTTAAAAGTATATTCACAAAAACTAAATATATTATGGCATTAATTAAATCTATTTCAGGCTTTAGAGGAGAAATTGGAGGAAAATCAGGCAATAACCTTACTCCAGTTGATTTGGTTGGTTTCGTTTCTGCATTTGCTCAGTTCATAAAAGAGAAAACGGGCAAAGAAAAAATCTCTATTTTGATAGGAAGAGATGCAAGAATATCAGGAGAAATGGTTTCTCATTTAGTTACCGGCACATTAATGGCTATGGGCGTAGATGTTATGGATACTGGATTAAGTACTACTCCTACAACCGAAGTAGCTGTTGTAGATAACAAAGCAGATGGTGGTATTATCCTAACTGCTTCTCATAATCCTGTACAATGGAACGCATTAAAATTCTTGGCTGGAAACGGAGAATTTATTTCAAAGCAAGAAGGTGAAAGAGTATTGGAACTTGCAGATAAAAATGATTTCTGTTTCGCCGATGCTAAACAATTAGGTAAATACACTAAAATAGAAGATGCTGTTGAAAAACATATTGAAAAAGTTTTAGCTCTGCCTTTAGTTGATGTTGAAGCAATAAAACAAGCAAAATTTAGAGTAGCCTTTGATTCAGTTAATTCCACAGGTGGTTTTGTATTAAAAAAACTTCTTGCAGCTCTTGGCGTTGAAGATGTTTTTGCCTTAAATGATGAACCTACAGGTTTGTTTGCTCACAATCCTGAACCGCTACCAGAAAACATAAGAGATATTTGCGAATTAGTAGAAAGAGAGCATTGTCATGTTGGTTTTGTTGTTGATCCAGACGTAGATAGACTTGCTTTGGTTACTGAAAGTGGGAAACCTTTTGTTGAAGAATACACATTAGTAAGTGTAGCAGACTATGTTTTGGAACACACTCCAGGCAATACCGTTAGCAATCTTTCTTCCTCTCGTGCATTACGTGATATTACAGAAAAGAAATATAATCAGAAATACTATGCTTCTGCTGTGGGAGAAGTGAATGTTATAGAGAAAATGAAAGAAGTAAATGCTGTGATTGGAGGAGAAGGAAACGGAGGAGTAATTTATCCAGAATGTCATTATGGAAGAGATGCTCTTGTTGGAATTGCTCTTTTCCTTACTCTTTTAGCAAAGAAAGGAATGAAATGTTCTGACCTTAGAGATTCTTACCCTGACTATGTTATCGTAAAAAAGAAAATGGAACTTACACCAGAGATAAATATAGACTTAGTATTAAACTCTATGATAGAGAAATACAATAGCTATGAGGTAATAACTACTGACGGTGTAAAGATAAACTTTGAGAATGAATGGGTACATCTTCGCAAGAGTAACACCGAACCAATACTTAGAATCTATGCAGAAAGCAACAACGTTACAACTGCTGAACATTTGGCAGATTCTATTATAAAAGATATACAAAACATAATAAGAGAAAAATTATAACAGAGAAATGACATACACAGACAAAGAAAAGAAATTCAAACGCTTTACAGTTACTACTGCTCTTCCATACGCTAATGGTCCAATTCACATAGGACACATGGCAGGAGTTTATATTCCAGCTGATATTTACTGTCGTTATCTTAGAATGATGGGAGAAGAGGTTTTATTTATTGGTGGTAGTGATGAGCATGGCGTACCTGTAACCATAAGAGCAAAAAAAGAAGGTTGCACTCCTCAAGATGTTGTAGATAGATACCATAATATAATAAAGAAAAGCTTTGAAGAGTTTGGCACTTCTTTTGACATCTATTCAAGAACCACGAGCAACATTCATCAAAAAACTGCTTCCGATTTCTTTCTTAAACTCTATAACGAAGGAAAGTTTATAGAACAAACAAGCAAACAGTATTACGATGAACAAGAACAAACTTTCCTTGCTGACAGATACATTACCGGAACTTGTCCTATATGTGGCAATGAACGTGCTTACGGAGACCAATGTGAAAGTTGTGGTTCTTCACTAAATGCAACAGATTTGATAAATCCAAAGAGTGCTTTAAGCGGGAACGTTCCTGTGTTAAAAGAAACAAAACATTGGTTCCTGCCTCTAAATGATTACGAATCATTCCTAAAAGAGTGGATATTAGAAAACCACAAAGAATGGAAAACAAACGTATATGGTCAATGTAAATCTTGGCTTGATAATGGTTTGCAACCAAGAGCCGTTACCAGAGACTTAGATTGGGGAATCAAAGTTCCACTGAAAGATGCTGAAGGTAAAGTTCTTTATGTTTGGTTTGACGCTCCTATAGGATATATCTCAAATACAATAGAATACGATAAAGATAATTGGGAAAAATGGTGGAAACAAAAAGACACTAAACTTGTACATTTTATTGGAAAAGATAATATTGTTTTCCATTGTATTGTTTTTCCTTCTATGCTAAAAGCAGCTGGAGATTATATTCTGCCAGAGAATGTTCCTGCAAATGAATTCCTAAATTTAGAAGGTGATAAAATCTCTACTTCAAGAAATTGGGCTGTTTGGCTAAATGAATACTTAGAAGACTTTCCTAACAAACAAGATGTCCTTAAATATGTTCTTTGTGCCAATGCTCCAGAAACAAAAGACAATGACTTTACTTGGAAAGATTTTCAAACCAGAAACAATTCAGAACTTGTTGCCATTCTTGGAAATTTTGTGAATAGAACAATAGTTCTTACTCATAAATACTTTAATGGTAAAGTTCCTGCAAAGAATGAATTAAATGAATTAGATAAACAAACAATAGAAGAGATAAAACTCTACCCTGAAAAGATAGGAACGCTAATAGAAAACTATAAATTCAGAGATGCTTTGTTTGAAATGATGAACCTTGCAAGACTTGGTAATAAATATTTAACAGAAAACGAGCCTTGGAAAACTTTCAAAACAGACATAAAACGCACAGAGACAGTTTTGAATATTTCCCTTCAGATCTGTGCGAACTTAGCTATTTTGATGGAACCTTTCGTTCAATTCTCTGCAAAGAAACTTCAACAAATGCTTAATCTAAATTCTTTAAAATGGTTTGAAGCTGGAAATTGCGAATTATTAAAAGTTGGACAAGAAATCCAGCCTGCTGAACTTTTATTTGAAAGAATAGAGGACGCAGACATTCAAAAGCAACTTAACAAGTTAGAAGCAAGCAAAAAAGCTAACGCTATAAACAATGCAGAAGTTACTCCTCAAAAACCTAATGTAAGTTTTGAAGATTTCTCCGCAATGGATATTAGAGTAGGAACAATACTTGAGGCCGAAAAAGTTACAAAAACAAAAAAACTACTTAAACTAACAATTGATACAGGAATAGATAAAAGAACTATAGTCAGTGGTATAGCTGAATATTTTTCACCAGAAGAAATCATTGGCAAACAAGTAAGCGTTCTTGTCAATCTTGCACCTAAAAATCTTAAAGGAATAGAAAGTCAAGGTATGATTCTTATGGCAGAAAACGCTGACGGAGAGTTGTGTTTTGTTGAACCACAAAAGCAGTTCAAAAACGGAAGTACCATAAAATAAAAGAAATAACAGATATGAAAAAAATAAATTTCAAGGAAATATTACCTCACATTGTAGCGGTTTTAGTTTTTATAATCGCATCGTTTATTTACTTTTCTCCTGTATTAAACAATAAACAACTATCACAAAGTGATATGTCGCAATTTGAGGGAATGAGTAAATCACTTGTTGATTATCATAAGCAGACAGGCGATTATTCAGAATGGACAAACTCTATGTTTGGAGGAATGCCAGCATATCAGTTAATTAATAGTCCTAACTACAACGTTACTGAATTTATTGCTAAGCCCCTAACTCTTGGTTCTTATAATCTTTCTGCAGGAGTTTTGTTCTTATTAGCTTTAGGTTTCTATGTATTTATGGTAACTATGAGAGTAAATCCTTGGATGTCTATCTTTGCAGGTTTGATTTATGCCTTAGGCTCCTACAATATTATTATAATAGGAGTAGGACACATAACTAAAGCGTGGGCAATGGCGATGATGGCTCCTACTCTTGCAGGTATGATATTAGTCTTCCAAAAGAAATATGTCAAAGGTCTTACTCTTTTCGCTCTTTGTCTTGCTTTACAAATACACTTCAATCACATACAGATAACTTATTATACTCTTATAACTGCTATCATTATTGCAGTTAGTTATTTTGTCTTCGCAATCAAAGAGAAAGAAATCAAAGACTTTGCTAAGAGTCTTGCATTTTTAGTTTGTGGTGCATTGATTGCTGTTCTACCTTCTGCTGGTCATCTAATGGTTAATCAAGAGTACGTAAAACAAACAATGAGAGGTGGTTCTGAACTCACAATTCATCCAAACAACAACACCAATCAACAGATAAGCGACAAAGGTTTGGACATCAACTACGCTTATCAGTGGTCATACGGAAAAGGAGAAACTATGACACTTCTTATTCCTGATTACAAAGGTGGTGGTGCTGCAGATATAAAACGTTTGCAAGACAATAAGACCACAATAAACCGTATGAAAGAACTGCAATCTACCACTCCTATCACAAAGAACAACAACGAATTTCAGCAAGTGGCTAATATGTATTTGCAATCAAACTATTTCGGGACACAACCTTTTACTGCTGGTCCTGTATATTTTGGTGCAATAATAATATTCTTATCCTTGCTTGGTTTCTTGATAATAGAAAACAAGAATCGTTGGTGGCTTTTGGTTGCAACACTGTTTAGCATCTTGCTTTCTTGGGGTAACAACTTTATGGCTTTAAATGAATGGTTGTTCTATCACTTACCACTATATAATAAGTTTCGTACTCCTTCTATGGCTTTGGTTATAACAAATGTAACTATGTGTATTGCGGCTTTCTTTGGCTTGAAAGCTTTCTTGGAGTCTGATAATGATAAGAAAAGGAAAATTTCCCTATACATAAGTGGTGGTGTTACGCTATTGATTACTTTTCTTTGCTTTGTTACTCCTGATATGTTCAGCGATTTCTCAAGTCCTAAAGACGAGACATTTGCCAAGGTGTTAGGACCTTCTTTTGTCAGTGCTTTGATTGCTGACAGACAAGATATGTTTAGCTCAGACGCTATGCGCAGTTTTATCTTTATTGCAATTGCTTTTCTTGCTTTGTTCCTTCATATGCGTGGCAGGATAAAGAATCAAACTATAGTATTCTGCATAATAGGACTTGCTGCCATCATAGACCTTTGGGCTGTTGATAAACGCTATGTTAATAACGAGATAAGTTATCAATCAAAATACGAAGCTCTTCCTAATCCATCTAAAGCAGAATTGGACTTAATGGATATGCTTTCCAAACAAAAACCTATGCATTATAGAGTTTATAATATGTCTGTCAATAGTTTCAATGATGCTTCCACTTCTTATTTCTTCCCATCTATAGGCGGTTATTCTGCTGTCAAACTACAGAGATACCAAGATTTGATTGACTTCTACTTTACTAACACTTCTTATAAGCAAAAAGACCTAAACGACACCTCCCTTTTGGCAAACAATCCTTTGCGTCAAGTTTATCAACAGGCTTCTTCTATGCAAGGATTTCCAATGCCTAACATGGGTGTGTTGAATATGTTAGACACACGTTATGTTATCACCAATCAAAATGCTTTTGTAGAAAACACTGAGGCTTGTGGTGCAGCGTGGTTTGTCAATAATATAAAATGGGTTAATAATCCTAATGAAGAGATACTTGCTTTGGATAACTTCAATCCAAAACAGACAGTGGTTATAAACAAAGAATTTTCTTCACAAATAAAAGAGACAAAAGATAATGCAAATGCAAAGATACAGTTTGTAGCAGAAGAAAACGACAACCCTACTCATAGAGTTTATAACACATCTTCTTCTACTCCACAGATTGCTGTTTTCTCTGAAATATATTACAAAGACTCTTGGAAAGCTTACATTGACGGAAAAGAAGTCCCTTATTTCAGAGCAAACTACGTGCTTAGAGGAATGTATGTTCCTGCAGGTAATCACAAAATAGAGTTTATCTGCAAATCAACAACCCTTTCCAAAGCTAAAATCATTAACTTTATTGGCTCAACATTGCTGATATTGTTGCTATGTTATGCTATTTTTCAGCCATGGATTGAGAAAAAAATATTTAAAAAGAAACCTTTGGCATAAGGGTTTAAATAAATAGACGAGAAAAAAAAGAGGAAAATCTTTGTCAGTCGTCAATTTATTTGTAATTTTGCAGACGTAAAAAAGAGATTTAAAGTTCTTTCACAATAAAAACTTCTAAGGCAAGTCTTGTACGACCAGCTCCCTTTGAAAGTCCCCAGGGCAGGAATGCAGCAAGGTAATTAGGTTGTAGCGGTGCGATATAAGTAGCTTGCCTTTTTTTTATTGTAGAAAACTATCTATATCACCCGTTATCTTATCTATGCTTTCTATTATCTGATAGCCGTCTTTATTCAACACCACTATTCTATCTGACATATATTTAACCACTCTCATATCATGAGAAATAAATATATAAGTAAAATTATATCTGCGTTTTAAATCGTTTAACAGATTAAGCACTTGAGCTTGAACACTAACATCCAAGGCTGATACACTTTCATCACATATAATCAGTTTGGGAGAAAGACATAAGGTTCTTGCAAGTACAACTCTTTGTCTTTGTCCTCCCGAAAGTTGATGTGGATACCTATCATAAAAATCTTCATCTAATCCTACTTGAGATAACAGCTCTAAAGTTCTATGTTTCAATTCTTCTTTTTTGTTCAGTATCTCAAAATTTCTCATTACTTCCGTTATACATTGTCCTACTGTCTTCAAAGGATTAAGTGAAGAATAAGGGTCTTGAAATACAATCTGTATATGTTTTTTTATTTCCCTTCTTTCTTGTTTGCTTAGCTTACTTAGAGACTTCCCTTTGTAAATTATATCTCCATCGCTTTGCTTCAACAGTTGTACTATAGTCTTTCCTATAGTAGATTTACCAGAACCAGACAAGCCTATAAGACCAAGAGTTTCTCCATCATATACATCAAAACTCATATTCCTTATAACATGGTTTATTTTTACAGGCTTTCCAAAAATATTTTTCTTTTGGATATAGTCAATATCTAAGTTCCTAACCTCCAATAAAACCTTTTTATCTTTGCTTACGCTTTCTTCCTTTTTTTCTTGCAACTCCACGTTTGTAGCCTTGCCACTCAAAAAATCATTGACAGTAAGCAACCGTTTAGGCTTATAATCCACAGGAGGACGTGAAGCTATCAAACCTTTGGTATAAGGATGTTGTGGCGAAGAAAAAATCTCCTTTGCTTTTCCGCTTTCAACTATATTACCCTTATATAACACGAAAATATCATCCGCAAAGTTCTCTACTAACTCCAAATCATGAGAAATAAATACAACAGACATATTCCTTTTCTTCTGCAAATCAGCCAATAAAGCAAGTATCTTTTTCTGTACTACGACATCCAAAGCTGTTGTCGGTTCATCAGCAAAAAGCAGTTCAGGATTACAACTAACAGCCATTGCTATCATAACTCTCTGTCTTTGCCCGCCTGAAAGTTCAAATGGATAGGAATTATATATTCGCTCAACATCAGGTAAATCCACCTCTCTAAACAATGCAAGTGTTTGTTGTTTTGCTTCTTGTTTATTTTTCCCACAATGATTAAGAAGCATTTCATCAACCTGTTTGCCACACTTCATTGTAGGATTTAAGGCAGTCATAGGATCTTGGAATATCATTGCGACATTTTTCCCTCTTATCTCCCTAATATCTTTAAAATTCTTGCAAGACTCCAAATTATAAACTATCTCTCCGTTGGATATTTTCGAAATCTTTTTATCTAACAAACCCATAACAGAAAGAGCCGTTACACTCTTTCCTGAACCAGATTCTCCAACTATGGCAGTAATTCTTCCTCGTTTGATAGACATATTTATAGAATGTAGAACATCGTGCCAAGTATTGTCTCTCTTAAAAGCCAAAGAGAAATCTTTCAGTTGTAATACAAAATCATCATCTTTTACCATATCCATAACAACAAAGAGTATTCAATTGATTTATAAATTTATAACATTAATGATTTGCAAAATTAAGAAAATTTTTCAAAAAAAAATACTGAAAAATTTGCCAATCGTAAAAAAAGTACTACCTTTGCAAACTGAAATAAGGATTGTCCTATGGTGTAATGGTAACACAACTGATTTTGGTTCAGTCATTCATAGTTCGAATCTATGTAGGACAACAATGAGATATTCAAATTTAACTTAAAACGGCTTAAACACAGAGGTTTAAGCCGTTTATTTTTTTAAAGTATTAAAAAGTTGTGG